>NZ_JBSGSS010000017.1:130081-168208 GCF_053606985.1 Nocardia sp. NPDC055165
CGGTAGATCCCCACCGCTTCCTCGATCGCGGTGAGGCCTTCGTCGTGGCGACCCAACTCCCCCAGATCGACCGAGAGGTTGTTCAAGCTCATCGCGAGGTTGGGGAGGTGGGCGTCGGGGTGGTGTTCGGCCAGTACTCGCCGGATCCTCACCGCTTCCTCGGCCGCGGTGAGGCCTTCGTCGCGGTGACCCAACTCCGCCAACCGGACCGAGAGGTTGTTCAGACTGGCCGCGAGGAGGAATTGGTTGCCGGTGTGACGGTAGTGCTCGGTGAGGGCGTGAGTGAGGGTTGTGGCGGTAGCGGCGAGTACGCGGGTCTGGTGTGGGATGGCGTCATGGAGGGCCGTGAGGGTGTCGGGTGGGGTGTCGGGGGTGGTGGCGATCTGGTCGAGTGCGTTGATCAAGGGGGCAGGGTTTTCGACGCGGGTAGCGACTCGGACCGCGGGCAGATGCAGGGTGGGGTGTTGCACGCACCAGGCGGTGAGGATGGTGGCGGCGGCGGTGAGGGTGGAGTGTGCGGCGGCGCGGGTACACACGGTGAGTAGCTGCTCGGCTTCGTCTTCGTTGTCGGTGGCGGCGAGGGATTCGACGACGCAGTCGCGGGTCGGGTGCAGCATCAGCCTGCCCACGAGGTGCCACCACCGGGCCCGGCACTAGGACTGGACCTGGTCAAGTTCTGCGACTCCTACGGACTGACCATCAGCGGTGAGACCTGCGTCGCGGAGATAGATCTGACCCGAGCCTGCAACTGGGAACGCGGCCGAACCGACCTCACAGGCATCAACCGCAGCGACGACCCCCACAGCGGCGAATGCCTCACACCCGACAACAAATCAGTCGGCGGCATACGGGAAATGACCAGCTCCGCTTGTGGAAAGGACTACCCCGACCTCCCCATCACCGCGGTCATCCTCAACAACCACCGCTGGGCATGCTCGCTGAAAATCGACATGAACGTCGTCTGCGCCTGGCAGTACAGCAAACTCGACCTGACAGCGACCAAAGACAACGACAACACCTGGAGCTACAACTAGCCCGACGACGCCAGGAACACCTTCTACGATCCAACCCTGGTCCAAGGGAGATGGACATTCGGGTCGGAACAGACCGCGGCACGCTGTTGTATGTCAACTAGCGTTACGAATTGCTGGGACGGACAGCCTACTGTCAGCGGATTTGTGCGATTGACCTGCACTCGACCCCTGGATTAGTCTGATGGCTCGAACGGGCACCGCTGTGCCCGGTTTCAGCTCCAGCCCGGCCGGTCTGGAGCTTTCGTCGTTTCAGGGCCCTCGACACGAAGAAGTCGGGGGCCCTTTGTCGTGTGAGGAGCTAGGCGTGGACGCAGGTTCGATCACCACCGCAGGAGGGTGGATCCTGTTCTGGATGCAGTTCCCGCTCATCGTGCTGGCCGCAGCAGTGCCACTCATCGGTCTCGTCGCGATATGGCGCGCCCGCCCCGAGGACATCCCTGCAGTGTTCGCAGCTTTCACAGCCGCCTTCGCCCCGGCTTTCCGGCGGCCCGATCTGAAGGTCCCGCCGAGCCGACGTGACAGATCTGCCACTCCCCAGGCCGAGTCCGAGAACCACTGATGGCTCGCCGTCGGGCCCGGGCCGCTCATGACGGGCTTGCCCGCCACGCCCTCAACCGAGTCACTCACGCCGAGGCACGTACTCGTATCGATCGCATTGCCGAACTGCACGGCTACTCCGAATTTCTCATCCAGTACCTGGACAAGCTGGAAGCAGGAGTGCCCAGTGAGTTCGACGCCATCGAGCAATACGCCTTCGCCGAGGTGATCGAGTTCTTGCGGCACCGGGGAGTGCGCGATCTCCTCGCCGAGGATTCCGCGCCGCCGCCCGGAGGCTGCTGTGGTACTTGCGGTATCACGCTGGTGCCGGGTCTCGTGGGAAGTGCCGGTCGACCACGTAAGTACTGCAGCTCGCGTTGTCGGCAGCGGGCGTATCGAGGCAGGAAGGGCGCCCGGGTACGCCGTTCACCCTTGGACGCGCGGTTGATGATGGCCGTGCAGATCGAAGCCGTGCGTCGGCATCCCGACGACGTGGAGCGCCTGGAACGTCTTCAGGGTTGGCTCCTCGCCCAGGAACCCGCCCAGACGGAGCCGTAGCCCCGTTGGGTGTATTCGGGCGCGGCCGATCTGCCGAGGGGCTGTGATGCCCCACTGGCGTCACCGTAGCTCCACTCGGCTACCGGTCGCGGTGTCGGTGCGCCGAGGACTGGATCGACACGCAGTACAACCCGCACTGAGAACCGATCCTGCTGGTCCGACAACGAGGCATCGACGGGATCGCAGACCTCGCCCGGTGTAGCCCACCCCTGCCCTGAACCGCCCGGTGTCCTGCAGGTGACTGCCAGCTGGAGTCCGCTGCGCCGGGCCGTTGCCGGTCCGGCCGACCGCGCATCACCGATCGAGCATTTCGACGAATCTCGTCAAAATGCTTTGGTGCCCTAATGCTCTTCGACGACTCAGCATAAAAATGCTGGGTGTCACGAAATCTCCCCGGACCGGTCTCCGCGCACGTCACAGGAGGCGGCGCTGACCTGCGTGAACGCAGGCGTTGCTCCAACCCTGTTGTCGCGCTAGACTCCTGCACCAGGCAGCACAGTTCTGCCCGCAGGCTCCAGCGGATCCGCTGGGGCCTTTTCTGTTACCCATCCAGGCCCCCGACCCTCGGTCGGGGGCCATTGTTGTTTCGGAGGTGTCGTGTCGTCTCATCTCGCATCCGCCGCTATCCAGCTCGCTCCCTGGTCGGCGTTCTGGATGCAGCTGCCTGTCCTCGTTCTCGTCCTGGCCGTCCTCGCGATGGCGATCACCGCGCTGCTGCGGGCGAACCGCGAGGACATCCCCCGCATCGTCGAGGCCGTCGTCGCTACGATCTGCCGCCGCCTCACACTTCCCGCGGGGAGCCGACGTAGGCCGAGACAACCCACCACGATCGAGGAAGGGACAGAGCGGTGAGCAGGACACCCCGCGGCCACCGCGATCCTGTGGGCGAGCGCGTCGCTCAGAGCTACCTGACCCACGATCTGGCCCTCGTCCGTCAGGTCCTGCCTCGCCACGATCAGGACCTACTCGACTACATCCTCATCAACACCGGCGTGGACCCCGACCACAACGCCGCACTGATCAGAAAGCTCACCGGCAGGATCAGGGCGGATCCGGTCCTGCGCGGACTGCTGCTCACCTACCTCGGCGACCGTGTCCCTGCCGGGACGCTCTGCCTGTGGTGCGGTAGAGAACTCAGACAGCGCAAGCCCGGCGCACCCGGCCGCCCCGCCAAATACTGCGGGGACAACCACCGCCAGAGCGGATCACGAGCCCGGCGGCGGCAAGCGCGCAGACGAGCGCACCAGGACATCCCGGCCGAGCCGACGAACTGATCCTCGCCGGACGCCCTCGTCGGCCTAGGGGGTCGAGGAGGATGCCCGCAGTCAGCGTTCGCGGTCGTAGCCGCGCTGATTCTCGCGCAGAGCTCTGTCGATGGCGTTGCCATCGCGTGGTTTCCAATCGGCGAGCGCACTGCGCTGCTGGCTCAGGATCGTCGGGTGAGCCGCGTCGTAGGCCTCTCGCTCCCGCTTGACCCGGTCGACGTTCGCGGCGATCCGCGCGCGTTCGACCGCGGCACCGAGGAACTCGGTGACCTCCTCGCTGAGCCGCACCAGTCGGTCGTAGCGCTCACCGCGGGGCACCCGCGTCTGTAGCCGCTCGACCAGAACATCGAGTTCTTCGCGCATCTGCTCCAGGCGCTGGCGGTCCGGGCCGGGGCCGACGCGCTTCAACTCCCCCAGCAGGTCCAAGAACTCGTCCTCCATGCCGATCATCTGGCCCCCTTCTGACAGCACCGACTCGTTCACGCTACGCCGAACAGCCCGCCCTCGACCAGGTGCTCTGGGCAAGATGAACAGATGACTGTCGCCGCGAACGCCGAACCGCCCCTGCCGTTTTCACCTGTCGCGCACCAAGCGCTGCGTGGGCTTGCCGTTCATGCGGGCACCGGGGTGACCATCGTGTGCGGGTTCCCCGCCGCCGGGAAGACCACCGCCACACGGCTGCTGGCCGAGCTGGTGGACCCGGTCGTGCTCGACAAGGAACACCTACGCGCCGCGGCTCGAGGAGTCGGTGATGGCCGAGCTGAACGGCAACCCGTTCGACCGCGACAGCGACCTCTACCGCCGCGTCGTCTCCCCGCACCACAACGCCGCGCTGGTCAGGCAGGCCGTGTGGGTCGGCGCCGACACCCACCCGGATCCGGGCGCGCATGGCTCACCGCGGCGCCGCGTGACCAGCCCAAGCTCGACGACTGGGATACCTAACGCAGCGGTGTGCTGGACTTGCTGGACTCCGGCCTGGCCCGCACCGGGCCCGCCGTCGTGGATTACCTCATCACGAACTGACCTAGCTCTGGTGCCCAGCGGAGCAGCCCTCGGCCGCTGGGTGGGATCGCGCACCGTCGAGCGCGATGTCAAGAGCAGGACTACTCCCCCGCCGAGTAGAGCGAATACGCACCCCCGAATTCCGAACTTGACTGCGAGACCAAAGTTTACGGTGAAGCATAGGAGCGAGACCGCTGGCGCCCGGAATCGTGCCAGCTGCCGCGGGTCACGACATGTTCACGCTGCTGCGCTTAGTTCTGGTCATAGACGGCGGCACCGTTGAGTCGGGCGAAATACGCATCGTCGGCGGCCTCAACCTCAGCATCAGTCAGTGGAGTTGTCGACCGAGGGGGTGGGCCGAACGTCTCACGCACCGACTTCAACCCCTCCATGACCCTGCTGTCTTCGGTCAGCGGCAACGCCGCCGCCGCTGATTTGGTCGCCGCGTCCCGTTCCGCGTTCGCGGCCGCTTCGAGGATCAGACTCGCCAACCGGTCGCCTAGCCGGTGGGCATCGCGTGGGAGTTTCAAATCCCGCAGGTGTCCGGCGGCATCGACTGTCGCGCTGATGGCCCCGTTTCCCGCTGTGCCGATACCGCGGACCTTGGCCATCGCCGCCTGGACCTCGTTCGCTTTGGCCCGAATCTCGTCGATGGCCGCGTCGTATTCGGGATCGGCACTCATGTCAGGTCCGCGAACTCGGCTTGGATCAACGGGTTGTTGGCGGTTTCGTTGATGAAGTGCAGCGCGCTCTTGCGCCCGAAGTAGGTTTCGATCGTCTCTCGCCGCGGATCAGCACCGCGCGCGCGCAGCAGGCGAATCGCGGCCACAGGGTCGCCGCTGACGGCCGTCGCGGCCCAGTAGATGGCCGGCATCCCTTTCTCGGTCAGCGCATCGATGTCGGCGCCGGCGTCGAGTAGACGCTCGATCGCGGCAGGGTTGGCCTCTTGTGCGGCGAAGTGCAGTGGCGTCCAACCGTCGATGTCGGGAAGGTTGACGTCCTCGGACTTCACCAGACTGGCTATCGCGTCGAGGTCGCCGTCCCTCGCGGCGTAGTGCAGGGGTGTCCGGCCCCATTCGTCGAGGTTGCTCATCTACTTCGGTTCCCTTCGATGAGATCGGTTTCCAGTCGAGTCCTCGACATGGAATCTTTCGGGGTGGGCGTTGACCTCGGCGGCCATCTGCTCCTGGGTCAGGCCGCGGGCTTGCGCGTCAGCGATGATCTTCCGATTCTCGAAACCGCTGTTGTGTCCGAAGTCCCAGCTGGGATTGACCGGGTACCGGACACCGTTGGCCTCGTCGAGGTAGTACTGCCCCTTCGGATCTTTCGGCAGCTGGGTGATCTCAGGATGGTTGTCGTAGTTCTTGTCCTTGTGGACCTTGATGTCGGGCTCGGACTTGACCGTATAGAAGTCATCGGTGGTATCGCCCGGTCGCCGCCATGTCGGGGTGTTGCGAAGGATGTCCTCCTTGGTTTCTTTCCACAGCCCGGGACGAGTCAACCGCGCCCACGCAATGAACGGACCAGGCGAGGCGGCCGCCGCACCCCCGACATCGGCAAGAGCTGGCCGAGCCCGGAGCAACGGGCCCAGTACCTCGCTGCTGCGCGCGAGCGCCTGGGCGACGGTCGCCGGCACCTTAACGACCTCGACCAGGCCGATCAGTGCACGGATGGTGGTCGCGATTCTGGCGCCGTAGGCGGCCAACAGGATCGCCATCCCGCCCTGCGCGGCGACCGCGGACGTACCCCCGGTGAAGAAGGCGAACAGCGCGCCCGCGGCCTGATCGGCTGCGATCAGCGCCATCATCTCGATGAGCGCACGTTTGATCGCGCTCTTGGTCTGCTCGACCGAACTGGCGTAGGCGTAGCAGGAGTTGCCGAGGCTTTCGCAGACAACGGCCAGGTTCTCGAACTCGGTCTTGACGTTGTCGGCCTGTTCGAGGGCTTGGGCTGTTTCCGTGGTCTGCTGTGTCTCGATGTGCTCCCGTGCACCGGGAAGGATCTGGGCCGCAGCGCGTAGCCCGTTAGCCATGTCGCGCCAGGCGGCCCCGGTCATGCGGAGGTCGTTGGGGTCACCGTTGGGCCATATATGGCCTTCGACGTAGCCCTGGACCCAGCTCCACCCAGTTGGTTCCGGGTCATCGCCGCCGAAGGCATACGGCGGCTCGGTCGGCTGATACACCGTTAGCGTCCCTGGCGGGAACACCAGATCATCCGGTTTCGGCTGTGGGGCCGACTGGGAGTTGGCGTTCGCGTGGTTGGCTGCGGTGAACTGGAGCAGATCGTGCATCTGCCCGACAGACATCGCCAGGTCGCCGAGCGCGTCGACGGTGTTCCAGGCGGCGGGGTCGTAGTCGTTGGACCACTTCAGCCCGGCGTTGTCCGAGCCTGCGCAACCGGCGCTGTGGGTGGTCAGGCCTTTGCAGAGTTGCCCGATCTGGAATGTCAGCGCGTAGTGGACGCGCTCGTACTCCGTGGCTGCCTTGCTGAACCCTGCGGGATCGACCTTGATGGCAGGTGGCGCCATCAGGGCCACATCGCAGTGTTGGTGTTGATCGCGGTGGTGTAGTTGGTGTGCGCGGTGCGCGCGACCTCGCGAAGCTCGCCGAGGTTCTCCCGCATCTCCTCGACCCCGGTAACCCACTTGTCGTGGGCTGCGCGTTGGGCGGCAGCGGCGTCGCTGGACCAGCTCAGATGCAGATCAGCGACATGCTGATCCACTTCGCTCAACCAGGTCTCGACAGAGGTCCCGAACTTCGCCATCGTATCGATCGCGGCGTCGAGCTCATCGAGGTTGACCTTGTATTCATCGGCACTGGTCACGGGAGATCCAAACCAGCGATGTTGGTGATCGCGTCACGGTTGGCGTTGTCTCGAAGCTCGTATTGCGTCGCGGCGTCGGCCAAGCTCGTGGCAGATTGCTCCAACGCTTCGATCACCGTCTGCGCGCCCGCTTTCCACTCCACCCAGGACTCGTCGTAGGCGCTGGCTGCTTTGCCCTGCCAGCCATCGACCAGTAGTTCCTTGCCGATGGTGTTGTCCAGACGTGTGAGTTCATCTCGGATGGTCTGAGCCTTGTCCTTGGCGAAACGCGCCGCGCTCCGAAGCCGGTCAACGTCGACTGTGAGCTCGTTCGACATGCCGCTTCCCCCCTCCCGTTGAACGAATCGGTTACGACTATAGGACGCGTCGGAGCCTCTCCCGGTTCCATGCAATCTCAAGACCGGCCCCGGTGGGTGGTGGCCGTCCGGCCGGGACCATCATCGGTGCTTGCACCGAGCGACCTGGCAAACCTGATGTTGGCTGGGCTTACCGCGATCGCGGTGGCGGAACTACCGGTCGTCGAGCCGAAGACCACTCGATGTTTCGGGCCGGATGGCACATTTTGGAAAACCGCCGAGCCCA
Organism: Nocardia sp. NPDC055165; assembly: GCF_053606985.1. NCBI lineage: Bacteria > Bacillati > Actinomycetota > Actinomycetes > Mycobacteriales > Nocardiaceae > Nocardia > Nocardia sp. NPDC055165. The sequence goes on from NZ_JBSGSS010000017.1 coordinate 137,883, forward strand.
CCCAACAGGCCGCAGAGCGACCCTGGGCGTGGTTGGACGACGACATCACCGACTGCGACCGCGCGGTCCGTCGAGCATCATGACGATGGTGTCGCACTTCTGCACTACGTCAACCCTCGAAAAGGCTGCTCGACAACGACTTCGCCGTACTGCCGACCTGGGCCGACGCTAACACCACCCCACCAGCAGCCGATACCGCTTCCGTGCGCAACAATTCCAGGGGGAACAAGTGAATAGTCCCGGTCAACACCCATTTCCGCGACCCCCGGTCCCACCGAGGCAGGCGCCGAAGAGTCCCAACACCCGAATCGTCTGGTTGATCGGCGCGGGGGTTGTCGCAGTCTTCATCGCTCTCGTCGTCGCGGGCAACCTCATGAAGGACGGCGAGACGCCCACGGCTGCAACATCGGAGCCGTCGTGGCCCACCATGCCTGACGCGACCTCGGCGAAGCTCAACCCGACGGCAGTAGCGCCTCCGACCACTGTGCCGCAGTTGCAGCGCACCGCGACCGCGACACCTTCGCCGGACTTCCCTGCCGGGTTGAACCCGCGATGCACCAAGGCACCGACGGATTTGGTTGCCGCGGTGAACGCCGGTTTGAAGGACCGCAACCACACGATCGCGCATGCGGTGGTGTTGCGTGGCGGTGACGGTTTCGAGTACTTGGGCGCTTCCATCGTCGATCCGGCTGGGCTACTGATTCAACGGTCGGATGTGTGGGTTCGTGGCCGGGGGAAGGTGTACGCGGCCTCGGGTGGTGCACGTAATGGGTCAACGTTTGAGCGGGCGTCGAAGGGGTTGGATGTTGATCTCGCGGGGGTCGACTTCGTGACAGCCGACGAGTGTGCACGCACCTGGGCGAAAGCCAGTGGTTACTGATGACCAAGGGTGAGAATGTCGCCAAGCCGACGAGTTCGGCTAAGCGGCTCCGTGTTTGGATTTCCGTCCTCGTAGTCGTGGTAGCCGCTATCGCTGCGGGTGTCAGGAGGCGTGAAAACGGATGGGCGCGAACGTACCTCGCAGAAAGTTGACCATCGAGTTCGACGAACCCCTCACGGAGGAGTTGTACGCTAACTTGGCTTCGCTGGTGTGGATGCAGCTCCGCGCGATAGCCGACGCGGCTGATTTCGAGTTCACGGTCCGCCATGACGGTCCGACCTCGATGAGCGAGAAGCTGAACCAACACTGGGGTCGGTTCGCCCAGCAAGCCCAGTGGGAGACCGAATAGCCGGGTTCCGCGCGCCTCTCGTGAACTCCATCAGCACCCACGGAACTCCAATACGTGCGGAGGTTCTGCATGTTCGGAGAACGATCGAGGAGCGCCACCCTCTGCGGGTGGCGCTCCTCGATCTACTTTGGCCTTGTCAGCCGCGCCGGTCGGCGACGAACAGACTCAGCACCGTCACCAGGACGGTGACAGCAGCTTCCCAGCCCACCAACACACCCGCGGCCGTCGACACAGCGATAGCCAAGGCCAACGCCAGCAACGGATCGACCATGGGCGATTCTGGGGGATCCGGCACACAGGGGTGCCAGTTCGGGCTGGGCGGCGTTACTCTCATGACTGCTCCAATGTTCAGGTTTGGCGCTCGGACATTTGGACGTACCGCTGCCCCCACCTGCAACGAACAGGTTGGGGGCAGCACCCTTTCGTGTGGGCAGTTGCCAGTATTGGCGACGTTTTCGTAAGAGTCCATGTGCCATACGAGAATTCGAGTGTTTTGGCGCACACTCAGCTAACCTTTGATGCATACCCAGCTACCACTCGAGATGCATCTGACCTCGACAGGAGCTGAGCAACTTCGCAAGCTCGCACCGGTGTCGGTCCCCGACAAAATCCGCCCGAGGACGCCCAGGATCTGTAGTAGATCACGCTCGCGCTGATCCAGAACCTCTGCATCAGCCCCTGCCAGGCTCGCTCGGACGCGAAGCCCACGTAGCGCCCAAAGGTTCAGTGACCGGCGTTGTAAACGACCGTTTGACGAACGCGGGCAGGCATGGACGACGTATAGGTGTGTTGTGTGGGGAGACAGTGGCAGGATTGCGGGTATGGATCCAGTTACGGCAGTGGTGGTTTCGGCGATCGCGGCGGGTGCGGTCGCGGGGGTGGGCGATACCGCGACGCAGGTGGTCAAGGACGCCTACGCCGGATTGAAGAGTCTGCTCTCGCGTAAGTACGCCGCTGTGGATGTCTCGGCGGTGGAGAAGAAGCCGGACTCGCAGCCGAAGAAGGACTCGCTGGCCGAGGACCTCGACGAAGCGGGCGCCGCGGGCGATCCGGAACTCGGACATGCGGCGGCCGTGGTGCTCGAGGCTGTGCGCGAGTACTCCCCGCACGTCGTGGTCGGTTTGGATATCGACAACTTGGTGGCTGAGGCGCTCAAGGTCACGAACATCAACTCCGCCGGTGACGGGGTGCGCGTTCGCAACAGCACGATCACCGGTGCCGCAGAGTTCTCCGGGGTGCGGGCGGGTTTCACGGAGTCGCCGGGCCCCACCACGGCGCGGGACTGAATCCCGGTACTCCCGCGCCCCCGGCCTCTGCGGTCGGGAACCTTCTGTCCGGGAACACCATCGGCACCCTCAACCTCGGCGACCCTGCTTCGGTGTCGGTGCGGTCGGTACGGGAGTTGGTGCGGGTCTACGGGATCGAGGATCTGCCCACGGTCGCCGATCTCGACCCGTACCAGTTGGGGTCGACGAGTTCGGTGTTCGGTCGTGCCGGTGAGTACGGGATGCGTGACAGCTACCTGCCCCGGACCGCCCACGACGTCGATGCCCGCCTGGCCGAAGCTCTTACCGGTGGGCGGTTGGTGATCGTGGTGGGGCCGTCGAAGGCAGGCAAGACCCGCACCCTGTATGAGGCCTTACACGCGCACGATCCCGAGGCGCGGGTGGTGTGGCCGGTCACCGACGGTATCGGTGAACTCGCCGTCCATCCCCGGATCGCCTCCAGTACCGACTCGTTGGTGGTGTGGCTCGACGATCTCCACGAATACCTCACCGGCACGACCGGGCTGACCCCGGCGGTGCTGGCCCGGCTCTCGGCACGGCCGGGGCCGACGGTCATGGTAGCGACGTTGCGTTCGGAGATGCGTGCCCAGCTGCGTGGTAGTGGTGAGTTGGGACAGGACACCCGGATGCTGCTTGAGCAGGCCGTGACCGTCGACTTGGCTTCCACGGCCGAGGACTCCGACGAACGTGCGGCCGCCGACCGTGCGTACCCCGGCTATGGCGGTGATCGTTACGGGTTGGGTGAGGGATTGGCCGGGGCGCCGGAGCTGCTGTACCGCTACGACGACGCCCGCGTCGCCGATCCGGCGCTGTACACGGTGATCGCGGTCGCAGTGGACTGGGCCCGCATCGGACGCCCCGACCTCATCCCTGAGCCTGTCCTCGCCGACCTCACCCTGCGGGAACTACGGAAAACTCACTCCCATCTCGAGGCCATCGACGCAGCCGTGCGCGCGGCGATCCGCACAGCCCGCACACCATCGCCCGGTGCGGGCCGCACTGCCGCGCTGCACACCAGCTTCCTCGACGATGACATCCGCGGTTACCGGGCTTTCGACTACCTCACTGCCGCCGACGACGGACAAGCTCACCGAACACCGCGCCCCATCCCCGACACCTTTTGGCATGACGCGACCAACGACGGCGACACCAACACCCTGTTCACCGTCGGTGTCGCCGCATACTTCCGCGACAACACACCTGCCGCGACAACACTGTTCCGCAAGGCCGTCAAGGCCGGGCACAGTGGGGCGATGGTCAATCTCGGTGTTTTGCTCGCCGAGCGTGGGGATTTGGTTGAGGCCGAGTCCTGGTTCCGTCAGGCCGTCGAGGCCGGGAACAGCGATGCGATGCGCAGTCTCGGTGTTCTGCTTGACCAGCGTGGGGATCTGGTTGAGGCCGAGTCCTGGATCCGTCAGGCTATCGAGGCCGGGAATAGCGATGCGATGGTCATTCTCGGTGCTCTGCTCGCCAAGCGGGGGGATTTGGTTGAGGCCGAGTCCTGGTTCCGTCAGGCCGTCGAGGCCGGGCACCGCGATGTGATGCGCCTTCTCGGCTTCCTGCTCGAACAGCGTGGGGATTTGGTTGAGGCCGAGTCTTGGTTCCGTCAGGCCGCTAAGGCTGGGAACAGCGATGCGATGGTCAATCTCGGTGCTCTGCTCGCCAAGCGTGGGGATTCGGTTGAGGCCGAGTCTTGGTTCCGTCAGGCCGCTAAGGCTGGGAACAGCGATGCGATGGTCAATCTCGGTGCTCTGCTCGCCGAGCGTGGGGATTTGGTTGAGGCCGAGTCCTGGGTCCGTCAGGCTAGCGAGGCCGGGAACAGCGGCGCGATGAGCCTTCTCGGCCTCCTGCTCGCCAAGCGTGGGGATTTGCTTGAGGCCGAGTCCTGGGTCCGTCAGGCTAGCGAGGCCGGGAACAGCGGCGCGATGGTCATTCTCGGTGCTCTGCTCGCCAAGCGTGGGGATTCGGTTGAGGCCGAGTCCTGGGTCCGTCAGGCTAGCGAGGCCAGGCACAGCGGCGCGATGCGCAATATCGGTGTCCTGCACGAGGATATTTCCGGGAACAGCAGCCACGACTACGGGGCCGCTGCGAACCGAACCTCTCCCTCCCCGGCCAATGGGGCAAGTGACAACGAGATGTCGCGGCCCGAAGGCTTCTTCACGCGAGTGGGTCGGAGTGCGCGAGTCCGGGAATTTGTGCGTGGATTCGCCTCAGCGATAGTCCCGGTGCCGGTCCCACCACCTGAGCGCCTACCTGCGGCGCGGCGCATCGGTCAGCGGATGCAGACCATTTACTCGCAGCTTGATGCGACCTTCGATGAAAAACCGGCACCGGGAGCGAACGGATGACGAGCCAGCCAGAGCAATCGGCCTCAGCCCTCCCGCCGCCGACGTCCCGTTGGGCCGACCTCCCTGCGCCAGCAGACTTGAAGCGGTGGGAATCGATTAGGCCCGGCACCGTCGACCGCATCCTCACTGCTGTGGAACAAGCTGAGCAGCACGACCAACGAATCCGATGGGCAGAGTTTGGTTTACGTGCATTCGGAACGCTGTGCGGACTTGCCAGCGTGGCGATTCTGGCGCTTACCGCGAAACACTTTGTAGACCAAGGCGCTCCGATTGAAGGCGTAGCCGTCTTCGGCGCTGGATCGGTCTCGATGGTCACCGCATTCATCACTCTCGGCCGCCGTACGAAGTAGACATGGACCGTCGGACTGTGAGTATCGAGAGGCGGGATTCGGTCAGTGTGGTGATCTGGCCAGACCGAGTTCCGGTACCGCAAGGCCGCCGAGGTCGGGACAGCTACACGATGCACAATCTCGGCTTCCTGCTCGATGATCGCGGCAGAGAGTGATTGCTTGACTATTTCTGCCGTTCGGAATCGGACGTCTACCGAACGCCCGCACGCGGGCGGGTGCCAGCGGGCAACTAGCGGGCGCGACTGTTCGGAACCCGTTCGGATACAGGTAGTTAGTTTCTGGTTGTCGAACACGTTTCCGAACGGGCAGAGGAGTTTTCATGGCGTTGGTCGGTCTGGTCGCCGACCGCAAGATCTCCTGGCACGCCATGCCCGCGCTGGTCGCCGGGGAGAAGCTCACCCCGTTCCAGCACGCGGCCATGGTCGCCGACACCGCGAACCACATCTGCCACCGGGGGTCGCAGGGCGCGGGTTGAATCAACGCCGATGTGACGCTGACCTTCTCCCGCCCACCGATCGAGTACGAGCTCGGGCTGCGCGCCGATGACGCGCTCGCCGCTGACGGCGTCTCCGTCGGCACCGCGACCATGTCCGACCGCACCGGCCCGCTCGACACCTGCGTGGTGACCTCGCTGTCCAACGCGGACAAGCTGATCGCGCCGCGGCGGTGATCCGGGCGTTCTCCGCGCTCCGGTTAACACCGGGCGCGCGCCGAGACATCTTCGGGCAGAACCCGCCGTGCGCCGAACCCGGGAATCCGCCGGACGGGGTCGAATCACTGGAGGCAGTCGTGCCCACTCCACTCGTCCGGAAAACCGCTGTGTCGGCCGCGCTGGCCGTCGCCCTGCTCTCCCTCACCGCCTGCAACGACCAGGTCGGCACCGCGACACCGGCCAGCACGCCGGTGGCCACCTCCGCGGGCACGCCGGCCGGCGCCCCCGCCGCGGGCCGCGCGGGGCAGTCCACCGTGCGCACCGTCAGCAAGACCGGCTGGTACGACGATTTCGCCATCACCGTGGACAAGGCCACCGTGGTGCCGGACGAGTACGGCGGCGCCGAGGTGACCATCGACATCACCTACGCCAATACCGGCCTCGCCGACCGGATGCTGGGGTTGACCCCGACGCTGCTGGTCAACGGCGAGCTGGAGGGCGGCGCGACCTTCGCCAGCCCGACGGTCGCCGCGGGCGGCAAGGGCAAAGGCAAGGCCGAGGTCCCGGTGCGCTCGATAGACGACGCCGAGCATCTGATCGACACCATCACGATCGTCTACGGCACGGCCACCGACAACCAGACCATCATCTCGCTGAAGAAGGACGCGAAGTTGCAAAGCGTGGAGCCGCGCACCTTCCCGACCTCCGCGAAGCTCACCCAGGGCGAGACGACGGTGACCGTCACCGGCACGACCCTGCACCCGAGCTACAGCACCGGCGAGCGCGGAAAATCCGATGTGGCACTGCACATCACGCTCACCGGCGGCTCCGGCATCCCGGTCGGCGGCGCCAACATCTACTACCAGTACTTCAGCGTGCGCACCCCGGACGGCCGCACCCTGCCCGCCGACTTCAAGGGCCCGATCAACGAGCTGCTCGGCGCGCGCCAGACCATCGACAAGCCGGACAACTTCGTGGTCTTCGTGGTCGACTCCCCCGGCACCGGCGCCTACACGCTGGTCTACAACTCGCTCGGCGCCGAGGGCGAAGCCTCCGCGCCGACTGCCGCCTTCACCCTGAACTGACCCGGGGAAAGGCGAACGGCGGTACCGCACCTTGTCGTGCGGTGCCGCCGTTCTCGTTCCTGACCACCGTCACTTGGCGGCGGAACCGGCGCCGATCAGGTTGCCGAGACCGGTGAGCAGGTTCGACCAACCGGCGCTCCACCCGTCCAGGTAAGGGTTGGTGTAGCCATCGGCGGTCGGCTTCGGCAGCGGCTGCCCGCCGCCCGAGCCGGTCACCAGCAGCTTGCCAAGGCCCTCGGCTAGGTTCGCCGAACCGGTGCCGCCGCCGCAACGACCGCCGCTGACCAGGCTCTCGCGGCCCGAACCTCAGATTTCCTAGGCAGACAGCATGGAGGACGGCTCAACGTCGCGCGAGTTGCCATGGGCGGTGACGAACGGGCCCAGACGAACGTCCCCACTGGACACCGGAACAGGGCTAGAGATCGCCGACGATCCGCATCCCGTTCGCAGCCTTCCGGTAGTCCCGCAGCCCCCGCCGTAGCGCTTGCCCGATAGTTTGCGCGGCGTCGCGCTGTCCATCTACCAGATGGGTGTAGATGTCTAGGGTGGTCGTGTTGTTCTTGTGGCGCATGCGCCGGGTCACGTCCGCCAAGCTGTAGGCGCCGTCCGCCAGCAGCGACCCGTACAGGTGGCGAAGCGAGTGAAAGCCCATCTGCTGGCGCATCTTTCCGTCGGGCCCCCACGGCACCAACTTCGCTGGCTCCCCGCCCAGTTCCGACACCGCAGCGTAAACGCGTCCCCGTAGCGCCTTTTGGGACATGCGCCCGCCCGAACGACTCGCTCCGAACTCGACGAACTTGCCGGTGGTCCGTCCGTCGAGCTGGCCTACTAGCCAGTCCACGACCCAGGGATCGACCGGGATCTGTGTTCCCGATGTTTCGGTTTTCAGAGGGCCGTCGTGGCTGCCGATCCTCTTGCCGTCGACTCGTCGGGATGGTTTGTATTGGGTGACGGGCTGATAGGTGCATGCTTCGACATCGAGGTCTTCGATGTTCGCGCCGAGAGCTTCGCTGAGACGAAGCCCGACACCGACACCGAGCGCGACCGCGATACGTGTCTCCTCGGGCATCAGGTGGAAGAAGGTCCAGAACTCCGTCACCGTGGGGCAGTAGGCAGCCAGCGTCGGGCGGTCCCGGTTCGGTTTGGCGTAGGTCTCGACCGAGCACGGCATCACCACGGTGAGTTCGGCTCTTTTCGCTGCGGCCATGATCCGGGTGAGTAGTCGGTGGATATCGACGCGGTAGTCGAACGAATAGCCGCTGCGATGCAGTCCGGTCATCAGCTTCAACACGTGCGGTTCGCGCACTTCATGGACCGCGAGTCTGTCGAGGTACTTGAGGATGAGTCTGATCTTGCTCTGATAGCCACCGAAGGTGCTTGGATCGATCGCTTGGAGATCGAGCCATTCCCAGCACCATTCGCCCATCATGACCCGAGAAGCACCCTTGGTTATGTGTTGCCCGGCTTTGATCGCGGATACCTGATTCTGCGCCCACGTTTCGGCTTCTCGAGCCGTATCGAACCCGCGCGTGTGCGGGGTGTGGCGAATTCCATCCTGGTATGCACCGCGCCATTGCCTGGCTTTTCCGTAACTGGCCGATTTCAGCTTCCGGCGGTTCGCGTCGCGCCGCTGACGGTGCCAGGTGTCATACGCCTTCAACGCTCGTGCGGCAGGGACAGGATTCCGGCGAAGCACTGGCTATTTCCTCACCGTGCCGTCGGCGGCGCCTGCCGACGAAGGTTCTTGCGACCGGACCAGGTACGACACACTGATCGCTATTGCGTCTCTGTCACGCGGCATCTCGACGCTCGACCCCGTGCAAGTTATGGCCACCGCCCTGCTCGAGCATCATCTGTTCCCAGGTGACCAAGTCCTCCAGCCGGTATCTCCGATGGCGGCCGATTCGGGCAAAGCGGGGCCCCTTGCCTAGGTACGCCCAGTTGGCCAATGTCTTCGGCGGTATTTTCAATCGGCTAGCGACATCATCCGTCGTCAGCCAGTCAGAAAGTCGATCTACCATGCCATTCTCTCCTGATTCAAAATAGAAATTACCTTCAAAGACCTGCCGCTATCCGTTTACGAATGTTCGCTACCGACACATCAACGCTCCATATGCCACGAATTGTCAAGCGCCGCTAGAGAGTTCCGTCTACAAAATTCACACGGGCAGAGATAGCGGCCGCCCAATCCTGATAATTCCCTCGTTTGAATACCGCTTTCGATTCAGAGCGGGATACCCCGCAGCCATGCCATTGGCGAAGCGATAACTGCAGGATCGGGTCTCGGTGACGAGACGAACGCCACCAGTTGCGGATGCGTCGAATCCGGTTCACGCCGTGCGAATGTTGAGCTTCACTCCCCCTCTTCGCCAGTGGCGTGGTCTGCCTCCTTGCCATGCGCGAGGATGGTCCTAGGACCGTCCGGGGCACTGGTTTCGGTCAGCGCGTGCGCCGGCTCCGTCGCATCGATGTCGATGTCGGTGTCGAGTTCGGCGGTGCCAGCGGCGAGTTCGCCGGGATCGGTGGTGATGAGCGCGTTCTCGGTGTGCGAGGCCAGAGACCCGAACACCGCGCGGTCGGTGCCGCCGACCGCCAACAGCCCCGAACCGCGTGCGGCCGAGAGCAGGAACTGCTGCTCGCCGGCGGAGAGGTGGAACGCGGTAGCGACCTCGTCGATAGCTTGCGGTGCCTGGCGCAACAGGATCTGGGTGGCGGCGTTGGACACGATCGCACGCCCCAGCTCGGTCGAGCACACATCCGCGCAGTCCTGTGTGGCGACGGTCAATCCCGCCCAGTGTTTGCGAAAGCTCTTCGCTGCCCGGAACAGGAACTGGGCCCCGGCGGGCTGGCGCATGAGCAACCACGCCTCGTCCACAGTGATCATGCGGGGCCGCCGCTGTCCTGGATTCGACACCCGCCGCCACGTGGCATCCAAAACGAGCAGGGTGCCAATGGTTTTCAGCTCCTCGGGCAGTTCCCGTAGCGAGAACACGATCAGCCCACCCTCGGGCTCGGTGGTAGTCGGCCCGTCGATCAACCCGGCAAATGCCCCTTCTCCGACGTAGGGGTGCAGCCCGGCGGCCAGCTCGGTGGCGGCGGGCGTAGCGAGGCGGTCGAGTTGGTCGCGTAACCCGCTCAGCGTGGGCGCGGGACGGGTCCAGGTGGCGGGGTCGTCGGTGATCCCGGCGGCGGTGTAGGTGGCGGCCAGCGCGGCATCCAGGGCCGACCGTTGTGCGGCGCTCTGGTCACCCAGAAGTACCTGGATCAGGGTGTGCAGGAACAGCTTCCGGCGCAGGACGACGTCGGCCGGGGCGCTGCGGCGACCATCGGCTCGGGTGTGGACTTCCAGGTCGAACGGATTCAGCCGCACACCAGGAGCACCCAAGCGGATATGGGTGCCGCCGACGGATTCGGCGAGGCGACGGTATTCGTCCTCGGGATCGATGACGACTTGCTCGATCCCGCGATACAGCGCCCGCAGGATCTCGGTCTTGACGAGGTAGGACTTGCCCGCACCCGAGCGGCCCAGTACGACGAGGTTGTGGTTGTGGGCGTCGGGCCCGAACCGGTCCACGAACAACAGCCCCGAGGCGGCGTCACGGCCATAGAGAACACCCTGCGGGCGAGCAGCCTGGGCAGGATCGGCGGCGGGCAGTTGCGGGGAGTCGAACGGGAATGCCGCGGCGAGAGCGGTGGTGTCGAAGGTCCGCTGCACCCTGATCAGATCGAGCCCGAGCGGCAAGGTGGTGGCCCAGGCTTGTGCGGCACGGTAGGACAGGGTGCAGGTGTCCACGAGCAGGCTCGCGGCCAGGGCACGGACGGCGGCGACCTCGTCGGCCAGTTCGGTTTCGGAATCGGCGTGCACGGTGAGGTACACCCCGACCCGGAACAGGCGAGCTTCTGCGCGGGCGACCCGCGCGGACAGGTCGGCGGCGTCCTCGACGGCGACATCGATCTGCGGGTCGGTCAGTCGGCCCCGGCCGAGGTCCTGCATCCGGGAGGACTCGAGGCGGGCCTGCTGGCGGCGCAGACGGGTGGCGGCGGTGGCCGGGTCGACCGGCTCGATGTGCACCGCGACCTCGACCCGACCGGGGTGTGAGAGCAGCGGCGCGAGCCAGCCGGCCGTCACCTCGCGCGGGTATCCGGTGACGGCAAGGGTCGCGGTCCAATCGGAGCCGATCTCGAGGTGGCGGGTGCCGATGGTGAGCGATTCCGGGGCGAACCGGTCCATACCCTCACCGAATGGATCCGGTGTCGACGTGTCGAGGTCGGTGGTGATGACCGTGTCGGCGGCGGCGATGTCGGCGGCGGCCGAGACCAGCCCCTCGGGGTTGGTGCAGCTGGTCAGCACGGCAGTCGCGGCCACGTGATCGAGGGCGGTCACCGAAATACCCAGTGGGGATAGCACATCGGCGGCCTCGCCCATGCGGCGCAAGAGCCGGGACTCGGCCGCCCGGCGGGCACCGCTCGACAGTGCCCGCCGTGCCCGGCCTCGACCGGGCAGACGCGCGCGCAACCCGGTCGTGGCCAGGGTCTGGGTCTGCTCGCGCCAGACGAGCAACACCTGACGATGGGTTGGGCTCTCGCGGGCGATCAGCTCGCCGAGATGATCGGCATGGTCGAGCGCTGCCGCGGCGAGGTCGGGCGACATCTGCTCGGCAGCGGAGAACAGGCCGGTGATCTGCTCGGTCAGGTCCAGCCGAGCCGAGCGCACCAGGATCTGCACCGGCTGGCGCAGGGTGTGCAGCCAGCCCGCGAGCTGACCCACCAGGCTGTCCTGTTCGGCCGGGGTCCGCAGACTCAGGTTGAGGGTTCCGGCGACGGCGATGGCGGCGAGGCCGTCCGGGCCGAGGTCGATCACCCCGACACCTCGATCCCCGCCGCCACTGGCACTCACCGACTCCGGTAGCCGAGCCGCGTGCGCGGTCAACGGGACCAGGCTCGGCGAGCGCGACCGGGTCCTGGTGACGCGGCGAGTGATCCACCTCGGGGACGGCTGCACTCCGGTCCTAACGAGGTGGCGTGGCCGGAGGCGGTGGCCGATGGCGGCCACGAGCAGCAGGTCGGCCGACAGGCCGTCGCGGCGGGTGAGGACCGCGACCGCGACCACCACGAATACCGGGGCCGCGACGGCGGCGAACACCGCCGGGGCGACGACCGTTCGGGTTGCGGCCCAGGCTGAGTACAGCAGTAGGGCGGTGGTGGCGAGGACGGCGAGTTGGCGGGCGGTGAAGGGGCCCAGCAGACGGTCGGAGCGGTCGACGTCGGCGGGGATACGCACGATGGTGCTCATCGCAGGGTGCCTCCTCTCGGAGCTCGTGATGCGCGGCGGCGCACGGGCAGGTCGGGCATGGGCAGGTGCAGTTGCCGCCCCGCCGGACGCGCAGGCGCGGGCGCGGGTGGCTGTGGTGGGTTCGGTGGCGGCGCAACAGGTTTAACCCGGGTCACCGGGAACGGCAGCGGGTACTGGCCGCTTCGGGTCGGCCGAAGACGGGCATAGGGGTCGGCCGGTTCGGTGAGGTCGAAGGCGAGCTGTCCGGAGCCGGGCACGGGCCGGGGGTTGGGACGCTCTGGCGGCGGCACCGGTGCCGATGGTGCTGGCCGGACCCGACGTACCGGGATCGGGAGCGGGTACTGTCCCCCGGCCCCTGCGCGGATGCCTCGGTAGGGGTCCGGTGGGGTGAAGTCGAACGCGAGCTGGCGTCCCCTCGGTGGCCGGGCAGGACGCGGCGGCGGGGTGCCAGTCGCCTCGACCGGTACAGACCTGGATTGGCGAGGAACGCGGCGCACCCCTTCCAGGGGAAGCATCAGCTGCCCGTCTCGCGTCGAGCGGACCCGTGCGAACGGGTCGGAAGACCCGGCAGGCGTGCGAGGCGCTCGTGGGGGCCGGGCCGCTCGCTGGGCGGACGGCGCTGAGGCGGCGCTGCGTGCGGTGCTCCCAGTGGAACCTTTGAGCAGACCGAGGGTCTTGTAGGCGATGAATCCCCGCACGATCGACCCGACGAACGAACGGCCTTGCCCGATCTTGAGTACCGACAGCAGCCAGAACGGGGTCTTGATCAACACGAACATCAACGCCAAAGCGACGATCATGTTCACGATCTCGTTCGCGTCCGGGCCGAACAGATACCACCCGCCCGGGGCCAGCAGCACCCGCAGCACGATCACCAAGATCAGCGACTGCACGACCTGGATGCCCAAGCACGCGGCGAACGAGCGCCACCACCACCGCGCCACGCCATCGATGCCGGGCAGTGCATGACACATCAACGCCAAAGGCGCGGCCACGATCAGCAAGATCGTGATGGTGACTCGCACAATGTAGCTGATGAGCAGGACGAGCAGCATCACCACGAACGCGAGATAGAGCAGCAGCGCGAAGCCTTGGCTCTGCAGGCCCGTGGTCGCGAGCTCGGTGAGCGCGGCGGCGGCCGAGTCGGGGTCGACGCCGTCTCCGGCTACGGCGGCGGCGAGGGCGTTGGCGAAGCTGATCGCGGCCGTGGCGATCGCCATGCTCAGTCCCCCGGCCACGAACCCGACCACCAGGCGGGGGGCGAGTTCGCGGATCGACCACTGGGTTTGCAGGGTCTCGCGTGCCATCAGCAGCACCCCGGCCGCCATCACCACCAGCACATACAAGGCGGTCACCAGTTGCCACGACTGGTCCCACAGCACACCGATCTGCGGGATCTCGCGGGGTTCGGGCGTGGTGAGCAGAGTTTGCGACAGCAGGTCGAGCAGCGGATTGAGCGAGGTCTCCACGATCCGCTGGAAGAACCCGTCGATCGCGTTCTCCACGCACCCGTTGATGTTGGTGACCCCGCACTCGGCCGACCCCGAATCCGAACCCGATCCGGGCGTGGGGGTTGTCGTGCCGGGTGTTGTCGGTGTGGGCGTGGCCGGGCTCGAGGTGGTGGAGGGCGGAGTCACCCACCGGCTCGGCGGAGTGGTTGTCGTCGGTGGCGCGGTTGTCGGAGCGGGTGTGGCCGGTGTCGGGGTGACCGGCACGGTCGGGGTCGGTGTCGCGGGTTGGGCGGCGGCACCGGCCGCGCCGGTGAAGACGATCAGCAGCGCGGCGAGCACCGCCGCTGCGGCGGCGATAGCGGTGCGCGTGGTCGGTGAGAACCTCACGGGTGCGGGTGGTGCCTGGGCCGTGGTGTTCACGGTCAGGCTCCGACGATGGACTTGAGCACAGCGACGATGACCGGTGCCAACATCGCCAGCGCGTAACCCAGGCACGCGGCACGGAACGCGGTCTTGGCCTTCTCGATCTCGGACGGATCGCCGCCACCCAGCAAATAGCGAGCACCGGCGATGGTCAAGAACAGCGTCGCCAACCCCGCGAGGATCCCCACGATCCAGTTGCGCGCGTTGTCGATGACCTCGCCCAGCGACGAGGCGATCGCCAGCACGTCTGTGTGCGGCGGTGCCGCTGAGGCCGATCCGGCGAGCAGGACCAGCAGCGCCGCGCTCGTGCCCGCGACCGCGAGCGCTCGACTCCAGCGACGCCGGTGTCGAGCCGATGCCTGTGGCGCCTCGCTGAGATTTGCCTGGTGGGCGTTCATGCCGCCACCTGCCCGTGCTCTGTGCTCGACTGCGCCGAGGCCACCGAGTGCGGGTTCGGCCGGCGGCCTCGCCGCGGTGACCGCTCCGGCGGTGCGAGGGCGGTGATCGCCTCGGCTTCGACCGTGCTGGTGCGCTTGGGGTCGAGGTCTCGGGCGCGCTCGGACAGCCACACCAGTAGGGCGCGTTCGGCGCGGTCGCGCTGCTTGAATAGCTTCCACAACGACACACCACGTTCAGCGGCCACCGAGGTCAACGAGCGGCCCTCCCACCTGGACGTGGCGATCAACTCAGCGGCGTCGGCGGAGATCGCTCCGGCGATCACGGCTTGGGCCAGGACCGTCTCGGGATGGCCGGGTTGCGACACCATCGCCTGCACCCGCTCGCCCAGCGGGGCCAGGTCGCGGTCGAGGTCACCGACCACCGTCGCGCCGGTTCGCTGGTGGGTTGCCGCCTTGAGGACGGCGCGGTAGGCACCCCACCTCAGCCGATGCCACACCCCCGGGGTTTCCAGCCCGACGCGCGGGAGATGGAGCAAGAAGGCGGTCAGCACTTCGGACTCGATGTCGTGGCGAGCGGTGTGGCTCGATGTCACATACTCGCTGGCGGTCCGCGACAACATCGGCGCGGCCAGTCCGGCGCACACCAGCATCGCGCCCTCATCCTGGGCGCGGACTCGCTCGAGCAGCCACACCCACATCGCGTCGACCTCGGCCATCGGCGTCGCCCGGTCCCACAGCCGCTCGCGCAGTTGCCCCCACGTCCGCACCGGCGCGGCGGGGGCGGTCTCGGGTGTCGGCACCGGGCGCGGATCGGTGGGCAGCGCGTGGGCGGCGATCTTCTCGAAACCGGACCGCACCATAGCCAGCGGCGAGCCCGGATTTTCGAGTAGTCCCGCATATTTCGCGACGTGTGAATTCGTCACAACAGATCTCCTTGATCGATCGAACATTTTCGACCTCACAAGGACACCGAACACCTCTATCCGAACCCTATCCCGAACCTATCCGCACTCTATCCAAACCACACCCAAAACCTATCCGAAACATATCCGAGTCATATCCTGGGCGATCTGGAGAATATTGCGCTATCCGGAAACGCCCTCCATCGACCGAGGTCACCGTGAGAATATGACCGCTTCTACCTGCGGAGGTGTATGTGCGGATAGATCCAGGATATGACTTGGATATGTTTCAGATAGGTTGCGGATAGACCCCCGCACCCCATTGGCAACTGGCCGAAATATTCCTCAAAAAAAGTTTTGCCGCACTTTCTCGCCGAACGGCGTTTCGGTCCATATTTTCGGCTCAGAAAATTCTCTGAAAAGACTTTTGACCCTCGTGTCCAAAAAGCGGCCTTTTGGCGGAAGTAAGCGAGTACACACCGCTCTCTCGCTCAGGAGGCCATCTTGTCCGCCGATTCCCGCCGCCCTCGCTCCACCTCCGCCGCCGTGCGGGTCCCCTCGACCCTGTGGGCGCTCGGGCCCACCCCGCTCGACCCCGAGGACCGCTGGCCCGACCCGGTCCTGGCGCACACGATCGCCGAGTTCTCCGCTCCCGGTTCGCGAGTGCTGCTGGTCGACTGGCCCGCGCCCACCGCCCGGGGCAACCTGCGGGTGCCAGCGCCAGACACCGCAGCGGCGCTGGCTCAGATTCGGGAGCTGGACCGCCACAGCAGCGATGCCCCCGACAGTGCTGAATCCGTCGACCTTGTTGTCGCGAGCCTGCTGCACGACCCCCTCGATCCGGTGCGGGCCGCCGAGTACATCACCACTCTCGCGACCGAGGCAATGGCGATGGGCGGTTTGCTGGTCATTCTCTCCCGCTGCCGCCACAGCGATTCCGGAGTCCTGCTGGACCCGGCCGGGTCGGTCGTGGCCGCCGCCCAAGCCGCCGATCTGCTCTACCTCCAGCACATCATCGCCGCCCCGATCAGCGGCACCACCGTCACCGCCGCACCCGCCGAACCAGGCTCGTCTGCCCTCGCACGCCACCACGTCGCGCACACCGACGTCTTCGTGTTCCTCCAGCCCGCCCATGGCTGACCGACACCTCTCGCCCTGCCCGAACACTCACGCGAAGGACACCCGCATGACCCTCGACCACGCCGCTACCGAACCCACCAACCTCGACTCCGCGATCCCCGTACAGACCGGCCCGGCCGCACTGCCGGTGTCAGTGTGGGCCACCGCCCAGACCGCGCCCACCGCGCAACGGCGGGGCCGCTACCACCCCGACAGCGTCCGGCATCCGGCGAAGATGTTCCCCGCCATCGTCGCTCACGCGGTCGCGACCTACACCCGTCCCGGGGATCTCGTGTTGGACCCGATGTGCGGGATCGGAACCACCCTCGTCGAGTCCCTGCACCTGGGCCGCCGAGCGGTCGGCGTCGAATACGAGTCACGATGGGCGGAGCTGGCGCGCACCAACATCGAGATCGCCCGTGACGCCGGGATCGATCTCGACGCCAACGTCTACCACGGCGACGCCCGCAAGCTGCCCGACCTGATCCCGGCCGAGTTGCGCGGGCAGGCGAGCCTGGTGATCACCTCCCCGCCCTACGGCGATTCCCTGCACGGCCATGTCCGCGCAAACCGCACGCAACCGATCCTCAAGAGAAACCACCGCTACGGCCAAGTCCTCGACCGGGGCAACCTCGCCAACGTCGGCCTGGGCCGGTTGTTGTCCGGGTTCACCAAGATCCTGGCCGGGGCCGCCGAATACCTCGCTCCCGGCGGGCATGTCGTGATCACCGCGCGGCCGTGGCGTCAGCACGCCGAGCTGGTGAACCTTCCGGCCCACCTCTACACCTGCGGCGAGCTGGCCGGGCTCGTGCCGGTGGAGCGGTGCGTAGCGCTGCTGGGCCGCCTGTCCGAGGGCGAACTCGTCACCCGGTCGAGCTTCTTCCAACGCGACTTCGTGGTCAAACAGCGCGCTGCGGGGCTGCCGATGCACCTCATCGCCCACGAGGACGTCGTGATTCTGCGCAAGCCCGAGGCCGCCAGCGCCGCGTCGGAGCGCCGTCGCGCGAGCGGAGGTTTCCCCTTCGGAACCTCCGCGACGTTGCCGACTCTCGATGCGACCGGGCCGGGTTCGGTGGCAGCGTGAATCCCGAACAGGGGTGGCTGGGCCGGGCGCTTCTCGCGCCCGGCACGGCCCTGGCCGATCTCACCGAGGCGGTCCAGCAGGCCCTCGGGTCCGTCTCCGGGCTGGGCGTGGTCACGGCCGTGCTCGCGGTGCTCGCCGCGGTGCGGATTGTGGCCGAGTGGCGTCGGCGCCGGCTGAATGCGGGTGCTCGCCAGATCACCGTACTCACTCCACCCGAGGTCGACGCCAAAGGCGCACTCGCCTTCTGGGCGCACCTCATCGGGCAACTGCGACCCGCTTGGGCACGAGTCCTGTGGGGACAGCCGCATTTCGGGTTCGAGTACACCGTCACCCCGGAAGAAGGAGCCGCGATCCGGCTCTGGGTCCCCGGCGCGATCCCACCCGGACTCATCGAGCGGGCCATTGCCTCGGCGTGGCCCGGCGCGCACACCGACACTCTCGAACCTGCCCGGCCCCCGCTACCGGTCGCGGTGGACGGTGTCCGGCGGATCGTGGCCGGAGGCGAGCTGCGCCTCGGCCGACGCGAGGGTCTGCCGTTGAGCACCGACCACTCCGGTGATCTCGTGCGAGACCTGATCACCGCCGCCGACGAACTGTCCCCCGGCCAAGCCGCCTGTGTGCAGATCCTCGCCCGTCCGGTCACCGGCCGCCGGGTCGCGAAAGCTACCCGTGCCGCGGCGAGCACCGATGCATCGGCCGGGGTCGTGGTGGGGTTACTGCGCGAGGCGCTGAATCTACTCACCCCCAACGCGACCACCGCCCGGCCGCCCCGGGCCGGGGGTATCAGCGAGAGTCGGGGCGGCGACCGGCAGACAGTGATGGAGTACAGCGCTGCCGCCCGTGCGGCAGCGGCGAAAGCCCGAGGGGCGCACTGGGAGACGGTTGTTCGCTACGCCGCCTCGATCCCGGTTTCCACCGACCCCGACGACACCGCGCCGACAGCGCAGGCGCGCGCCGTGGCACGCGGGCGGGCCGACGCCCTCGCCACCGTGTTCGGGGCGTGCACAGATCACAACTTCTACCGGCGACGTCGTCGCCTGCGCCTCGGGTGGTTGATTCGGCAGCGGCGTCTCGGGCGCGGGGACGTGCTGTCGGTGCCCGAGCTGGCCACGATCGCGCACCTGCCCACCGACACCGGTCTACCCGGCCTGCAACGGGCCGGAGCTCGCGCGCTGTCCCCGGCCCCGGAGATCCCGGTCGGCGGGGAGTTCACGAAGCCCCTGGGTATGGCCGACACCGGGACGCGCCGACCGGTCGCGGTCAAGATCTCCGACGCCCGCCATCACCTGCACATCCTCGGCCCGACCGGTGTCGGCAAGTCCACCCTGCTCGCGCGCACGATCCTCGATGACGCCGAGGCCGAGCGCGGGGTGATCGTCATCGACCCCAAAGGCGACCTCGTCACCGACGTCCTGTCGCGGTTGCCTTCCCGCATGGCCGATCGGGTCGTGCTGTTCGACGCCGACTCCTCCGCCCCGCCGCCGTGCGTGAATCCCCTCGACATCGACCGGATCGGGCGCGCGGGAATGGATCTCGCGGTCGACAACCTCGTCACCGTCTTCCACCGGATCTTCCACCAATGGTGGGGACCACGCACCGACGACATCATGCGCGCCAGCCTGCTCACCCTCTGCGCCCAGCCAGGTACCGCAACCCTGGCCGACCTGCCTCGACTGCTCACCGAGCCCGCGTTCCGTGCCCGGGTCACCCGCACCACGAAAGACCCTGTCCTGCGCGGGTTCTGGGACAGCTACGAGACCCTTTCCGACACCGGTCGCGCGCAGCTCACCGGTCCGTTGTTGAACAAACTGCGCGCGTTCCTGTTGCGCCCGTTCGTGCGCGCGGCCATCGCGGGCGGGCCCTCGACGGTCGAGTTCGCCGACATCCTCGACAACGGCGGTATCTGCCTGGCCCGACTCCCGAAAGGCTCACTCGGCGAAGAAACCTCCCGTCTGGTCGGGTCGCTGCTGGTGGCCCGCACGTGGCAGGCGGTGACCGCGCGGGCCCGGGTACCAGCCGCTGACCGTCCCGACGCGGCGCTGGTGCTCGACGAGGCGCAGAACTTCCTCAACTTGAGCACGCCGATCGAGGACATGCTCGCCGAAGCCCGAGGGCTGCGCCTGTCACTGCTGCTGGCACATCAGAACCTCGGCCAGCTCTCGCGCGAGTTGCGCGACGGCATCTCAGCCAATGCCCGCAACAAGATCGTCTTCGCCGTGTCTCCCGACGACGCCCGCGACCTCGCGCGTCACACCGACCCGTGGCTGTCCGACCACGATCTGTCCCACCTCGACGCCTTCCACGCCGCCGCTCGCCTGCTCGTCGACGGCCGCAACGCCCGCCCGTTCACCCTCACCACCCGACCCTTGGACCCGCCGATCCCCGGGCGCGCCCGCGAGATCGCCGCCGCAGCCCAGGCCCGCCTCACCGCGCAACCCCCCAACTCCCCACGGCCCTAGCCCCCAGTTCCAACCGAGAAAGGCTTCCGCACCGATGATTTCTCGTCCCGACAGGCAAGCCGATACCCGCGCCCCGCGCCGCGCATGGTCACCTACCACCACGCCGGAGAACAGTTCGGTGGTGCGCGCATTGACCGGGCGCGACCGCTGGATCCTGCGCATGGTCTACGAGCACCGCGTCCTGACCACCGACCAACTCGCCGACCTGGCTTTCCCGACCGCCAAGATCGCCCGCCGCCGCCTGGCCATCCTGCACACCTACCGAGTCCTGGACCGGTTCCGGCCTATGCGAACTCGCGGCACCGCCCCGCACCACTGGACCCTTGCCCCGGCCGGAGCAGCAGTCCTCGCCGCGGAAGCCGGGGTGAGCGTGCGCGAGCTCGGCTACAACCACCAAACCACCCTCTCGGTCGCCCACAGCCTGCACCTGACCCACACCCTCGGCGTCGCCGAATGGTTCACCGCCCTGGTCACCCACCCTCACAGAGGGCAGGTTTCGCGGTGGTGGTCCCAGACCCGCTGCCAACGGCTCTGGGGCGACCTCGCCCGCCCCGACGCCTACGGCCGCTACACCCACAGCCAGGACCTGCTCGACTTCTTCCTGGAATACGACCTCGGAACCACTTCCCTGCCCCGGGTCGCGGCCAAGCTGCACGGCTTCGCCGAGCTGGCCCGCACCACCGGGCTCATCGTCCCGGTGCTGTTGTGGGTGCCGACCACCACCCGGGAGGCCAATGCCCGCGTGGTGCTGCGGCGGACCTGGGAGCGGTTGCCCGATCCCGAGGCGGTGCCGGTCGCCACCGCCGCCGCAGAGTTCCTCGGCTCGATCTCCGGGACCAGTCCCGCCGATCCGGTATGGCTGCCGCTGCACACCGACTCCGGCCGCAAGCACCTGCACGACCTCGGCACCGTCTGGCCGCGACGAACCCCACCCGACGACGCCATTGACCCGGAGTCGACCTGGGCACCGCTGAGCGGAGCCATCGCTTTGGCTCCACCTCCACCGAGTCCCCCGGTTTCTGAGTTCTGGTGAGGTAGCGATGCTGGTCAAGGCACTCGCAGCGGGATTCGCGGGGTTCGTGTTCCTCACCGTCGTCATCGCGACCGTGGTCACCACGGTCGTCGTGTTCGATCACGCGCTCACCGCCCCTGCCCCGGGGGCCTCGACCGGCACCGGGTCGTCCCCGAGTACCGAAGCCCGCCAAGACATCCCGGCCGAGATGCTCGTGCTGTATCAGGCCGCTGCCGGGGACTGCCCCGGTCTGGACTGGTCGGTGCTCGCCGCGATCGGCAAGATCGAGACCGACCACGGCCGCTCATCTCTTCCCGGAGTGTCCTCCGGCGAGAACTCTTCCGGGGCGGGTGGGCCGATGCAGTTCCTGGCCCCGACCTTCGACTCCGTCGTCGGCCGCCATCCTCTGCCTGCTGGTGGTGCGAGCCCGCCCTCGCGCTACAACGCCTCCGACGCGATCCACGCTGCCGCGTTCTACCTGTGCGACTCCGGCGCACCCGAAGACATGTACAGCGCGATCTTCGCCTACAACCACGCCGACTGGTACGTCAACCAAGTCCTCGCCCAGGCCGCCCGTTACCGCACCACCAACCCCGCCGACACCTCCGGCGGCGACTGCCACACCGCCTCACCACCGAATCACACTGCTGCGCAGGTGATCTCGTTCGCCTGCGCTCAGCTCGGGCTCCCGTATGTGTGGGGCGGCAACGGGCCCGACGTCAACGGCGGCTGGGACTGCTCCGGCCTCACCCAGGCCGCCTACCGCGCCGCCGGGATCTCCATACCGCGCACCACCTACGACCAGGTCCACACCGGCCTGCCGATTGCCGAGAACCAGCTCGCACCAGGAGACCTGCTCTTCTACAGCACCGCAGGCGACGTCCATCACGTCGGCATCTATCTCGGCGGCGGCCAGATGGTGCACGCCCCCACCTTCAACGAGCCGGTCCAGGTCTCGCCCTACCGCTGGTCCGGCGACGACTACTACACCGCCACCCGACCCACACCCGCCCACGACGACTCCCGCGCCACCTCCTGATCACCCAGTACGAACGGAGAAACCCATGCACCACAACCACACCCGCCGAGCCGCACACGTGGCACTGTGCGCGGCCATCGCCACCACCGTGACCGCCGGTGTCGCCGCCGCAGAACCCACACCGGGCCGCAATGGTGCACAGTGCCCGCGATGGACCGCGCTGCTGACACCGGGCACCTACGAGACAACCCCCACCGCCACCGGGCAGGCCATACCCGAGATCCTCACCCAACTCGGGCAATCACTGACTGTCCGACACGGCAGCGAGATCGAGCTCCGCACGCTCGCCACGACGACGACCGGTGCCGGTTCCGTGAGCGGAGCCGAACTTACCGCGGCGGTCTCGGGGCTGTGCTCGGACACGCGAGTCGTCTTGGCCGGCTACGGCCAAGGCGCCGAGGTCACCGGCGACCTCGCCACCAGCATCGGCAACAACAAAGGCCCGATCCCGGCCTTGCGAGTCGTGGCCGTCGCGCTCGTCTCCGACCCGCGCCGCGACCCGACCACCACCCAACTGGGCCCCTCGGTCTCCGGGCAAGGTGTCACCGGTTCGCGTTCGCAGAGCTTCGGTGAGCTGACCGAGCGGGTCCGCACGCTCTGCCTCGAAGGCGACAGCTACTGCTCGACCACCGCCGAGTCCTCACCGGTCCTCGCCGCGGTGAACCGCGCACTCGCCACCGCCACCACGGCCACCCCGGCACCCACCACCACCGACGCCCCCACGACCACAGCGAAGGTCCCCACCACCACGACGAGTACGCCGAACACGAGCACCTCGACCGGGCAGCTCAGCGCGTCACAGGTTCTCGCCCAGGTAGTCACCGTGCTCAACGGGCTCGCGAGCTTCACCGCGAACGTGCCCGCGATCGTGGACGACCTCGCCCAACTGCCCGGCCTGATCGCCAGCAGCGATGTGCCCGGCCTGCACCGAGTCTCTGGCGATCTGAACAACCAGTTAAATCCCCTGGTCGAGTTGGCCGGTGGGCTCGATCTGCGCCTCGTGGCCCGCGCATTGAAGCTGGCCGCACCCTTGGACACCACCGGGGTCGCCCTGATCGCCGCCGAGATCATCGGTGTCCTGGCAGGTCTCGACATCTCTCGCATCGCCGCCGATGTCGGCCAAGCTCAAGAGATCGCCTGGACGGCCGCAGAAAGCCTCACCAAAGGCGACCCCGTCGCTGCCTTCCTGGCGCTGACCGGGCTGGCACCGATCGCGGTCGATCTCCTCTCGGCCACCGCCAGCGCGTTCACCGGCACCTGGTTCCCGGCACTCACCCAGACCTACAGCACCGTCGGGGCGGGCATACCGACCGGCACCGGCGGTACGGCCCCCCAGAACGGCGATACGGCCGTGTTCGACGGCACCGCCTACGACGCCGCCGCACCGGCGCTGACCGACTGGATCGAACAGGCCATCAACCGCACCAAGTAGTCCTCGCGCGTCTCAGCAAGTCGGTGGTGCCGAGCGAATTACTCCGGCACCACCGACGTTCAGCGGTAGCCACGCCGGGGAGAGCACACGCAAGAGGACGGCGGGGACAAGGCGGTGCTGAACAGCCCACGACAGCGTTGGAGGCAAGAAAACCCAATGGTCGGCTCCGGCACTGGTGACTATCCTGCACCGATGCCCTTCGACGGAGACATCGACAAGTTGTTCGAGCTTTGGAGCGCGGAACTAGGCGACCTCTACACCGCATGGAGTCTGACGAATGTGCAGTTCGGGGCGGGTGCGGGACCGGGCTCTCCGGCCTCGCGTGACGATGCAGCACTAGAGGCCAGCTCCCCTAAGCCATACGTCCCGGAAGGAACCGGTGCGGGTATCGACGCGATCCAGATGATCGACGGCGCAGCGCAGCACTTGAAGGGGCTGCAGGCTCTTGTCGACTCCCGAGCAATGGCACTCGCGCCCTGGCCCGTTGCCCGTGCGATCTGTGAACATGTCGGGCATGCTGTGTGGCTTCTCGAGCCCGACATCACACCGGAAGCCCGTATGGCGCGGCGGTGGATGGCCCGGTTGGCAGGCGCGCAACGCCTTCGCTTCTTGGCGAGCCGGGGATCAAAGTCGGCGGAGCGCGGGGCCGTGAAGCTCCGGGATACGACCCGTGAACAACTAGAGCAGCGATTCCCGAATGCAGACACCAGTTGGGACCACCCAGACAAAGATCCGCTGCCTCCGTGGGAGATTGCAGGCGAGAAATATCCGAGTTTCGGACAGCAGACTAGGTTGCTTGCCAAGTTCGGCGCGAGCAACGTGTCACGTCTCTACGACACGCTCTCCTTGAGCTCCCACCCCAATGTCATCACATTGTCAATGGCAGTCGAGGGAGTTGATGCGGACGGATACCGGGTAATGAAGTACCGCGCTGATCCCGAAAACTGGGGTGCAATGGTTCGAGTCGCGAGTGACCTCCTGTACGTCGCTGCGGACGCTGTTTGCGGCTACCTTCATGGTCAGACTGACCATCTGACAGCGTGGTACGACCAGTACCGCCACCAACCACCGGATGCCGGGGTATCACGGGCACCGGTGTGTGAGCAGCGCTGACACCGCCCGCTCCGCGAGTGAATTCCCGGAACAGTCCACGCACACCTCTACGCTGATCGCCGTGGCCTCGAACACCGCGAACACCGACACGGACAGTGATCTCTGTATGAGATCGATGCTCGTGCAGGTGAAGCGACCTCGTCGCTGCACAGACCTCGAACGGGTTGTTCGGCGCCATCTCGTACAGCTGGCGGCGATCTCCGATAGCGCTTTCCTCGACCATGCCAACCTGCGCATCTTGACGCGCACTCTGGTGGCTGACAAACGGTCGTCGTGGTGGATCACGGGTGCTCCATCGTTCGGTCTGGCCGCTTTGCGGATCGGGGTCACCGAGGTAGAACGGCGGGCGCTGGGCGTTGCCACCGCCAAATCCGCAACCGAAATCCCGCCGTACGTTGTACTGCCGTCAGCGTTCCCATCACAGGTGTTCGAAGCGGTGGCGGCGACTCTCGCGAGTCACAACACACATGAGCCGCAGTTGCCCGCGCCGGGCCGCAATTGGGTCTGGGAGCACCGGCTCCGGCCCTACAGGGCGACACGCTGGCTTCCTGAACGCGCCCAGACGGGCACAGTGCAAGCGCCGACCGGCTCCGGCAAATCAGCAGCTGCGCGCGCCTTCCTGCACGCCCTCGCACACGCCTACCTCTACGCCCGGCAAGTAAGGCACCGCGCTCGCAGCGTTACCGGTATCGACTACCGCGACTCGTCGACTCGCCGTGATCGTCAACTCGACGCCACGCGCCAGGCACGAACGAGGCTGCGTTACAACATGTTGCGCCGCTGTGCCGGTAGTTGCTGCCCGGGGCAGATCGTCACAGCCTCCCCGCGAGTGTCCCGTGGACCGAACTCGGCACGTGAACAGCCGACTCGAATCCACCTCTGGAGCGCGCCCGCACACTGACACGGCGTCGCGCTCCGAACCCACACGGGAGTGCACGTTGCTGACCCATCTCGGCCAAGCCCATACGACGTGGGGCTTGGCCCCGATCATCCTCACCGCCACGGTTCTCATCCCCATAACGCTGTTTGCCCTGTTGGTTTCGCTGGCCGCCGTGGTCGCTGTCTTCGGAAACAACCGGAGCAGCGCACGCGCCATGCGAATCTTCGACGCGACCCTCGGCGCATTGATATCACTGATGAACGCCATTTTGCGCACCGGCTCGGACGACCAACCTCGGCGCGCGGCGCGCAAAGTTCGTCGGGGCCGTCGATGACCGGGTGCCGCCGACGCGGACGTCCGCGCGTCTGCCCTGACGATGTCCTCGCACTCGTTGTGAGCTTGCATCGCAAAGGAATCAGCTACCGCGGCATCGTCGCCGAGCTCAACGCAGAAGGAATTCCCACACCGGGCGGCGGGCCCCGCTGGTACCCCTCCCACGTGTCCCGTTTGTTGAACACCGCCAATGTGGTCGAACAGTTCGGTCGCCCGCGCACGCCTCGCCGCAACGCCAACCGCGCCCTGCCCCGCTGACCACCTGCTCGCACGGTCGCGAGCCGCCGGGACTTGTCGGACCGAGCGGGTCCGCACGCTCTGCCTCGAAGGCGACAGCTACTGCTCGACCACCGCCGAGTCCTCGCCGGTCCTCGCCGCAACGAGACGGCCGGTGGTGCCGAGCAATTGCTCGGCACCACCGGCAGTTTCAGCGTGCAGGCGGGCTAAGAGATGCGCGGTGTCTTCGCGGCCTGGGTTCCGGTAGCCCGAAACCGCCACGATGGCACCGGCCTGCGCAATTCGGCCGTGTCGGTCACGTCACCGCGCCGGGCGTAGGGCGGCAGCGCGACCGGGGTCGCGCCGACGACCGCGCGGGCGGCGTGGTGGGAGTTGTTATAGGTAGTGCCGGTCAACGGCCCCGTCAAGATCCGGGTCGAGCCGGTGTACGGGAAGAACTCGCCCTCGGTACGCAACAGCCGGTAGCGCACGAAAATCGGCACCCACGGCACCAGCGCCGGAGGGACATGTACGCCGAGTGCGCGTTCGGCCTCGGCCGCGACCGCCAGCCACAGCTCGAGGCTGTCGGCGGCATGGGGAGAACTGACGAACACACGGTGCAGCTCAGCCGCGATGAGAGCCGAGTTGGAAGGGGTTGTGAACATTGTCGAGCACCTTTCGAGAGAGATAGATTGTGGGAGCGGTGCCGGACTCCCCGGAGATAGGTGCTCCGGGGATCCCGGCATCGCCCAGTCAGGCCGAGGCGAGGATGAATCGCTTAGGGGCCGTGCTGGTCTGGCGAGCGGTCCCGTCCTTGGCCAACTTGACCAGGGCGTTGTGGACCGCGCCGCTGGACCGTTCGAGGGCCTTACCGATCTGGTGTGGGCTGAACTCCTTTCCTGGGTTGTCGCGCAGGTAGTCCTCGACCTGGCCGCGCAGCGCACCGGCGGGCAGCCGCTCCGCCGTCGACTCCGCGTCGGCCGCTGCCGGTTCGGCGGGCGGTGCCGGTGCCACCGGGGCCGGGTCGGTGGGATCGTCGCCCGTGGGCGCAGCTGCCGCCGTGTCCGGCGCGCTGTCCGGGGCGGGGTCGGCCGGTGCCGCCTCTTCGGCGGGGTCGCTCGGGTCCGGAGTGGCCGGTTCGAGCGAAACGGTTTCCGGCGCGGCGGGTTTCGCCGGAGCGGGTTCCGCCGAGTCGGGCTCGGCCGAGTCGGGTTCCGGGGTCACCGGTTCCGGCGCGGCGGGTACTGCCGGGCCGGGTTGCGGGTTGATCGGTTCGGCGGCGGGTTCGGGCGCGGCCGGTTCCGGGGTGGCCGGTTCGGGCGCGGCCGGTTCGGTGGTCCAGGTTTTCGCGGCGCGGGGCGATTCGGGATCGGTGGCCGACCGCGCGGCCCCGGCGGTTTCCCACCCCGCCAGCAGACGGCGGGCCGTCGACACCCCGATGCCCGCAGCGTCAGCCAGCGCGGCGGTAGTGCTGCCGGGATTGTCGCCCAGCGCCGCCCACAACGCCCGGGTGGCCGGTTTGTCCAGCACGGGCACCACCGGCCGCCCCAAACCGTGTTCCGGGGCCGGGGCGGCGGTTGGGGCGGTGGTGGCCGGTGCCGTGGGCGCGGTGGCGGCGTTCTTCTTTTTGGACATGGGGATTCCTTCCAACATTGGGTTTCGGTGAATTCGGTGATGTCCCGATCGGGACGGAAACCACACCGATCGGGGCGAATTCCCCGGGGGGCGGTGCTGTTCCGGGTTCCATGGACGCTCGATACGGTGTGCAATGTCAAGCGGAACGTGAAAACAAATTCTGTTCCCGAATTCCTCTCTTCCATTTCCCGAATGCGAACGGCACGAGAGGAATTCGACTCGCGGCTAGCCATTTCCGCGAGGCCAGATGACTCACGCCGGCGACCTCGCCGCGGGGGGCCGTGGTCGGCGAGACACAGGCCCGAGCACGAGGCCGTTCGCGAGTCACGCCCGCTGCAAGTCGGGCTCGCCGGTGCCCGGCTCAGCGGAGTCGACTTCGGCAGGCCGGGCGCTGTCGGCTGCGGGCGTCTGCGCGTCGAGTGCCTCGTGCAACCGTCGCTCGCCGCCGGTCAACTCGTAGTGCACGAAGGTGGTCGAGTTCCCAGCTCTCAGCACACTCGACACACAGGGTGTAGCCGTGGTTGCAACGGGAGGGTTTCCACACCAGCAGGATCCGGCCGTAGGGGTCCTCGCTATCGCGCAGCCTCACCAACACATAGTCGTTGCCGCTGAGCTTTGCCTCGGGTTTGATCACGCCGTCCTCGTCGTGACTCTGGGTGTTCTTCATCTCGCGCATGAATGTCTCCTGTTCGCGGTTCGAGATCAGATTCGGTTGTGTCGCTGGCGGGTTCATCGAGTCAGGTGCTCGCGCAGGGAGCCGGTGGTGCGGTCGAGCCACACACTCACCGCGTGCCCGGCGTGGCTGTTCCGCAGCCGGTTCACCGCACCGGTGGCGTAGGCGGCAAGGTCGTCGGGGTGCACGAGGTGAACGCGCGGGATGGCGAGCCGGTCCGTGCTGGCGGTCACGTGCGCGACGGTGTACATACCGCGTTCGTCGTGGCCGCCGGGGGCGTAGATGACGAACTGGTCGCCGGTGACGGGGTTGGCGGCGGCGTAGAGGGTGTCGAGTGCGGCCGTGGTGGGGATCGGGTGGGCATTGCTGGCGAGCTCGGTGGTGGTCTGGACTCGGGAATCGGTGGTGTGCGGTGCGGGCGTGCCCGGTGGCTCACTGGCGCTGCGCGCGGGTGTGCGGGTTCGCGCCTGCCGGTCGATGAACCACATTTCCCCGCCGACTCGGGCGGTAGGGCCGCCGGAATGACTCGCGCGTGATCTGTCACCGACCGCGTGCGCAGTCTGGGCTCGGGGTAGCCCGCGTGCGCGGGCGTGGGTGGTCTGCGGTGTCGGTGGGCGGGCGATCCATCCGCCGACGATGACGAACAGTCCCTCGGTGTCTTCTCGTACGAGTGCCATCAGATCCTCATTTCTGCGCGGTGCGGATGTCGTGCCGGTCGATTGGTTCGCTTGCCCGGGGTTGCCCGGGTGCTCGGCCCCGGGCGCGGTGGTCACGCCGGGGCCGAGTCGTTGGTGGGTTCAGTCCACGGCGAGGTGTTGCTGGATTTCCGTGGGTGTGAACAGGCCGCTGGTGGCGAGGTGGTGGCGGGTTTCGGCGAGGTAGGCGAGCCCGCCGTCGATGTCGGTGGCCTCCGATTCGAGGCGGTCGTGGGCGTCGGGGTTGTAGCGGCGCGCGCGCAGCGTGGCCGCGATCGTGGTCAGTTGCTGGGCGAGCGCTTGTGCTTCCTCGGCGATCTCGGCCTGTATTCGGTGCAGCCGCGCGAGCGCGTTGTCGCGTTCGGCACTGCGGTAGGCGTGCATCCGGTCGAGCCATTCCGGCGACGGCTCCTCGTCTGCGGGGGCCAAAGACCACGGGGTCGCGTGGGCTCGGCCACCGGTCGAGGTTTGGATGGAGCACTTGGCGATGCCGTCGTCGTTGTAGATATTGCGTACGACTCCGCGCCAGGTGCGGTTGTTGTGGCCGGTCACCTCGTCACCGACTCTGATCGGGCAGTCCACCTCGGGGCGAGTGTCGGTCTCGGTCGGGCTCTGGTCGGTGGGGGTTTGGGCGTTGTCGGTCATGGTGTCGTGTCCTGTCGTTGTCGCCTGTTCAGGCGGTTGGTTGTCGGGCGAATAAGGGGTCCGGGCGGTAGGTGCGGCCCCGGTTGTGGTGCCCCGGGCGCGGTGTCGCGCGCCCGGGGCACCCGGGGTTTGTCAGCGACCGGGGCCGGGTCCGAACATGTCGGTCCAGCAGGACGGGCAGATGCGGGATTTGATGAACTCGCGGTCGGGCGCGCTCAGATGTGGCACGGCGTTCTGGATCGCCAGACGTCGCTCACTCCACGCAATGAACCGGTCCTCGTTGACATGGAAGGTCGTGCTCTGGTCGCACGTATCGCAGGTGACTTCGAGGACGAGGTCCAGGGGCGGGGTCGGTGTGAGGTGGTCTCGGCGGTCGGTCATGAGGGTGAGTTCCTTTGCTGTCGTGTGTTGTTGCCCGTGCGGGCGGATGGTTTGGTCGGGCGAACAGTGGGGGCGGGCGGTTGTCGCGGCCCCGGGCCGGGTTGGCCCCGCGCGGGGGGGCGCCCCGGGCCCCCCCGGGGTTTTGTGGGGGGCCGAACGCGGCGGGAGCCGGGGCGCCCCACCCGGCGGCGGG
>NZ_JBSGSS010000018.1:0-164570 GCF_053606985.1 Nocardia sp. NPDC055165
CCACCGGGGCTTGCTCCTTCGTCGCGTACGCCCCGGCGGCTAACCGGCGACCCGGCCGCGACCGGCCACTTTGTGGCCGCTGCTCCCTATGGGTCGCAGGTGGGGGTTCGGAGTGCGGTCATGGCGGTTTCAGATCGCGGATTGCTATGCGGTATGGTTGGCGGGTTGTCTCGGCGAGGGTGAGTGCCCGTTTGGTGCGCACACCGTGATCGACGCGGCTCGGCTGAGTTTGTTTGGGCCGTCCTCGTTCGTTCTTTCGTCCGACGAGTAGACCTTGACCCCGGAGTTGGGTCACCCATGACCAGCCGTAGGAGCGCATTCAGTATGTCCGACGCCAATCTGATCGAAGCTGCCGTCCGCACCGAATTCGGTAAGGGTGCCGCCCGCCGTACCCGTCGCGACGGCAACGTGCCCGCCGTGCTGTACGGCCACCACGCCGAGCCGCAGCACCTGTCGCTGAACGCCAAGGCGTTCGCCGCGATCCTTCGTCTGCACGGCACCAACGCCATCCTGAACCTGCAGATCGACGGCCAGCCGCAGCTGGCGATGACCAAGTCGGTCGTCGTGCACCCGATCCGTCGCTACATCGAGCACGCCGACCTGCTGATCGTCAAGCGTGGCGAGCGCGTCACCACCGACGTCAACGTCGTCGTCACCGGCGAGGCCACCTCCGGCGCCCTGATCACCCAGGAACTCAACACCCTGTCGATCGAGGCCGACGCGATGAACCTGCCCGAGTCCATCGAGGTCTCGGTCGCCGGCATCGCGCCGGGCACCCAGATCCTGGCTGGCACCATCGCGCTGCCCGAGGGCGTCACCCTGGCCGGTGACCCGGAAGCGCTGATCGTCAACGTGATCGAAGCGCCGTCCGCCTCGCAGATGGACGACGAGGGTGAAGGCGCTGCCGCCGAGGCCGTGACCGCGGAGACCGCTCCCGAGTCCGAGTAAGACCGCGCACTACGATTCGGGCAATGACCGAATCTTCCGGGCCCGCGCTCGTAGTCGGACTGGGTAACCCCGGCCCCGAGTACGAGCGCACCCGCCACAATGTGGGCTTTCTGGTCGCCGATGTGCTCGCCGAGCGCGTCGGCGGCCGTTTTGCCGTGCACAAGAAGTCCGGTGCCGATCTGCTCCAGGCGCGATTGGACGGGCGTCAGATCCTCATCGCGAAGCCGCGCACCTATATGAATCTGTCCGGGCGGCCGGTGGCCGCGCTGGCGAAGTTCTTCTCGGTGCCGGTGGACCAGGTGATCGTGATCCACGACGAGCTGGATCTGCCGTTCGGGACGCTCAAGCTCAAGCAGGGCGGCGGCGAGGGTGGTCACAACGGGCTGCGGTCTATCTCGCAGGCGTTGACCACCAAGGAATATCTGCGGACCAGGATCGGGATCGGGCGCCCGCCCGGTCGACAGGATCCGGCCGACTACGTCCTCAAGCCCTTCGCCGCGCCGGAGCGCAAAGAGGTTCCGGTGATCGTGGAGCAGGCCGCCGACGCGGTGGAGCTGCTGCTGAAGGTCGGGCTGGAAGCAGCCCAGAACAACCTGCATTGAGACACTCGGCGCGCCAAGGCACTTGGCGCGCCGAGTTCGTTCTCAGCGCAGGTGCACTGCGGTGGCCGAGCGGCGGAGTTTGCCCGAGGAGGTCTTCGGGAGAGCTCCGGGGCCGAGCACGGCCACGGTGCGGGGGCGCGAGCCCACTTCGGCGAAGACCTCGTGGACGATCTCGCGCTCGATGCGCTTCACCTCGTCGGCCTCCTGGTAGTCGTTGGATTCGACCACCACCGCGAAGCTTTCGCGTTTCTCCCCCGCGTCGAGGCGCACCGCGACCGCGTTGCCGGGGCGCACGCCCGGTACGCGCAGTGCGGCTCGTTCGATGTCGGTGGGGTAGATGTTGCGCCCGCCCATGATGATGACGTCCTTCATGCGCCCACACACCACCATCAGGCCGTCTTCGGTGAAGTAGCCGATATCGCCGGTGTCGAGCCAGCCGTCGGCGTCCTTGGCGGGGCGGAAACCGTCGACGGTGACATAGCCCGATGTGACAGCGGGGCCGCGCAATTCGATGACGCCGACCGAGCGGACCGGCAGCGGCTGACGTTCGGCGTCGACGACGCGCCCCTCCAGATCGTCGACCAGGTGCCCCAGCGTGGGCAGCCTGCGCGGGGTGCCGTGGTGGCCGTCCTCGGCGATCGGTACCGCCTTGCCGACGACCTCGAGCAGGTCGGCATCGATCACGTCGAGCACCTGCCCGTTGCCGGGGTCGGGAATCGATACGGCCAGGGTGGTCTCGGCCATGCCGTACACCGGCGTGAGTGCCATCGGGCTGAGCCCGAACTGGTCGCCCGCCGCCGCGAGGGCGATCATGGTGTCGGGATCGACCGGTTCGGCGCCGTTCCACATGTAACGCACGCTGGACAGATCCAGGGAGCCCGGTTCGGCCTGACGCAGGCGCCGGGCCAGCAGGGAGTACGCGAAATTCGGCGCGGCGGTGACAGTTCCGCGATACTTGTCGATCAGCTCGGCCCACAGCAGTGGCCTGGCAAGGAAGTCCAGTGGTGTCACGCACACCACCTCGGCGCCGAATTGCATAGGTACGCTAAGGAATCCGACCATCCCCATGTCGTGGAACAGCGGCAGCCAGCTGATCATCACGTCGTCGTCGAGCTGGAATTTGACCCGGTTGAACATCGCGTACGCGTTGGTGTTGAAGTTGCCGTGGGTGATCCGGACGGCCTTGGGGGATCCGGTCGAACCGGACGTCAACTGCTGCAACGCGATATCGCCCTCGGTGGTCGGCACCGGATCGGTGTCGGCACCTCGGTGCAGGTCCTCGACCGGCACCACGATGATTCCGCGTTCCCGCAGCACCGGCTCGGCCGCCGCGAACGGCGCGCCGAGTACGACAGCCTTCGCGTCGATCATGTGCAGCACCGTTTCGGTGTCACGCACCCAGACCGCGAGGTCGGTGCGTGGCGTCGGTTGATGCAGCATGGTGATGGAAGCGCCACGCATCCAGATGGCCTGGCAGGCAGGCGCGATGTCGACAGGCAGGCCGGCCAGCACGCCGACGGCGTCGCCGTGCCCGATCCCGGCGTCCGCGAGACCACCCGCCATCCGCCGCGCCTGCCTATGAATGTCCCCCCAGGTCTGCCGCAGTGGTGCCTCCGGCTCTCCGGTGACCAGCCCCTTGGAGCTGGTCAACGCTGTGCCAAACATTTCGTCGGTGAACCTGCTCAACGTCGGTCTCCCTTTACGCCAACGATCGGTTACGGCCGTGCTCTGCACTCCCAACAAGAAATCCCGCCCCGCCCCACGCGTGTTAACCCGGGCTGACGCCCCAGCACCCCTGCTGTTGCGCCCTAGCCAGCGAAGGTGGCTGCGTAGCGGTCTACGTATGGTCTACCCGATAGCGTGGCAATTTCCCGCATCAGCACGTCGGTTGCCGCTCTGACCTGGGCGTGATGAACAGCTGTGGGATAGCGCCGCGCGGGGTGGACGGTGATGCGTACCTTGGTGAAACGCAACAGTTTCCGACCGCGAGGATTCATGCGATCGGTACCGTCCAGGACCACGGGCACCACCGGTGCCCCGGTGGCCATGGCAACGCGCAGCGCCCCGGTGCGACCACGATAGACCCTGCCATCCCGTGACCGTGTGCCCTCCGGGTGAATTGCCCAGGCGCCGCCGCCGTCGAGGATCGCGGTGGCCGCCGCGAGCGCGTCGGCGGCCGCGTCGCCGCCGGTGCGGTCCACCGGTACCTGGCCCGCGGCGGTGAAGAACCAGCGTTTGCATCGCCCACGCAACCCCGTGCCGGCGAAGTACTCCTGCTTCGCCAGGAACGTGAGCGGCCGCGGGATCACCAGGGCCAGGTAGAGCGAGTCGATGAAGGCCAGGTGATTGGCCGCGATGATCACCGGGCCGGTGCGTGGAATGTGCTCCAGCCCTTCGACGTGCGGGCGGCCGAGCAGGCGCAGTGCCGGGCCGATGAGGACGTATTTGCACAGCAGGTACCACATGGGCAGACCCTTCGTAGACAGTGTCTACGCAGACTAGTAGACACTGTCTACGCAGGCGACCGCGAAGGTCTGTGAACGGGTGTGCAGAATTGCCGGTATGCCTGAATCGTTGCGCGAGCGCCTGGTCGACGTCGGTGTCGATCTGCTCGAAACCGACGGCTTCGGCGCACTCGGGCTGCGTGCGATCGCGCGGGCCGCCGGCGTCTCCCACGGCGCGCCGCGGCGGTGGTTTCCCACGCACGCGGCGCTGCTCGCGGCGATCGCGGCGCGCGGATTCGGGGAGCTGATCGAGCGGTTCTCGATGCTCGCCACGATCGACGACCCGCGTGAACGGTTACGCCGAATGGCCGTTGACTATGTGGATTTCGCGGTGTCGCGGCCCGAGATGTTCACGCTGATGTTCCGCCACGATCTGCTGGCGGGCTCCGGCGAGAATCTGCGGGCGACGACGCGGCCGCTGTACGGGCAGGTGGTGGAGTTGGTCGCGGCGGTGGCGCCGGAGTCGGCGCCGCAGCGCGCGCTGGCCCTGTGGACCAATGTGCACGGTTTGGCGACGATCGCCGTCAACCGGACGCTGGAGATCGTTGCCCCCGACCAGGACCCGCGGGTGCTCGTGGACCGGATCGTCCGCGAGCACCTCGCGGGACTCAGCGGGTGAGGTCGGCCAGCGTCGCGACGAAGCGGTCCAGGTCGGCCGGGCTGACGAAATAGTGCGGGGAGGCCCGCAGCACGGCGGGCAGGGTGCGCTCGGACATGTCGAGCAGGGTGGAGCCCGCGTGACTGACGGTGACGGTGATCGCGTGCTCGGCGAGCCGATCGCGCAGCTGTTCGGGATCGTGGCCGTCGGCGGTGAACGAGACGATGCCGCTGTGCTCGGTGCCCAGATCGCGCACGGTCACGCCGGGCAGTTCCGGCAGGGTCTTGCGCAGGTACTCGGCGCGGGTGGCCACGGCCGCGTAGACCTCGTCGGAGCCCTGCTCGAGCAGGTAGTCGACGGCGGCGCCGAGACCGAGGCGGGCGGCGACACCGCACTCCCAGAATTCGAACCGGGCCGCGTCGTCGGCCAGACGATATTCGCCGGGGCTCACCCACGCGGCACTGTGCAGGTCGAGGCGGGCCGGTTCCATGGTCTGCGCCAATTCGGAACGGACATACAGGAACCCGGTGCCCCGGGGGCCGCGCAACCACTTTCGACCGGTCGTCGACATGGCGTCGACCCCGAGTTCGATGACGTCGATGGGCAGCTGGCCGGTCGACTGGCAGGCGTCGAGCAGTACCAGCGCACCGGCTTCGTGGGCGATTCGGGTGGCTTCGGCGACCGGGTTCACGAGGCCGCCGTTGGTCGGGGCGTGTTGCAGCGAAACCAGCCGCACGCGTTCGTCGAGCATGTCGGCGAGCGCGTCGGTGTCGAGGCGGCCGGTGTCGTCGCTGGGAATGCGCTCGACCACCGCACCGGTGTGCTTCGCGCGCTGGAGTGCGGCGATCGCGTTGCTGGCGTAGTCGGCGCCGGAGATCAGGATCCGGTCACCGGGCCGCAGTGGTACCGAATAGGCGAAATCGGCCCATGACCGGGACGCACTGTCGCTGAGGGCGATGGTGCCGGGCGTGGCGCCGATGAGCGTCGCGATCGAGGTCTTCACCGCGGCGAGATCGTCCAGACGCTCATTTGCCGCCCGATAGCCACCGATCTCCGCTTCGCGGTGTAAATGGGTGATCATCGTGTCGAGGACGATCTTCGGCGGCAGCGACGATCCGGCGCTGTCGAGGAAGACCTGACCGTTGGCAAGTCCTGCGGTGTCGGCTCTGATCGCGGCGAGGTCAAGCATGGTGACGACGATAGCGCCCCGAGTCGTTCCCCTTTTGGTCACTTTTTCTGTCGGTGGACCTCGCTACTCTGGAATGAGCGAAACGCAGGTTCCCCGGCAGCACGCAGCACGTGGAGGTTGGTATGGCGGTCACCCTGGAACGTTCGTCGTGGCCCGATTATGCCCCCGACCAGGGCGAAATGTCGTCGAGGGCGGCGGCGGAGGCCTATGTCGGCGGCGTCTGTTTCAAGCTCGGTCCACCTGCGCTGATCGGCGCCGAACTGGAGTGGCTCACCGCTGGTCCCACCGGTTCGCGGCCCTCGCTCGACCAGCTGGCAGCGGCCCTCGGGCCGCATGCACCGACCTCCCTCGCCCCCGCTTCCGCCGCGGTTCCCCTGCCCGGCGGGAGCCTGGTCACCGTCGAACCCGGTGGTCAGATAGAACTTTCCAGCGCACCGTTCGCTGATCCGGCCGCGCTGACGCAGCATCTACGCGCTGATGCGGCCCGTTTGCGGGACCTGCTCGCCGCCCAGGAGATCAGTATCTTCGCCGCCGCCGCCGATGCGGGCCGTCCCGCCGAGCGCCTGCTCCGCTTACCGCGCTACGCGGCGATGGAACGTCATTTCGACGGCGTCGGCCCCTTCGGCACCCTCATGATGTGCAACACCGCCGCCACGCAGGTCAGCGTGGACGCCGGCGCCGATCCCGCCGAGGTGCGGGCGCGCTGGACCGCCCTCTACGTCCTCGGCCCCACCCTCATCGCCGCCTTCGCCTGCTCACCGCGCCTGCACGGCGTACCGCGCGGCGACTGGGCGTCTCAGCGAATGCGCACCTGGTTGCGCCTCGACCCTGCCCGTTCCAGGCCCCCGGTGGCCGACTGGGCGGACCCGATCACCTCGTATGCCCACTGGGCTCTCGACGTGCCGCTGCTGTGTGTGCGCTGCACCGATGTCGATGCCGACTGGTCCCCGCCTCCCGGTGCCACCTTCGCCGATTGGCTGTCGGGCGCCCTCGACGACGAAGTGGGCCGCCGCCCGACCCGCGCCGATCTGGACTACCACCTGACCACCCTCTTTCCCCCGGTCCGAGCGTCCGGTCACCTCGAGGTCCGCTACCTCGACACCCAGCCCGGTGAAGCGTGGACCACCCCGATCCACCTGTTCGACGCGCTGCTGTCGACCCCCGCTGTCGTCGCCGAGGCGACAGCCCTCGCCGCGCCCACCGCGGGGGAGTGGTTGACGTCGGCGCGTTGTGGCCTGCTCGACCCACACTTGCGCCGCGCTGCGGTAGACCTGCTCGACCTGGCCGCCGCGCATGCGCGAACACCCTCCGCTGCCGCGGAATTGGCCGCCGCGGCCCGCCGATGTAGTGCGGGCCGCAGTCCACTCGCCGAGGTCGACTCGGCACGCAACGGCGCGGGCGGGTCGTGATGATCTCGTCGGCCGCGCGTGGTCGGCATGCCGCTGTCCTTCTGTCCGAAGTCGTTGTCGACCTGCCTGTTTCGGAGCTCTCGTGACCCTTTCCGCCCCCGCCGACCACAGTGACCGCGATCGGACGCGTGCCCGCATCGCCGAGGTCCTGTCGCGTGCTCGCCGCCGCACCGCTCTGCTCACCGAGAGCGTGGACGAAGCTGATCTCGTCGCGCAGCATTCGCCGCTGATGTCGCCGCTGGTCTGGGACCTGGCGCATATCGGGAACCAGGAAGAGCTGTGGCTGGTGCGCGATGTCGGAGGTCGCGACGCGGTGCGGGCCGATATCGACGAGCTCTACGACGCGTTCAAGCACGCCAGGTCGAACCGGCCCGCGTTGCCGCTGCTCAACCCCGAGCAGGCGCGCGGCTACGTCGGCTCGGTGCGCGAAAAGGTCCTCGACGTCCTCGATTCCAGTGATCTGGCCGGTAATCCGCTGGTGGACAACGGTTTCGCGTTCGGCATGATCGCTCAGCACGAACAGCAGCACGACGAGACCATGCTCGCCACCCATCAATTGCGAATCGGCGCGCCGGTCCTGTCGGCGCCGCCCGCTCCGGTCGCGCAGGTGTCGGCAGGTGGCGAAATCATCCTTCCCGCAGGCGAATTCCTGATGGGGACCTCGGCGGATCCGTGGGCGCTGGACAACGAACGCCCCGCCCATCCGGTGCACGTCGACGGCTTCGCGATCGATGTCGCGCCGGTGACCAACGGGCAGTTCCTCGCCTTCCTCGACGACGGGGGCTACGACCGGTCCGAGCTGTGGTCGGAGCGCGGCTGGGCGCACCGCGGGGAGGCAGGCTTGGTCGCTCCGCAGTTCTGGGAGCGCGACGGTGACGGGTGGACGCGCACGGCATTCGGCGTCCGCACCCCGCTGCGGCTCGATCAGCCGGTGGTGCATGTGTGCTGGTTCGAGGCCGAGGCCTTCGCGCGGTGGGCGGGCAAGCGCTTGCCGACCGAGGCCGAATGGGAGAAGGCGGCCCGCTTCGACCCGGAAACCGGTGCGTCGCGGCGCTATCCGTGGGGCGAGGACCAACCGGACGCGCACCTGGCCAACCTCGGCCAGCGACATTTGGAACCAGCCGAGATCGGCGCCTACCCGGCCGGTGCGTCGGCCACCGGCGTGCACCAGCTCATCGGCGACGTCTGGGAATGGTGCTCCTCGGGTTTCGAGGCCTACCCCGGGTTCCGTGCGTTCCCCTACCGCGAATACTCGGAGGTCTTCTTCGGCGGCGACTACCGCATCCTGCGCGGCGGATCCTTCGGCACCGACGAGGTCGCCTGCCGTGCCACCTTCCGCAACTGGGATCACCCGATCCGGCGGCAGATCTTCGCCGGGTTCCGGCTCGCCCGAGACCTGCGCGAGGACGAACTCTGATGTGTAGGCACCTCGGTTACGTCGGCCCACCGGTGGGGATCGGCGAGCTGATTCTGCGCGGCCCCCACTCGCTCTACAGCCAGTCCTGGGCGCCGGTCGACATGCGCGCGGGCGGCACCATCAACGCCGACGGCTTCGGCGTGGCCTGGTGGCGCCGCGCCGATGTGGGAACGGAGGGTGCCCGCGACGCGGTGACCCGCTACCGCAACCACGCCCCGATCTGGACCGACCCCGCCGTCGCCGAAGTGCTCGGGCAGCTCGAATCCCGGTCGGTCGTCGCCGCCGTCCGCTCGGCCACCGTCGGCATGCCGGTGGAGCGTTGCGCCTGCGCGCCCTTCACCGACGAACACTGGGCCTTCAGCCACAACGGCGTCGTGCCGGACTGGCGAACCACGCTCGTCGCCGTCGTCGCCGATCTGCGTGAAATCTGCACCACCGCAACGCTGTTCGATTCACCCGCGGTGCTGCTGCAGGCGGAGGCGCTCACCGATTCCGCCGCACTGTGGGTGCTGCTGCGCGGCCTGCTCGGGGAGATCGACCCCGCCGGTCCCGTCACTTCCCCGGCCGACGCCCTACAGCTGCTGGTCGCGACCGTTCTCCGGTATCAGCCGAGCGCTCGCCTGAACCTGTTGCTCGGCAACGGTATCCAGCTGTGGGCCACCACCTGCTGGCATGCGCTGTCGGTGCTCGTCACCGACGACTTCGCCGTGCTCTCGTCCGAACCCTACGACGCGGACCCACGCTGGCAATCCGTCGTCGACCACCAACTGGTCACCGCCACACCCGGCCACTGCACCATCACCGCACTCGAACTCCCCGCTACCGAAAGGGTCCGTTCATGACCGCGCCGCTGCTGGACATCCACCTCACCGACGACGATCTCACCGCGGCCTTGCGCACCGACGCCCGCACCGGTCTCACCGCCGACCCGAAGTCGCTGCCGCCCAAGTGGTTCTACGACGCCCGCGGGAGCGAGCTCTTCGAGCGGATCACCGAACTGCCCGAGTACTACCCGACCCGCACCGAGCGAGCCCTGCTCGAGCGGGTCGTCGGCGAGATCGCCGCGGCCGCTCGCGCCGAGGTGCTGGTGGAGCTCGGCTCGGGCTCGGCCGCCAAGACCCGTCTGCTGCTGGATGCGCTCACCGCCGAAGGTTCGCTGAAAACCTATGTTCCGCAGGATGTCTCGGCCTCGGCACTACGCGGCGCGGCCGACGAGATCGCAGCCGAGTACCCGAACCTGTCCGTGCACGGCGTGGTCAGCGACTTCACCGACACCCTGCACAACCTGCCCCGCGGTGGCCGCCGCATGATCGCCTTCCTCGGCGGCACCATCGGCAACCTGGTCCCCGCCGAGCGCGCCGAATTCCTGGCGGGCATCAACGAGGTCCTCGAACCCGGCGAGCTGCTGCTGCTCGGCGCGGGCCTGGTCATCGACCCGGCGATCCTGGTCCCCGCCTACGACGACGCCGCGGGCGTCACCGCCGAATTCAACCGCAATGTCCTGCACGTCCTCAACCACCGTCTCGACGCCGATTTCGTCCCCGAGAAATTCGACCACGTCGCCCTCTGGGACGCCGAGAACGAGTGGATCGAAATGCGCCTGCGCGCCACCGAGGCGATGACGGCCACCGTCGCCGGTCTGAACCTCACCGTCGACTTCGCCGCGGGCGAAGAGATGCGCACCGAGATCTCCGCCAAGTTCCGCCCCGATTCCCTCGCCGCCGAACTGCACCGAGCCGGCTTCACCCCCACCCACACCTGGACCGACCCCGACAACCGCTTCATCTTGTCCCTGTCCGAACGCCGCTGAGTCCTGGCTCCGGGGCAGGCCGAGCGCGCCGGCGGTCAGGTCAGGAGGGCGGCAACCGAGCCGTCACGCGGCGGGGTGCGTCGGCGGTGATGTCATCGAGCGGGATGGGTGGTCAGAGGTCGAGTTCGTCGGCGAGGTATTCGCCGCTGGTGAGGTTCTCGTCGCCCTCCAGGTCCTTTTCGACGCCTTCCTCGCCGTTGACGGCGTCGTCGTCGAAGAGGGCGCCGTCGACATCGTCGTCGCCGACCACGCGCATCGCGCTTTCCTCGGCGGGGCGTTCGTCCTCTTCCATCGCCTCCCGGCGGGACCCGCGCTCGGTGTACTCCTCGGAGATTTCCTCGTTGATGCCGAGGAAGCCGTCGGCGTCGGCTTCGTGATTGCGGATCACATAGTCGGCGGGCGGGTCTTCCACATAGCGTTCGTATTCGACGATGTCGTCGGCTTGATCGTCGTCGCCCATGTCCATGTCCAACGGTTCACGGCTCATGGTCTCCAGTATCGGCCTCCGACGGCCGTCCGTCACGAACCACGCCCGGGCCGGGCGGTCGTCGGCTACGGGCGTCTGCCGCTGGTGTCCTCCGGGACGCCGTGGAGGACGGCGGCGAACCATTCGACGAGCGGCCGCAGGTCGTTCCAGGCGCGGCGGATCTCGGTAGCCGCGGCCGGGGTGGTGAGCCACTCCGGTGCGCCGAACTCGCGGTGCACGGTCA
Source organism: Nocardia sp. NPDC055165 (assembly GCF_053606985.1). Lineage (NCBI taxonomy): Bacteria > Bacillati > Actinomycetota > Actinomycetes > Mycobacteriales > Nocardiaceae > Nocardia > Nocardia sp. NPDC055165. The sequence goes on from NZ_JBSGSS010000018.1 coordinate 11,188, forward strand.
GGGACTTGTGGCGCAGCAGGTCGATGCGTGGATGGTCGATGGCGTAGCCCTTCGGCTTGGTTTTGAGCTTGTCGCCGCCGAGTGTGAAACCCGCTGCCGTCGTCGCGGCCAGGATCTTCTCCAGTTCCGCGCCGCGCACCTCGTCGTCGATCGTGGCCCGCAGGACAGCCAAGGCGGTGGGCGAGGGCCGGAAGCAGCCGCCCGCGACGAACAATCCCGCCGCCCCTATCTGCACGTACCAGCCGACGCCGGGCGACACACCCGCCACCGCGCCCTGGTGGGTTTTGTAGGGCAGTTTGTCGGCCGAGAATCGGACGTCACGGTAGGGCCGAAAGATCTTGGCCTGTCCGAATTCCGCCGCCAGTTCGGCGGCGAGCGCGACCATCGGTGCGCGCACGGCCTCGTCGTAGAGGTGTTTGTGCGCGTTCCAGAAGGCCTTCGAGTTGTCGGCCTCCAGGTCTTCGTAGAAGTCGAGTCCGGCGAGCGGGAATCCGGTGAAAGCGTCCATCGGTGCGGCGTTTCTCAGTTCTGTTCGGGGACGGGGGCGGCGTGGCGATCGAGCCGGCTACCCCTACCAGTATCGCTCGCCGAGGCTCACAGACCGCCGATCAGTGCCACGAACACGAGCACCAGAACCGCGGCCAGCGCCGCGATGGCCCCGTTGGCGATCGCCGCCCACTTGCCCATCGGCTCACCCTTGGCATGTCCGACCAGCCCGAGCGCGACTCCCGTCGGCGCGGTGACGAGCACCGGCAGCCCGCACAGCATCACCCCGCCGAGCACCGACGCCGCGACACAACAGAAGCTGATGATCGACCACACCGGCGTGCTGTCGCGGTAGCCGTACCCCGGCGGAGGCGGCGACGGGAACTGCCCCGGGTATTGCGGCGCTCCGTAAGGAGCCCGACCAGGCGGCGGATAGCCCGAAGCGGGATATATCGGCGCGGCATTGCCGACAGCGGGATACCCGGGCGCGGGAAACATCGGCCCCGGCGGTGGCGGCGGATACGGCGGCAACTCGACAGCCGGATTCGCGACCCCAGCCCAGGGCTGAGCGGCGGGCGGTGGGGGATACGACGTCGCGTCGTCAGGGGTTACCGGATCGGCGATCCCACCCCATGGTTCCCCGCCCACCGGATCAGCCACCTCCGGCGCGTCCTGCACCCGCGGCACACCCTGATCCTTACCGAGTTCGACCCGCCGCTCCGGCTCAGTCCCCATGCCGCCCCCTATAACGTCCCGAATTACAGGACCACCATGCACCAAAGACCAGCCGGTGCGCCATTGTCCGAGGACAAACGCACCGACTGGTCTCGAGAGAACATGGGTAACTCACCGGGCACGGGCTAACCCTCAACCTCTGAAGGCTTGCCGCGTCCCCGACCCACACCGCGCCCCAGTCTGGCCAAAAGTCGCGGGGAGGCGGTTAGGCGTTGCCGTTGAACAGGCCCGTGACCGAGCCGTTCTCGAAGACCTCGCGGATGGTGCGGGCCAGCAGCGGCGCGATCGACAGCACGGTCAGCGTCGGGAACTTCTTGTCCTCGCTGATCGGCAGCGTGTTGGTGATGACGACTTCCCTGGCACCACAGTTGGCGAGGCGCTCGGCGGCCGGATCGCTGAGCACACCGTGGGTGGCCGCGATGATGACGTCGCCCGCGCCGGCTTCCTTGAGGACCTTCACCGCACCGGCGATGGTGCCACCGGTGTCGATCATGTCGTCGATCAGCACACAGGTGCGGCCTTCGACGTCACCGACGACGCGGTTGGACTTCACCTGGTTGGGCACCAGCGGGTCGCGGGTCTTGTGGATGAACGCCAGCGGCGTGCCACCGAGCGCGTCTGCCCACTTCTCGGCGACCTTCACGCGGCCCGCGTCGGGGGAGACGACCGCGAGGTTGTCCGACGGGTAGTTGGTGCGGATGTAGTCCGACAGCTGCACCAGCGCGTGCATGTGATCGACGGGGCCGTCGAAGAAGCCCTGGATCTGGTCGGTGTGTAGGTCGACGCTGATGATGCGATCGGCGCCCGCGGTCTTGAGCAGGTCGGCGACCAGGCGGGCCGAGATAGGCTCGCGGCCGCGGTGCTTCTTGTCCTGGCGCGCGTACGGGTAGAACGGCAGCACCGCGGTGATCCGCTTGGCCGAACCGCGCTTGAGCGCGTCGATCATGATGAGCTGTTCCATCAGCCACTGGTTGAGCGGCGCGGGGAAGCTCTGCAGCACGAAGGCATCGGAACCGCGGACCGACTCCTCGAACCGGACGAAGATCTCACCGTTGGCGAAGTCACGCGCGGTCTGCGGGGTGATGTCGACGTCGAGTTCCTTGGCGACCTGCTCGGCCAGCTCAGGATGTGACCGGCCGGCGAAGAGCATCAAGTTCTTCTGGTTGTCGATCGAGAACGCGGTCACTGCTGGTTGCCATCCTTTTGCTCGATTGTCTTCGAAGACGTCTCGTCTGCCGCGATGGCTTCCGCCGCCGCGCGCGCCGCAGCGGTTCCTGGACGGTAGCGCTGCACCCAGTTTTCAAAAGTGCGCTGTGGCCCACCCGACACAGCAAGTGCACCCGGTGGAACGCTTCTGCGCAGTACAGTACCCGCACCCGTATAGGCGCCGTCACCCACGGTGACCGGCGCGATGAACATTGTGTCGCTACCTGTTCGCACGTGGGAACCAACCACGGTGTGGTGCTTGTTCACTCCGTCATAGTTCACAAAAACGCTGGAAGCGCCGATGTTGCTGTGCTCGCCGATCGTCGCGTCGCCGACGTAGGTGAGGTGGGGCACCTTCGAGTGCGCGCCGATCGAGGCGTTCTTGGTCTCGACGAACGCGCCGAGTTTGCCTTCCTCGCCCACGACGGTGCCGGGGCGCAGGTAGCTGAACGGGCCGATGGACGCGCCGTCGCCGATCTGAGCGTGCGTCCCGTGCGTTCGGATCACACTCGCGCCGACTCCGACGAGCACGTCGGTGAGCGTGGTGTCGGGCCCGATCTCGGCGTCCTCGCCGATCTCGGTGCTGCCGAAGAGCTGGGTACCGGGCCGCAGCACGGCGTCGCGCCCGATCCGCACACTCGCGTCGATCCAGGTGGTCGCCGGGTCGATGATGGTGACGCCCGCGCGCATGTGGCGTTCGAGAATGTAGCGATTGAGGGTGGCGCCCGCCTGGGACAGCTGCACCCGGTCGTTCACGCCGGTGACCTTGTTCGAGTCGACCAGTCGCGCGCCGTGCACGGGGCGACCGGCCTCGCGGGCCAGTCGAAGCACGTCGGTGAGGTAGAGCTCGTGCTGGGCGTTGGCGGTGGACAGCCGACCGATCATGGTGCGCAGTACCGACGCGTCGAACGCGTAGACGCCGGAGTTGACCTCTTTGATCTTGGCCTGTTCGGGGGTGGCGTCGGCGTGCTCGACGATCTCGGCGAGCTGGCCGTCGTCGTCGCGCACGATCCGGCCGTAACCGTTGGCGTCGTCGGGCACGAAGGTCAGCACCGTCACGGCGGGCCGTTCGGCGTAGCTGCGGTGCTCGTCGAGCAGCGCGGACAGCGTGTGCCCGTCGAGCAGCGGCACATCGGCCGAGGTGACGAGAAGGTCGCCGTCGAAGTCCGCGGGGATCGAACCCAGTGCGCACTGCACCGCGTGTCCGGTTCCGAGCTGCTGCTCCTGCACCGCGCACACGATCTCGCGGCCGAGTTCCTTACCCACGTCCGCGACGGCGGCTCCGACCTTGTCCCGGTCGTGCCCGACAACGGTGATCAGGTGGGTCGGATCGATCTCGACGGCGGCGTGCAGCGCGTGCGAGAGCATCGACCGTCCTGCTAACGGGTGCAGCACTTTCGGAGTCTTCGACCGCATTCGCGTTCCAGCACCTGCTGCGAGAACGACGACGGCGGTCTGCGGTGGCATGGATCTCCCTCGGCTGCCTGTCAGCGAGTGCTGTGGCGGGTTCGGTCGGTAGATGGTGCGGGCCGACGATACGTCACTGTGTGTCCGTGTGCTCCGCCGCCAGGACTCGAACCTGAACTATCTGAACCAAAATCAGAGGTGCTGCCATTACACTACGGCGGATCGCCACACCAGTGGGCTCTCGGAGCCCACCACTGTGCTACGGCACGCCAGTGATCCTCGCACACGATCCCGCCCTCGGGCGAATCTTGTGTACGCCTGTCGCGTCCGTGCTCGGATGCCGTTGTTAGCCTTCTGGAACGCACGTACTGATTTCTCGTGAGTCGAAACGCGGAGAGGCGGGGGCACGCATGTCGTCCAGTGAGCCGGGGCGGGCCACCAGGCCCAGGATGACGGGTACGCAGCGCAGGCAGCAGCTGATCGAGATCGGTCGCGCCTTGTTCGCGGAGCGGGGGTACGACGCGACATCGATCGAGGAGATCGCGCAGCGAGCGCAGGTGTCGAAGCCGGTGGTCTACGAGCATTTCGGTGGCAAGGAGGGCCTCTACGCGGTGGTCGTCGATCGCGAGATGTCGATGTTGCTGGAAATGGTCACCTCCTCGCTCACCCGCAATCGATCGCGGGTGCGATTAGAGCAGGTGGCGCTGGCCTTGCTCACCTACATCGAGGAGCGGACCGACGGTTTTCGGATCCTGGTCCGCGACCAGCCCGCCGCCAACTCCGACGGTCGCTACTCGAGCCTGCTCAACGAGGCCGTGAATCAGGTGGCCCATCTGCTCGCCGGTGATTTCGGCCGTCGCGATCTCGATACCAGCCTCGCCCCGCTCTATGCCCAGGCTCTGGTCGGCATGGTCTCGACCACCGCCACGTGGTGGCTCGACGAGCGCACCCCGCCCAAAGAGGTGGTCGCGGCGCACCTGGTCAACCTGTGTTGGAACGGTTTGAGTCATTTGGAAGCCGAACCGGGGCTCAGCTCCGAATGGAATACGGGGACTACGCCGACCAGCGGTGGGGTAACCGGACGTTAGCGCAAGCAACGTGGACCGAATCCATGATTCGGCTGCCACTTTGCCGCCTGGTGGTACGGTTCACCCATCCTTTTGGGTGCTGCCGGGCGGTATGTCGAGCAAATTTCGGGATGTCGGTCTACTTCAGGATGGCTGGATTATTGGATGACAGGCGGATCTGATGGCTAGGCAAGCACGCGCGGAGATCACCCGCGACTCCGTCCTTGCTGGCGCTGCCGATGTCTTTCTCCGTTTGGGCTACGCCAACGCGAGCCTCAGCGAAATCATCGCGCAGTCCAATGTGACCAAGGGCGCCTTGTACTTTCACTTCGGCTCCAAGGAGGAGCTGGCCAGGGCGGTGGTCGATCAGGGCAACGAGCGCCTGACCGGATCCTGTCAGGGTTTCTTCGATTCCCGGGTGCCCGCGCTGGAGGCGGCCGTCGGGATCACCTACGTGGTGGCCGATCTGTCGATGAACGATCCGATGGTGGGCGCGATGCTCAAGCTCACCCACCAGATCGGTGACTATCGCGGCGCGCAGGGCGACAACATCGCCAAGACCTGGGGCGAGACCTACCGGTTGCTGTCGGAGCGGGCCATCGCCCAGGGCGACCTGATCGCCGACCTCGATCCCGAGGTGGTCGGTGTGCTGCTCCAGGAACTGACCGCGGGCGTGCACATCGTCGCGGTCGGCACCGAGTCGATGGAGCAGATGGCGGCGCGGATGGAACGGGCCTGGTACTTCCTGCTGCCCTCGCTGGTGCCGCCGGAGAAGCTGTCGTACTTCCGGGAGTTCGCGGCGCGCAGGCTGCGCCGCTACGTCGTCTAGTTCACACGCTGCGGTCGGTGGCGAGCACTGTCCGCACGTCGGCCTCGGGTCCGGACGGGGTGATCCGGACTTCGTCGCGGCCGAAGGCGTGCAGGAGCAGCTCCGACGGCGTGCCGGTGAGCACCACTTCGGCGCCGTCGCCACGGTGCGCCGTGATCCGGGCTCCCTGCGGCGTCGCGAGGACAACCGGAACCGGCGACTTGCGGTAGGCCGCGCGTGCGACGGTGCGCAGTGCGGTCCACAGGCGGTCCTCGTCGCGCGCCGCCAATTGCCTTGGCTCCCAGCCCGGTTCGGACCTGCGCACGTCTTCGTGGTGGACGAACATCTCGCTGAGATTGGCCACCGCGTCGACCGGGCGCAACGGCGACCACCACGGCGGTCCGGTGCGGACCAGCTCGAGCAGTTCGGCGAACGGCCGCTGCGCGATCTGGGCCTGCTTGGCCTCCAGGTAGCCGGCCATCGGCCGGAAGACGATGCCCACCGACGCGTCGGGCCTGCGTTCGCGGACCACCAGGTGGGCCGCGAGGTCGTGCACCGTCCAGGTGCCGCACAGGGTCGGCGCGGCAGGGCCGGCCTCGGTCATCGTTTCCACGAGGGCGTGGCGTTCACGTCGAGCCAGACTCACGCCTCGACCCTACGCGTATCGCGACATCCAGGGCGCCGAGCCTGTCGACAAGCAGCCGCCTCCCGAGCGATCCCGGGCCTGTAGCGCGTCAGCCGCCGTTCATCCACCGTCGCTTGAGGTTCCAATGGTTGGCCCACCACGCCTGTTCCGCCGCGGGGTCAGAGCCTGCCGCCGGGGGTGGTGATTCTCCCGGGAACAGCCCTTGCGGACCTGGGGCGCCGACCTTTGCCGGGGTCGCAGCGGCACTCGGTGCGGCCGCTTCCGGTGTGTCCGCCGGTTCGGGGGAGTCTGTGGGACCGGCTTCGGGTGCCGGAACCCAGGTGGGCGGTTCTGGATCACGAGGCCCGGCGGTGGTGGGGGCCGTAGCAGCTGACGGCGGCGCTGGAGCGGGAGCCGGCGCTGAGTGGTTCGGCGCCGCGGCCGGAGCAGGTGTCACAGGTTGGGTTCGATCTTGCGGCGAGGCCGGAAGCGAGGCATCAGGGGTTGTCTCGACAGTGGCAGGCGCTGAGGGCGACGGTGGAGCGAGGCTGGTCGTGCCGGGGGAACCCGCGTTCATGGCAGGCGAGTTCTCCTCCAGTGCCTGCGACGCGGCGAATCCGGCGACGCCGAGAAAGGCCGCGAGGGCCGCCGCGGTCAGCAGTAGCCGCCGGTGGCGGCGAGGCGCCTGCGGTGGTTCGGCGAGTTGCCTGCGCACCTGGCCGGCGGCGATCAGCGCGGCTGCGCGCGCCGTGCCCTGCGCGAAGTCCGGGACGAGGACCACGCGCGCGGTGAGTTCGTAGCGCAGGGCGCCCGCGATCTCGGGATCGGCGGCCGACGAACCACAGAGGGCCACCGCGTCGGGGTGCGCCGGGATCGACGCCAGCACCGACCGCACGCGACCGATCGTCTCGGTCATCGCGTCGGTATCGAACGATTCCGCGAGACCGTCGGCCGAGGCGCCCTCGGCAATACCGGTGGTCCAGGCGTCCGAGGCCAGGATCTGCCGACGATCCGGTCCGACCACGACGGCGGTCGCGGCGTGATCGGCGAGGTCGAGCAGCACCACGGTCCCGAACTCATCGAGTTCCGGCATGTCACCGATCAGCGCGAACAGTGCCGATCGGGTCGAAACCAGCGATGATGTGTGCCACGGCCCGGCCGCGAGCTCCGAGACGATCCGTTGCCGGTCCTGCGCAGTGTGATACGCCACAGCGACATCCGCGATCACCGGGGCTGCCTCGGCGAGGGCGTCGAGTGCGTGGACGATCGAGCCCCCGTCTTCGACACGCTGCTCGACCGACTGAAGGACCTCGGATTTCTTCCCCGGTGCGTTGGACAGGAGCACCCCCCGGACGACAGTGCGTTCCGCTGATATTCCGACTGTGGTCGTCATAGATCACCCACTCGATAGACGTATAGCTTTCGGAGGTTCGTGGTGGGTGCGCTCGGTGATTGGTCGATGTTCCGACTGTGATGTCTCTCACAGGGCATCCGTCGCTCCTGAGTCGGCTCACACCCGGGGTCAGCCGCGGGCCGACCCCCGGGAATCACTCATCTAGACTTCGAGACGGGCTGCCTCGCCTATCCCGTCTGCGTATTCAGGAGCGAACAATGTCCTCCCTTCGTCCTCCGCTCGCCGGTCTGGCCGAAGTGGTCGCGGGTGACGCCGCGCTGCGGACGGTCACCGATCTGGTCGGCAAATCCGGGGTGGAATTGGTCGCGCCGTCGGCCGTGCGGCCGTTCGTCGCCGCGACGATCGCCGATCAGCGTCCCCTGGTGGTGGTGACCGCCACCGGTCGTGAGGCCGACGATCTGACCGTGGAACTCACCGAGATGCTCGGCCCGTCGGTCGCCATGTTCCCGTCCTGGGAGACCCTGCCGCACGAACGCCTCTCGCCCGGCCCCGACACGGTCGGGCGCAGGCTCGAGGTACTACGCAGGCTGGCCCATCCCGAGGACCCCGTCTACCCCGAACCGCTGCGGGTGGTGGTCACCACGGTGCGTTCGCTGATGCAGCCGATGACGGCCGGGCTCGGCGATATCGAGCCGGTGGTGCTGCGGGTCGGCGGCGAACACGATTTCGACGAATTGCTCACTCGCCTGGTGGAGTTCGCGTACACCCGCGTCGACATGGTCGGCAAGCGCGGCGAGTTCGCGGTGCGTGGCGGCATCCTCGATCTGTTCGCGCCGACGGCGGATCATCCGGTGCGCGTGGAGTTCTGGGGCGACGAGGTGACCGAGATCCGCCCGTTCTCGGTCGCCGATCAGCGATCGCTCACCGAGAGCACCGTCGAGATGGTGGTCGCGCCGCCGTGTCGCGAGTTGCTGCTCACCACGCCGGTGCGCGAGCGCGCCACCGCGGTTGCCGCCGACAACGAGGCCGACGCCTCCCTGGTCGAGATGCTGAACAAGATCGCCGAGGGCATCCCCGTCGACGGCATGGAGGCCCTGCTGCCGGTCCTCGCGCCGGGCAAGCTCAGCCTGCTCACCGAGGCGCTGCCCGGGGGCACCCAGTTGCTGCTGTGCGACCCGGAGAAGATCCGCACCCGCGCAGCCGATCTCGTGCGTACCGGCGAGGAGTTCCTCGAAGCCTCGTGGACCGCCGCCTCGTTCGGCAGCGACGCGCCGCTGGGCGCCAACGGCCTCGACCTGGCTGCCTCCGGCTACCGCAGCCTGCCCGAATTGCACACCAGTGCGGACGAACTCGGCCTGCCGTGGTGGACGCTGAGCCCGCTCAGTTCCGGCGACCCGATCGAGGTGAACCTGCCGGTGGCCGCCGGGCCCACCGCCCGCGGGTCCGAGGAACTGGTCGCCACCATCTTCGCGTCGCTGCGCGCGCATGTCGCCACCGGCGGTCGCGCGGTCGTCGTGGTCACCGGTCACGGTACGGCGCAGCGTGTACTGGAACGGCTCGGCGAGGCCGAAGTGCCCGCCGCGCTGCTGCCCGCCGGTGGGGTGCCGGAGCCGGGAGTGGTGGGCGTGCTGTGTGGTTCGCTGCACGACGGGCTGATCTTCGACGATGCCGGACTGGTGGTCGTCGCCGAGTCCGATCTCACCGGCAACCGAGTCACCGCGCCCACCGAGGGCAAGCGGCTGCCCGCCAAGCGCCGCAACCAGGTCGACCCGCTCGCCCTCACCTCGGGCGACATGGTGGTGCACGACCAGCACGGCATCGGCCGGTTCGTCGAGATGATCGAGCGCACCATCGGCGGCGCGCGCCGCGAGTACCTGGTGATCGAATACGCGCCGAGCAAGCGCGGCCAGCCCGGCGACCGCCTGTTCGTGCCGATGGAATCGCTGGACCAGCTCTCCCGCTACGTCGGCGGCGAACTGCCGAGCCTGTCCAAGCTCGGCGGCTCCGACTGGGCGAACACGAAACGCAAGGCGCGCAAGGCTGTTCGCGAGATCGCGGGTGAGCTCGTGCAGCTCTACGCCGCGCGCCAGGCCGCGCCGGGTCACGCCTTCGCCCCGGACACCCCGTGGCAGCAGGAGATGGAGGACGCGTTCGCGTTCACCGAGACCGTCGACCAGATGACCGCCATCACCGACGTGAAGTCGGACATGGAGAAGGCGGTGCCGATGGACCGCGTGGTCTGCGGCGACGTGGGCTACGGCAAGACCGAGATCGCCGTGCGGGCCGCGTTCAAGGCGGTGCAGGACGGCAAGCAGGTCGCCGTGCTGGTGCCCACCACGCTGCTCGCCCAGCAGCACCTACAGACCTTCACCGAACGCGTCGCGGGCTTCCCGGTGACGGTGAAGGGGCTGTCCCGGTTCACCGATGCCTCCGACTCCAAGGAGATCCTGGCCGGGCTGGCCGACGGCTCGGTCGACATCGTGGTCGGCACCCACCGGCTGCTGCAGACCGGTGTGCGCTGGAAGGACCTCGGCCTGGTGGTGGTCGACGAGGAACAGCGCTTCGGTGTGGAGCACAAGGAACACATCAAGGCGCTGCGCACCCACGTCGACGTCCTCACCATGTCGGCTACTCCGATCCCGCGCACCCTGGAGATGAGCCTGGCCGGCATCCGCGAGATGTCGACCATCCTCACCCCGCCCGAGGAGCGTCATCCGGTGCTCACCTATGTGGGCGCCTACAACGACAAGCAGGTCACCGCCGCCATCCGCCGCGAGCTGATGCGCGACGGTCAGGTGTTCTACGTGCACAACCGGGTGTCGTCGATCGACAAGGCCGCTAAGAAGATTCGCGATCTGGTGCCCGAGGCGCGCGTCGTCGTCGCGCACGGTCAGATGAACGAGGACCAGCTCGAGAAGACCGTGCAGGGATTCTGGGAGCGCGAATACGACGTGCTCGTGTGCACCACGATCATCGAGACCGGCCTCGACATCTCCAACGCGAACACGCTGATCGTGGAACGTGCCGATTCCCTCGGCCTTTCGCAGCTGCACCAGTTGCGTGGTCGTGTCGGTCGTTCCCGTGAGCGCGGCTACGCGTACTTCCTGTATCCGCCGGAGAAGCCGCTCACCGAGACCGCCTACGACCGCCTGGCCACCATCGCGCAGAACTCCGATCTGGGTGCGGGTATGGCCGTGGCGATGAAGGACCTCGAGATCCGCGGCGCGGGCAATGTGCTCGGCGCCGAACAGTCCGGTCACGTCGCCGGTGTCGGCTTCGACCTGTACGTGCGACTGGTCGGCGAGGCCGTGGAGGCCTACCGCGCGGCCGCCGACGGCAAGCCGATCGTCACCGAGGAGAACAAGGAGGTGCGCATCGATCTGCCCGTCGACGCGCACATCCCGCCCGACTACATCGCCAGCGACCGGCTGCGGCTCGAGGGCTATCGCAAACTCGCCTCCGCCCAGGACGATTCGGCCCTGGCCGCGGTCGTCGAGGAGCTCGTCGACCGCTACGGCCCGCTGCCGGTGGAGGTCGGGCGACTGGTGGCGGTGGCCAAGCTGCGCCTGCTCGCGCGCGAGTACGACGTGTCCGAGATCGTGGTCACCGGCTCGTCGCTGAAGATCGCGCCGCTGAATCTTCCTGATTCCAAACAGCTTCGGCTCAAGCGGATCTACCCTGCGGCCAACTATCGCCCGGCGAGCGGGCTGATCACCTTGCCGCTGCCGCGGATCACCGACAGCGTCGGCGCCGACCGGGTGCGCGACGTGGCAGTGCTGCAATTCGTTGCCGATCTGCTGCTGGTGCTGGACGGTAAACCCCAGGGGATGGTGGATCTTTCGGTGCCGACGGAAGCCGCGGCGGCGCGATGAGCCAGGAGATGTCCCAGGAGCAGGCCGACACCGCGGTCGTCGCCGCGGGACTGTCCGACGCCGTCGAGGTGATGGATCGCCTCTGGCATTTCGGCGGCTGGGAGCGCACCCAAACCCACGATTCGCTGCGCCCCTATCTCCTCGAGGAGACCTACGAACTCCTCGACGCCATCCAGGCCGGCGACGCCGAAACCATCAAGGAAGAACTCGGCGACCTGCTGTTGCAGGTGCTGTTCCACTCCCGAATCGCCGAACACGCGGGTGAGTTCACCGTCGACGACGTGGCGGCGACCCTGGTCGGCAAACTCGTCCATCGCAGTCCCTACCTCACCGATGCCGATTTCTCCTCGGGTACCTCGGTGGCCGCCAAGATCGCGGCGCAGGAAAAGGCGTGGGAGGAGCGCAAATCCGCGGAGAAATCCCGCCGCTCCTGCCTCGACGGCATCGCCATGGCCCAGCCCGCTCTCGCTCTCGCCGAGAAGATCCGCACCCGCAGCGCCAACGCGGGCCTGCCCGCCGACCTCGTCCCGGACACCCTGCGCGTGGTGGAACTGGGCGGTCCTGATTCGGCCGAGGAACGGCTCCGCACAGCGGCCGTCGACTTCGCCACCGCCATCCGCGCCGCCGAGGACGCCGCCGAAGCCGAACGAGGCGCTCGGTCCCCGCTCGGCGCGGATGACTGGCATACCTTCTGGCCGCGCTGAGCATCACCCGCTGGCGACGTCGGCTACCGCTGAGCTAACGATGCTCCGTGGGTGGGTGGACGGCGTCGGCGGCTGAGACGTTGCTGAGATCTTGTGGACAATCGTGCGCGCGCCAGCGGGTAAGGGCCACACAGCTTTAGACTCGAAGCAGCTCGCCGTCCGCGGCGGGGCAGGGGTCCGGCGATCGTCGAGGTGAGGTTGATGGGTACAGAGGTAGATCCGGCAGGACAGGATGTGATGGCCGACCATCCTGAGCTGGACGTGTTGCCGGTATGGCCGCAGGAAACCATCGCAGTGCTGGTGACGACCGACGCGGGGCCGCACGCCATCCCGGTGTCGTGGCCGGTGCGCGCGGACGACCGGCGGATTCTCCTCAGTTTGAAGTCCGATCGTGGTTCGCTGGCACGGTTGCGGGCACAGCCTGAGGTGGCGTTGCTGATTCTGGGCGGCGGCAATGTGGCGCTGTGTGCGCGCGGCCGGGCGACGGTCATCGCCGAGCAGATGCCGTCGGCGCCGGATTACACCGCGGTGCAGCTGGACGTCGACGTGATCGACGACCACCGGCAGTCCGCGTTCGCCGTCGACCGTGGCATTCAGCGCACCGTCCTCGACGACACCGAATTGCGGGCGCTGGAGGGTCGGGTCGAGACCCTGCGATCCTGGGCCGACAACGGGCCCGCAGCGTAAGTTCCTCTACGGCACACCATCTGGACAGAAGGGTTTTCATGAGCGTCACACTCGCCAAGGGCGGCAATGTCTCGCTGTCGAAGCAGACCGACAACCTCACCAAGGTGGCGGTCGGTCTCGGCTGGGACGTGCGTACCACCACCGGTGCCGACCACGACCTGGACGCCAGCGCGTTGGCGACCGGCACGAATCTGAAAGTGCTCTCGGACCAGCACTTCGTCTTCTACAACAACCTGCGCTCGCCGGAAGGCACCATCGAGCACACCGGTGACAACCTGACCGGTGAGGGCGACGGCGACGACGAGATCATCAACGTCGATCTGGCCGCCACCCCGCCGACGATCACCAACATCTTCTTCCCGGTGTCGATCCACGACGCCCAGGCCCGTGGCCAGTCGTTCGGCCAGATCCGCAACGCCTACATCCGCGTCACCGACGCGAACACCGGCGTGGAACTGGCGCGCTACGACCTGTCCGAGGACGCGTCCACGGAGACCGCGATGGTGTTCGGCGAGCTCTACCGCCACAACAGCGAATGGAAGTTCCGCGCGGTCGGCCAGGGTTACGCCTCGGGTCTGGCGGGCATCGCCCGCGACTACGGCGTGAATCTCTGACCAACCACGACAGGAAGGCGGGCGACCGAGTGTCGCCCGCCTTCGTCGTGCTCGCTGTCATCGCGATTGCGTGACCGGCACCCGTCGTGGCGGGACCACGCCCGCCTGCTCGAGCAGCGCGAAGTACTTGCGCAGCATCAGTACGGCGGTGGTGGCCAGGCCGGCCGTCAAGCCCCACCAGACCCCGGCCGCGCCCAGATGCAGCGGGAAGGCGAGCAGCAGCGCTGAGGGCAGGCCCACGCCCCAGTAACCGACCAGTGACAGCCGGAAGCCCGCGGAGGTCTCCTTCAGACCACGCAGGAGCCCGGTGCCGATGTTCTGGGCGGCGTCGAAGAATTGCAGCACGATGCCGATGAGCAACAGGGTGTGCGCGATGGCGACGGTGCCGGTGTCGGTGGTATCGAGGAACGGTGCGAGCACGATGTCCGGGGCGAGCACGTAGACAGCGCCGGTGACGATCGCGATCACCGCGGCCATCCGCAGCGCCAGCCAGGCCAGCGCCCGCGCGTGCCCGAACTCATCGCGCGCGACCGCATCGCTCACCAGGATCGACGCCCCGTGGGACAGTCCGATCGCCATCTGGAACACGATGTAGATGATCTGGTAGACCACATTGTGCGCGGCCAGCGCGGCCGGCCCGAAGCTGCCCATCACCAGCGCGAGCACCGAGAACATGCCCGCTTCCGAACCGTAGGTGAGCGCGATCGGCGTGCCGAGGCGCAGTTCCTCGCGCACGGTCGCCCAGCGCACCGGCCACGGCGTCGAGGGCAGGGTGCGGCCGAGTTGCTCGTCGCGGCGCACCATCGCCCAGAACACCCCGAAGGTGATCAGGAAGACCAGCGAGGTCGCGATGCCGACACCGGTCAGGCCCATCGCCGGAATGCCGGCCCAGCCGTGGATGAAGGCCAGTGCCAGCACCAGATTCAAGGCCACCGAACCGAGCGTGACCAGCAGCAACGCCTGGGGCCGCTGCATGCCGACGGTGTATTGGCGCAGCACCTGGAACCACAGACACGGCAGTAACCCTGGCGCGAGGGCGATCATCATCGGCCGCGCCGCGTCGAGCACACCGGCATCCTGGCCGAGCCACGGCAGTACCCACCCGAGCCCGATCAGCAGCGCGCCGCCGAGCAGTCCGGCGATCGTCGCGATGACGAATGCCGCCCGGACCACCGCGCGCACTTCGTCGTCGGCCGAACCGCCGCGCTTCCCGGCCGCGCCGAGCGCGCCCGCGATCTGATTCCCGGTGCCGGTGATCAGCCCGACGCACATCGTGCGGATCTGGTTGAACAGCACCAGCGCCAGCCCGCCCGCGGCGACCTCGCGCACACCGAGGGTGCCCATCAGCGCGAGATTGGTCGTCGAGACCGCGATCTGCGCCAGTTGGGTGAGCGCGATCGGCGTCGCCAGCCTGGCCAGCGCGCTGCTATCGGTCGCCGTGCCGTTCACCCACCCGCTCCGTGGTTCGTCTCGCGCGCGATCGCGCTCACCTGACCTCCATCAATTCGTCCTGGCGCCGCAGCGGTGAATAGCGGCGCAGCAGGGTGGTCACTTCCGCTTCGGCGGCGGGATCGAGCAGGTCGCGGGCGCTCATCCAGTCGTCGTCGAACACGGTGTCGAGATACTTCTCGCCACCATCACACACGATGGTCACCACGGTGGACCCGGCCGGGAACTCCTCGAGCCGCGCCAAGGCATTGTGCACCGAACCGCCCGCCGAACCACCGATCAACAGACCGTGTGTCCTGGCGACGGCGCGGGTGGTGGCGAAGGCGTCGACGTCGCTCACCTTCACACCCTCGTCGAGCAGGGCGTAGTCGACGGCGGTGCCGATGGTCGCGCCGGGTGGGGTGCCGGTGCCCGACTGCCAGTACGGTCCGCCCTCGCCGCCGAAGGCGATGGATCCGACCGGCTCGATCCCGATCACCCGGGCGGGCAGGCCGAGGTCGCGCAGCCGGGTGGCGGTGCCGAACAGGGAGCCGCCGGTGCCGACCGCGGAGAGCAGGATGTCGACCCGTTCGACCTCGGCCAGCAATTCCTCCGCTACGGCGTAGTAGCCGACGGCGTTGGCGTCGTTGTTGTGCTGTTCGGTGAAGTACGCGTCGTCGCGGGCAGCCGCCATGGCCTCGGCGAGGTCTTCCCGTGCCGAGGTGGCCAGCTCGTCGTCACCGTCGTCGGCGACGAACACCAGGTCGGTGCCCATGGCTCGCATCGCGCGCAACTTGTCCTTACAGGCGTGGTTGTCGACCACGGCGGTGAATCGATAGCCACGTTCGGCCGCGACCACCGCCAAGCCGAGTCCGGTGTTGCCGGACGTCGACTCGATGATATGCCCGCCATCGCGCAGCAAACCTCGCCGCTCCGCGTCGAGCACCATCGAACGGGCCATTCTGATCTTGGCGGCACCGGTCGGATTGAACTGCTCGAGCTTGAGCAGCAGCCGCGTGCCGGTGTCGGTGACGGCGAGTTCGAACAGGGGCGTGCGGCCGATCAGGTCCGTCACGCGCGTGACGAGAGCCATGGGTTGTTCCTCCATCGGATCGAGAGCTCGGGTGGATCAGCGGGCAGTGCTGTCCAGGCTCCAGCGCAGTCGGTCCGCGCCTGGGCGCAACACCACCTTCGGCGGGAGCGGGAGTTCGTGGAACGGGGACTCGTTGGAGTCCATCTGATACCCGGCGGTGTTCGGGTAGACGAGCAGGTCGCCGGTTCGTGCGCGGCGGGGCAGCGGGATGCGCCGTCTGCTGAGCAGGTCGGACTCCAGACAGGTGGTGGCGCCGACACAGGTGGGGGTGAGGTGGCCGGCGCTTTCGGGCCACAGCACGGGATCGGGCAGGTATTCACTGTCGAACCACTGTTCGGACAGGCTGAGACTGGTGCCGTCGACGGTGAGGATGTCGTACGGGCTTCCCTGTGCGGTCCGGGTTTTCACGCCCTGGACCCGGAAGACGGAACTTCCCGCCCGGTCGAGCAGGGCCCGGCCGGGCTCGACCGCGAGCCGTATTCCGTTGTCGCGCAACAGTCCGGCGAGGTCGTTGTGGGAGAGAACGGCGTCGAGCATGACCGCGCCGGGAGCCGGGAAGTGATAGGGGTAGTAGTCGCCGGGCGGATTCGTGTGGAACCACTTGTCGCTGAGGGTGTTCTGGAACTCGGTCCACGCCGAGGCATCGAGATAGTCGACGCCGAACCCGCCACCGATCGAGATCGTGTCCGCCCGATGGCCGTTGGCTCGTGCGCGCCTGCAGTGCCCGACCAGCGCGGCCGCCTGTTCGGAGCGGGCGACAGCGTCGTAGCCGGACAGGTGGAAACTGAAGCCCGACAGCGTGATCGGCGCACCGATGGCCTGGATCGCTTGTTCGAGCTCCATCGGGTCGAGCCCGAAGCGGCTGGTCGAGCCCTCCGGCAGTACCCGGAGCAGCACTCGCACCGGCAGTTCGAGCGCGGCGAGCCGGTCGAGTTCGTCGAGCGCGTCGATCGCGATCAACGACCCGTGCCGAGCCGCCAGCCACAGCAGCTCGTCGGACTTCGCGGGCCCGGTGACCATCAGGTCCTCGCCGCGCACCCCCTGCCCCAGCGCCGCGACGAGTTCGCCGGTGCTGGCGACATCGATCCCCGCCCCGCTCTCCGCGCACGCCCGAGCCACGCACGCCGCCTTGTTCGCCTTCTTCCCGAAGTAGACGAACCCGTCGACGTCTGCCTCGGTGAAGACCGACTGAAACGCCCGGATATTCACCGCGACGCGCTCGGGGAACAGCACATGAAACGGTCCACCGACCGCGTCGGCGATCTCGCGGAGCAGGCGGGGATCGGCGAGCAGCCGCTGTTGCGTCACGTCGGTGTGAGCGGGCATCGGCGGTGCGCAGTGCGTCGGCCGGTCGGTGGTCGCCGACGGCGCCCGGTCGACGACGGGGTCCTCGATGTGCGGCGGGCTCGGCGGAACCCGCGCGTCGGATCGCGTCGCGGCCCGCGGGGTGCTGTCCCCGGTGACCCCGGGCTGCGCACCCGTCAGTCCCACAACGGCACCTCCGTGCCACGTCCTTCGGCGATCGCCCTGGCGGCCAGTGCGTGCGCGACCGCGATATCGGTGAGCACCAGTCCGCTGTTGTAGACGAAGATCTTCTCGTCCTCGGTCCGGCGGGCCACGGC
Source organism: Nocardia sp. NPDC055165 (assembly GCF_053606985.1). NCBI lineage: Bacteria > Bacillati > Actinomycetota > Actinomycetes > Mycobacteriales > Nocardiaceae > Nocardia > Nocardia sp. NPDC055165. Next base: position 28,896 of record NZ_JBSGSS010000018.1, read on the forward strand.
GCTGCGGGTGAGCACTTCCGGCAGTTCGGCATCCACCGAACGCAGCGTTCCGTCGGGTCCGGCCATGTCGGTGCCCGTCAGTGCCATCTGCGCCGCGCTGGTGGCGACGACCCGATCGGCCTCGACCAGCGTCGACGGCGCCAGACCGTAGCCCACCAGCACCGCCACCGAACCCGGTGCCAGATGCGAGGATTCCAGGGCCACCTCGGTGCCGGGTCCGGCCGTGGCCAGCACCACATCGGCGGAGGCCGCCGCCGCGTACGGGTCGTCGACCACGTCGAGCAGCGCGTGGGGCGCCGCGTCGGCCAGGTGCGAGTGCACGGCGGCCAGTCCCTCGGGATGAGTGCCGTACACCATCAGCTTGCGCAACTGCGGGTTCGCGGCGAGCAAGTGCGGCAGCGCATTACGTCCCTGGGTCCCGGTGCCGATGAGCAGCACGCTCTCCGCCCCGCGCCGCACCGTCTCGCGCACCAGCAGTGCCGACACGGCGGGCGTACGCAACGCGCCGACCCGCGCGCAGTCCATCATCGCGATGGGGGCGCCGGTGGTGTCGTCGTAGAGCGTGATGGTCGTGTAGTACCGCTTGGTGCTGCGGTCGTGACCGGGATCGAATTTGTAGGAGGTCTTCATGGCCACCACGCGCCGGCGCCCGTCGCGGCCCAGCATGGCGTAGGACACCGACGAGCCGCCGGGGTCCGCGACGCTCAGCTTGCGTGGATTGTCGGATTCGCCCGCCGCGAAGGCGAGATAGGCCTCCTCGACGGCGCGCACCACTTCGGCGGGGCTGATCGGTACGTCGGCCAGGTCGCTGCGGGAGAGGACGCGCAGCCCGATCCCGCGGTCACGGTTGTTCAACGGATCCTCGTTCATCTGCCATGCCCCGCTCTGCTGTCCGATCAGCGGTCGCCCGGAACGGCGCGACCACACGTTGGCCATACCCATTCTCGGACGACTCCTGCGCGCGCCGACGGCGTTCGGGCAGTCGGACGTTGATGCGTTTGAGCCAGCGGTCGGTGCCGTCGTAGCGCGCGCGGAACGGAACGCGCCCGTGCACGGCCACGTCGTTGTCCACCAGCAAGAGCTCGCCGGGGGCCAGCGCGGGGGCGTGACTGACCCTGGCGAGTTCGGCGGTGAGCCTGGCGTAGGCGGCGCGGAAGACTTCGTCCGCATCGTCGATCGGGGTGTAGGCGGGATCGTAACGTGCTGTGACAGCGTCGTTTTCGTCGAGCCACAGCGTCGGCAACGGTGCGAGCTGATCGAAACCGGTGCCGTAGGAGACATCGGGCAGGATCGGCAGCGTGGGGGTGGTGAGGGTGCGCAGGTCCTCGCCGGACAGGCGCACTTCGCGCACCGAGGAGACCGTGGTGGCGACCCGGTCGGGGTTGCGCAGGCAGGCCAGCATGAGCAGGTTCGCGCGCTGAGCGTGGAAGGCATCCTCGGTGTGCGGGCTGAGCAGGGTGGAACTGCTCGCGCCCGACTGCTCGTCCTCGTGGCCCGCGGCAGGCACGATGTTGTTGACCAGCCTGCCGTTCTGCTGGCCCTGCCAGCCGAACGGCTCACCGGCACAACGCCCGAGCAGCAACATCACGATGTCGAGTTCGAGCGATCCGGGATGCGCGTGCTCGGCCGCGGCCTGCCAGTGCTGCGGGGTGGGACCGAAATCGGCGTCGTCGACCGGTAACCCGCGCACCACGGTCGCGCCCGCGGCGGTGGCGGGCGGTCGAACGGCGTGGCGCAGGCTGTCGGGCAGGTCGCCGACGCGCTCGGTGATCCGGGCGATCAACGCGGGATCGTGCAGGGTCGTGGTGTGTGGTGCGTCACCTAATCGGTGGCGAATATCTGTCGCGAGCGATCGGAGCGCCGTCGCGGCGTCGGGATCGAGCTCGCGGTATTCGATGTCGTGCTGGTGAATCGTCATACGTTCGGAGAGAACGCTTTTCACCGGTTTCCCTTCTTCGCATCGGTCGAAAGCGGGTGAACTTCAGGCTCGATGTGCGAAGGTAGTGCCTGTCGCGTGATTAGGCAAGACTTACCTAATGCGTCGGCGAGGGAAATAGCCGATCCATATAACGTAGCTTCCTACCCGAGTTGGCGAAGTGAGCGCTGACCGGGGTGTCGCGGGTCGCTGCGGTTCGGTGACGGTCGAAGTGAAGCTCCCCACTCGGAACCTCTTTTAGGCTAGCCTCGCCTAGTTTGCGGCGTCGGGAAAGGGGTTTCGGCGCACGCGGTTCGAGGAGGCAACACGATGGGTTTCACTCGCAGGCAGCTCTTCCAATCCGGCGTCGGCGTCACCGCACTACTACTGGCGGCGGCATGCGGCACCGATGATCGGTCCGCCACCGCGCAGCGCGGCGGCACTCTGCGAGTCGGCGCGCTCGGCACGGCCGCTCGCAGCGAACGCGACCCGCACGCCAACCTCAGCAACGACAGCGACTTCCTCATCGCCTCGCTCGTCTACGACGCACTCACTGTTCCCGGCGCGGATCCGACCGTCGCCCCGCGCCTCGCCTCGCGCTGGGAGCCCAGCGCGGACAACCGCAGCTGGACCTTCACCATCGCCGACGGCGCGACCTTCCACAACGGTGCGCCGGTGACCGCCGACGACGTGGTGTGGTCGATGCGACGCCTGCGCTCGGTCGGTGGCGCGTCGAAGATGCCGGTGGCCGAGAACGACATCGTCGCCGACGGTCCGAACCGCGTCGTGTTCACCATGCCCGCACCCAATACCCAACTGCCGCTGCTGCTTCGGCTGATGACCTTCACTGTGCCGAAGGACACCACCGACTTCACCGCCGCGATCGGCACCGGCCCGTTCCGGCTCGAGTCCTACCAGGGCGGCAACGCCCGGCTGGTGCGCAACGAGCGCTGGCACGGCACCCCGCCACTGCTCGACGCCATCGAGGTGACGATGTTCGACAGCGTCACCGCCCTGGGCAACGCGGCGCTGGGCGGGCAGATCGACCTCGCTTCCAATGTGGGCGCCATCGCAGGCCGCACCGCCGCGGGACGCGGCGACCTGCAGGTGATCCGGCGCGCCGACGACACCATGCTCGGCGTGGCGATGCGTGCCGCCGACGGCCCGTTCGCCGATGCCAGGGTGCGCACGGCGTTGCGTCTCGGTGTCGACCGGACCGCGCTGGTCAACCAGGTGCACTCCGGCTACGGCACCGTCGCCGCCGACGTTCTCGGCACCGCCGACCCGCTCTACGACACCACGCTGCGCCGCGACCGCGACGTCGAACGCGCGAAAACCCTGCTGCGCGAAGCCGGGTTCGACACCGGCCGCAGCTACCCGTTCGTGACGAAGGCCGAAGTTCCGGGCGAGGTCGAATCGGCGAAGGTGATCGCCACCCAGCTCGCCGAGATCGGCGTCCGGCTCGACGTGCAGGTGGTCGAATCGGCCGCGTTCTACGACCAGACCTGGCTCAACGCACCGCTGTACACGGTGTCGTGGGGGACCAACGACTCGGTGCTGTTCCTGGCCGACAAGCTGATGACCTCGGGCACCAACCGCAACGAAACCGCCTTCCGCGACCCGGAATTCGATACCGCCGACGCCAAAGCCCTTGCCGCGTCCGGCGAAGACTACACGCGTGCGGTGCGCGAATTGCAGCGCATCGAGTTCGAGCGTGGCGGCTATCTGGTGTGGGGTATGGCCGACGGTGTCGACATCGCCGCGTCGACGGTGCGTGATCTGCCGACGCTCGGCGGTTTCGCGCGCGTCCAGCTGGAACGTGCCTGGCTGGCGTGAATGTCATGAAAACCTTTGCCCTGCCGATGGTCCGGCGGATCGCGCTCCTGGTGACTCTGCTGGCCATCGTGTACGTCGCGGTGGATCTGCTGCCGGGCAACGCGGCGCGGGCGGCGCTCGGCAGGGACGCGGATCCGGCCGCGCTGGCGGCGAAGGAGCACGAGCTCGGCCTGGATCGCGCGCTGCCGGTGCAGTTCCTGGACTGGATCTGCGGGGTACTCACCGGAGACTTCGGGCAGACCGCCCGCGGGAATTCGATCGGAGCGCTGCTGGCCGACAAGTTCCCGCAGACTCTGCTGCTCGGCGGGATCGCGTTGCTGCTGACCATCGCGGTGTCGCTGGGACTCGGCTGCTGGTGGGCGATGCGTCCGACCGCGCTCGGGGCGCGAATTCTGCAGCCCGTCAGCACTGTTGCCGTGGCGGTACCGGAGTTCGTCGGTGGCACGATGCTGATCCTGGTGTTCTCCCTGGCCACCGGATGGCTTCCGGCCGTGACCATTACCGGCCGATCCGGCTTTCCCGTCGGCCCCGAGATGCTGGTGCTTCCGGTGCTGGCGCTGGCGATTCCGCAGATCGGCTGGAACGCCCGAGTCGTGCGCTCGGCGCTGCTCGATGTCGCCGCGGCCGCGCATGTGGAAAGTGCTGTGCTGGAAGGGCTGCCGACCCGCACGATTCTCTTCCGGCACATGCTGCCGTTCGCGGCGCCGACCATCGTCGCCGGATACGCCACCTCTGTCGGGATGCTGTTCGGCGGTGCGCTGGTGGTCGAGACGCTCTTCAACTATCCCGGTGTCGGCGCCGTTCTCGCCGGGTCCGTCGCCGACCGTGACTCCACCATGGTCGCCGCGGTGGTCGCACTGACGGCGATCGTCATCATGGCGCTGCTCGCGATCGCCGACATCGTCCGGGCGTGGGCGTCGAGGAGTGCGCGATGAGCAAGCCCGACGCGGAAGGCCGAGCGGTGGTGTCCAAGTGGGGCGCCTACTCGGTGGCGGCCGGTGTGGGACTGGTTGTGCTGCTCGCGGTGGCCGGGCCGCTCTTCGCGCCCTACCCGGGGGACACAGCCGTCGGGATGCCGTTCGCGCAGCCGGGTGGGGGAGCGTTGCTCGGGACGGATCGGCTCGGCCGGGATGTGTTCAGCCATCTGCTCACCGGCGGCACGCAGCTGCTGGCCGTCTCCGCGGTGATCGCGGTGGCGGTGACCGTGCTGTCGGCCGTCCTCGGCGCGATCGCCGCCGTGCGCCCGCGTGCGGGCAAGATCATCGAACTCTGCGGCGATCTGGTGATCCTGCTGCCCGCGGTCCTGGGCATCCTGCTGGTGCTCACCGCATGGCCCCAGGGTGGTGTCACCGCGCTGATCGCGGTGTCGCTGCTCTTCGGAGTTCCCTACTGCGCCAGGATCTTCGCGGCGTCTGCCTCGACCATCGCCGCCTCCGGCTACGTCGAAGCCGCCGTCGCCAGTGGAGAATCCCTGTCCCACCTGGTCTTCCGCGAAATCCTGCCCAACCTGCGCGCCGTCTTCACCACCCAGCTCGGCCTGCGCTTCGTCGTCGCCGTGTATCTCGTCAGCACCATCGCCTTCCTCGGCGTCTCCGCGCTCGACCCCGACAACTGGGCGATCATGGTCCGAGACAATGCCTCCGGGCTGCTCCTGAATCCCTGGGCGGTGCTGGCACCGAGCGCTGCCATCGCCATCGTGGCGGTCGGTGTGAATCTGGTGGTGACCAGTGGGCCCAGGACCCGCCAGACCCCGAAAACCGCATCGGAGGCGGTCGCCACGGCCGGGGTTGCGCCGGCTGGCGCTGGATGCGGGATCTCGGTGGTGGATTCGGGGGATGCGGTGGCGGTGGACGCGTTCAGCGTTGTCGCTGACAGCGGGGCGGTATTGCTGGCGCCGTTGTCGTTTCGGCTGAAGCCGGGGACGGTCACCGCGCTCACCGGTGCATCGGGTGCGGGGAAGTCGACGGCGATGCGTGCGCTGCTCGGACACCTGCCCGCCGGCGCTCGCGGACAGGGCGCCGTGCTTGTCGCGGGACAGGATGTGTTCGCGCTCGACGCGGGCGCGCTGCGCGCATTCCGTCGTGAACAGATCGCCTACGTCGGCCAGGATCCCGGCTCCGAACTCAACCCGCTGCTTCGCGTCCGGGCAGTCCTGGCCGAGGCGGCGCCCGGCACCTCCGACGCCGACCGCCTCGCCGTCCTCGCGCAAGTGGGTCTCGATCCCACCCATCTCCGCCGTCGCTGCGCCCGCCTCTCGGGCGGGCAGCAACGCCGTGTCGCCCTGGCCCGAGCCATTCTCCGCCGCCCCCGGATCCTCGTCCTCGACGAACCACTCGCAGGTCTCCACAGCACTCTCCGCACCGAAATAGCCCAGCTGATCGCGACTCTCGCCACCGAGAACCGCACGGCCGTCCTGCTCTCCGGCCACGACACCGACGCGATCAACGTCATCGCCGACTCCGTGATCGAGCTCGATCCACCCGGTGATCGGCCGGTGAATGTCGCTGCCGTGGTGACTGATCCGGTGCGCGCCGAACACCTGGCCGACGAGCGCTCGGGGGCGACCGGCCGTCGACCCGTCGATCCGGCGGCCGAGGGCGCGGGGAGCGAGACAGCATCTCGAACGAACGGCTCGGCGGGCGCCGACGAGGTGATCGCCTTGCAGGCCACATCGATCAACGCCGACGCGGGCGGCCACAGGGTGCTCGAGAACGTCGGTTTCAGCCTGTCCCCGGGCGCAGCCCTTGCTGTCGTAGGGCCGTCCGGGGCGGGTAAGACCACGCTCGCGCGGGTGATCGCGGGTTTGCACCCCGACGCCGGCGGATCGCTGGATGTGGGTGGTGTGCGCGTTCCGGTGGGAAGTGGGCGCCGGATCAGGTTCGGCGCCAACGGGATCCAACTCGTCACCCAGAACCCGCGCGCGGCGCTGAACCCGCGCCGCACCGTCGAGCAGACCCTGGCACGCCCGTTGCGCCGCATCGCGCGAGTCACCGGACCCGAAATCCGCACCCGCGTCAGCGCTCTGCTCGCCGCGGTCGACCTCCCCGCCGACCTCGCGGGCCGCCGGCCCCATCAGCTCTCCGGCGGTCAACGTCAACGAGTGGCCCTGGCCCGCGCCCTCGCCGCCGACCCGGCCGTCCTGATCTGCGACGAGATCACCACCGCCCTCGACACCGAAACCGCCACGGCCATCATGTCCCTGCTCGACCGCCTCCGCGCCGACCGGGCCACCGCGATCATTCTGATCAGCCACGACATGACCCTGGTCCGCGGCCACTGCACCGATCTCCTCGTTCTCGATCAGGGCCGAGTAGTCGAAACAGGCACCCCGGAAACAGTTCTCACCACCCCGACCCACCGGGCCACCGCGGCGCTTCTCGGCTGATGCCGCCGTCGCCGAACCAGCCAGCCGTGACCTGTAACTCGTCCGTAGCCGGCCAACCGCCGGATTCACGGGGAGCTGAGAAGTGGCTGTGAGATGTGCGCAAAGCGCGCTGGATCTGGATGATTGAACAGATGTCAGTGCAGAAGGTCGGCGTGGCCGCCGCAGTCGCGATCAGCGCCCTGTTAGCGGGGTGCAGTTCGCTCGCGTCGATCCCCGATGACATGCCGCCGGGGCCGGGGGTCGCGCTGCCGCTGATCGATGTCGACGCACCCGGCCGCGCGGCCGAACAGCTACGCGGCTGGGCCGACGAGCAGTCCGACGCGATCGGCATCCAACCGGTCGCGCTCGAGGCCTACGGCTACGCCGCCGCCGTGCTGGCGAAGTCGAAGCCCGAATGCGGAATCGCCTGGACCACCATCGCCGGCATCGCCAGCGTGGAGAGCGGACACGGCACCCATCGCGGTGCCGGCGTCGACGCCGACGGGACCGTGCGCCCGGCGATCATCGGCGTCGCCCTCGACGGCACCCGAGGCAACGCCGACATCCGCGACACCGACGGCGGCAGCCTCGACGGCGACACCACCTACGACCGTGCCGTCGGCCCGCTGCAGTTCATTCCCGAAACCTGGAAGCGCTGGGGTGTCGACGCCAACGGCGACGGCGTGGCCGATCCGCAGAACATCGATGACGCCGCCCTCACCGCCGCCCGCTACCTCTGCACCCGCGGCGGCGATCTGACCTCGGCCGACGGCTGGCAGCGCGCCTTGTTCGCCTACAACCAGTCGAACAAGTACATGCACGTGGTGCGCGATCGCGCCGCCATATACAGCATCGGCCGCCGCGTGTAGTTGCCCATGGCCCGGAGTGCCGGTTACTCCACACTCCGCCGAGACGATAGGCTCGGCACCGCACGGCCCTTCCCGTGATACCTACCGTGCCTTCCGTCGTAAGGAGCAGTTTTCGTGGCCATTATCGAACAGGTCGGAGCTCGCGAGATTCTGGATTCGCGCGGCAATCCCACCGTCGAGGTCGAGATCGCCCTCGACGACGGCACCCTGACCAGGGCAGACGTACCTTCCGGTGCGTCCACCGGCGAGCACGAGGCCGTCGAGCTGCGTGACGGCGGCGACCGCTACGGCGGCAAGGGTGTGACCAAGGCCGTCGAGGGTGTTCTCGACGAGATCGCGCCCGCCATCATCGGCCTCGACGCCGTGGAGCAGCGCACCGTCGACCAGGTTCTGCTGGACCTGGACGGCACCCCCGACAAGTCCCGCCTCGGCGCGAACGCCCTGCTGGGTGTGTCGCTGGCCGTGGCCCGCGGTGCCGCCGAGTCCTCGGGTCTCGAGCTGTTCCGCTACCTGGGCGGCCCGAACGCCCACGTGCTGCCGGTCCCGATGATGAACATCCTCAACGGTGGCGCGCACGCCGACACCGGCGTGGACGTGCAGGAATTCATGGTCGCCCCGATCGGCGCGCCCACCTTCCGCGAGGCACTGCGCTGGGGCACCGAGGTGTACCACTCGCTCAAGGCCGTGCTGAAGGAGAAGGGCCTGTCCACCGGCCTCGGTGACGAGGGCGGCTTCGCCCCCGACGTCGCAGGCACCGTGGAGGCGCTCGACCTGATCAGCGTCGCCATCGAGCGCGCGGGCTACAAGCTCGGCACCGATGTGGCGCTGGCGCTCGACGTGGCCGCCACCGAGTTCCACACCGAGGGCGAGGGCTACAAGTTCGAGGGCAAGATCCGCACGGCCGCCGAGATGGGCGAGTTCTACGCGGACCTGCTCACCCGGTACCCGCTGGTCTCCATCGAGGACCCGCTGTCGGAAGACGACTGGGACGGCTGGGTCGCACTGACCGACGCCATCGGCGACAAGGTGCAGCTGGTCGGCGACGACCTGTTCGTCACCAACCCCGAGCGCCTCGAAGAGGGCATCGCCAAGGGCGCGGCCAACGCGCTGCTGGTGAAGGTCAACCAGATCGGCACGCTCACCGAGACCCTCGACGCTGTCGAGCTGGCGCACCGCAACGGTTACAAGACCATGATGTCGCACCGTTCGGGCGAGACCGAGGACACCACCATCGCCGACCTCGCGGTCGCCGTCGGTTCGGGCCAGATCAAGACCGGTGCTCCCGCGCGTTCCGAGCGGGTCGCCAAGTACAACCAGCTGCTGCGCATCGAGGACGCCCTCGGTGATTCGGCACGCTACGCGGGTGACGTGGCGTTCCCGCGTTTCACCGGCGAATTCTGAAAGCAGTACAGGGGCGGTAGCGAATGACCGAGCGACGTGCGCGTGGAACCAGTCCTGGTGGACGAGGCGACAGGCGCACGTCGCGGGCCGCGCGCTCGCGCCCCCGTCTGGACACGCCGAGCCGCCCCACCGCGGCCAAACGTCCCACCCGCCGCCGCCCGGATTCGGCCACCTCGCGCAAGCCCAGCGGCAAGCTCGAGCGCAGCGAACACACCATTCTCGGTCTCTCGACCGGTAAAGCGGTGATCCTGGCGGCGGTGCTGTGCGGCCTCGCGCTGACCTTGGCCGTGCCCACGCGCACCTACTTCAGTCAGCGCGCCGAGGCCGTGGCACTGGCCAAACAGCGGACCGAGCTCGAAGCCGACCTGGCGGGCTTGCGCGATCGTCGTGCGCAACAACAGGATCCGGCCTACATCCGTTCCGAGGCGCGCGACCGCCTGCGCCTGGTGATGCCTGGCGAAACCCCCTACATCGTGCAGATTCCCGGCATCGAAGCACCAGCGCCGCCGCCGATGAGCACCCGCACCGCGGCGCCCGACCCCTGGTACACCGACCTGTGGCGCAGCATCTCCGAACCAGCCCCGGAAGGACCACGGTGACGACACCGAACGCCGACGACCTCGAGATCATCGCGAAGCAGTTGGGCCGCGAGCCTCGCGGAGTGCTCGAAGTCGCCTACCGCACCCCCGACGGCCTGCCCGCCGTGGTGAAGACCGCGCCCCGCCTGCCCGATGGCACCCCGTTCCCCACGCTCTACTACCTGACCGATCCCCGGCTCACCGCCGAGGCGAGCAGGCAGGAGTCGGCCGGGGTGATGCGCGAGATGACCGAACGCCTCGCCACCGACCCCGAACTGGCCGCCGCCTACCGTCGCGCGCACGAGAGCTACCTGGCCGAACGCAACGAGATCGAGTCCCTCGGCACCGATTTCACCGGTGGCGGCATGCCCGACCGGGTGAAGTGCCTGCACGTGCTGATCGCGCACTCCCTCGCCAAGGGGCCCGGTCTGAACCCCTTCGGTGACGAGGCCGTCGCGTTGGCCGCCGCCGCGGGCTTCCGCGGGACCGCGATCCCCGCCGACTGGCCCGCCGCACCTGACGAACAGGCATAATCGCGGGCAGTGCCCGAACGTGGGTCGAGACCTCTGGAGGACACCATGAGTGAGCGCATCGCCGCAGTCGACTGCGGCACCAACTCGATCCGCCTGCTGATCGCCGAGGTCGGGGCCGACGGCGGCCTCACCGACGTGCACCGGGAGATGCGCATCGTGCGGCTCGGTCAGGGTGTGGACGCCACCGGACGCCTCGCGCCCGAAGCCATCGAACGCACCCGCCTCGCCCTGGCCGATTACGTGGATGTGATGGTGGCGCAGGGTGTCTCACGCGTCCGCATGGTCGCCACCTCCGCCACCCGCGATGCCGCCAACCGCGACGATTTCTTCTCGATGACCCGCACCGAACTCGGCCGCGTCGTGCCCGACGCGGTCGCCGAGGTGATCACCGGCGACGAGGAAGCGCGACTGTCCTTCGCCGGTGCCGTCGGTGAATTGTCCGCTGATGCGGGACCTTTCGTCGTGGTCGACCTCGGCGGCGGCTCGACCGAACTGGTCGTCGGCGACGAGAACGGTGTCCAGGCGGCCTATTCCGCGGATATCGGCTGTGTCCGCATCACCGAACGCTGCCTGGCGGGCAACCCGCCGACCGCCGACCAGGTCGCTGCCGCACGAGAATTCGCCCAGCAGAAGCTCGATGAGGCCTTCGCGAAGGTTCCCGTCGACAAGGTGCACACCTGGGTCGGGGTGGCGGGCACGATGACCACGATCACCGCCGTGGCCCTCGACCTGCCCGAATACGACTCCGCGCGGGTGCATCTCACCCGCCTGAGCCTCGCCGAGGTGCACCAGGTGTGCGACCGCCTGATCGGCATGAACCACGACGAACGCGCAGCCCTCGGCCCGATGCATCCCGGCCGCGTCGATGTGATCGGCGGCGGCGCGGTGATCACCGAAGTACTGGCCGACGAATTGGCAGGCCGCGCGGGAGTTTCCGAACTCGTCGTCAGCGAGCACGACATCCTCGACGGTATCGCCATGTCGATCCTCGACGCACCCGCCTGACTTCCGGCTCCCCGACGAGCGCAATCGCATCGGGTTCGGGTCGGCGGGTGTGCGCGACCCGGGTCAGGTGTCCGAGGCTGCGAGCGTCTCGGCTTCGGCCCGGAGTTCGGCCGCCTCGGCGGTCCGCTCCAATGCCGTCAATCCGGCGGTCTGGGTGGTCAGCGCGGTAACGAGCGACGCCTTCAATCCCTGCCCGAGCAACTGAACCGCGACCGCCTGTTGCTTCGTCGCGGTTTTCGCCCTCGGCCGGGTGGCTTTCGCGACCAGCGCCGGAAACCGCTTGTCGAAGCGGCGGACGAGCTGACGACGCAGGTCGATCTCTTCGGCCCGTAGCTCGACGGCTTCGCGCTTACGGTGGAGTTCGTCGAGGTAGAACGCCTCCTCGTAGAGCGACTGCGCCAAGTCGAGCATCTTCGCGTGTCGCAGCGGCCCGCTGACCAGCTCGCGGCGTGCCGCCGACGATTCCGCCGCGTGCAGCAGGGCCAAGTCGCTGTGGGCGCTGATCCAATAGCGGCGCGCCATCCTGGCGTGGTATTCACCGAGCTTGTCGTTGATCCCGTGCGCCCCGATCACGAACGGCGGCGGCCGGAGCCCGAGCGTGGGCCCCGAGGCATACATCGACGACCGATCGATACGCGGCGTCTGCTCCGGATGCGCCGACGCGAGCTCCTGTTCGACGTGCCGCAGCGCGGTCCCGTGGGCGAGCAGCCAGCCGTCGGCCACCTCGGAGGCGACCGCCAGATAGGTCACCGCGCCGAGGAACAGCGCCCCGGCTGCGGCGACCGGCCAGGTCCACCCCGAGGGCGACAGCTTCCACACCGATATCGCCACCGCGTCCGCAACAGCGACCGATACGAAGAACCATCCGGCGAAGCGGGTTCCGCGAGCGGACAGGGTGGCCAGTGCCATCCACACGATGCCCCGGCCGACACCCGTGAACCCGATGCCGGGTATCACCAGGACTATCAGCCAGGCTTCCTCGCCGGTCCACAACCACAGCGGCCCCGCGATCGACCAGGCGAGTAGTGCCCAGATGAACGCGGCTCCCCAGCTACCGAAATCCTCCCCATCCATGCCGCGATGTTCGCAGGTGCCGCCGACAGAAAGCTTGCCGGATTCTTGGAATCCGCCGGTTCAGCTGCCGGTGCGCTCGCGATGCCGGCACCCGGGCCAGCAGCACGGCCGCCGCTGACCTTCCTCCAGCTCCTCCTGGGTGCGCCGAATCCGCCGTGCGCGGGTCGCGTCCTGCTTGGCGTCCTCGACCCAGCAGATGAACTCGTTGCGGGCCAGCGGCGTGATGTCCTGCCAGGCGCCCAGCGCTACCGAGTTGGCGAGCAGCGCAGCACGCAGATCAGCCGGCAACTCGTGCACAACGCCCCCGGGTACCTGTCGACTGCTCATCGGTCCACGGTAGCGCGCGAGCGTTCGACCTGCGGGTATCGCGAGCTTCATCAGCGGTGCTAGACAAAACAGAGTATATGTCTCATGATGAAGGCATGAGTACAACGATGTCTCATTCGGTGCGGTTCGAACTTCGCTCCGGAGACACTTGGCGCGATCCCTGGTCCATGTATTCCGCACTGCGTGATCACGACCCTGTTCACCGAGTGATCCCCGCGGGGCAGGAGGACAACGACTTCTACGTGCTGTCCCGGCATGCCGACGTGTGGATGGCGGCGCGCGACCCCGCGACCTTCTCCTCCGCGTCGGGGCTGACCGTCGACTACGTCGACCTGGTCGCCGCCGGGTTCGGCGCCGTCAAGCCGTTCGTTTTCATGGACCCGCCGGAGCACACCGATTTCCGGCGTCGGGTGTCGCCGGGATTCACTCCGCGCCAGGTGAATTCGGTCGAGCCCGCAGTGCGCAGATTCATCGTCGAACGCATCGAGAGACTGCGCGCGGCGGGCGAGGGCGACATCGTCAAGGACCTGTTCAAGCCGCTGCCCACCATGGTCGTCGCCCACTATCTCGGTGTGCCGGAACAAGATCACGAGAAGTTCGACGCGTGGACCGAGAACATCGTCGGCGGCGCGGTCGCGGGGGCCGGGCTTGCCGCGGGCGACCAGAACGCCTTCACCGCGGTGGGCGAAATGGTCGGCTATTTCAGTGAATTGATCGCCCGCCGCCGCGTCGAACCGGGCGACGACACCATCTCGCACCTGCTGGCCTCCGGTCTCGGCGCCGACGGCGACAACGAGGGCCTGGTCGCGATCCTCGGCTTCGCGTTCACGATGATCACCGGCGGCAACGACACCACCACCGGCAATCTCGGCGGTGCGGTCCAGCTGCTCACCGCCGCCCCCGACCAGCGACAGCTGCTCATCGACGATCCCTCGCTCATCCCGGACTCCATCGAGGAGTTCCTGCGGATGACCTCACCGGTGCAGGGCCTGGCACGCACCACCACCCGCGATGTCGAACTGCACGACACCATCATCCCGGAGGGTCGCCGCGTGCTGCTCCTCTACGGTTCGGGCAACCGCGACGAACGCGAATTCGGGCCCACCGCAGGCGAACTCGATATCCGCCGCGACCCCAAGCGTATCCTCAGCTTCAGTCACGGCCACCACCACTGCCTCGGCGCGGCGGCCGCCCGCATGCAGGCGCGCGTCGCGCTCGAGGAACTGCTCACCCGCTGCCCCGGCTTCACCGTCGACCTCGACGCGGTGCAGTGGTCGCAGGGCAACTACGTGCGCTGGCCGGTCTCGGTGCCGTTCCGCGCGGAGGGCCCGGCATGAGCGGTCGGCGCCCGGAGGCGGTAGTCCGAGTAACCACGCAGGGCGCCCGAGCATGCCGCAGGGAAACAGCATGAGCGGTGACTGGCTGGGCGCCGATCGGGCGGACCTGGCCGCCGAACGCATCATCGACGCGGCCGCCGAACTGTTCGCCGAACACGGGGTGGCCGCGGTCGGCATGGCCGAAATCGCCAAGGCCGCCGGGTGCTCGCGCGCCACGCTGTATCGCTACTTCGACAACCGGCACGCGGTGCGTCTGGCGTTCGTGCACCGCGAGACCCGCCGCATCGTCGCCCAGCTCGGCGAGCAGTTCCGCGACATCGCCGACCCGGGCGAACGGATCATCGCCGCGATGCTCGGCGCGGTCGAAGAAGTCCGCGCCAACCCCCTACTCATCGCCTGGTTCCGGCCCGCCGACTCCGGCACGGCGGGCCGCATCAGCCAGGACTCCGACGTCATCGAATCGCTGGCCGCCACCATCTTCGCCCCCACGGACCTGACCGACCCGGAACGGAGCCGCCTGGCCCGCTGGCTCACCCGCATCATCGTCTCGCTGCTGTCGGCTCCCGGCCGCGATGCCGCCGACGAACGCGCCATGCTCGAAGAATTCGTCGCCCCGGTCATCAGCCGTACGTTCGTCGCACCGAATTAGAACGTGTTCTATATTCGAGGGAAAGTTCCGGCGATCCCTCGGGAGTCCAGATATGTACCAGTGGTCAGACGAAGACCTGATGTTCCGCGACGCTGTGCGCGGCTTCATCGCCAAGGAGGTCACCCCGCACGTCGACCAGCTGGAGAGCGGTGCGCTGCCGCCGTTCGACATCATCCGCAAGCTGTACGCCACCTTCGGGCTCGACGAGATGGCGCGCGAGGGCCTCGAGAAGGCGCTCGCCCGCGAAGAGGCGGGTACCACCGGCTCGGGTAAGCCGGGCGGCGGTTTCAGCGGCGCGGGCAGCATGGGTGTGGTTCTCAACAGTGAGCTCGCCGGCGTGAGCCTGGGTCTGGTGGCCTCCATGGGCGTGAGCCTCGGTCTCGCCGTGGGCACCATCCGCAGCCGCGGCACCCTCGCGCAGAAGAAGCGCTGGCTGCCCGAACTGGTCACCATGGCGAAGGTCGGCGCCTGGGCCATCACCGAACCCGATTCGGGCTCGGACGCGTTCGGCGGCATGAAGTCCTACGTCCGCCGCGACGGCGAGGACTACATCCTCAACGGCCGCAAGACGTTCATCACCAACGGCCCCCACGCCGACGTCACCATCGTCTACGCCAAGCTCGACGAAGAGGACGGCACCGATCGCCGCGACCGCAAGGTGCTGACGTTCGTGCTGGACAAGGGCATGCCCGGTTTCGTGCAGAGCCCCGCGTTCAAGAAGATGGGCATGAACTCCTCGCCCACGGGCGAGCTGTTCTTCGAGAACGTCCGCATCACCCCCGACCGGTTGCTCGGCGAAACCGAGAACCCGGCCAAGGGCGACGGAAAAGACAGCGCCAAGGAATCTTTCGCGGCCGAACGCATCGGCATCGCCTCCCTCGCACTGGGCATCATCAACGAATGTCACCGCCTGTGTGTGGATTACGCCAAGTCCCGCACGCTGTGGGGCAAGGAGATCGCGCAGTTCCAGCTCATCCAGCTGAAGCTGGCCGAGATGGAGATCGCGCGAATCAATGTGCAGAACATGGTGTTCAACGCCATCGAGCGCACCGCCGCGGGTGACAAGGTGACCCTCGCCGAGGCCTCGGCGATGAAGCTCTACTCCTCCCGCGCCGCCACCGAGGTCGCGATGGAGGCCGTGCAGCTGTTCGGCGGCAACGGGTACATGGCCGAGTACAAGGTCGAACAGCTGGCCCGTGACGCCAAGTCGCTGATGATCTACGCGGGCAGCAACGAAATCCAGGTCACCCACATCGCCAAGGGCCTGATCGCCGGGTAGTACGCGGCGGCCCGCGTTCGCGGCACGCTCCGGCGTCGGAGCGTGCCGCCCGTTTAGCGGCGGTCTGTCCTGCAGTGGGGTTTATTTGCGGCTGTTCGCGCAGGTAGTCCGCTCGTATACTGACGAAGGTGCGAACCCACCGGAATGCTCTCGCCGGCGCCGTGGTGGTCGCCGCCGCGGTCGTCACCCTGGCGCCGTCGTCTTCGGCCACCCCGTCCTCCGGCGTGACCGTCGAACCGCTGGCCCAGGTCGATGTCAGCGCGTTCAGCCCCTTCGCCTCGTTGCCGAGCGCATTCACCTTCCGGCGGATCACCATCGCCCCCGGGGGCACGCTCGGGTGGCATTACCACGACGGCACTGTTCTCGCCGTGATCACCGCGGGCCAGGTGACCCGATACGAGGCGGATTGCGTACCGACGACGTACTCCGCCGGCGAGGGCCTGTCCGAGACCGTCGGCCCGGACCACGTCCACGTGGGCCGCAACCTCGGCGACCGGCCCGCCGAGCTGTACGTCGCCTATCTCAACCGCGCGAACGAACCGCTCTTCGTGGACGCCCCTGCCCCGGACTGCCCGTAGCCGCTACTCGGGGCTCAGGTTGTCAGGCACGCTCCGGCGCCGCCCGCGGCGAACGTCTCGGTGCCGCAATAGGCGGTTTCCGGGTAATACGGGCCCATCGTGTCGGCCGGGTCGGCGCCGGAGTCCTGGGACGCCTGGATCGAATTCGGATAGAACGCCGGGCTCGGGGTCATGTTCCGCAGGAACAGGACCTTGTCCACGTCGGTGCTGCCCCAGGGAATCACCGTCACGCTCGGGTCGAGGTTCGCGGGCACGTCCGCGGGTGCGGCGACCACATAGGTGTAGTAGCCGGACGCGTCGATCGCGGTCTGGAAGTCGGCCGCGCAGGCGACAACGGGGTAGGGCGAGCGCAGGTCGTTCTGGCACATCGACCAATACCGCACCTGCTGGTTCGGATCGGTAGGCGATTGTCCCGCACGAGTATTCGGGAATATCGGGGCCTTGCCGCGCACCACCAGCAGGCGTCCCGGCTGATAGCTGATCCGCGTTCCGATGTACTTGTTGTCGCCGTTCGGGAAGAGCCCGGAGGTGCTCGCCGGGTTCCCGAACGTCGCCTCCGGTGTGTTGCCGGGGAACGCGCCCGAGGCGGCCTGGGCGATCGCGCGATCGAACGCGGCCTTGGCGGCGTCAGCGACCGGGCCGGTGTAGGTGGCCGGGTCGAAGGGCTGCGCGCACGGCTGGGCCGGAGCGTCGGAGCCCGCGAGCGAGAGCTTCACATCGGGCAGCGCGACGCCGCCGCTGAGCGAAGCCGGATCGGTCGGAACATAGACACGGACGATGACGAAGCCGATCGGTGTGCTCTGCCCACTCGCGACAGCCTGGATCTCGTTGCGGCTGTGATCGGCCGGTCTGTTGACCAACGTGGCATGCCAGCGCTGCTGCGCGGCGGGCAGCGACGCGGCGGCGGCATCGACGAACGGGTTGGCGCTGCCCGGGTCGGCGACGATCTGGTCGTCGCGCAGGGTGTCCACGGTGTCGAGGTCGGTCCCGTAGGTGTTCAACGAGAAATACCGGGCGGCCGGATAGGTACCGGACAACTCGATCGAGTCACCCGGCCCCAGCGCGTAGGGCATCAGCCAATACGTCGAATTCGCATCGGGGAACGCCACATTCAGCACGGTGCTGTTGGACATGAACCGCCACGCGCACAGCGGCGAGTCCGGCGGGTCCGCGGAGGCGGGCGCGGCGAACCCCACCGCGGCCAGCACCGTTGCCACCACACAACCGACGCGAACGATCAAAGCCCCAACCGAATGCATGACGATCCCCTCGCTGCGCTCGAACTGGCGAACTGTCGAAGAATCCCGCGCGTCCACGTCACCGTGGTCGGCTCGCGATCACCGTAGTGCACTGCATGGCAGCGAACGCCCACGGGCTACTCGTATCCCCAACTCGCGTCCTACCCAGGCGCGGCCGTCGGCGTCTGGTATTCGCCGTTTACGGGGCCTGCCGTGGTTCCGGCATCGCGCACGCCAGCCCGTCGGCCATCCCGGTCGGCTGCACACCGAGACCTTGGTTGAGCCGAGCCCGCTGGTTCTCCCACGCGATGCTCGCCGCCAACTCGGCCAGCTGTGCCTTCGACAGGTGAGTGAGCAGAGTTTCGCGCAATTCCTCGATATCGACCGCCGGTGTCACCGTCATCGCCTCCGCGAACGCGATCACCAGCTTCTCCAGCTCGGTGTAGGCATCGCTGGTCCGATACCGAGGCAGATCGACGAGCTGCTGCTCGGTCAGCCCCGCCGTATGCGCCAGCGCGGACCCGATATCGAGACAGAACTGACAGGCCACCAGCCCCGCCGTCTTGAGCTCGGCCAACTCCTTGAGCCGAGGATCGAGCTTGTTGCTGAACAACAACGCCGTCTCATAGGTCAGCGTCGCCGCCGCGATCTGCGGCCGCCGCCCGAGCCACCCCACCAGATCGCCCCGATGACGCCGAGCCTGCCCCAGCACCTTGACGTATCCCCGAACCCGCGTGACCACCCGCATCGATAACACCCCTTCGTGCCGACGATTTCCCTGCAAATGAACCTACGCCGGATCCCACTGAACCCCCAGGGTGATCCGCCTTACTTGCCCGGCGCGACGCACCGAAAGCGTCACGCCCGAAGGTTGGGTGGGCGAACCGTGTTGCTCGGGGACGGGCTGCACAGTGATCCGGTGTGGTGGCGTAACAGCAAGCGGTTCATCAGATTTCGCCAAGGGAGCGCGTCGCCGGATCGGCCATGGCACTAGATGAGACCGCGACGTCCTTCTCGAACGCCACATCTGCGCGGTATGCGGCAGAAGAGGATGTCTAGAGGCAGTCTCGACGCACCGGATCCAGCCCGAGCTACGGGTTACCGCCCGTCGAGGTCAACAGGCCGTTGATGGCCGCACTCGAGCTCAATTCCGTCCCGATCCCGCACGGTGCTGTCCACCATCACACCGACCATGATGCCGTCCTCGAGCCACGACACCTCGAATGGCGGATCATCATTCGCCTGCTCGAAGGAGGCGCGGTTGTCGGATTCGATGATGAAGAGATCTCCCGGTCGCATCCAGTAATCCCGGCCCCACGGTTCGAGCCAGACCGTGAGTATTTTCTCTGCGAAAGGGTTCGACAGCATCAGCTTGGGCACCGCGGCAGACTACGCGATTTGCCTGCGAGAAGGCGGGTCTGACGAACACTCGACCACAAGCGGCAGTGGCCGGTTCGGTCAGTGCGGTAAGCGGCATTTCAGTGCGTTCGACCTGGATCGACCTCGGACCGGTCTGACAGGAATTTCACGATCAAGCCGCGCAGCTCTGGAACTTGCGCGCCGTCCGTCTCGACGATCATCACATCCGCTCGCTGGGCAATGCCTCGCGCTTTAGCCAAGACCTCGCCAGAGTCTGACCATCGTTCCTCAGGAAGCCGGAGTACCGCCCGCAACAGGTCACCCGGACCAAAGTGACCGGCGGCAAGCGGATTCGCCTCCAGCTGATCAAGCGCTCGAGAGAGTATTGCCGTGGTTCCGACATTCTGCGACAACATGATTCGCAGGCCCTCGATATCCAGTTCTCCGATCGGAACCTGCCGCATCCGGCGGACTGTCCTAACCAGATAAGTGTCCTCCGGAGCGGCTGCCGGCCAAACGTCACCCTCGATGTCCTGCACCGATTGTGAGAACTCTTCGCTGTCGGCCACGTTTTTCACCGCTCTCATCTCAATGGCACTCTGCTCGTTCACGTGAAGCATCGGCGCTGTCAGGACCGGCCCCACAGTAATGGTCACCGGTCTGGTCCGACGCCCTCGCTGACACGTACATCGGCAATTGAGTCCGTTCGACGGGTGGTTGTGCGGCCTTCGGGCTCGCGCGGGTCGCGGCACTGCAGGATGCATGGGATCGTCCAACGGTGATAGGTCAGTACGCGTCGGAGGTGCCCGAGAGCCCAGAGAGTAGGTGGGCGCGGCGTTGGAAGAATGCTGCGATCGTGGTAGCCGGGCTCTACCTCGCTGCCATGATTCGATTGATTGTCAGCCAGGATTGGAACGACGTCGCAGCTGCTCGAATGTTCGGCTTGGCGACCGCGATCGCCAGCCTGCTGTTCCTCGCCGCATTCGCCACGGCCGGGAACCCCGCCACCTCGGCACGCGATCCCCAGAAGCGATGGACCGAACGCAGGACAGTCGTCGCAGTCATCGTCGCCATCTTGGTACTCGCCGGAGTGTCCCGGATGGTCCTCCGTAGCGATCTGGGCGACCCGGCAGCTCGGCTGCTCACGCAAACAGGGATAGTCGCTTTTCTGCTGTCTGCCGTCATCGGATGGCTGCCGCCCCTGAGCGATCGGCTTTGAACGTCGAGCAGACCATCACCAGTTCGACGTGAAAGCGAGCCGACCTGCGCGGATCGGTTACCGAACGAGTCAGACGTCCTCATAGGCTTTGTTCCGTGGCGGCTATCAGGTTGAGAAATGGGAGCGAGACGACGCTGGAGGTCCGCATCGAGCCATGGGGAGAGGACTACTGGATGCGCCCTGGGAACGAGTTCACCATCGGCTACGACGAGGCCGACCATGACGAGAAGATGATGGGCGGCCCACATTTCGACGTCACGTTCCACGGAGATTGGTACGAGGTGTGGGTTGGTTCTTCCGACATGAAGCTGCGGATGCACGATCAGTCAGGGGCAGAACTCGAACACGGCCACCAGCGGCCGAGCGATCCTGCATGACCAGTTCTGTCAGGGGAAGGCATCGCCCGGCGGTAAGAGTCGACGGGTCCTCGAATGCTTCAGCGCATGCCGTTTTACTCCGATACCCCCAGTCGCCTCCCTCTGCCATCAGTAGGATGCTGCCGTCGTTCAGGCCTTTGACCAGCTCGTACCCGTCGAAATCCTCATTGCTGAAACGGAATCCACATCGATGACGAACTCACCGCCAATGGCCTCACAGATGGACTCGAGGGCATCGACGTAGTCTTCAGCCCTGTCCGGATCGAAAGGGCATAGTTGGACGTATGAGGACCAACGGGCTCAGTGCGTGGACCGAGGACTTCCATGAGGTGCCCTGGAGCGAGATCGCGCGCTTCTATCGGGGGTTATCTGAGCGGCACCCCAACATGCAGCACCTGACCGACATCGTGGACAGCGTCATGCGCTCCGGCCGTGATCGGGACATGGCAGCGACGATGTCGATGCACGATCTGATTGTCACGGCCCGGCCGGTGTCTGCAGCACCGATCGAGGAAGTGGTCGTCCGCGCCCCGGGATCGCTCGTCGAGGCGGCCGACGGCACCGTGATCGTCGAGTGCCTCTCGGATGTCAACCCCGGCCAGATAGTGGGTCCGGTCGGTGAGGCGGTCCCATTGTTCTGGCACTGCGTCGCTACCGTGTTCAGCATCATGCCGCCGTCGAAGGGCTAGGTCGCTCCCCAGTCGGTCGCCGACTCAAGGATCAGCGACAGGAAGTTGGCCAGGAATTCTTGGCAAATTTTTTGGTCACAGCCGCAGTTTGCGAGCAATTCAGGCCCAGTGACCGGGCTTGACCTGGTATTTGAGTGCCCCCACAGGGACTCGAACCCTGACTGTGCGGATTTTAAGTCCGCTGCCTCTGCCAATTGGGCTATAGGGGCGTCCCGGATAGCGTAGCGAATCGTACGGGTGTACCGGAATCCTGTTGGTCGACAAGGTCGGCCCGGCGTGTCGGAACAGACCACGCCGGGACCGATCATGTCATCGAAGGGGCTGGTCAGTCGTCACTCGCGGCCTTTTTGCCGAGGACCGAGTGGCGGCGGCCGTAGGCGAAGTAGACGGCGAAGCCGATGGCCATCCAGATCACGAAGCGCAGCCAGGTTTCCACCGAGAGGTTCACCATCAGCCACAGGCAGGCCGCGACGGCCAGGATGGGGATGAGGGGGACCAGGGGGACGCGGAAGCCGCGGGGCAGGTCGGGGCGGGTGCGGCGCAGGATGATGACGCCGACCGAGACCAGGACGAAGGCGAACAGCGTGCCGATGTTCACCATTTCTTCCAGCGTGCCGAAGTCGACGAAACCGGCCAGCACGCAGCAGATCACGCCGACGATGGCGGTGAGCCGCACCGGCGTGCCGCGCTTGCCGGTGTGGGCCAGCCCGCGGGGCAGCAGACCGTCGCGCGACATCGCGAACAGCACGCGGGTCTGTCCGAGGAACAGCACCATCACCACGGTGGTGAGGCCGGCCAGGGCGCCGATGGAGATGACGTTCTTGGCCCAGTCCACGCCGTGGATCTGGAATGCCGTTGCCAGCGTGGCGTTCTCACCGGACAGCTCGGTGTAGGGCACCATGCCGGTGAGCACCAGCGTTACCGCCACGTAGAGCACGGTGACGATCAGCAGCGAACCGAGAATGCCGCGCGGCACCGCCTTCTGCGGGTTCTTGGTCTCCTCGGCGGCGGTCGCCACCACGTCGAAGCCGATGAACGCGAAGAACACGATGCTGGCCGCGGCGAGCAGGCCGTACCAGCCGAAGTTGGTGTCACCCGCGCCGGTGATGAACTGGAACAGCGTCTGGTGCAGTCCGCTGGCGCTTTCCTCGGCGGGCTGCGACGGCGGGATGTACGGGCTCAGGTTGGACGCCTTGAAATAGGTGATACCGAGCACGAGCACCAGCGCGATGACGGCGAGCTTGATCGCCACCGCGACGGCCGACACCCGTGAGGACACCTTGGTGCCGACGGCGAGCAGCACGCCGAGTACGGCGAGTAGTAACACCGCGCCCCAGTCGAAGGTGATCGACCCCAGTTGCACAGTGGCGGAATCGAATCCGAATACCGTGCCGAGATATTGCGACCAGCCTTTCGCGACCACCGACGCGGCGAGCGCGAATTCCAAGATCAGGTCCCAGCCGATGATCCACGCCACCAATTCACCGAAAGTGGCATAGGAATAGGTGTAGGCGCTACCGGCCACCGGCACGGTCGACGCGAATTCCGCATAACAGACCGCGGTGAGCCCACACGCGATCGCCGCGAAAACGAATGCCAGCGACACCGACGGCCCGGCCACATTGCCCGCGGTGCGTGCGGTCAGTGTGAAGATGCCCGCGCCGACGACGACGGCGACACCGAAGACCGTGAGATCCCAGGCCGTCAGATCTTTGCGGAGTTTGGAATCGGGATCGTCGGTGTCGAGAATCGACTGCTCGACGGATTTGGTGCGGAACAACCCGCTCCCTCGGCCGGGCGATCGGCCCACGCCTGGAGCGTCTTGCGGTGTCGGCACGGTATTTCTCCTTCTTCTCACGAACGTAATCGGGGATTACCCGTAACCAGGTCAGTGCACGCCCTGCATGCGGCGCTTGATCCAGGGCGCGCACGCGATGACGACGAGACCGGCCACGATGGCCGCGGCACCGCTGAACCCGAAGTAGGCGGTTTCGCTCTCGGGGCTGTAGAAGCGGGCCAGCGTGCCCGCCATCGATGTGCCGATACCGACGGAGAAGAAGTACAGGGCCATCATCTGCGAGCGGAACGCGGCGGGCGCGAGATGCGTGGTGACCGCGAGACCGATCGGCGAGAGCAGCAATTCCGAGACCGCGAAGCCGCCGAGGATCACGAAGACGGCGAGCACCGGCACGGTCTTGCCGTCGAACCCGCTGAGCAGCGCGAACAACCAGAACGCGATGCCCATCCCGATGACGCCGAGCGCGAACTTGATCGGCGTGCTCGGCGCGCGATTGCCGAGCTTGGTCCACATCAGCGCGAACAGCGGCGAGAGCGCGATGATCCACACCGGCTCGACCGAACCGATCCAGCTGGCCGGCGCCTCCCAGCCGAAGATCCGCCAGTCGACGCGCTCGTCGGAATACACCGCGAGCATGGTGAACATCTGCTGGAACAGCGACCAGAACACCGCGTTGGCGAGGAACAGCGGGATGAACGCGACCACCCGTGTTCGTTCGACCTGGGTCACCTTGGCGCTGCGCAGCATCACCGCGAAGTAGACGACCGAGGCGGCCACGATGACGCCGGTGGTGACGTCGGAGAGATTCTCGAGGGTGATCAGCTTCGTCAGCACGGCGACCAGCACCGCGACCGCGGCGACGGCGACGCCGATCAGCACCGGGGTCAGTTCGCGGCGGGTGATGGGATTGGGCACCTCGCGCCCGTGGGTGCCGAGATTGCGGCGGAAGATCACGTACTGGGCCAGGCCGAGCGCCATGCCGATGGCCGCCGCGCCGAAGGCGACGTGGAAACCCCACTCGCGCTGCAACAGGCCGGTCAGCAGCGGGCCGCAGAACGCGCCGATGTTGATGCCCAGATAGAACAGCGTGAACCCGCCGTCGACTCGCGCGTCCGTCGGCGCGTAGAGAGTGCCGAGCAACGACGACGCGTTCGCCTTCAACCCGCCACTGCCCAGCGCGACCAGCACCAGACCCACGCCGACACCGGTGAGCCCGGGCAACACCGCCAGCGCGAGATGCCCGGCCACGACCACGACACCGCCGTAGAAGACCGTTCGCTCCATCCCCAGCACCCGGTCGGCAATCCAGCCGCCGAGCACGGTGGACAGGTATACCAAGCCGCCGTACGCGCCGACGATGCCGAGCGCGGTGCTCTGCGCGATCCCGAGGCCGCCCTCGGTGGTGGAGTAGTAGAGGTAGTAGCCCAGGATGGTGAGCATGCCGTAGAAGGAGAAACGCTCCCACAGCTCGACGCCGAACAGGTTGGTCAAACCGATGGGGTGACCGAACAGGGTGCGTTCGGCCGCCGTGTCGGCGGGGCTCGGCGGGTCGCCGAGCCGTGTTTCTTCCGTGGACATAAGGGAACGATCCCACGCCGAAACGGCGGACAGCAATTTTCCCGCATCGTCGCGGGTTCGGCGTGCCGTGCCCGCCGGGCCGGTGCGAACACGTCCGGCGGCGGACCCCGGCACCAATTAGGCTGTGGTGACCGGACTCCCGCGACGGACGAGGAAATCAGACGTGCTGACAGCCCAGGTGACCGTGCCCGTGCGGCCGGAGCGGGCGTTCGCGACCCTGGCCGACGGCTGGCTCTACGCGAGCTGGGTGGTCGGCGCCTCGCACATCGGCGAGGTCGACCCCGGCTGGCCTGCCATCGGCAGCCGCATCCACTACCGATTCGGGCTGTGGCCGGTGCTGATCAGCGATACGACAGTGGTGCGGGCGATCGACCCGCCGCGCCGGCTGGAGTTGGAGGCGCGGCTGTGGTCGGTCGGCTCGGCATGGATCACGCTCACGCTCGACGAACAATCCCCGGGGCACACCACGATCCGGATGGTCGAACGCGCCGCCCGCGGACCCGCGCAGTTGATCCCCGGCATGGCGCAAGATCTGCTCTTCTCGGCACGTAACCAGGAATCGCTGGATCGGTTGGCCGCTTTGATTCGTGCGCGTTCGCAGAATGAATGACTCGCAGGAATTCCGACCGGTTCGTATTTCTCGATAGCGAGTATTTCGCGCTGCAATAGTTTTTGGAATTCGCTGTCCTGGTGTTCTGTCTGCGCATGTGGATTAGTCTCTAGCCCACTATCGAAATGCATAGGGTAGATCAGGGGAACGCGTGTGCTTCATATCGAGCACTTCAACAATGGCTGGATGAATCCGGTACTGGCCTTCGGCCTGTCGTTCATCGGTTCGGTATTGGGGCTGCGGTGCGCGGTGCACGCCAAAGCGTCGTCCGCGCCGCTCGGGTGGCTCATCGCCGCGTCGGTCGCGCTGGGCGGAGCCGCTATCTGGGTCATGCACTTCACCGCCATGCTCGGATTCGGCATCGACGGTGCGGCCATCCGTTACGACGTGCCGTTGACGCTGCTCAGCGCGGTGATCGCGATCGTGGTGGTGCTGATCGGGCTCACCATCGTCACCGGGGGCGGCAACGAGTGGGTGGCGCTGCCGATGGGTGGCGCCATCACCGGGCTCGGGGTGGCTGCCATGCACTATCTGGGGATGTGGGCGATGCGCACCCAGGCTGTCATCGAATACGAGCCGGCGCTGATGGCGTTGTCGCTCGTGATCGCGGTGGTAGCGGCCACGGCGGCGCTGTGGTTCATGCTGCACGTGCGTGGCCTGCTGATGACGGCGGGCGCCGCGCTGGTCATGGGAATCGCGGTGTGCGGCATGCACTACACGGCGATGGCGGCGATGCGCGTGCACCACGGTGAGTCGATGACCGTGGTGGACGGTGTCACGCCGGTGCAATTGCTGCTGCCGTTGATCGCGACGGTGTCGCTGGTGGTCACCGGATTGGTGATCGTGGTCGGGCTGGCCGAAGTGGAAGCCGGCGACAGCCGGTCGGAATTCACGCCGGTGCGAACGAGCGCGGGTGGCATGTACAGCACCGATCCGGCCACGCTCTCCGACAGCGGAAAGCACTGGCCGCGTCAGCCGGAGTGACCGCCGTGGCCGAGTATTCGGCCACGGCGGCATCCATCAGCTCGGCTGAGGTAGGTCGCAATCATCGACCTTCGGATTGGCGCCCACATAGTTCAGGGGGCCCGCGATGATCGTCACCGCGATGGTGCCGAGGGTCGCGCAGTTCTGATCGCGTTCGGTGTAGTAGCCGCGTTGGCCCGCGGCCAGGATTCCGATCAGCAACCACACCAGCACAACGATCGAAATGATGCGTGATCTACTGCCTGCCATGACTGGTCCTCTGGTTCGACGGATTCTGCGCATGGTCAGTAGTAGTGCCGACGGCCGCCGATAACACGCCCGGTGCTACCGACCAATGCCAGGACGAGGCCGACCACGAGGAGGATGACTCCCACCGTGCTGAGGAGGGGGATGCCGAAAACGAGTCCAGCAATGAGAAGAATTGCGCCGAGAATAATCATCAGATCTCACCTTGTTCGGTGTCGGGACTGTGGAATGCCGGCAGGCACCCACAATGGCCGCATGCCCGGTTTTCCCGATTCGAAACAGGCTGTGCCCCAAGCGACCGGGGCACCGCGCCGCCGTGGCCGAGCAGTCGGCCACGGCGGCGCGGGGACGGGTCAGCGTCCGAAGATCGGCAGCGCGGCCGAGCCCGTCGACGGCGGGGGCGGGGCGCTGGAGCCGAGGTCGGCGTCGAACGAGCCGGTGCCGCTACCGACGTCGACCGAGCCCATCGAGCTACCGGTGGGTGGGCCGATCACGACCGAACCGGAGGGGAGCAGATCCCAATCGGCGCTGCCGACCGCGCCGGCGGTGCCGGCGGTGCCGAGCAGGGTTCCCGCGGCGAGCACGGCCAGCAGGCCTGTCCTGGCGGCGGTGGTTTGACGGATGGACATGGCTGATACCTCCGAGAGCTTCGCTGTGATAGCTCCCAGACGGTAACTGAAATACGCTGATTTCACACCAGATCGGCGCGGTCCGCTACGCCTGTGGCCGCTGGCCCACTTCCATCTGAACGCGGTAGCGGTCGGCGCGGTACCAGCTCTGGGTGTGCTCGATCGGCACCTCCGCACTGAACGACACCCGGTCGAAATGCAGTACGGGAGCGCCCTTCTTGACGCCGAGCAGCGCCGCGACACCGGCTTCGGCGGCCTGGGCGTCGACTGTTTGCACGGCGCGTTCGATCGGCCTGCCGTAGCGGTCTGCCGTGGTCCGGTAGATCGAGCCGGTGAGGTCGTGCGAGATCAGGCCGGGCACCAGTTCGGGGTTGAACCAGGCGTCGTCGACGCTGACCGGATCGTCGTCGGCCAACCGCAATCGGCGCACGTGATAGGCGAGCACGCCCTGCGGCAGACGCAGCGCGCGGGCGGTGGCCTCGGGCGCTATCGCCTCCTCGGCAACGAGCACCAGGGTGGTCGGATGGTGGCCGAGCGCGCGCATCTCCTCGGTGAACGAGGCCAGGTGTAGCCGCGACTGCACGGGCCGGTGCGCGACGAAGGTGCCCTTGCCGCGAACCCGGACCAGATATCCCTCGTTCACCAGCTGACCGACCGCCTCGCGCACGGTGATCCGGCTGACGCCGTAGTCCTGCATCAGATTGCGCTCGCTGGTCAGCAGGTCGCCCGGCTGTAGCTCGCGCGTGCACTTCTGCAGCAGGATCGCGCGCAGCTGTTCGTGTTTGGGCACTGCGCTGTCGCGCAGCGGTGCGGGCATCGCCAGTGGCTCCTTTTCCTGGTAGGCCGACCGGTCCCTACTGGTCCTATCCGGTGGAACCGAGAATACGCGACCGGCGCCGAGGAGCCCAGAGATCTACACCCGGATCAGCGGATTCCCGGTGTACGCGGGTCGGTGCCGACGCATCCCAGGATGACGCATCCCGGTGGCGAATCCGCGAACGGGGCCTTCGGAGTTTCGCCGAGGCAGTCGAGGAAGTTGCAACCGGGGTAGGCGTACGGGCCGACCCCGAGCGTGCCGAAGAAGGCATCGGGCCGGGCGATCATCGGATCGGTCACGCTCACATCGGGACGTTCCCGATACTCGCCGGGATCGGGGATCTGCTGGTCGCGGAACGCGGAGACGAGCGTGCGCATCACGTCGTGGGTGTAGGTGGTCGAACTGCCCACCGTCGCGACACCGGTCCAATTCAGCACCAGGCCGAGGCTGGGCACGATGAAGCTGTCGTTGCGCAGCATGCCCGACATCTTCACCGCGTCGTCGGGCAGTCCGGGGAATTCGAGCCGACACGGTGCGCCGTTGATCACGAACAGGAAGCCGTAGCAGGGCATGCTCGGCGACGGTGACACGGCCGCGCGCATGTAGTCCTCGGAGATCACCTGCCGGTCGTTCCAGCGGCCCCGATTGCCCACGAGCAGACCGAGTTTCGCGAAGTCGTCCGGCGGCAGGATCAAATGCGCGTGGCCGTAGGTGTTTCCGGCACGGTCGCGGGCCCAGTAGTAGTCGCCGCGGGCGATGCCCAACGGGTCGAACAGTTTTCGCTGCGCGAAGGTCTGGAAATCCTCGCCGACCGACTGCTGGATCACGTAGACCAGCAGGTCCACCGCGCGCTGGCTGTAGCGGAACATCGTGCCCTGCGGGCGTTCGATCGGCATCGCGAGTGCCTGCGCGACGACATTGGGATCGAGTTGCGCCAGCCCGGTCGCGCCCTCCGCGGCGACGGCGACTTCCATGCCCGAGGACTCGGTGAGCAGATTGCGCACGGTGATCTCCCGGTGCGCGGCGTCGCCGAGGCCCGGTGGCAGATAGTGGCCGATCGGCTCGTCGATCCGCAGCAGCCCCTCGTCGACGGCGGCCCCGGCGACGAGCGCCACGACACTCTTGGTCCCGCTCCACAGATTCCACGCCACCCCGCCGGATTCGGCGTTGCGCGGGCCCGTCGCGATCAGGCAGTTGTTGCGGTACAGCTGGATGTTGAAGCGGGTCACGTCGGTGGCCCGCGCCATGGCGGCGGCCAGCACGGCGGGGTCGAGCGCGGCTTCGGCCGGTGTCGCGGACTGCGGGGTGCGGCCGGTGGTGACCTCACACTGCTTCGCGATGACCGGGTCGGCCTTCGCCGAGCTCGGGAGCCATGCCCCCGAAATCAGGGTCATCGCGGTAATCGTCGCTGCCACAACGTATTTCAGAAAGCCCTGCACGCAACCCTCCAGATGGTGTGTCCGGAGGGGAATCGTGAACGATCACGTTC
Organism: Nocardia sp. NPDC055165; assembly: GCF_053606985.1. Classification (NCBI taxonomy): domain Bacteria; kingdom Bacillati; phylum Actinomycetota; class Actinomycetes; order Mycobacteriales; family Nocardiaceae; genus Nocardia; species Nocardia sp. NPDC055165. The sequence continues at coordinate 58,674 of NZ_JBSGSS010000018.1, forward strand.
TTGTTACGAGGGGATCAGCTGCCGTACGGCGTGCACACCGCGATCGCTTCGTCTTTGGACGTGTTGAAAATGTCGATCACGCCGTTGAGTTCGTCGGTGGGCGCCCGGCGTTCGAGGGTATCGGCGAGGGTGTTGGTCTTCTCGATGTAGGCACGCAGCGGCACGGACAGATCGGCGATCACATCAGCGGTGATCTTGCGGTCGAGGTCCTTGGCGCTGTTGCGCAGGGTGGTGACCGCGTCGGTGGCCTTGGCATCGGCATCGGGGGCCTGATCGTTGGACGCCGCGATGTAGGCGTTGAACGAGGTCACCGAGGTCTTGTTCGCCGATCGCAGGCCGTCGCACGCCGTGTCGTTGGCCGCCTCGATCTTCGCCGCCTTCGACGACGCCGCCGCCGCCGAGGACGCCGCCACCTCGGAGGTGTACGAGGCGAGCTCGCTCTGGTTCACCTCGGCGGTGCCCGGTACCTGCTGGGAGCAGGCGCCGAGGAAGATCACTCCGGTCGCGGTGGCCGCGAACGCGGTCCCGAGCCCCAGCCGTTCCAGTACTCGCATTTCTCTCTCCTGCCTCGAGATTGCAGGCACCGGTTGGGCCGGAGCCGAACATATCGACCGTACTGGCAACTTCCGGGTGACGTCAGGTCGCGGTGGCGATTTCGATGACGAACCGAGACGCGGCGCCGGGGTGTCGCGCCCGGCGCCGCACCCGGTCAGTTCTGTCCGAGCATGCCGCGCATGGTGGCGATCTCAGCCTCCTGATCGGCCACGATCGTCGTCGCGAGCTGACGTGTTTGCGGATTCACACCGGCGTTCAGCTCCGTCTGGGCCATCCCGACCGCGCCCTCGTGGTGCTCGATCATCATCTCCAGCCACTGCCGGTCGAAATCGGCGCCGTTCGCGGCCTGCAGACTGCTCATCTGCGCGTCGGTCATCATGCCGGGCATGTCGTGCCCGCCGTGTCCTTCGGTCGCGCTCGGCGCGGGCTTGCCGAAACCGGCGAGCAGGTCGGTGATCTGCTGCATCTCCGGGGCCTGTGCCTTCTCCACCTGGGCGGCCAGTGCGATGAGCTGCTGGTTCTGGGTGTGGCTCGGCACCATCTTCGCCATCTCGACGGCCTGTGCGTGATGCGGGTACATCATCTGCAAAAAGGTGACGTCGGCATCGTTGAAGTCGGTGCTCGCGGCGGCGCTGGTCGCGGTGGTGGTGGAGTGCTCGGTGGTGTGCGTGGTGGTGCTGTCGTCGCTACAACCGGCCGCGAACAAGACGGTGGCGGCCGCGGCGACGAGGATGTGGGTACGGCTGATGGACATGGTGATCCTCCTGGGGATTCGGGTGAGGTGTCGAAACTGGCAGGGCACGCGTGGTGCCGTGCCTGTCAGATCCGCAGAATCGCCAGTTGGGACAGGGTGAGGACGGTCCATGGTGGTGGGCGTTCGCGTCGGCCGCGCCATGCCCTCGACGGTTGCCGAGCGGCTTCGGAGGTGTCGCCGAGGCGGTAGAGCAGGACCAGGGTCAGTGCGATGGCGAGTGCGGCCAGGACGAAAACGCAGGCGTGGACGGCGGAGTGCTCATCACAGCCCGCCGCGCCGCAGCCCGTGTGCGGGTCGGTGGGGGCGGCGATGGACAGCGTCGAGCCTGTCGACGGTGCTCCGGCGAGATCTTGCGTGGAGTGGTCGATCGCGGGGAACACGGCGTGCTGGTCGGGCGGAGCCGCGGCCGAACGCGGGTCCGAGTGGTCGGTGGCGACCGGAGCCTGCGGGCCGTGCGCACTGTCGCTCGCGTGCGCGGTGCCGAAGACCGCGGAGTGCATGGCGACGATCCCGGCGAGCAGCGTCAACACGGCGAGCGCCCTGGCAATGCCGGGTGCGCGCGCGGGCTGCTGGTCCATCACGGCGACCAGTCTAGCGATCGCCATCGTGATACCCGGTAGGGGTAGCAATCACGGGGTGGCGATGTCGACGACCAGGCGCGGGGGATCGGCGAGAGCAGTGACGGAGAACGGTGGCTGGTCGGCGTCGAGGCCGATGAACGACTGGGTGACGCCCTCGTAGACCAGCTTCTTGTAGACGCCGGTGATGGTCGGCGTGCCCGGATCGGTCACCGGATCAGGCCCGGCGAACGGGGCGACGGTCGAGTCGAACGGATACGCCGAGCCGAGAATGCGCACCTCGAGAATCGCGCGGCCTGCCACGTCGACGGTCTTGCCGCTGCCGTCCTGCACCGCGCTGTCGGTGTAGGCCACCTGCCAGCCGGGGGAGCCCGTGCCGCCGAGCTGGTAGACCACGCGGTCGAAGCCTGGCTGCTTGCCGATCCGGATATCGCTGACGGTCAGCGCCGCACCCGGGGAGGCCGCGCCGGACTTCGGGCTCGCGTCGGCCGGCACTTCGCCGGTGGCATCGGCGAACGTGCTGGTGGTGCTCGTTGTTGTCGGCGGCGCGGCGGCCGGTGCGTCGTCGGTGCCGCAGCCGGATACCGAAACCGCGGCCGCGGCGATCAGCACGAACACGAGGGCGTTGCGCATGGGGCTGATGCTACGCAGGGACAGCGGCGTGGTGGGCGAAGTAACACGGGGTGTGTTCGGGCTACCGAAAGTTTGCTGATTACTTCGAAATGGGAGCTGTTGCGATTGATGCGCCCAGGTCGGGGCCGGGTTTTTCGGTGAACGCGTACCAGTTCCGCGGTTAGCGCGACCTGCGGCGATCGGTTCCGGCGCGGACCGGGCGGTGACCTTCGGCGAAGCATTGGGGAACAACGAAATTCGTGAGACCGGCAAATCCGGAGCGATCTGCAAGGACGTCGCAAATCGACGGAACCCGTTAGTGCTCAGTGAAATACATCCCACGACGACCCCTCCGGAGTCGCCTCGCCTGTCGATACCGGGGCCGGATGTGACGGTGGGGCAACGATCTAGCACACTTGCCGGGTGGACAGTGTTGAGGACGTATTCGACCGACTACGCCGGTATCCGGATGTGGAGGCGCCGAACCTCTATGCCGTCGACGCCGCCGACCGACTGATCCTCGACACAGCCGCCGATGCCCTCGCGGCCGCGGGTAGCGGTGAGGTTGCGGTGATCGGCGACGCGTATGGCGCGCTCACCCTCGGGATCGCCGCGCAGCACGGACTCGCCGGTATTCGCGTGCACCAGGACCTGATCACCGGCGAATCTGCGCTGGCGGCCAACGCCAAGACCCTCGGGCTCACCGATCGCTACACCGCCCACGCCCTCGACGCCGACCTGCTGTCCGGGGCGCGCGTGGTCGTGATGCGGTTGCCGCGGATGCTGTCGGGTGTCGCCGAGATCGCCGAGGCCATCGCCCGCCACGCCGCCGGCGATGTGGTGGTGTTCGCGGGCGGTCGCGACAAGTACCTCACTCCGGCCATGAACGAGATACTCGCCGAATTCTTCGCGCAGGTCCGCGCGGGCCGGGGTCGGCAGAAGTCGCGCGTGCTCGTGGTCGGCGAACCGCTGCCGGTGGGCGAACCCCGGTTCCCGGCGCGCGAGCACGTCATCGAGATCGACGGCGACGTCGTCGCTTTCGGTGCGGCGTTCTCGGGCTCGCGCCTCGACATCGGCACCCGCTTCCTGCTCGAGCACATGGACCGGATGAAGCCCGACGCGCGTGATGCCGTCGATCTCGGTTGTGGCACAGGCATTCTCGCTGTCGCGCTGGCCAAGTCGCGCCCGCACATCCGGGTGGTCGGCACCGACCAGTCCGCCGCCGCCGTCGCCTCGGCGAGGGCCACCGCCGAGGCCAACGGCGTCGGCGATCGGGTGACGGTGGTGCGCGACGACGCCATGTCCTCGGCCGCCGACAACAGCGCCGACCTGGTGCTGTGCAATCCGCCCTTCCACGTCGGCGCGGCCGTGCACACCGGTTCGGCGATCAAGATGTTCGTCGAGACCGGCCGCGTGCTGCGGCCCGGCGGCGAGCTGTGGACGGTGTACAACTCGCACCTGAACTATCGCGGCGTGGTGGAGCGGATGGTGGGGCGCACCGATGTGATCGGCCGGAACCAGAAGTTCACGGTCACGCGGTCCGTTCGTGGTCTGCGCGACGTACAACGATAGGGCGACCCGAAAGCGGTAGAGTCCGATTTGTCCGAACGGGTGGGCGGTGTGGTCATGGACCGGATCGCTGGGAACTTTGTCCGATCGTGGCGCGTTGAACAGGGCAGTTGGAGCTTGTACAGCGACTCGTAACTCCAAGAAAGGCGCACGGTGCGTACCTCATCGAATCCGGTGTTCAAGAACCTTCCCCGCCAGGAGGGTGTCGGCGGTTACGCGAACTTCGGTTCGGGCGTAGCCGGCGCAGGCCAGCTGGGCAACCAGCAGTACGGCGAATACGGGCAGCAGTACGGCCAGCAATTCCAGCAGGCCCCTGCCACCCGCGCGATGACCATCGACGATGTGGTCACCAAGACCGGCATCACCCTCGCGGTGCTGACCGTCTCGGCGATCATCTCCTTCGCGCTGTCCAGCGCGAACCCGTCGCTGGCGCCACTGTTCGTCATCGGCGGCGCCATCGTCGGCCTGGTGCTCGTCCTGATCGCGACCTTCGGCCGCAAGATGGACAACCCGGCCATCGTGCTGTCCTACGCGGCCTTCGAGGGCCTGTTCCTCGGCGCGCTGTCGCTGATGTTCACCGACACCGAATTCGGCGGTGTGGGCGGTAGCGCCCTGATCGGCCAGGCGGTGCTCGGCACGTTCGGCGTGTTCTTCGGCATGCTCGTCGTCTACAAGACCGGCGCCATCCGCGTGACCCCCCGCTTCACCCGCATGCTGATCGGTGCGATGGTCGGCGTGCTGGTGCTGATGGTCGGCAACCTGATCGCGAGTTTCTTCACCGACGGCGGCTTCGGCCTGCGCGACGGTGGCGCCCTGGCGATCGTGTTCAGCCTGGTCTGCATCGCCATCGCCGCGTTCAGCTTCCTGCTCGACTTCGACGCCGCCGACCAGCTGATCCGCGCCCAGGCCCCCGAGAAGGCCGCCTGGGGCGTTGCCCTCGGCCTCACCATCACCCTGGTCTGGCTCTACGTCGAGATCCTGCGCCTGCTGAGCTACTTCCAGCGCGACTGATCTAGAAGCACAAACAAACCGAGCGGCTCCCCACGATCTGTGGGGAGCCGCTCGACTATGTCCAGCGAGTACATGGGTAACTCACCGGGGACCGGCTGACTCGGCCGACTGCGAAGTCTGGCCGCGTCGGATGTCTCGCGGCACCCGATCCTGGCCAGAAGACGCGGAGAGGCGGACTAGCTCAAGCGCTCGATGACCAGCGCCATGCCCTGGCCGCCGCCGACGCACATGGTCTCCACGCCGAACTGCTTGTCGTAGGTCTGCAGGTTGTTCAGCAGGGTGGTGGTGATGCGGGCACCGGTCATGCCGAACGGGTGGCCCAGCGCGATCGCGCCGCCGGACACGTTGAGCTTGTCCTCGTCGATCTTCAGCTCACGCGCCGAGCCGAGCACCTGCACGGCGAAGGCCTCGTTGATCTCGAACAGGTCGATGTCGGAGACCGACTTGCCCGCGATCGCCAGCGCGCGCTTGACGGCCTCGACCGGGCCGAGGCCCATGATCTCGGGCGACAGGCCGGAGACACCGGTGGAGACGATGCGGGCCAGCGGGGTCAGGCCCAGCTCCTTGGCCTTGGTGTCGCTCATGATCACCAGCGCCGCGGCGCCGTCGTTGAGCGCGCAGCAGTTACCGGCGGTGACGGTGCCGTCGGGACGGAACACCGGCTTGAGCTGGCTGACCGCCTCGTAGGTGACGCCGGCGCGCGGGCCGTCGTCCTTGCTCACGATCGAGCCGTCGGGCAGGGTCACCGGGGTGATCTCCCGCTCGAAGAAGCCGGCCTTGATGGCCTCTTCGGCACGGTTCTGCGAGCGCACGCCCCAGCGGTCCTGGTCCTCGCGCGAGATGCCGGTCAGCGACGCGACGTTCTCGGCGGTCTGGCCCATCGCGATGTAGGCGTCGGGGAGCAGGCCGTCTTCACGCGGGTCGTGCCATGCGCCCTTGCCGCCCTGTGCGGTCTCGGCGGTGCGGGCCTCGGCCTCGGCGAACTCGGGGTTCTTGGTGTCGGGGGAGCTGTCGGCGGAGCCACGGGCGTAGCGCGAGACGGTCTCCACACCGGCGGAGATGAACACGTCACCCTCGCCTGCCTTGATGGCGTGGAAGGCCATCCGAGTGGTCTGCACCGACGACGCACAGTAGCGCTGCACGGTGGTGCCGGGGACGACGTCGAGGCCGAGCTGGATGGCGAGGATGCGGCCCATGCCGAAGCCGCCCTCACCGGCCGGGGAGCCGGTGCCGAGGATGATGTCGTCGATCTGCGTCGGGTCGAGCGAAGGCACCTTGGCCAGCGCGGCACGAATCATCTGCGTGGTCAGGTCGTCCGGGCGCATTCCCGCCAGTGACCCCTTGACGGCACGGCCGATGGGGGAACGGGCGGTGCTGACGATGACGGCCTCGGGCATGAGGACTCCTTTTCGCGTTGTTCGACGTGAACGGCTGTTTACATGCCGGTCATTCTCGAATCTACGTCTCCAGCTGCGCGACGGGAAGAGCAGGGCGGTCGCGCACCTGGGCGATCAGCACGGGAAGCAGCTGCGCGGCGGCCAATTCGTAGCCTGCCGCGGACGGGTGGAATCCGTCGGTGGCGAAGAGGATTTCGGGCGCGGCGCGGAACTCCGAGGCGACCAGCGGTGAGCCCATCGGCACCGCGATGCCGCCCGCGATGGTGGTCGCGACCGTCTGCGCCTTGGCCAGCCGCACACTCCAGTTCGCGACGATCGTGCGCAGCGGCTGCTGGATCGCGGTGACGGTGCCGAGGTTCGGGCAGGTGCCGACCACCACCAGCGCGTCCGCTTCGCGCAGTCGCGACACCGCCGCCGCGAGTCTGCGCGCCGAGGCCCGGATGGAGTGCTTCTTGGTGATGTCGTTGGCGCCGACCAGGATCACCGCCGCGTCCGGCGGCGGCCCCGCCACGAACATCGCGTCGACCTGTCCGGCCAACCCCTTCGAGGTGGCGCCGGAGATGGCCTTGGTGCTCAACCGGATGCGCAGGCCGGTGGCCTCGGCCAACCCGCGGGCCAACCGCACCCCCGGCACATCGGCGGCGCCGAGACAGCCGAGCCCGGCCGCGGTGGAGTCGCCGAAGATCATCAGGTGCAGGTCGACCGGCGTCGTCTTACGCCACGGTTCCGGCAGGCTCGCGCCCGGTGCGTACACGCCATCGGCCTCGGGCGGCTTGGAGGTATCGCGGCCGATCACCGCGCGCGCCGCACCCGCCTGCGTCATCAGCAATCGATACGTCGCCCAGGAGACAGTTCCGGCGCTCGATCCGGCGAGCACCGTCGTCGCTCCGGTCACGGCCGCCGTCCGCCAGCTGATTCGAGGTGCGCTCACATTCGAAAATTCTACGACGGAGATCGCGAGGAACGGAGATGTCGGCCACTTGCGGCCTGGTGGGCGCCCCTCCGCTCGGCGTCGGGCGCAAGTGCTCGGCTACCCTCGGCACCATGCGCATCGCGGATCATGTCGTCGATCTCATCGGCAACACCCCCCTTGTTCGGCTGAACTCGGTGGTCGGCCCCAACGCGGGCCTGGTGGCCGCGAAGGTCGAATACCTGAACCCGGGCGGCAGCTCCAAGGACCGGATCGCGGTCAAGATGATCGACGCCGCCGAGCAGGACGGACTGCTGAAGCCGGGCGGCACGATCGTCGAGCCGACCTCGGGAAATACCGGTGTCGGCCTGGCGCTGGTCGCCCAGCAGCGCGGGTACAAGTGCGTGTTCGTGTGCCCGGACAAGGTCAGCGAGGACAAGCGCAACGTGTTGCGTGCCTACGGCGCCGAGGTCGTGGTCTGCCCGACCGCCGTGCCGCCGGAGCACCCCGACAGCTACTACAACGTCTCCGATCGCCTGGTCAGGGAGATCGAGGGCGCCTGGAAGCCCAACCAGTACTCGAACCCGGGCGGCCCCGACAGCCACTACGAGACCACCGGTCCCGAGATCTGGGCCGACACCGAAGGCAAGGTCACCCACTTCGTCGCGGGCGTCGGCACCGGCGGCACCATCTCCGGCACCGGCCGCTATCTCAAGGAAGTGTCCGGCGGCAAGGTCAAGATCATCGGCGCCGATCCGGAGGGCTCGGTGTACTCCGGCGGCACCGGGCGCCCCTACCTGGTCGAGGGTGTGGGCGAGGACTTCTGGCCCACCGCCTACGACGCGTCGATCCCCGACGAGATCATCGCCGTCTCCGACGCGGACTCCTTCGAGATGACCCGGCGCCTGGCACGCGAGGAAGGTCTGCTGGTCGGTGGTTCCTGCGGCATGGCCGTGGTCGCCGCGATCGAGGTCGCCCGCCGTGATCCCGACGCCGTGGTGGTCGTGCTGCTGCCCGACGGTGGCCGCGGCTACCTGTCGAAGATCTTCAACGACAAGTGGATGAGCTCCTACGGCTTCCTCCAGACTCCGCTGGAAGCCGGCCCGGAACCGCTGGTCGGCGACGTGCTGCGCGGCAAGTCCGGCGCCCTGCCCGACCTGGTGCACACCCACCCGTCGGAAACCCTGCGCGACGCCATCGAGATCCTGCGCGAATACGGGGTCTCCCAGATGCCCGTCGTCGGCGCCGAGCCGCCGGTCATGGCCGGTGAGGTCGCGGGCAGCGTCACCGAACGCGACCTGCTCTCAGCGGTGTTCGAAGGCCGCGCCAATCTCACCGACTCCGTTGCCCAGCACATGAGCCCGTCGTTTCCGCTGATCGGCTCGGGCGAGCCCCTCTCGACCGCCACCAAGGCACTGTCGGATTCCGACGCGCTGATGGTCGTCGAAGACGGTAAGCCCGTCGGCGTCATCACCCGCCACGATCTACTCGGTTTCCTGAGCACCGGCAGCATCTGAGGTTCGGCGCACGGTGGGTGCGGTGCGGATATCGGGGGCGAGTCCCTTCTTCGCCGCGGCGGTCCGGATCGCGTCCACCACCAGCAGCAGCGCGGCCCGGCCCGCCGAGTTGGTGCGGTAGGCCAGCGACACCGTGCGGGTGAGGGCGTCGCCGAGCGGCACGATATCCACCCCGGGTGGGCGCAACGCCAGACCCAGATCCGACACCAGCGTCACACCGAGACCGGCCGCGACCATCGCCATCGAGGTCGCCTGCTCTTCCAGCTCGTGATCGATGCGCGGCCGCAGCCCGGCCGACTGGAACGCCAGCCGCGCCGCGTGCCCGAAGTGCGACCGGGCGGGCGCGATGATCCACGGATGCTCGGACAACTCGGCCAGGGTCACCCCTGCGGCGGGCACCGCGCCTGCCGGGACGGCGGCGTGGATCCGTTCGACACCGATGACCGCCCGCTCCAGGCCACGGTCCCAGGTCATCGGATAGTTCGAGTAGTCGAGAACGAACGACAGGTCCAGCGTGCCGTCACGGACCGCGGCGGCCGTCGACTCCGGTGCGAGTTCGGTGGTACGCACCAGAATGCCCGGGTGTGAGGCGGCGAGGGTGGTGAGCGCGTCGGGGAGCAGCCCGGAGGCCACCGACGCCCACACTCCGGCGGTGATCTTCGCCGTCACCGATCCGCCCGCTTCCTCGAGCGCCTGGGTCGCGCGCTCGACCGCGGCCAGGATCTCTTCGGCGTGCTCTGCCAGCACGATCCCGAGGTCGGTGAGCTGCACGCGGCGCCCGCGTCGTTCGAACAGCCGGGTGCCCGCGTCGCGTTCGAGCTGTGCGAGCTGTTGGGAGACCGCCGACGCGGTGTAGTGCAGAGCGGCCGCGGCGGCCGTGATGGTGCCGCGCCGGTGTAGTTCGCGCAACATTCGCAAGCGGGCCAGAGACAGGTCCATAGCACCGAGCGTATGCACTGTGCAGGAACCGTGAAGGGTGCCGTGAACGAACCGTAAATAGACGCGCGGGCAGGGGCCGCGCAGGCTTGGTGCTACCGGGGACGACGAGGTCCGCCACGGGCGATCACGACGAATGAGGAGGTGGGCACCATGACGATGCTCGACCCGGGCACAGGTATGCCGCAGGTGAGTTCGCACGGCGTTGCGGGCACATCGACGGACCCGGCCATCACTCCCGCGAACCGTCGTTGCGAGCCGTACCTGCGTCTGCACTGGACGGATTCGCGCACCGACGCGGTCGGCTACCTTGTCGTCCACACCCTGCGCGGCGGCCTGGCCACCGGTGGCACCCGGATGCGCGCCGGCTGCACCCTGCGCGAGGTCGAGGACCTGGCACGCGGCATGGCGAACAAGACCGCCACCTTCGACCTCCCGATCGGCGGCGCCAAGGGCGGGATCGACTTCGATCCGAAGGATCCGCGCGCGGTGGACGTGCTGGAGCGGTTCTGCGAGGCGATGCGCCCGTGGCTCGACACGCACTGGGTGACCGCCGAGGACCTGGGGGTCCCGCAGCACCTGATCGACACGGTCTTCGTCAAGCTCGACCTGGATCAGAGCTTCCACGCCGCCATCCGGCGCTCCGCCGACCCGGCGGCGACGCTGGCGCGAGTCCGCGGCGGGCTCAACGTCGCGGTCGACGGCGGCTTCCTACTCGGTGACGTCATCGGTGGTTTCGGTGTCGCGCACGCCTGTCTGGCCGCGGCGGTGCAGTGGGGGCAGGCGCCCGCCGACACGACCGCCGCGATCCAAGGCGTGGGCACCATGGGCGGGGCGGCGGCGTACTACCTGCACGAGGCCGGGATGAAGATCACCACGGTGGCCGATGCCGCGGGCACCCTGTACTGCGCCGAGGGCCTCGACATTCCGGCGCTGCTGGAACTGCGCGACGGCTACGGCGAGATCGACCGGTCCCGCCTGCCCGCGGGCATCGAGGAGATGCCGCGCGGTGCCGTGATATCGGCCGACGTCGATATCCTTGTGCCCGCGGCGATCTCGTATGCGATCACGCCGGACAACTCCTACGACATCCGGGCGCGCGTCGTCGTCGAAGCCGCGAACGCCGCCACCACACCGGAAGCCGAGGCCATGCTCGCCGCCCGCGGTGTCCCGGTACTGCCCGATTTCGTCGCCAACGCGGGTGCGGTGGCCTGGGCGTGGTGGTTGCTGCTCGGCGAAGTGGACGACGTCCCCGACACCTCGTTCGACCGGCTCCGCACCACCATGCACGACAAGGTCGCACAGCTGCTGATCGCATGGGCCGACGAGAACATCACCCCCCGCGAGATCGGCCACCGCTGGGCCGACGACCCGTCACCGCTCACCGGACCGGTCGTCATCCCCTGACAGCGCGGCATGCGGAGGACGGTGCTGCCCGCACGAGTGAAGGCAGCACCGACTCCTGGTCAGCGAGTGAGCATCGAGTGCAACTCCACCCACTGGTCCGGGTGGACATAGGCGACGACAGTGCTGTGGTCGATGCCGGTGGCGGTCAACGCTTCGTCGACTCCTCGGTAGCGGGTACGCAGCGAAGCGCGCACCGTGCCACCGATACCGGAGTAGCCGGTTCGCACCAGCTCGGTGTAGGAATCCTGCTGTCGTACACGTGGTTCCGGTCTTCTGGTGATCCGCAAGATCGCCGAATCGACCGACGGGATCGGGCGGAAGCTGTCGCGGGGTACCTGTCCGTGGAGTTCCCAGCTGAACCACGGCCAGGTCGTCGCGGTCAGTAGGCTCCACCGGCCGTAGTCGCCGGTGCGCTTGCGGGCGTATTCGCGTTGGGTGAGCAGTGTCGCCGAGGTCAGGGCCGGTGCGGTCAGGCACCAGTCGACGATCTCGGCGGTCACGGAGAACGGGATGTTGCCCACCACGGCGAACGGCTCACGGGGAGCCCTGGCCTTGGTGAAATCGCCACGGACGACGCGGATTCCGTCCTCGGACCGGGTTCGTGCCGAGAGCTTGGCCGCGAGCAGCGGATCGATCTCGTACGCGGTGACCTGAGCGCCCCGGCGAGCCAGTGCGTGCGTGAGAACGCCTTCGCCCGCACCGGGTTCGAGAACTGTTCCCGCCGGATCGGCCACCGCCACTATCGAGTCGACGGCGGCACGATCCACCAGAAAGTTCTGGGACAGTGTTCTTCTCGCGTGGTCACGGGCGGTCCGACCGCCGCTCTTGCCGGTGACCTTGCGCTGAGTGTGTGAGTAGTTTCGATGTGCGAAATCCTGCGCCACGGCAGTTGCCCCTTCGGGTCTTCGAGTCGAATGAGTCTCGAAGGGCCCTGGGCGCGCCGGTGGACGCCGATGAAGTTATCCGCGTCCGCTAGCGGGCCAGAGCCCGGTTGTAGCGGAGGCGAATGAAGTAGTGGCACGACATGGGACCGACTCTAGGAAGCGGTCGAGAACCAGGCAACCGAATTTCGGACCGGCGCCGATCGGCTCGAGGGGCTGGGCGGAAGGAGATCCGTGGGTCATTGTGGCTCTGACCGGCCGTGAGCAAATTTATCGCAACTACGCGGATTCGATGGTAATTACCTGGGTAAGCAGCACGAACAGGTGCATCGGCAATTCAGCCGCACTGATCGGAATGAGCGAAAGGATAGGCCGTGGATACCTCCGTCATTGCGATAGATTTCCAGCAGGGCTTGACCGACGCATGGAGTTCGGTCGCGCAGTTCGTCCCCAAAGCGGTGGCATTCATCGCCATTCTTCTCGTCGGCTGGATCATCGCGAAGGTGGTCGCCAAGATCGTGAACGCGGTGCTGGAACGTGTCGGATTCGACAAGCTCGTCGAACGTGGCGAACTGCGGAAAATGATGTCCCGCAGCAAATATGACGCTTCCGACATCATCGCCAAGATCGCCTATTACGCGATTCTGCTGATCGCGTTGCAGATCGGTTTCGCGGTGTTCGGGCCGAACCCGGTCAGTGCGCTGCTCACCAGCATCGTGGCGTGGCTGCCCAAGGCGGTGGTCGCGATCATCATCGTGGTGATCGCCGCGGCGATCGCGCACGCGGTGAGCGATCTCGTCTCCAACGCGCTCGGCGGGCTGTCCTACGGGCACATGCTCGGCCGGATCGCGGCGGTGTTCATCTGGGGTATCGGCATCATCGCGGCGCTGAACCAGATCGGTGTCGCGACCTCGGTAACCACCCCGGTCCTGATCGCCGTGCTCGCCACCATCGGCGGCATCCTGGTGGTCGGTGTCGGTGGCGGCCTGGTCAGGCCCATGGAGCAGCGCTGGAGCAATTGGCTCGGCAACCTGGAATCGGAGATGCCGGCGATGAAGGGCCATGCCCAGGCCTACCAGCGTGGACGTGAGGACGCCGAGCGTCAGGGCGAGCGGGTGGCGCCGAGTGCGGCCGAGCAGGCGCGGGTCACGCCCGGCGCGACCTACCCCGGCGGCGAGCCGGGCTGGGGCGGCGAAACCGTGCGGTGATCAACGGGCATCGGCGCACCGTCACCTTCGGGTGGCGGTGCGCCGATGTCGTCGGTGGGGTATCAGTCGGCGGCGTACGCGCACACCGCGGCAAGGCGTAACTGCAGCCAGTCGGCGTCGTGCCAATTGTCCGGCGCACCCGCGAAGAACCCGTCGGCCCGCTCGGCGAAATGGTCGAGCAGTCCGCGGACATAACCGGCGAGCAGAATACCGAGTGGCACCCGCGTCGAATCGTCGACGCCGAGAGCGAGAATGTCGCGCACCGCGGCGGCATGCTGGTCGAGCTGGGCGGACAGTCCGGGTACCACCGCGGCGACGGCGGCCGCGGGTGCTCCGAACTCGGTGTTCAACTGCTGTAATTGTCGTTGCGCCGAGAGTTCGAGCAACGCGGGACCTGGCGCAAACATTGCAATATGGTAGCAATCTCTCCGTCGCTGAAGAAATTGGATCGATTCAAGATCGATAGCGTGACCGGGCGAATACAGCGCAACCATTTCGCGGTCGATCGAATTCGGTTGAGCGCAACCATGGTCGCTCGCACAGCGCCCTGCTGGACTGTCGATCATGGGCAGCGAACGTCGGAAATTGAAGACCGTCACCGGGGTGAGCGGATCACGCGATGTGTACGCCGCGGCACTGGATCCGACCCGCTCCACGCTCGAGGAAGGTATCCGGATCGCGCGGATCGCACAGCAGAACAAGATCGGTGCGATCTTCGCGGCGGACCTGCTCAGCTTCGGCGCCCAGGGGGCGATCGGCGCGCAGGAACCACTGATCCAGCTCGCCGCCCTCGGCGCGGTGACCACCGATGTCGGCCTGATCGCCACCGTGTCCACGACCTTCCATCATCCCTATAACCTGGCCAGGCTCTTCGGCACGCTCGACCACATCAGCAACGGCCGCGCGGCCTGGAACGCGGTGACCTCGTCGCTGGGCGAGGAGAACTACGGCGACCGCGATCTACCGAGCCCGGAGCAGCGCTACGCGCGCGCCACGGAATCCATCGAGGTGGTCAACGCGCTGTTCGACAGCTGGCGCCCTGGTGCGCTGCGGCCGGACGGCGCGGGAGGCGCGACCCTGGACGAATCGCTCGTGCGGCCGATCGACTTCGCCGGACAGCATTTCTCGGTCCGCGGCCCGCTGAACATCCCGCCGCTGCCCCAAGGCAGGCCGGTGCAGTTCCAGGCCGGTCAATCCGCGGGCGGCGTCGAACTCGGCGCACGATTCGCGGAGGTGGTGTTCACCTCGCTGGCCACGCTCGAGGATGCGATCACCTACACGAAGAAGATCCGCACCCGCGCCGCCGAGCTGGGCAGGCCGGACGGGCTTCCGCTCATCTTCAGTTCCTTCCACGCCACCTACGGCGCGACGGAGGAAGAAGCCCGCAGGCTGGTTCGCGAGGCCGCCGAAGCCACCGATTTCGAGGCGGGGCGCCGTCAACTGGCCGACATGCTGGGTGGCGGCATCGACCTGTCCGAGCTACCGCTGGACAAGCCCATCCCGGAAGCATTGCTGCCGCAACTGGATTCGGTACACCGACGACGCGGCCGGGTCGAGATCTTCGCCAAGCTCGCCGCCTCCGGCGCGACGCTGCGCGAACTCGTCATCGCCGCCAAGGACACCGGCCACTGGGCCGCGGCGGGCACACCCGAACAGCTGGCCGACGCGATCGAGGAGCGCTATCGGGCGAATGTGCTCGATGTGATCTCCCTCGGCGGGTTCACCGACGAGCGCACCCACGATTTCGTCGTCAACGGACTGCTGCCCGAGCTGCGTCGCCGGAAGCTGCTCGACACCGACTATCTGGGCGCGACCTACCGCGAGAATCTGGAACTGCCCGCGCCGACCTCGACGACGAGGGCGTAGCCGACGAGATGTGATCGAGATCGCGGACTTGCGTGAACCGGGCGCCCGATGGACTCTGAATGGGTATAACCGTTCGGAGACAACTTTCGGCAAACCAGCCCGGCGAGCGAAGGGATCCCGCAGTGCAGGTCACCGACCCGGCCGTTCACCTGTTCGGCATGAGCACGGTAATCGCTGCTAGCGCAGGGTATTCGGCGCAGACGAGGGTCTCCCGCGCCTGGCGCCGCTCGCCCTACGCACCCCTGCTCGGCCGTCTCGCCGCCGCGATCTTCTGGGGTTGCGGCAGTGTGGCCGGGCTGACCCTGCTCGGCATTCCCGCAGCGATCACCGTGCCGATCGCGCTGACCGTGCTCACCGTGGTGATCGTGATGCTCGCCGCGGCCTTCGCCGGCGGCATGATCAGGCCCGCGCCGAGGCCGAGCCTGTCGGCCCGAACCTGACCTACCGGAACGCGTTGGCGTCGGTGAGCGCCTTGCCGATGACCAGCTGGTGCACCTCGGCGGTGCCCTCGTAGGTCAGCACGGATTCCAGGTTGTTGGCGTGCCGCAGCACCGGGTAGTCGAGGGTGATGCCGTTGGCGCCCAGGATGGTCCGGCATTCGCGAGCAATCTTGATGGCCTCGCGCGTGCTGTTCAGCTTGCCCGCGCTGATCTGCTCGCCGGTGATCTCGTGTCGATCCTTCAACCGGCCCAGGTGCAGCGCGAGCAACTGCCCCTTGCCGAGTTCGAGCGCCATATCGGCCAGTTTGGCCTGGGTGAGCTGATAGCCCGCGAGCGGCTTGTCGAACACCTCGCGGGTGCGGGCGTAGTCGATCGCGGCGCTCAGGCAGTCGCGCGCGGCGCCGAGCGCGCCGAAGACGATGCCGAATCGCGCCTCGCTCAAGCACGCCAGCGGCGAACTGAGCCCCCGTGATTCGGGCAGCACGGCATCGGCGGGCAGGCGCACATCGTCGAAATCCAGTGCGGCGGTGAGCGATGCGCGCAGCGACAGCTTGCGATGGATCTCGCGAGTGGTGAAACCCGGTGTGCCCGCGGGTACCAGGAAGCCGCGCACCCGCGCCTTGTCCGCGCCGGGCTCCTCCGCATACGCCCAGACGACGGCGACATCGGCCACCGACCCATTGGTGATCCACATCTTCGACCCGTTCAGGATCCAGTCGTCACCGTCGCGGCGTGCCCGCGTGCGCATGCCGCCGGGGTTGGACCCGAAATCGGGCTCGGTGAGCCCGAAGCACCCGATCACCTCACCGGCCGCCATCGCGGGCAGGTACTGCTGCTTCTGCTCCTCGGAACCGAAGAAATGAATGGCCGCCATCGCCAGCGAGCCCTGTACCGACACCATGCTGCGCACGCCGGAGTCGACGGCTTCGAGTTCCAGGCAGGCGAGGCCGTACGCGGTGGCCGACGCGCCCGCGCAGCCGTAGCCGTCGAGGTGCATGCCGAGCAGCCCGAGCTTGCCCAGTTCCGGTGCGATCTCGCGGACCGGGAATGTGCCCTGCTCGAACCAGTCGGCGAGGTGCGGTCGCAGCCTGCGTTCCCCGAATCGCGCCACCGTGTCGCGGATTTCGCGCTCCTCCGACGACAGCAACGGATCGATGGCGAACAACTCTTCGACAGTGACCATGGCGTGAGCTTAACCGCAGTACCAGCCCCGAAACCGACACTTCGACCAGGCCGCCACCCCAGCGATCGCACCCGGAGCAGGCCAACTAGTCTGAGGTGATGAGTGAGCTGGGATTCTCCACCAGGGCCGTGCACGCCGGATACGAACCCGATCCTCAGACCGGTGCGGTCAACGTGCCCATCTACGCGAGCTCCACCTTCGCCCAGGACGGCGTCGGCGGCATGCGCGGTGGCTACGAGTACGCGCGCACCGGCAACCCAACCCGCACGGCACTGGAAGCCAACCTCGCGGCCCTCGAATCGGGCAGCTACGGGCGTGCCTTCGCCTCGGGCATGGCGGCCACCGACTGTGCGCTGCGCGCGATGCTGCGCCCCGGCGATCACATCGTGATTCCCGACGACGCCTACGGCGGCACCTTCCGGCTCATCGACAAGGTCTTCAGCCAGTGGGGCATCGAGCACTCGCCCGCCCACATCGCCGACCTCGACGCGGTGCGCGCGGCTGTCCGCCCCAACACCAAGCTGGTGTGGATCGAGACGCCGACCAACCCGTTGCTGAGCATCGGTGACATCCCCGCGCTGGCCGATATCGCCCACGAGGCCGACGCGAAGCTGGTGGTGGACAACACGTTCGCCACCCCGTACCTGCAGCAGCCGCTGCTGCTCGGCGCCGACGTGGTGCTGCACTCGACCACCAAGTACCTCGGCGGTCACTCCGATGTCGTCGGCGGCGCGCTGATCACCAACAGCGCCGACCTCGACAAGGACTTCGCGTTCCTGCAGAACGGCGCGGGCGCGGTCCCCGGTCCGTTCGACGCCTTCCTCACGATGCGCGGCATCAAGACCCTGGCCGTGCGCATGGAGAAGCACTGCGACAACGCCGAGGTGATCGCGGAGTTCCTGACCAACCATCCGGCCATCTCGCAGGTCATCTACCCCGGTCTGCCCACGCACCCCGGCTACGAGATCGCGCAGAAGCAGATGCGTCGCAGCGGCGGCATGATCTCGGTGCGCCTGGCCGGTGGCCGGGAAGCGGCGCTGAAGTTCTGCTCGCGGACCGAGATCTTCACGCTGGCCGAATCGCTGGGCGGTGTCGAATCGCTCATCGAACACCCCGGTGCCATGACCCACGCCAGCACCGAGGGGTCGGCGCTGGAAGTCCCCGCCGATCTGGTCCGGCTCTCGGTCGGCATCGAAGATATCAGCGATCTCCTCGCCGATGTCGAACAGGCGCTGAGCTGAGCGGGACCCGACACACATGACGAAGCGGCCGCATCCGGTATCCGGATGCGGCCGCTTGCGTTCGGGTTCTCGACGTTCGGGTTCAGCGAGCTCAGCTGTGGTACGGCTCCGCGCTGACCAGCGTCACCTTCATGGTGTTGCCGTTGGGGAGTGTGTACTCGCGGGTCTCGCCCACCTTGGCGTCGATCAGCGCCCCGCCCAGCGGCGAGTTCGGCGAGTAGGCCTCCAGGCCGGTGGCGCCGAGTCCCTCTTCGCGGGTCGCGATCAGGAAGGTCTCGGTATCGCCCTCGTCGCCGTCGTAGTAGACCGTGACGACCGAGCCCGGCAGTGCCACACC
The DNA here is from genome assembly GCF_053606985.1 of Nocardia sp. NPDC055165. Lineage (NCBI taxonomy): Bacteria > Bacillati > Actinomycetota > Actinomycetes > Mycobacteriales > Nocardiaceae > Nocardia > Nocardia sp. NPDC055165. The sequence goes on from NZ_JBSGSS010000018.1 coordinate 77,076, forward strand.
GGATTTGGTGGGGGCGACGCCGACCTTGGCGTTGTTCAGCAGTTCCTGCAGCTGGCGGATACGCGCCTCCTGCTGACCCTGCTCTTCACGCGCGGCGTGGTAGCCACCGTTCTCCTTGAGGTCGCCCTCTTCGCGGCGCTCGTTGATCTCGGCGGCAATGACCGGACGATTGGCAATGAGCGAGTCCAACTCGCCCTTGAGCCTGTCGTGCGACTCCTGGGTAAGCCAGGTCACATTCTCGGTCATCTCGATCACTCCCTAGTAGTTGTTCCCGGCGCACCGGGATTCCCTGAAACCAGCGCGAAACCTCCCGAAGGAGGGCATGCACCAGCCCGACGGCTGGAGCGATCCTGGGGGTGAACCCGATACCCGCAAACAGCACCGCTGGCCGCCAATGCAGCAAACACGGCTCCGAACCCCGGAACCGTGTATCAGCCCATTTTAGCATGTCTCACAAAAATGCAGGTCAGCCTAGTCAGGCGGGCTATTCGCCGTGCAGTGTCACTGATCGCTGGTGCGGGCTCACTGATCGCTGGTGCGCAGATACCCGGGAATCTGGTCGCTGCAACCATAAATATCGCCCGCCGAAGCGCGTGCCGACGACTTCACCGTAGTGCTCACCTGCACGCTGGTCGAGTCCGAGCCCGGCACGAGTATTTCGCGCCGGCCCACCTCGGCGCCGTCACGGTCCATCGCCCGTACGAAGCAGACCACGGCCTGCTGCGGGTCGTCGCGGGTGACCTTGATCCGCATGTCCAGGGTGGCGTCGTCGACGACCACGTAACCCAGCTGCTCGGTCTCGATCGCCTTCGGGCCATATTTCTGGAAGCCGAGATAGGCCACCGCGAAGCCGGCCGCCACCACGCCGACACCGAGCAAAACCATCAGCCACAGGCGACGCGCAGGTGGTTTTGTGCCATATCGATCGGCGTGTCGCGCTGCTGCGGCGGCCGAGGTCGCGGCGGAGTCCGGTGCGGGCTCGGTCATCGTTTTCGCGCTCCCGGGGGTGGTCGGAACAAACAGGGGGTCGGATGGAACTATAGGTAACGACATCTGACACCCGCGAGCGAGAGCGACGGTGAACGAGAAGTGAGTGGCCTTCGCCTCATGGCAGTGCACGCCCACCCCGACGACGAATCGAGCAAGGGCGCCGCGACGACCGCCAGGTACGCCGCGGAGGGCGTCGAGGTGCTCGTCGTGACGTTGACCGGCGGCGAGCGCGGCAGCATCCTGAACCCGGCCATGGACACCCCCGGTGTGCTGGACCGGATCAACGAGGTCCGGCGCGAGGAGATGGCCGCGGCCGCGCACGCGCTCGGCGTGCGCCAGCACTGGCTGGGATTCGTCGACTCGGGCCTGCCCGAGGGCGACCCGCTGCCGCCGCTGCCGGAGGGCTGCTTCGCGCTGGTGCCGCTGGAGGAATCCACCGAGGCGCTGGTGCGCGTGATCCGCGAGTTCAAGCCGCAGGTGATCACCACCTACGACGAGAACGGTGGCTACCCACACCCGGACCACATCCGCTGCCACGAGGTCTCGATGGCCGCGTACGAGGCGGCGGGCGATCCCACGAAGTTCCCCGGGGCGGGCGAGCCGTGGACACCGCTCAAGCTCTACTACGACCACGGTTTCAGCATGAAGCGACTGGAAGCCTTCGCCGAGGAGTACGAGCGCATCGGCGAACCGTTCCCGCTGCAGGAGTGGCTGGACCGGATGAAGCAGTACCAGGCGGCCCGCGGCGACATCATGGGCCGGGTCACCACCCAGATCGAATGCTCGAAGTACTTCCCCCAGCGTGACGACGCCCTGCGCGCCCACGCGACCCAGATCGATCCCAACGGCGCGTTCTTCGCGATCCCGTTGGAGATGCAGCAGCGGCTCTGGCCGACCGAGGAGTTCGAATTGGCCAAGACGCGCGTGTCCACCGCCATCCCGGAGACCGACCTGTTCGCCGGCATCGAGGACAACGACCGGTGATGCTGGTCTACCTCGCACAGCAACCGACGGGCCCCGAGTTCGGCAAGGCTTCCCCGCTCGGGCTGCTGGTCATCCTGATCCTGCTGGCAGGCACGGTGCTGCTGGTCCGCTCGATGAACAAGCACCTCAAGGGCCTGCCGGAAACGTTCGAACCCGAGCACCCGGAACCGGATCAGAAGGCCGACGACGGCACCGAGCCCGGTGTGATCGCCGTCGAGGAATCCGAACCGAAACAGAACTCCTAGCGCGCCGCGGCGAGGTCGGCGACGAGTTCGCCGACCAGGTCGCGCGCGGTGGCGGCGTGTTCGGCCACCGACCGCGACGCGCCGCCCGCACTCAACTCGATCATCGTGTTCATCAGGCCGAACAGTGCGACGAGTTGGCGTAGGGCGGCGCGACGTTCGGACACTGTCATCGGCGCGGTGGTTATCGGCAGGTTCACGACTATGGGATCGTCACTGTTGACGGGTTCGTTTCTGCCGATATCCAATCGACGCCGTGCGCGACCTACCAGTCGATCAGGTCGAGTTCGTGCAGGCGCCGGAACACCATCATCGAACCGGGCGCGACGTGCTCCATCGCGGCGTATTCACTCACGGTGAAGTAGCGGAATTCGGCGATTTCGCCGGTGGCGTGGGGTTCTCCGGTGAGCTCGGCACGGAAACAGGTCATGTGCAGGCCGGTGTTGCGGCGGTGCCCGAAAGCCTCGGCCTCGAAGACGCCGAACTCGGCGACCCCGGCCAGCCCGACGCCCAGTTCTTCCTCGATCTCGCGATGTAGCGCCTGTAAAGGGGTCTCGCCGGGGTCGATCTTGCCGCCCGCCATGTAGAAGACATCTTTGCCTTCGGGGCGCGTCTGAATCAGCCTGCGGTCGCGGACATGGGCGAGGGCGGCGGTGCGGATCATGGGGATCACTCTAAGGAGCGATCGGCCCCGTTCCATGCCGAACGTGCTCCGCGTCACGCTGGTGTCTGGGTCAGCTCACCGAGACGGTGCCCGCGGCGGCGCGTCGACGGTCAGCGTTTCGGCTGCGGCCAGCGAGTCGGTACGCGAGGTGTCTTTGAGGTCGACTCCCGAGCGACCCAGTGCGCGGGCTCCCGCAACCAGACCCGCCACCACGCGGGCGGCGTCGGCGTAGGTGAGGCCGTCGGGTGGGTGGATGTTGGAGACGCAGTTGCGTTCGGCGTCCGCGCGGCCGGGGCGTGGTAGGTGGGTCAGGTAGATGCCGAGGCTGTCGGCGACCGAGAGGCCCGGGCGCTCGCCGATCAGCACCAGAACGGTGCGCACGCCCATGGCTTCGGCGATGTGGTCACCCAGCGCCACTCTGGCCTGGGTGGCGATCACCGGTGGGGCCAGGGTGTAGCGATCGCCGAGTTCGGTTGCCAGGGCGGCGAGGAGTTCGGGGGCGTGCTCGGACAGTGCCAAGGGGGACAGCCCGTCGGCGAGAACGACGCCGATGTCCGCACCGCTGGCGGTGACGGGGGTGAGATCGTCGGGCACTCGGCCGAGATCGGGGCGGCGCAGGTACTCGGCGCGATCGGCCGCCCTGCTGGCTACGGTGACCGGAGTGCCGAGGCCGAGTGCGGCGATGTGTTCGGTGAACGTCGCGACATCGAGGGGAAGGTGCACGGCGTCACGGGCCGCGGCGTGTGCGGCGCGCAAGGTGAGGACGTCGGTCGTCGGCAACGCGTCGCCCGTGCGGCCGAGCCCGATTCTGGCTTGCGTACTGCCCCGAAGATCTCGCCAGAAGTCTTCGGCGACAGGCGATTGCGTCTCGTGCGCAGCGGCGATCGGTGGGGCCGGAACAGGTGGGGTCACAGGCGGTTCCGTTTCTGCGTCGATGGTCGTGAGCGGCTCGTCCGGCTGACGCGGTGCGCTCATCGAGTGGCTGTCAGGGCTCGCAGGGGTGAGGACAGCGGTTCCACCTGTCGCACACGGCCGTTCGCGTCGAGCATGCCGAGACCCGACAGCCAGGCCTCGAATTCCGGTGCGGGCCGCAGGTTCAGGACCTGGCGGGCATACAGGGCGTCGTGGAACGACAGGCTCTGGTAGCCGAGCATCACGTCGTCGGCGCCGGGCACCGCGATGACGAAGGCGCAACCCGCCGCACCCAACAGGGTGAGCAGGGTGTCCATGTCGTCCTGGTCGGCCTCGGCGTGGTTGGTGTAGCAGACATCCACGCCCATCGGCAGGCCGAGCAGCTTGCCGCAGAAGTGGTCTTCGAGTCCGGCCCGGATGATCTGCTTGCCGTCGTAGAGGTATTCGGGTCCGATGAAGCCGACGACCGTATTCACCAGCAGCGGTCGCAGATCCCGGGCTACGGCGTAGGCGCGCGCTTCGAGGGTCTGCTGGTCCACCGGCCGATCACCTACGCCCAGATGGGCATTCGCGCTCAGTGCCGATCCCTGCCCGGTCTCGAGGTACATCACGTTGTCGCCCACGGTGCCGCGCCGCAGGGATCGTGCCGCTTCGTTCCCCTCCCGCAACAGCGAAATGTTCACGCCGAAGCCGGTATTCGCGCCCTCGGTGCCCGCGACGGACTGGAACACCAGATCCACCGGCGCGCCCGCCTCGATCAAACCGATGGTCGTGGTGACGTGGGAGAGCACGCACGACTGGGTCGGGATGTCGAAGCGCAGGCGCACGTCGTCGAGCAGATGCAGGAGATCCGAGGTGGCCTGCGGTGAATCCGTGGCGGGGTTGATGCCGATCACCGCGTCGCCACAGCCCAGCAGCAGCCCGTCCAAGGTGGCGGCGGCGATCCCGCGCGGATCGTCGGTCGGATGATTGGGCTGCAACCGCGTGCTCAACCGGCCGGGCAGGCCGATGGTGGTGCGGAATCCCGCGGTCACCTCGGCCGCCTTGGCCACCGCGATCAGATCCTGATTGCGCATGATCTTGCTGACCGCGGCCACCATCTCCGGCGTCAGCCCGGGCGATACCGCGGCCAGGGTCGCCGCGGAATCGGCGGCGGCGGCGACGGCGAGCAGCCAGTCGCGCAATCCGCCGACGGTCAGATGTGAGATCGGCGCGAACGCCGATCGGTCGTGACTGTCGATGATCAGCCGGGTGACCTCGTCGGTCTCGTACGGCACCAGTACGTCGCTCAGGAACGTGGTGAGTGGAACTTCGGCCAGCGCCCACTGCGCCGCGGCACGTTCGGCATCGGTGGCCGCCGCGCAACCGGCGAGCTCGTCGCCGCTGCGCAGGGGGGTGGCTTTCGCCATCAGGTCGATCAAACCGTCGAAGGTGTAGGTCGTGACGCCGATTGTGCTGCGGTACACGGTCATCGGGTCCCTTTCGAGAGATGTACTCGGCCGCCGGAGCCCGGCAGCGTGCGACGCTGCCGGGTGCCCGACGGTCTACTCGAGCTCGGATTCCGCCTTGGCGATGGCCGCGAACTCCTCGTCCGGGGATTTGGCGACCAGGTGTTTGCGACTGTAGAGCCCGAAGTAGGCCATGAAGGCGACGAACACACCGAGCGTCCACAGCGCGGCCTGCTGGTCGACCAGGAACGTGGCCGCCACCGATGCGGCCGCGATGACCAGCGCGAACGCCGTGGTAACGATGCCGCCCGGCGTGCGGTACGGGCGCGGCATGTTCGGTTCACGCACGCGGAGCACGATGTGGGACACCATCATCAGGACGTAGCTCAGAGCCGCGCCGAAGACGGCCATGTTCAGCAGCATCGCGCCCTTGCCGGTGAGCGACAGGGCGAAGCCGATGATGCCGGGCACGATCAGCGCCAGCACCGGCGCCTTGCGGGAGTTGGTGATCGACAGGACGGTCGGCAGGTAGCCGGCGCGCGAGAGGGCGAAGGTCTGGCGGGAGTACGCGTAGATGATGGAGAAGAAGCTGGCGACCAGACCGGCCAGGCCGATGTAGTTGACCACCTTGGCCATCGAGCTGTCGCCCAGCGCCTCGACGAGCGGGTTGCCCGAGGCGGAGGCGCTCTGGGCGCCGAGCGCGCCGGTGACCAGGAACAGCACCACCGCGCCGGTGACGCACAGCAACAGCATCGCGACGATGATGCCCTTGGGCACGTTCTTCTCCGGCTCGCTGGCTTCCTCGGCGGCCAGCGGCACGCCTTCGACGGCGAGGAAGAACCAGATCGCGAACGGGATGGCGGCCCAGATGCCCAGGTAGCCGAACGGCAGGAACGACGACGACCCGGTCGCCGCGGGATCGGCCGCGATATCGGTCAGGTTCGCCGCGTCGAACTTGCCGACGGCCGCGAACGCGAAGATCACCAGGCCGACGAGCGCGATCCCGGTGATCACGAACATCGCCTTGAGCGCCTCACCCGCACCGGTCAGGTGGATGCCGATGAACAGCGCGTACACCGCCAGATACACCCACCAGCCGTCGGTGATCCCGAACAGGTTCAGCGACTGCACGTAGGCGCCGATGAAGGTGGCGATCGCGGCGGGCGCGATCGCGTATTCGATGAGAACGGCTGTGCCGGTGGCGAATCCGCCCCACGGGCCGAGCGCGCGCCGGGCGAAGGTGTAGCCGCCGCCCGCCGCGGGCAGTGCCGAGGACATCTCGGCCATGCCGAGCACCATCGCCAGATACATCGCGGCGATGACGACGGTGGCGATCAGTAGGCCACCGAATCCGCCCTCGGCGAGACCGAAGTTCCAGCCGGAGAAGTCGCCGGAGATCACGTAGCTCACGCCGAGGCCCGCGAGCAGTACCCAGCCCGCCGAGCCCTTGCGCAGGGTGCGTTTGGCGAGATAGTCGTCGACCGGTGCGCCCTCGCCGGTGGCGGGGCTGATTTCTGTACTCACGTGGAGCTCCTCATCAACAAGCAAAGCGCGTTCGGCGGCAACGGTGATCGTCGAGGGTTGAAGAATGGTTGACGACTGTTACGGCCGTGGATCCGTCAGGTCAGCGGTGCGTATCGAGCACCGCTGACCTGCGGAAACGAACTGATTACGGGTGTTTCAGATCACCCGGTTCGCGGCGGCGCCGATTCGAGCGCGGCCGCTTCCTCGTCGGTGAACAGGCGTGAGCGGATCAGGAACCGCACGCCCTCTGGAGCCTCGAGCGAGAATCCGCCGCCGCGGCCCGGCACCACGTCGACGGTGAGGTGGGTGTGTTTCCAGTACTCGAACTGGTCGGCGCTCATCCAGAACGGGGTGTCGCCCGGCAGGTACCCGAGCAGCACGTCGGAACCGCCCACCCGGAACTCGCCACGCGGGTAACACATCGGCGAGCTGCCATCGCAGCACCCACCGGACTGGTGGAACATGACCGGGCCGTGTTGCCCGGTCAGGTCCCGCAGCAGCGCCGCCGCCTTCTCGGTGAGGTCGACGCGCTGCACCATCAGAAGAAGCCGAGCTTCGTCGCCGAGTAGCTGACCAGGATGTTCTTGGTCTGCTGGTAGTGATCGAGCATCATCTTGTGGTTCTCGCGCCCGATGCCGGACTTCTTGTAGCCGCCGAACGCCGCGTGCGCGGGGTAGGCGTGGTAGCAGTTGGTCCAGACCCGGCCTGCCTTGATGCCGCGGCCGAGGCGGTAGGCGGTGTTCATATCGCGCGTCCACACGCCGGCGCCGAGACCGTAGAGGGTGTCGTTGGCGATCGAGAGCGCTTCCTCGGTGGAGTCGAAGGTGGTGACCGCGACGACGGGGCCGAAGATCTCCTCCTGGAACACGCGCATGTCGTTGCTGCCCTTGAAGATCGTCGGCTCGATGTAGAAGCCCTCGGACAGCCCGTCGACGCTGCGGACCGCGCCGCCGGTGAGCACCTCGGCGCCTTCCTTCTTGCCGATGTCGATGTAGGACAGGATCTTCTCGAACTGATCGTTGCTGGCCTGGGCGCCGATCATGGTCGCCTCGTCGAGCGGGTTGCCGCTGATGATCGCCTTGGTGCGTTCGACGCAGCGGGCCATGAACTCGTCGTAGATCGACGAGGCGATCAGCGCGCGCGACGGACAGGTGCACACCTCGCCCTGGTTGAGGGCGAACATGACGAATCCTTCGATCGCCTTGTCCAGGTAGTCGTCGTCGGCGGCCATCACATCGGGCAGGAAGATGTTGGGGCTCTTGCCGCCCAGCTCGAGGGTGACCGGAATGATGTTCTCGCTGGCGTACTGCATGATCAGCCGGCCGGTGGTGGTCTCTCCGGTGAACGCGACCTTCGCCACGCGCGGGCTCGAGGCCAGCGGCTTACCCGCTTCGACGCCGAAACCGTTGACCACGTTGAGAACTCCCGGCGGCAGCAGATCCGCGACGAGTTCGACGACCTTCATGATCGAGGCCGGGGTCTGCTCGGCGGGCTTGAGCACCACCGCGTTTCCGGCGGCCAGTGCGGGCGCCAGCTTCCAGGTGGCCATCAGGATCGGGAAGTTCCACGGAATGATCTGCGCGACAACGCCGAGCGGCTCGTGGAAGTGATAGGCGATGGTGTCCTTGTCGACCTCGCTGATGCCGCCTTCCTGCGCGCGCAGCACTCCGGCGAAGTAGCGGAAGTGGTCGACCGCCAAGGGAAGGTCGGCGGCCAGGGTTTCGCGGACCGGCTTGCCGTTGTCCCAGGTCTCGGCGACGGCGAGGGCCTCGAGGTTGGCCTCGATCCGGTCGGCGATCTTGTTGAGGATGTTGGCGCGCTCGGCGGCCGAGGTCTCACCCCAGGCCGGGGCCGCACGGTGGGCGGCATCGAGCGCCAATTCCACATCGGCGGCGCTCGAGCGGGCGATCTCGCAGAACGGCTGCCCGTCCACCGGCGAGGTGTTCTCGAAATAGCGGCCTTCGACCGGCGGAATCCACTTGCCGTCGATGAAATTGTCGTATCGCGGCGCGTAGCTGACGACGCTGCCCTCGGTGCCCGGCTTGGCGTAGATCATGTGCGGTGGCTCCTCGCTGATTCCGGTGAATCGTGACGCCCATCACTATCCCCGCTCAGGGTTGATGAAACGTTGAAGCCGGACCGATCAGGCGCGAAGGGCGCTGTGCAGGCGTGCGGTGGCGACGGCGCGGCGTGCGTCGCGGGTGGGGAGCAGCGCGAGGGCGTGTTCGTGGACGGCGATGTCGTCGGGGGCGGAATCGCCGTATGTCAGTGCGTGATTCGCGTCCGGGCTGTTGAGAACCGCGTTACGCATGGCGACTTCGAGGTAGTCGCGCCATTCGCTGATGCCCGGTGTCTCCGAATCGGGAAGCAGCGGGCCGTGATACAGGCGGACGGCCGTGTCCAGGTCGCCTCGCTCGATGGCGCGCAGCACGTCGACAGCGTCGCAGGACAGGGGAGTGGTGAAGCGGTAGACGCGACTGGTGATGTCGCCGCCGGTGGCGCGGCGCAGGTACGACATCTCCGATTTGAGAGTGCTCGCGCCGACCGCGCGATCACCGTAGACGGCGTAGTGCAGGCGTTCGTGGCTGTAGCCGTCGTCGTCGAGGGCGAGCAGGGTCAGGATCTCGAGATGGCGTGGCCGCAACCGGATCTGCTGACCGTCACGCATCAACCGGCCGGTGCCGAGGCAGGTCAGCCGCATTCCGGCGGGCGCGGGCACGGCGGCGTGCAACTTCGATTCGATGGCGCTGGTCATGGTGCGCACGGTGGCCATGGCCAGCGGATGTGAGCGTTTCCAGGTCGTCGACAGGTCGAGCACGCCGAGCAGGGTCCCGTCGGCGGCGCGGATCGGCGCGCAATAACAGACCCAGCCGTGCAGGGCCGCGACGAGATGCTCGGCCGAGAACACCGTGTGCGGCTGGTCGGTGCGCAACGCCAGCGACAGGGCGTTGGTCCCCATGTGCGCCTCGTCCCATCGGCCACCCGGCGCGAAGTTCACCTGCTCGGCGCGCCTGCGCATCACGGGCCCGCCATATGTCCACAGAATCGTCCCCGAAGCATCGGTGACCGCCGCGACGTAGCCCGCGTCGTCGGCGACGCTGTGCAACTGCTCTTTCAGCTCGGTCACCGGCCCTCGCAACGGCGACTCCGCCCACCGTGGCCCGATATCGGTCTCACTGACCGGCGCGTGATCGCGCCCAGGATCCACGGTCCGCAACGACCGCGACCAGGACTGCGCCACCTCGGACCGCACCCCTGCCCCCGAAACCCCCACCCCGCCCGGCACCCACATCGCCCACTCCCGCTCCAGCGCAGCCCGCTGCGCGGAAAGCGTGAGCTGCACCATCTCGGTTCTTCCTACTAGACGAACTGGGCGAGGATTCCACATTTCATCATGCCCCAGCGCCACCCGCTGAGCAGCGGTTTCGTCAGGCCGAACTACCCGATAAACCTGGAGACGCCCGACTCGGCGAGACGGCGACGTACCCTGTCTCCGTGGAGCCACCAGGTCGCCTCGGGCGAAGTGCCGCCGAACTGGTCGCCCGCCATCGAACGTTGCCGCGGGTGGACGGCGCGACGATGTGCCGGGACGCGGATGAGTTCTTCGGTTCGGAGGATCGGATCGGCGAAGACTCACCGGTCGAGCGGTGACCAGGTGAGCACATTCATACTGATCCCCGGAGCGGGGTGCGCGGCGGGTTACTGGGGGCCGGTGGCCGACGAGTTGCGCGGGCTCGGCCATGACGCGGTGCCCGTGTCGTTGCCGAGCGAGGACGACAGCGCCGGGTTGGCGGAATACGCCGACGCGGTGGTCGAGGCGATCGGCGCGCGCCGGGATGTTGTCGTGGTGGCGCACTCGTTCGGCGGGTTCACCGCACCGCTGGTGTGCGATCGAGTGCCTGTGGAGCGAATGGTGTTGGTATCGGCGATGATTCCGGCGCCTGGCGAGGCGCCAGGCGATTGGTGGGCCAACACCGGACACGCGACCTCCGGTGATGACGATGTGTTCTACAACCAGCTCACCCCCGAGCAGCGGGCCGAGGCGGAGAAATACGAGCGCGGCCAGTCCGATACGCCGATGACGTCCCCATGGCCGCTGGCGTTTTGGCCCGAGGTGCCGACCCGGTTCATCTTGCTGCGCGACGACCGATTCCTCCCAGCCGATTTCATGCGCGAACTCGTAGCCTCCCGGCTGGGGATCGAGCCGGTCGAAATGGATGGCGGGCACATGGTCATGGTGTCCAGTCCCGCGGAACTGGCGCGTCTGCTGCTCTGATGGCGCAGCCGAGCCGCTCATCCGGGCCGGACGGCCCCGGCACCCAGGTCGAAGTGGATGCCGGCCTGCAGCATCGTGGTGGCGGGCAGGCCGATCATGGCGCGGAAGGATTCGCTGAAGTGGGAGGGGGTGGCGAAGCCGGCGTCGATGGCGGAGCGGGTGAGGTCGTGGCCGTTGACGGCGTTGGTGATCGCGGTGACCATGCGGTTCCAGCGTTGATAGCCGCGGAACGTGGTGCCGCAGTGCTGGGTGAAAAGGTGCAGGAAATGGCCAGTGGACAGGCCGAGGTTCGCGGCGATCTGGTCGGCGCGCAGCGCGTTGGCGGGCTGGTCGCGGATCGCGGCGGCGAGCCTGGCGATGCGTGCGTCCGTGTCGAGGGTCGGGCCCGCGACGGCGCGGTTGTAGAGTAGATCCGGGTCGACGCCGGGTTGGCCACACAGCTCGACGAGTTCGCGCTCGCGGCGGTGGCTGAGACCGAAAGTGCCTGCCGCGGAAGTCATCTCGTCGGCGATCATGGTCGCGGGCGCACTCGACGGGTCGATGAACAACACCAGGATCCACCCCTGCGTGGCAACGACGCGGTGGGCAGTGCGGGCAGGCGCGAAGGAACTGCCCGTGCGAATCAGACCGCGGGTGGTGTGCACGATCAGCGGTCCGTCCAGGCCCACGGTGAGCATCGCGACCGGCGGTGAGTGCGTATCGGGCCGCAGATCCGGCCCGATGTACCCGATGTGGCCCGGCCGTGCCCACGCGGTCGGTATCCGCGCGGAACCGCGGATCTTCGAACGGGTATCGACGCTCACCCGTACCAGGGTATCGACGTGTCGCCGGGGACGTCGCGACCCGGGGATTCGGGTCGGCGTCGCTGTGGTGGTCATCGGCGATCGGCGGCCTCGGGGAGGCGGGGGACCGAAGCGACGAGTTGGCGGGTGTATTCGTGCTGGGGTGAGCGCAGGACGGAATCCGCTTCGCCGGATTCGACGACCCTGCCGTCTTTCATGACGAGGACGCGGTCGGCGAGGTGGTGCACGACGCCGAGGTCGTGGGAGATGAGCAGCAGGGCGGTGCCGAACTCGGATTGGAGTTCGGCGAGTAGGTCGAGGATCTGGGCTTGGACGGAGACGTCGAGGGCGGACAGCGGCTCGTCGGCGACCAGGAGGGCGGGGTTGGGGGCGAGGGCGCGGGCGATGGCTACGCGTTGGCGTTGGCCGCCGGAGAGGGTGCGGGGGTGGCGGGGGAGCAGGTCGCGGGCGAGACCGACCGCGTCGAGGATCTCGCGGACGCGCTGGGTGCGGGCTCTGCCACGCAGATCGACGGTGTCGAGGCTTTCGCCGATGACGCGCTCCACGGTGTAGCGGGGGTCGAACGAGCTCAGTGGGTCCTGGGCGATCAGTTGCGCCGCGCCACGCAGCGGCCGTAATGCTTTGTCGGAGAGCTCACTCCACGGTTCGCCGTCGACGACCACCCGTCCGGACGACGGTGTGATGAGCCGCAGCGCGAGGCGGGCCGTGGTGGTCTTGCCCGAACCCGATTCGCCGACGATGCCCAGAGTTTCGCCGCCGAACAGGTCGAAGTCGACGTTGTCGACCACGGTGCGGGCGGCCGATCCGGAGCCGTAGGTCTTGCGCAGGTTGCGGACCGAGAGCACGACCCGGGTGTTGTCGACCGAGCGCGGCGGCAATGGCTCGCGCAACCCGGGTTCCTCTGTGTGCCCGCTGGTTCGGCTTGCCGTCGACGCGGCGCGAACCGGCTCCGATTCCGGCGTTGCGGTGGCAGTCGGGTTCTTCGGCCGTGGCGATGCGGTGGCGCCCGCGACCTTCGGCGGTGGCGAGGTGGGGTGGGGTGGGGGTAGCTCGGCGGGCTGGCCGGAAACCGCCAGCTTCGAACCGCGCGAGGCGGCGGAGGGTACGGCCGCCAGTAGCTTCTTCGTGTACGGATGCTCCGGACGGGTCAGTACGTCGTGTGTGCTGCCTTCCTCGACGACCTCCCCCTCCCGCATGACCAGCACCCGGTCGGCCACCTCGGCAACCACTGCCAAGTCGTGGCTGATCAGGAGCAGTGCCGTGCCTTCGGCCTTGCGTGCACGGAGCAGCTCGAGGATCTGTTGCTGGACAGTCACATCGAGCGCTGTGGTCGGCTCGTCGGCGATGATGAGTCGCGGATCGCCTGCGAGCGCTGTCGCGATCAGCACGCGCTGGCGAAGTCCGCCGGACAGCTCGTGGGGATATTGGCGCAGCCGCAGTTCGGGTTCGGGGACACCGACATCGGTGAGCAGTCGCACGCTGCGGGCGGTGAGTGCCTGCCCGCGCAGATCGGTCAGCGCGCGTTGCGCTTCGGCGAGTTGCCTACCGATCGAGTACAGCGGATCGAGGGAGACCAACGCGTCCTGGAGTACGAATCCGATGTCGCTGCCGCGGATTCGCCGCCACTGCCGATCGCGATGATTGCGCGCGTCCTGCCCGAAGAGTTCGAGACGGTCGGCCCGCACGCCTGCGCCCGGACCGGCCAGGCCGACCAGCGCGCGCGCCGTCACCGATTTGCCCGACCCGGATTCACCGACGAGGGCGACGGCCTCGCCCGGCTCGATCCGCAGATCGATGCCGTGTACCACTTCCTTGCCTGCGAACCCGACTCGCAGATTCTCGACCGCGATCAGACTCATACCGATGGCCTTCCGTCGTAGTGCCGCTGCCAGTGCCGGCCGAGCGAGCTCACCGCGATCACCGTGGCGGTCACCGCCACGCCGGGCAGCACGGCGATCCACCAGGCATTGCGCAGATAGTTACGTCCCTCGGCGAGCATCGCGCCCCATTCCGGTTCCGGCGGCTGCGGGCCCATCCCCAGGAAGCTCAGACCGGCCGCGCCGAGGATCGCGGTGCCGAGGCCGATGGTGGCCAGGATCGGGACCTGCGCGACCGCGTGCGGCAGGACGTGCCGCCGCACCAGCGTTGCCCTGGTGAGCCCGAAAGTCCTCGCCTGTTCGACATACCCGGACTCCTGCACGACGAGGGTCTGCGCGCGCACCACGCGGGCGAACCGGGGGATCGAGGCGATGCCGAGCGCGAAGATCAGGTTCGTGGTGCCGGGGCCGGTGAACGAGATCAGGACCAGTGCGAGCAGGAGATCGGGGAAGGCCGAGACCACGTCGAGGAACCGGGTGATCAGCTCGTCGAGCGGCCCGCGCGCCAGCCCGGACAGCAGGCCGAGCGCCGTGCCCGCCACCACCGCGATCGCGACGGCGGTGACGCCGATCAGCAGCGAGTAGCGCGCACCGTGGATGACCCGGGTGAGAACGTCGCGGCCCAGGTGATCGGTGCCGAACCAATGCTGCGCACTCGGCGGCAGTTGGGCGGCAAGGGGATCGGCGGCGAGCGGATCGGCACCGGTCAGCAGGGAAGGTGCGACCACCGCGATCACGACCAGTCCCACGGTCAGCGCGGCGACCGCGACGCCCGGCGCGACGGCGAAGCCCTGTGCGTGCGGTACTCGGGTGGCCGTCATCGATCCCCTCCATTGCGTGAGTCACGGCGCAGGCGTGGGTCGAGCCACAGGTAGAGCAGGTCGACCAGCGTGCTGATCACCACGTAGACGAACGCCGAGAGGATCGCCACCGCGAGCACCACTGGAAGATCCTGTGCAAGAACGGCTTCGACGGTCACCCGCCCCAGGCCGGGTCGACCGAAGACTTCTTCGATGATCACCGCACCGCCCAGCAATCCGCCGACCAACCAGCCGGTCAGGGTCACCGCGGGCAGGGCCGCGTGGCGCAACCCGTGCCGCAGCCGCAGCGCGCTCTCGCTGACCGACCACGACCGCACCGTCACCGCGAACGGTTCGTCGAGCGCTCGCTCCAGCCCGTCACGCAGCACCTGGGAGATCACCGCGCCCAGCGACAGACCGAGCGCGAGTGCGGGCAGGACCAAGGCCGACAGCCCCTTGTTCGCCGCCACCGGAAAGATCTTCAGCTGGAAGCTGAACACCGACAGCAACACGATGCCGAGCCAGAAGGAGGGCGTCGAAACAAGCGCCAGTTCCACCGCGTTCGCGATGGCGCGCGATCGCCGCCGCTGCGCCGTGCTCGTCGCGACGACGACCGCGAACACCAGCGCCACCAGCAACGCGGCACCGGTCAGCGCCAAGGTGGGGCCTGCCTGCGAGCCGATGACTTCCGACACCGGCCGCTGCAACACGTAGGAGCGGCCGAAATCCCCGTGCGCCACATTCCACAGGTAGCGGGCGTACTGGACGACGGCCGGACTGTCGAGTCCCCATTCGGCGCGGATGGCCGCCTCGACCTCCGGCGTGCGCTGCTGTTCGCCGAGCAACACGTCCACCGTGTCGCCCGGCGCCAGCCGCACACCGAGGAACGACAGCGTGGTCGCACCCCACAGCACGCCGAGACCCGTGAGCAACCGCAGCACAATTCGTTTGGCTGTGCCGACGCGAGCATCGCCGGCCCCCGTGGCGGTCACGACGTCCGGTGAGATCGCTTCCGTCGTCATCGTCGCCTATCCACGATCGACCCAGATGTCGTACGCGTTCTCCGCGAGTTGCTTGTACGGACGGTATCCCGCGCCGTACACGTGGGCCGCCGTCGCGATCTGGTTCTCGGGAATGTAGAGCGGCAGCCCGTAGGCCTTGTCGACGATCGCGAAGCGCTGCAACGCCGCGTACTGCTTCGCCCGCTCGGCGGAGTCGGTGGTCGAGGCGGCGGCCCGCAGCCAGGTGGACAGTTCGGGATCGGTGGCGCGGCTGTAGTTCAGCGTGCCCAGCGGCGTCGGCGGGTACCAGTGGTTCTCGATGTCGATGCCGCCGGTGATGGTGTCGGAGTTGGCGATCGACCCGAAGGCGTTCTTCTTGCGGAGCTCGCTGTAGGTGCCCAGGTCGACGTAGGACAGCTTCAGATCGATGCCCGCGTTCTGCTTGGCCTGCGCCTGCACCGCCTGCAACAGCACCTCACGCTGATCGCGCACCGTCGACTGGGCCTGCACCAGTTCGATGGTGAGCCGCTGGCCGTCCTTGGTCCGGAACCCGTCGGAATCCTTTGCCGTCCAGCCTGCTTCGTCGAGCAGCCGGTTCGAGGCGGTCTTGTCGGCGCCGTAGGCGCCCTCGATGCTCTTGTCGTAGAACAGGGTGTCGACGCTGGAGGCGATGCCCCAGCCGCGGGTGCGCTCGCCGCGATAGATCGACTGCAGCACCGCGTTCACGTCGACAGAGTTGTTGAGCGCCTTGCGGACTCGTTGATCGGTGGCCGGGCCGGAGGTCGCGTTCCAGTACAGCGTGTACGGGCTGCCGTTGTTCAGCCCGGTCGAATAGGTGAAGTCGGGATTGTCCCGGAACAGTGCGGCGTCGTTGCCGGAGACGCCTTCGATGAGGTCGACCTGACCGGAGGTGAGCGCGCCGGTGCGCACCGACGACTCGGGCAGGAAACGGTAGGTCACCTCGTCGAGGTAGGCCGGACCCTGATGCTTGGCGCTCTGCGGCGCCCAGTTGTAGTCGGGGTTCTTGCGGAAGTGCAGTTCCTGACCCTTCACGTAGCGGTCGAGGATGAACGGACCGGTCCCCGCGATCTCCGGCCCACCGGCCTTGAGCTGCGGCTTGTCCCACGCGGCCGAGGAGATGATGGGGAAACCGGCGGCGAAGTCGAGGAACGGCGCGTACGGGTCCTTCAGGGTGAACACCACGGTGCGTTCGTCGCGGGCGGTGACCGCGGCCAGGTGGGACAGCGGCCCGGCGGACCAGCCGCCGGAATAGGACACGTCCTGCATCGTGGTGAAGTTGCGCGCCACGGCGGTCGCGGTGAGCGGATTGCCGTCGGTGAACTTCACGCCCTCACGCAGGGGGAAGGTGTAGGTGAGCCCGTCGGGCGAGATCTCGTGGCCGGTGGCCAGCCACGAGACGAAACCGCCCTCGGTGGTGCGCGCGAGGAGCGACTCGAAGACGTTGCGCAACATCAGGTGCGTATTGCTCTGCCCGTTGAGGTGCGGGTTCAACGTGGTCGGCTCGGTCTCCACCCCCCACGTCAACGAGCCGCCGCTGACCGGTTGCGCCGATTCGCGTGCCGCGGTGTCCGTTCCACCACACGCGGTCGCCAGCACGGCCACCGCCGATACCAGAGCTGTGGCAAGTAGTCGCCGATGTCGCATCACAGCGCGGCGCCCCTCTCTTCGATGAGAAACAGTGATTGAGCTGTGGTGACCACGGCGCCTTCGGCCGCGGTCACGGTGACGATCCCCGCATGGGTGGCGGTCAGTTCGTGTTCGAGCTTCATGGCCTCGACCACGCCGAGCAGCTGTCCCTTCTCGACCGGGTTGCCCGATTCGACGTGGAGCTGCACGAGGGTGCCCGGCATGGGCGAGCGGATCTCGGGATCCGTCGCCGTTGTGCCGAGCGAGCGGTATTCGGCGTAGCGCACCTGCCGGGAAACCCCGGCTACCTGGCAGCTCCAGCCCTCGCCGTCGCGTCGAACGACGCAGGGGGTGGAGCCGACCGTGATCGTGTCGCCGTCGGTTCGCCGAGCGGTGATGCCCACATCGGTCGTCGGCCGGGTGGTGGCATCAGGGCCGGTGGTGGCTTGCGCGGCGGTGCCGCTCGAGTCGACGGTTCCCTCGCGCACGAGCACCGCGTCGCCCTCGTAGCCGCCGACTCGCACCGTGAAGGCGCGCCCGTCGACCGACAGATCGAGGCTGCCGAGGTCGCGATCGGCGGGATCGAGCCAGGCCCGATCACCTCCAGGCGCCCCGGTCGACCATGGTGTCGCACGGTCGGGCGCGGTCAGCGCGGCGGCCACCGCGAGGGCGCTCAGTTCGTCGGGATCGGCGAACTCGGCGACCGGATCGATCCGGTCCAGATAGGCGGTGTCGTGCTCGGCGGCCGCGACGATCGGTGCGGCGAGCACACGCGCGACGAAACCGAGGTTGGTCGAAATACCCTGCCAGCGAATGTCTTCGCATGCTCGCCGTGCGGCGGCGAGCGCGTCGTCGCGGGTGGTGCCGGTGGCGACGAGTTTGGCGATCATCGGATCGAACCCGCCGCTGACATCGAGCCGGCGGGTGAAGGCGCGTTCGACGCGAACATCCGGCCAGTGGGTGACCTCCAGCCCGCCAGGGCACGGCAGGAACGACCGGAACGGGTCCTCGGCGTACATCCGCACCTGCACCGAAGCGCCCGAGTACGCGATGTCCGCCTGCTCGGCGGGCAGCGGTTCGCCCGCGGCGACCCGCAATTGCCACTCCACCAGATCGAGGCCGGTGATCTCCTCGGTGACGGTGTGCTCCACCTGCAAGCGCGTGTTCATCTCGATGAAGAAGAACTCGTCACCGACCAGCAGGAACTCGAAAGTTCCCGCGCCCACGTACTGCAGAGCCTTCGTCCCCTGCACCGCGGCGGCGAACATCGCTGTGCGCACCGCATCGGGAATCCGTGGGGCCGGGGCCTCCTCGATCACCTTCTGATGCCGCCGTTGCAGCGAGCAGTCGCGATCGAAAAGGTGAACAGCGTGGCCGAATTCGTCGCCGAAGACCTGCACCTCGATGTGACGTGCGCGCTCGACGTACCGCTCCAGATGCAGGCGGCCGTCGGCGAAAGCCGCTGTCGCGGTGCGGGATGCAGATGCCAGTGCCTCGCGCAGTCCGGCGGCCGAGCGCACCACCGACATGCCCTTGCCGCCACCGCCGCCCGCGGGCTTGACGATCAGCGGGTACCCGATGTCGGCTGCCCCGTCCACCAGGGCGTCGAGGTCTTCGCTCGCCCGCACGGTGCCGGGCAGTACCGGCACACCCGCCTCGGCCATGACCTGGCGCGCGGAGGACTTGTCGGCCATCGTCTCGATCACCCGGGAACTCGGGCCGGCGAACACCAATCCGGCAGCCCGGACCGCGCGCGCGAATTCGGCGTTCTCGGACAGGAACCCGTATCCCGGATGTACCGCGTCACAACCGGTTTCGGTCGCGGCGTGCACCAGCGCCTCGATATCGAGATACCCCTCGGGCAGCGCGACGGTCGAGACCGCCGCCGCGTGATAGGTGAGCGACCGGTCCGCCGCCACGCTCACGGTCACGTACTCGATGCCGAGGCGATCGCAGGTGCGGGCGATCCGGGCGGCGATCTCGCCCCGGTTCGCGATGAGTAGTCGGGAGATCACAGCCGGAACACCCCGAAGTTCGAACCCGCGGGCTGCGGCCGATCCCAGCGCTCGTGCGCCAGCGACAGGCACCGTGCCAACCACGAGCGGGTGTCCTCCGGTTCGACCACGGCGTCGATCCACATGCGGGCCGCGATGTAGGTCGGCAGCGATTGGCGCTCGAAGCTGTCGATGATCGGCTGCTTGATGGCGGCTTCCTCGGCGGCGCTGAGCTCCTTGCCCTCGCGGCGCAGCCGGTCACGCTTGAGGATCGCCATCACCGCCGCTGCCTGTTCGCCACCGACCCCGGTGGAGCGGGCGTTGGGCCACATCGCCATGAACTGGCCGCCCATCGACCGCCCCGACATCGCGAAATTGGCGGCGCCGAAACTGCCGCCGATCACCAGCGAGATCTTCGGCACCGTGGCGCACGAGACCGCGTTCACCATCTTCGCGCCGTGTTTGGCGATTCCGGCCCGCTCGTACTCCTCGCCGACCATGAACCCACTCACGTTGTGCACGAACAACAGTGGGATGCGGCGCTGTTCGCAGATCTGGATGAAGTTGGTGGCCTTGAGCGCGCTGTCGGGGAAGATCACGCCCTGATTGGCGATGATCCCCACCTCGTAACCCGCGATCCGGGCGGTCGCGCAGACGATCGTGATGCCGTAGTCCTTGCGGTACTCGACCCACGAGGTGGCATCGACCACGCAGCGCAGAATCGCGCGGACGTCCATCTCCTTCTTGGTGGTCGCCGGAATCAGATCCGGCAGCCGCGCCGGATCGTCGGCGGGCTCGAGCGCCTCGAAGGCCGGCGGATGCACACGGTCACCGGGGGTACGGGACACGATGTCGCGCACCATGGCCAGCGCTTCCAGTTCGTTCGCCGCGAGGTGATCGGCCACCGCGGTGTCGCGGACGTGCAGATCGGCGCCGCCGAGAGTCTGCGCGTCGACCACCACGCCCGTGGCGGCCTCCACCAGCTGCGGCCCGCCGAGGAAGACGGTGCTCAGATCCTTGACCATCACGGTCTCATCGCTCATCGCCGGGATGTAGGCGCCACCCGCCGTGCAGATGCCGAGCACGGCCGAGATCTGCGGCAAGCCGAGGGCCGACATCTCCGCGATATTGCGGAACATCTTTCCGAGGTGCTCCTCGTCGGGGAAGATCTCCTCCTGCAACGGCAGGTAGATCCCGCCCGAGTCGGCCAGATACACACACGGCAGGCGGTACTCCCTGGCCAGCTTCTGCCCCCGCAGGTGCTTCTTGATCGTGAGCGGATAGAAGGTTCCGCCCTTCACGTGCGGGTCGTTGGCGAACACCATGCACGGTCTGCCGTGGATGGTGCCGATGCCGACGATCAGCGCGGCCGCGGGCAGATCGGTGTCGTAGACCTCGTGCGCGGCGAGGCGACCGATCTCCAGGAACGGTGTCCCCGGGTCCAGGATGCGGTTGACCCGTTCGCGCACCGGCAGTTTCGCGTCACCGTGGCGCCGGCGCGGCGCCACGATCTCGGCGGTGTGGTCACGCAGCAGGGCGCGTTGGGCTTCGAATCCGAGGGTGTTCTCGATGACGGCGGTCATGCTGGTAGTTCCTCCCGGTCCTGATGCGCGGCGAGACTCGAGCTCAGGGTGTCGGCGAAGCGGCGGATCGTGTCGGGGTCGAGGTCGGCCCGCAGCATCAAGCGCAGGCCCGCGCTGCCTCGGCGGATGATCGGGAAGAACACCGGCGAGGTGTAGAAACCGGCGTCGAGCATGTCCCGGGCCACGGCGACGGTGACGTCCTCCTGCCCGATGCTCACGAACCGGATCGGCAGGCCGTCACCGGCGAGGTCGGTGTCGACCAGCGAGTCGAACAGGCGGACCCGTTCCTGGAGCGCGACCTGGAGCCGGTCGACGGTGCCGTCGTCGTGGAGGTCGCAGGCGGCGATGATCGCGCCGAGTCCGGCGGTGTTGACACGCTGCGACCACATCAGCGGGCCGCTCGTGCGCAACAGGGTGGGCGTGCGGGACGCGTCGCCCGCCGCGCCGAAGAAGATCACGCCGCCGCTGGCGCCGAAGCCTTTGTTGAGCGAGGCGATCACGAGGGTTCGTTCCCGCCAGCCCTCGTAGGCTCCGAGAACGTATCCGCGGCCGTGGCTACCCAGCGTCGAAATGCCGTGCGCCTCATCGAAATACAAGAACAGGCCGTATCGATCCTGGAGCCGGTGCAACTCGGCGAGCGGTGCGCCGCCGCCGGTGCTGTAGACCCCGTCGGCGACATAGGCCACGTGCGAATGCGTGCGGCACAACTCTTCCAGGGCGGCGATGTCGTTGTGCTCGATCGTGACCAACTCGGTCTCGTCCGCGACCAGCGGCTTCATCGCGTTCAAGCAGAAGTGCGCGTTCTTGTCGAAGACCACCAGCGGCGGGTGCCCGTCGGTGAGCTCACCGGAGGCGAGCAGCGGCAAGGTCGCCCACGCGGCGGCCGCACACGACGACACGGTGACCGCCTGCGCGCCGAAGGTCCGGGAGAGCCGCTGTTCGGCCTCCTCCAGCAGACCGAGCCGGATGCGCATCCGGGAAATAGAAGAATTGATCGTCGCGGTTTCGTCGAGCCCGCGATGGGCGCCCTCGATGATTCGTGGATCGCTGTCCAAACCGAGATAGGAATAGGACGAGAAGTTGACGATCGTTCGACCGTCGCGGGAATGGACAATTCCCTCCCGCATATCATCGGCGATGATGTCGACCAGTCCGTGCGTGGTGCTGTCGTCCCAGAATGTGTTGCTCAGTTGCAACTGCCTGCGGATATTTGCGAATTGGTTTCTGGCCATTCCGTTCATTCCTTTGTTGGCGAGGGTGCGTCAGTTTTCTCGGGCGCCGCGACGACGAGTACGTTCACCGCGGCGAGCAGGGTGATGGCGATGGACCAGGCGAGGAGCCCGGACAGGGTGGGGCCTGCCAGCGAGGCGATGCCCGCGAGGCCCTGCTGCACCAGCGCGCACCACGAGACGGCGATGGCGGCTCCGGTGGCGAGGTGGCTGACAGCGTGCGCGGCGCTGTTGGGGAACAGCGTCGCCTGGCCGAAGGTCGTGGTGACGTACCCGGCGAGGAAGACCGGCAGCGCGATCGCCCGGGGCAGATCGACGGCCCACACGACGGTGACGAGCACGCAGCCCGCGAGCATGATCACCGCGCCCTGGCGCATCATGGCGTGCGCTCCCACCTGTCGCACACGCCGGCGGACGTAGGTCGCGCCGCCGAGGTAGGCGGCACCGTAGAAGACGCCGAACAGGCCGAACGCCCACGGTGCGAGCGCGAAACGGTCGGTGAAGATGAACGCGGACTTCTGCTGGATCATCACGATGACGGCGAATCCGATGCCGCCCGCCACCGCGCTGACGACGAAGATCCGGTCGGTGAAAAGGCGTCTGGCTGTGCCTTTGTCTTTCGGCCCGGTTTCGCGTCGGGGCAGTGAGATGCGCAGGGCGAAGGCGACCGGCACCGCCGCGAGCACGGCCAGCACGACGAATCCGTACCGCCACCCGACCGTCGAGGTGACGATGCCGCCGATCACCTGCCCGCCGCCGAGCGCCACGACGAACGCCATCGACAGCAGCGCGAGTTGGCGCGCGAGCTCCGCGCCGGTGAACAGATCCTTGATCATCATCCGGCCGACGACCGCGATCCCGCCCGCCCCGATCGCCTGGACCACGCGCAGCCCGAGCAACTCCGGGGCGTTGGTGATCAGCGCGAGGCCCGCGCTGGCGAGGACGAAGCACAGCCCGGCCGCGACGAAGGCGGGAACCCGGCCGAACCGTTCCGCCGCCCTTCCCCACGCGACGACCGGGAGCGCGGCGAACACCACGAACACGGCCACCGACAGCTGCAGGACGCTGTCGCCGGCGCCGATGTCGGCGCCCAGCGCAGGCATGCTCGGCAGGTAGATGGTGGTCGCCATTTGGGCGACCGCGACCGCGACACATGCCGTTGTGACAACTGCTCGGCGTGTTGCCGCGGAAGCCGGAATTTCGCCGGTTTCCGCTTGCACAGACAATGCACTCCCCTATGGCCGAGCGAATCACGCAGGATGCTGGATCCGAGTTATAGGTATACGGCCAGGCGAAGCGGTCGAACACCGTTGCGATCGCGTTGATTTCAGTAGGAAAGGTAAATAATCGATGGCGGATTCGTGACCACGCGGTGGGCCGCACGGGGGATGCGAAGAAATTGCCTGACCACCGTCGGCCGGGCGAAGTCGGTGTCCACCACATGGGGCGCAGCCGGCGTTCGTCGCGTATGGCAGGGTGGAACTCGTGAACCGATTGGCCGGTGCGACCTCGCCCTATCTGCGTCAACACGCCGACAACCCCGTCCACTGGCGGGAGTGGGATGCCGACGCGCTAGCCGAGGCCGCCGTGCGCAATGTGCCGATCCTGCTGTCGATCGGATACGCGAGCTGCCACTGGTGCCATGTGATGGCCCACGAGTCCTTCGCCGACCTCGCCACGGCCGAGCAGATGAACGCCGACTTCGTCTGCGTGAAGGTGGATCGGGAGGAGCGTCCCGATCTGGACGCGGTGTACATGAACGCCACCGTGGCCATGACCGGGCAGGGCGGCTGGCCCATGACGTGCTTCCTCACGCCCGACGGCGCGCCGTTCTACTGCGGTACCTACTACCCGAAGCAGCCGCGCGGCGGCATGCCGTCGTTCACGCAGTTGCTCAGTGCGGTGACCGAGACCTGGCGCAACCGGCGCGACGATGTGGACAAGGCCGCGCGGCAGGTGACCGATGCGCTCCAGGCGCAGGCATCGGGTCTGCCCGACGCCGAATTCGCGATTGCCCCTGATCTTCTCGACAAGGCCGTGCCCGCGATCGTCGCCGACGAGGACTCGACGCACGGCGGATTCGGTGGGGCGCCGAAGTTTCCACCGTCGGCGTTGCTGGAAGGGCTGCTGCGGCACTGGGAGCGGACCGGCGACCAGTCGGTGTTCGACGTGGTCGAGCGCACGGCCGAGGCGATGGCGCGTGGCGGAATCTACGACCAGTTGCGCGGCGGTTTCGCGCGCTACTCCGTCGACGCCGGGTGGCTCGTGCCGCACTTCGAGAAGATGCTCTACGACAACGCCCTGCTGCTGCGCGCCTACGCCCATCTCGCGCGTCGCGCGCCCGTGACCCCGCTGGAATCGTTGCCGCACAGGGTGACCCGGGAGACGGTCGAATTCCTGCTCGGTGATCTCGGGACGGCGCAGGGCGGTTTCGCCTCCGCTCTCGACGCCGATACCCACCTCGAACCGGAGGGGCCCGGCGTCGAAGGCGCGACCTATGTGTGGACGCCGGCCGAGCTGGTCGGCGAACTCGGCCCGCTCGACGGTATGTGGGCCGCCGACGCTTTCGGCGTCGGCACCGCCGGTAATTTCGAACAGGGCACCTCGGTGCTCACCCGCCACAGCGATCCCGTCGACGCCGAGCAGTCGTCCCGTTTCGATCGACTGCGCGCTCAGTTGTTCGAGGCCCGCACCCGGCGCCCGCAGCCCGCCCGCGACGACAAAGTGGTCACCGCCTGGAACGGCATGACCATCACCGCGCTCGCGGAAGCCGGTGCGGCACTGGAAGAACCGTCGTGGATCGCCGCCGCCGTGCGCTGCGCCCGCTACCTGCTCGACGTCCACCTCGTCGACGGCCGACTGCGCCGCGCCTCCCTCGACGGCGTCGCGGGCACCCCGCCCGGCGTCCTCGAGGACTACGCCTGGTTCGTCACCGGCCTGCTCGCCCTCTACCAGGCCACCGGCGAATCCGACTGGCTCGCCGCCGCACAGCTGTTGCTGGACAACACGATCGACCACTTCGCCGATCCCGAACGCCCCGGCAGCTGGTTCGACACCGCCGACGATGCCGAAACCCTGGTCGCCCGTCCTCGCGACCCCGTCGACGGCGCCACCCCGTCCGGCGCCTCCGCCTTGGCCGAGGCCCTCCTCACCGCCTCGGCGGTCGCCGATACCGACCGTGCCATCCGCTATCGCGAACTCGCCGACCAGACCCTCGCCCTCGGCGCGATCCTGCTGGCTCGCGCACCCCGCACCGCGGGCAACTGGCTCTCCGTCGCCGAAGCGGCGGTCCGAGGCCCGTACCAGGTAGCCATCGCGGCCACCGAGAAGTCCGCCACGGCAATGGAACTCCTGGCCGCCGCCCGTGCCAGCGCCCCTGGCGGCTCGATCATCCTCGCGGCCCCGCCGAACACCGCCCCGCTCCTCACCGACCGCCCCCTCGTCAACGGCGCCCCCGCCGCCTATGTCTGCCGTGGCTCGGTCTGTGACCTCCCGGTCACCGATCCCGCCGCCCTGACGGCTTCGCTACGGCGGTAACGGACCTGGTTCTCACTTTCTCGGTGAGATGTCCGTCCAGGTCCGGGTTCGGCCGGGGATTCCGCGCAGCCGTAAGTCCTTGTAGCGCTTCCACTTGGCTCGTTCGGCCGGGGTCGCGGCCTGCCAGATCGCATCGCTGACCAACACCCGCCGCGGTGCTTCCTTCGCCACCGTCGTGAGGCGGGCCGCTTCGTTGACCGCGTCGCCGATGACGGTGAATTCGAGGCGGGTGTCGGCGCCCACGTCGCCGGCGAAGACCTGGCCGCGGGCGACGCCGATGCCGACGTCGAGCTCGCCGGTGTCGACTACTTCGTCGCGGATGCGGCGGGCGGCGCGCAGGGCGGGGGTGGCGTTGTCCTGGAGTGCGGAAGGCGCGCCGAAGATGCACAGCGCGGCGTCGCCGGCGAACTTGTTCACCAAGCCGCCGTTGTCCTCGGTGGCCGCTACGACGGTGGCGAGCAGCCGGTTGAGTTTGTGGACGAAATCCTCGGGGGCCATTTCGGCGGAGAGCTGCACCGAGCCGGTGACGTCGACGAACAACGCCGAGACGATGCGGACATCGCCGGTGAGGTCGGAGCTGCCCGACAGGGCGCGTTCGGCCACCGTGGAGCCGACGTGCCTACCGAAGACGTCCTCGGTGTGCATCTGGTCGCGCAGGGTGGCGGCGAGTTCGTTGACGGAGTGTTCGAGGCGGCCGATCTCACTCGCGCTGCCGACGGGCACCCGCACATCGAGTTCGCCGCGGGTGATCCGGTCCAGCGCCCGGTACATCGTGCGCATCGGCGTGGCCACCGAGCGCGCGAGCAGTGCGGTGGCGAGGGCGCCCACGCCGAGCGCGACGATCGAGAACAGCCACGCCGCGCGCACCCGGTCCGATGCCGGGGTGGTCGTGTCGCTGAGGACGACGATGATGATCAGCGCCGGCAGCGCGCTGGACACCGCCCAGGTGACGAGCACCCGCACCAGTACGGTCGAGCTGGGATGGACGGTCGGCCCGAGCACCGCGGCGATGATCGGCACGGCCGGGCGGATCAGGCGGTCGAGGATCAGGTAGATCGCGCCCGCGGCCTCCAGCCCGCCGAGGGCGAATCCGGCCAGCAGCACGGTGATGTTGTGATAGTCGGTGTACCGGTCGACGAGCCACACGGTCAACGCGACGCCCGGTGTCCACAGGATGATCGCGCGCAGGGTGATCGCGGCGGGCAGCCGGATCAGGACCCGCGCTTCCTCCGGCGTCGGTTTGCGGTTGTCGTCGAGCCAGCGCATATATCGGCGCCGGTCGTAGAGCGCGATCCCGATCCCGAGGGTGAAGGCGAGCACCGGGTAGATCAGGATCAGGACGGCCGCGTCACTCCAGTCGTCGCCGATCCGGGTGAACACGCCACCCGCCCAGCTGACCAGGAAGATGGCCGCCACCCCGACCATATTGGCGGTGATGACCACCAGCGCGAGTCCCCAGTAGGACCGCAGCGCCCACCGGACCAGCCGGTTCACCGCGCACGCCCGAGCCCGGCGCCCGAGGACGCCCGGGCATCACGAGCTGCGCTGACGGGTGACACAACTACCGAGCATAGAAGGCGCGCAGGCCGCGGCCGCGCGCACGCGCCGTTCAGCCGAGCACGACCAGCCAGATCGCGATGTAGTGACACAGCGCCGCGACCACCGTCGCGGCGTGGAAGAACTCGTGGTGACCGAAGTCGGGCCAGGGGTTGGGCCACTTGGTCGCGTAGAGAACAGCCCCCACGCTGTAGATCACGCCACCGACCGCGAGCAGCACCAGCGGCGCTACTCCGACGTTGTGCAGCAGCTCGGGGGCCACCGGCACGATCGCCCACCCGAGCAACAGGTACAGCGGCACCCCCACCCACGCGGGCGCGGTAGGCCACAGCAACTTCAACGCGATCCCGGCGACGGCCCCCGCCCACACCACGGCCAGCAGGATCTGCCCGGTCCGCCCGGGCAATCCGAGCAGCGCGAACGGCGTGTAACTGCCCGCGATGAACAGGAAGATCATCGAATGGTCGGCCCGCTTCATCCGCACCCGTGTCCGCACGCTCGCCCAGGTGACCCGGTGATACACCGCGCTCACCCCGAACAGCGCGCACACCGAGATCCCGTAGAGCAGCGTCGACCAACCCGCGGTCAACGACGTGAGGAACCCGAACACCACGAGCACCGTCACCGCGACAGCGGCGACGCCGACCGCCCACGTATGGATCCAGCCACGAAAACGGGGCTTGATCACCGTGGCGATCTCAGTCAGGACATCGTCCACGTAACCTCCCGAGCCGGAACCTACGGTACCGTAGGTTGTGCCCAACCGTACGTCAACCGCCCATCTCGACACCACAAACGTGCCCCTGGCCACACAAAACCCGACCGGCTGATCTCGGGAGGACATGGGTAACTTCCCGACCACCCCGAAACCCGGCCTTGCCCGTGCCGCCGGCCCGGCACGGATCTCACCCCCTACTCGCGACCGGCAAAATACTCGGGGAGGCGGGCAAGCGTAGGGTGCGGGCGTGGAGTTTCTTGGTCGGGTGCGTGGATTGCCGTACCGCATCTACGAAGCCAGGCTGTCGCAGCAGCTGGCAGACAAGCAGCACCCTCGCCACGTCGCCGTCATGTGCGACGGCAATCGACGCTGGGCGCGTGAGAACGGGTTCACCGATGTGAGCCACGGCCATCGCGTCGGCGCGCTGAAGATCGCCGAGCTCGTCGGCTGGTGTTCCGACCAGGGCATCGAGATGGTCACCGTCTACCTGCTCTCCACCGAGAATCTGCGCCGCGACCCCGAAGAGCTCGAGACCCTGTTCGAGGTCATCACCGATGTCGTCGAGGAACTGTCCGCCCCGGAGCAGAACTGGAGCGTGCGGATCGTCGGGTCGCTCGAGGGTTTCCCCGAGTTGATCGCCAAGCGGCTGCGGGTGGCCGCCGAGCGAACGAGCGGGCGCGACGGCGTGCACGTGAATGTCGCGGTGGGTTACGGCGGCCGCCAGGAGATCACCGACGCGGTGCGCTCACTGGTGCGCCAGGAGATCGCCTCGGGCGAGTCGGGCGAGGATCTGGTGCAGTCGATTACGGTCGACGCGATCGGCCAGCATCTCTACACCTCCGGTCAGCCCGACCCGGACCTGGTGATCAGAACCTCTGGTGAGCAGCGGCTTTCGGGGTTCCTGTTGTGGCAGAGCGCCTATTCGGAGATCTGGTTCACCGAGGCGTATTGGCCGGAATTCCGGCGTGTCGACTTCCTGCGCGCACTAAGGGATTACGCCGCGCGCCACCGCCGTTTCGGCGTGTGAGGCCGTAGCCGTCGCGTACTCTGCGGTCAGTGGAACCCGGACAGCCTTCTTACATCAGCTATGAGGAATTCGGCAGGCGTTTCCTGGAATACGCCGTCTCCGAGCAGCGCATCGCCGACGCGTTCGGCCAACTCACCGGTGCCGCTTTCGATTTCGGGCCGATCGGGGTGGGGCCGGGCCGCTTGGCGAAGGTCACCGCGCAGGTGGAGCTCGGGCAGCCACGAATCCTGCGTTTCGTCGACGCGTTCATCTCCTTCGAACTGACCATTCCCTTGCGCGTGGATCTGGTTCTCGATCTGGCGGTCGACAGGTCGCGTTTCCGGGTCGACGGCACCGTGCATCTGCATCTCACCGCGCGCACCGCCGACCCACTGCGGGTGGTCATCGACATCGCCGAGCCACGTCCCGGCGATGTGCGGGTCAATGTCGCCAGCAGCTCCAAGCGCGGCGAGTTGCTGCGGGTGCTGGCCAGCGTCGACCACGAGATCCGCCGGTTCGTCGCCCGCTACGTCGCACAGGAGATCCGCAAACCCGAGATCGCGGCGGTCCGCAATATCGACGTGGCGACCAGGCTCGACGCGGCCTGGAAGTTGTAGCGGAGTAGGCCCGATCCGGCGCCACCCCCCGCTAGGCTGCTGCGCGAGACCGGGCCCGACGACACATTGCAGGGGTGTGAGCTGTGGGAATTGCGACGAAGGCGAGCGGGTGGCGGGCGCGGATCGTGGTGCTCGGCGTCGTGTGCGGTGCCGTGGCGGTCGTCGCGGGCTGCGGAGGGTTCAACCAGCCC
The DNA here is from genome assembly GCF_053606985.1 of Nocardia sp. NPDC055165. NCBI lineage: Bacteria > Bacillati > Actinomycetota > Actinomycetes > Mycobacteriales > Nocardiaceae > Nocardia > Nocardia sp. NPDC055165. The sequence goes on from NZ_JBSGSS010000018.1 coordinate 106,676, forward strand.
GCGCCGCCACGACTGACGCCCGCCGAGGAGCAGGCCGCGAAGGGCGCGGTGTTCGCCTATCGCACCGACGCCGAGCTGGCGGTGGTGCGCGGCGGCGAAACCGTGCGGGCGCCGGGCAGTTTCGGCTACTCGTCGGCCGCGGTGGCGTTCACCAGGGACGGGCACTACGCCTTCGCGGTGGAGAGCGGTAGCAAGACGCTGGTCGCGGTGGGTGTGCGCGACCGGTCGGTGACCCGCATACCGTGTGACTGCGCCAACGCCGTGGCGTTGCGCGGTTCGGTGGTCGGCTGGTGGCGGGAGCCGGGCGAGATCATGAGCATGGACCTGGCCGGTTCCGAGCCCGCCGCGCCCGAACGCGAGATCGTCCTGCCGGATTCGCCGAGTCCGCTCACCGGTGGTGGGTGGGGCGGGGCCGAACTTGTGGCGGCCACCGACGAGTTCGTGCTGCTGGCCCGGGTGGAATCGCGTGGCCTGTGGTGGGAGAAGAGTCACCTCTACGCCATCGGCTCCGATGTCATCCTGCCGCTGGGTCGTGTGCCCGGCATCGACGCCGGACTGTCGGCCGCCGCCGGTCCCGATGGGCACACCTTCGTGCTGGCCGGGGCCACCGCGCGCAGCGCGACCTGCGGCAGCGGCAACGTGGCGACCATCGACGCCGCCAACAACGGTGTCCTGGCCATGCCCACCCTGCCGGGTGAGTGCTCGGCGGCCTACAACCCGCGCTGGAGCGCCGATGGTTCGATCACGATCGCCACCCGCAAGTGGTCCGACCTCGCGGGCGCGCCGAGCACGGTCGACCGGATGCAGTTGGCGGCGCAGGGGTGGGCGCCGGTCGGGGAGTACCCGGTGGTCGACATGCTCCCGCGGAAACAGGCGCAGGAGCCGATGCTCGAGGTGGTCGCCGGTGAGCCCACCGACGCGCGCGGCACGCCGCATGGAGTCCTGGTCGTCCACCAGGGCGAGGACAGCGCGGAAGTGGCGACGCAGGTCGTCTCGTTGGGCTCGCCGACGGCCACCGGCTGAGCGGTGTCGGCGCGCGAGCCGATCAGAGTTTGCGCAGCCGCAGCCTGTTGATCGTGTGGTCGGAGTCCTTGCGCAGCACCAGGGTTGCGCGGGGGCGCGTCGGCAGGATGTTCTCCACCAGGTTGGGCCGGTTGGTGGAGTGCCAGATATCGCGCGCGGCCGCGGTGGCCTGTTCGTCGTCGAAGGCCGCGTAGTGGTGGAAGTGCGCGTCGGGGTCGGCGAAGCCGGTCTTGCGCAACGCGAGAAAGCGCTGCACATACCAGTTCTCGATGTCCTCGATGCGGGCGTCGACGTAGATGGAGAAGTCGAACAGGTCCGACACCATCAGTCGCGGACCGGTCTGCAGCACGTTCAGGCCCTCGACGATGAGAATGTCGGGCTGGCGGACACAGTGCTTCTCGTCGGGCACGATGTCGTAGGACTTGTGCGAATACACCGGCGCGCACACCTCTTCGGCGCCCGACTTCACCTCGGTGACGAATCGCAGCAGCTTGCGCCGGTCGTAGCTCTCCGGGAAACCCTTGCGGTGCATGATGCCGCGACGAATGAGTTCGGCTGTGGGATAAAGGAATCCATCGGTGGTCACCAGGTCGACCCGGGGGTGGTGATCCCAGCGCGCCAGCAGTGCCTGGAGCACGCGCGCGGTGGTCGACTTGCCGACCGCGACACTGCCCGCGACCCCGATCACGAACGGCACCTGCTTGTCGGGATGTTTCTCGCCGAGGAAGGTGGCGGTGGCGGCGAACAGCCGCTGCCGGGCCGCGACCTGGAGATGGATCAACCGCGCCAGCGGCAGGTACACCTCGGCGACTTCGTCGAGGTCGATCTGCTCGCCGAGACCGCGCAGGCCGGTCAGCTCGTCCTCGGTCAGTACCAGGGGAGTCGACTTGCGCAGTGTGCGCCACTGGCTTCGATCGAACTCCACATAGGGGCTCGGTTCGCTCATCCGTGCCACCTACCCGACCCTCCGTCCGGGCGCATCCGCACAGCTTGGCTGCCCGTCTGGTGAGATCCGGGATAACTCTGACCGCATAGCGAGATTGTGCTCCGTGCTCGCTGCCCGCGCGCAACAGGGGGTTTGGCTACCGGTCGGTAACCAGCGACAACGCCGAGGTAAGACGCCATTTTCCGATCGACCACGTAATGTCGGGCGGATGGGGTCACATCCACTTGTCACCGAATACCTGCGCCTGGGTTTGGCTTTCGATCGCCTCGAAGAGGGGTTCGTCGACGCCTACACCGGCGATCCGCAATTGCGCCGCGATATCGAGAACGCGGCCGTCCCGGTGCCCTCGGAACTGGCCCGGCGCGCCGTCGATCTGCGCGCCGCCCTGCCCGATGCCGGGCTCTCGGCGCAGCGCACCGAATTCCTCGATGCCCACCTGGTGGCGATGGAATGCTCGGCGCGCAAGTTCGCCGGTGAGCAGATCGGCTTCGTCGACGAGGTCCGCGCCTACTTCGACGTCGACATCGCACCGGGCGACCCCGACGACTATCGCGAAGCGCACCGGCAGATGGACGAGGTGCTCGGCGGCGACGGACCGCTGGCCGAACGCGCCGCCGCCTACCGCCGCGGTGACGAGATCCCCCCGGAAAAGCTCGCTACCTGTGTCGAAGCGTTCTCGAGTGCGCTGCGGGAGCGGGTACGCGAGCGCTACCCGCTGCCCGACAACGAGCACGTCACCTACGAGGTGGTCGGCGACAAGCCGTGGTCCGGCTTCAACTACTACCTGGGCAATTTCGCCTCGACGGTCGCGATCAACTCCGACCTCAAACAGCACATGGGCAACCTCCCCGCGCTCATCGCGCACGAGGCCTACCCCGGTCATCACACCGAGCACTGCCGCAAGGAGGCCGGACTGGTCGCGGCGGGCGAGGACGAGCAGACGCTGTTCCTGGTCAACACCCCGCAGTGCCTGATGGCCGAGGGCCTCGCCGACCTGGCCCTTCGGTCGATCGTCGGGCCCGGCTGGGGAGTCTGGGCGCAGGAGATCTACGCCGACCTCGGCCTTCGTTTCGACGGTGAACGGGCCGAACGCTTCTCGACCGCGTCGGCGAAACTGCTGCACGTGCGTCAGGACGCCGCGTTGCTGCTGCACGATCAGCATCGCAGCGAGGACGAGGTGGCGCTGTTCCTGCAGCGGTGGATTCTGGCGACGCCGGAACGGGCGCGGCAGTCGCTGCGGTTTCTGTCCTCGCCGCTGTGGCGGGCCTACATCAGCACCTATGTCGAGGGTTACCGCCTGCTCGGTGGGTGGCTCGACGGTGCGGTCGGCGCCCAGGATCGGGTCGAGCGGTTCGGGCGTCTGCTCGACGAGCCGCTGACGCCGGGGGCGATCCGGCGGATGAGTGTCGCTACTGGATGACGGCGCAGCCGCCGGGGTTCAACAGCGAGCAGACCAGGTAGTTGATCTGCAGCAGGAGTGCCTCGATCGGGTCGGACGGTGCGATGGCCGGGGTCACGGGCAGTGCGGTCATATCTGTGTCATCGGTCACCGTCGGACGGGTCGTTACGCCGAGTCTGTTGTGTTCGACGGCTATCGAACCTGGTCAGCCGGGCTGTGACCCTGGTCTCTCCGGTGGCGGCTCGGACGGTGTTGCGGTATCCCCGTGCTCGGCTCGCACACGGTCGGCAATAGACTCGACGGCGTGACGCAGACGACCGCTTCGGTGAATACCCAGTCTCTCGGTGAGCTCGATCCCGAGTTGGCCGCCGCGATGGCGGGCGAGCTCGCCCGCGAACGCGACACCCTCGAGATGATCGCTTCGGAGAACTTCGTGCCGCGCGCGGTCCTGCAGGCGCAGGGCTCCGTCCTCACGAACAAGTACGCCGAGGGGTACCCGGGCCGCCGCTACTACGGCGGCTGCGAGGCCGTCGACGTGGTGGAGACCCTGGCTCGCGACCGTGCCAAGGAGCTCTTCGGCGCCGAATTCGCCAACGTGCAGCCCCACTCGGGCGCGCAGGCCAACGCCGCGGTGCTGATGGCGCTGATGAACCCGGGCGAGACCCTGCTGGGTCTGGACCTCGCGCACGGCGGTCACCTCACCCACGGCATGCGCCTGAACTTCTCGGGCAAGCTCTACGACGTCCACTCCTACGGTGTGTCGAAGGAAGACCACCGGATCGACATGGACGAGGTGCGTGACATCGCGCGCAAGGCCAAGCCGAAGGTGATCGTCGCCGGCTGGTCGGCCTACCCGCGCCACCAGGACTTCGCCCGCTTCCGTGAGATCGCCGACGAGGTCGGCGCCTACCTGTGGGTCGACATGGCGCACTTCGCCGGCCTGGTCGCCGCCGGTCTGCACCCCTCACCCGTGCCGTACGCCGACGTGGTGTCCTCCACCGTGCACAAGACCCTCGGCGGTCCTCGCTCCGGTCTGATCCTGGCCAAGCAGGAATTCGCCAAGAAGCTCAACTCCGCGGTGTTCCCCGGTCAGCAGGGCGGCCCGCTCATGCACGTGATCGCCGCCAAGGCCGCCGCGTTCAAGATCGCCGCCACCGAGGAGTTCGCCGACCGTCAGGTCCGCACCCTGTCCGGCGCGCGTATCCTCGCCGAGCGTCTGACCGGCGCCGACGTGAAGGACAAGGGTGTTTCGGTCCTGACCGGCGGCACCGACGTGCACCTGGTCCTGGTCGATCTGCGTAACTCCGAACTCGACGGCCAGCAGGCCGAGGATGTCCTCCACGAGGTCGGCATCACCGTCAACCGCAACGCCGTCCCGTTCGACCCTCGCCCCCCGATGGTCACCTCGGGCCTGCGCATCGGCACGGCGGCCCTGGCCACCCGTGGTTTCGGCGACACCGAGTTCACCGAGGTAGCCGACATCATCGCCGCCGCCCTGGCGGGCACCTCCGACGTCGACACCCTGCGCGGCCGGGTGTCGCGCCTGGCCCAGAGCGTCCCGCTCTACCAGGGTCTCGAGGACTGGCGCCTGCTCGGCTGAGCCGGAGAACTTCTGCCCGATGGCCCCTGTCAGCTCCATGCAGACAGGGGCCATCGTGTTGTCGGAACACACAAAGTTCCGGTGAATCGCGTACGGGCCTAATGGAATAGGGCATGGTCAGTCCGTATGGAATATCGACGCGCGTTGGCGCGTGAGGTCGGCGGGGAGGTGCACGCGTTCGAGTTGCTCTCCGAGGCCGAGGCCAGGGAGCTGATCGAACTGTTCCGCGCCGCGCGGGCCAACGAGGTGCGGGCGCTGCGCCGGGCCATCGATGCCGCGCTCACCGCGATGCCCGCTCCGCTGCGTAAGGTCTCGCGCAAGATCCTCTTCGGCAGCTGATGATCGAAACCGAACTCGAAGCTCAGACACAGCTCGTTGTGCTCGCGCGCACGCTGAAAGTGCCGCCGCAGCGCCTCGCACCGCTGGCCCGTCTGGGCGCGGTGCATCTGTCGGCGATACAGCAGCAGATCCTGCGCGCACTGCATGCCGAGCACGCGGACACCTTCCGCCGGGTCAGCCCGCTCGTGCCGATCTTTCCGGTGGGTGTGGGCGTCGCGCTCTTCGAGCGGGTGGTGCCGCCGGTGCTCGCCGCCCGATTCCTCGGCGCGGTCGGCGTCAAACATCCGCGCAAGTGCGCGCAGGCGCTGTGCGCGGTCGATGCCGTCTACGCGGCCGACGGAGCGCCGTACCTGGACCCGAATGTCTTCGAACAGCTGATGCGATACGGCAGGCCGGAGCCGATCACCCTCATCATCAACGAGCTGTTGCGGCGCCGCGACTACGTGACGGCCGCGCGGTTCCTCTCGGTGGTGAACGAGCCGCTGATCGCGGCATTGGAGCAGACCGTCCTCGATGACGCGGGCTTGATCTTCACCGCCGCCTACGCGTACCCGGCGCACACGTTGAGCCGGATCGTGCGGCAGTTGCTGGCGGGCCCACGCCAGCGGGTGCCGGCCATGCTCCACACCGTCCTGGCTGGCCCACCCACCCTGCATCACGCGATGCTCGCCCTGTTCTGCAAGGTCGACCCCGAAATCACCGGCATTCTCGGCGACATCTTCTTCGGCCGCGGCACCACACACGAGGTCGGCCGATTCCTGCTCACCGCGGTCAACCGGAACGCCTCGCCGGCGCTGCTCACCGTGATCGGCAGACTCGAACCCGTTGCCCTGTGGGCCTTGTCGACGAACCCGCAATTCGCGAACACCGACGTGCTCGGCGCGCTGGTCCGCTCGCTGGACGGCAAGGACGAAGCCGACCCGTGGCGCGGGCTGTTCGCCCTGTCCGCCCGCCTGAGCGAACCGGCCCGCCGCCACATCGCCGCCACCCTGGCCGAACTCGACGAAACCTCGGTAGCCGCCCTGCCCGCGCACGCCACCGACGCCACCTACTGGCCCGCTCTCCTGCAACTACTCGCCGAATCCGAACCCGCCGCCCAGTCCCGAGTCGCCGCGATCTGGTCGCGCCTTTCCCCTGAATGGCAAGCGGGCATCGAACGCCACATCCACGAAAACCGTTACGACACCCGCCTGAGCCGCATCACCAACGCCCTCACCACCGTCACCCCGGAAGAAGTCTTCTTCCGTCGCCGCCAGCAGAACCGCCAGCGAGGAGAAGACCACTTCGCGTCGTGGTGAGCTCGCTCAGTGCACCAGCGGGCTCAGGGTACGGCCGACCCGGTCGATGACACCGGGCTCGTGGCCGTTGGCGATCAGGTTGATGATGACGCCGTCGATGCCGTGGTCGAGGACGCGGGCCTGGATCTGTTCGGCGACTTCGTCCGGGGTGCCGGCGAATTGGCGGTCGGCGACGGTGGCCCGGCGTTCGGCTTCGGTCAGGGTGGACAGGTCGACGCCGAGTCGCGACAGCATGTCGGCCTGGGTCTTTCGGGCGCGGTCACCGTCTTCGTCGACGATGGTCAGCGCGAGGAAGCTGGTTTCCAGGGTGGCGGGGTCGCGGCCCGCCTCCTCGCACCGCTGGTGCAGAGCGTCGAGTTTGCGGGGCAGTTCGGAGGCGTTGCAGATGATGTTGAGGTGATCGGCGAAGCGGGCGGCCATGCCGAAGGTCTTCTTCTCGCCGCCACCGCCGAGCAGAATCGGCAGGTCGTCGCGGATGCGTGGCTCGTTCATCGCGTTCTCGGTGTGGTACCACTTTCCGTCGAAGGTGGATCGCTGCCCGCGCAGCATCGGCGTGATGATCCGCAATGCCTCGTCGAGCCGCTCGAACCGCTCGGTGAAGGTGCCGAATTCGAACCCGTACTGCTGATGCTCCAGCTCGAACCACCCCGCCCCGATGCCGAGCACCGCCCGGCCACCGCTCACCACGTCGAGCGTGGTGACGGTCTTGGCCAGCAGGGCGGGATTGCGATAGGTATTGCCGGTGACCAAGGCCGACAACTGGATTCGCTCGGTCGCGGTAGCCAGACCCGACAGCGCCGAGTAGGCCTCCAGCATCGGCTCCTCGGGCTCGCCGATCAACGGCAGCTGATAGAAGTGATCCATCACGAAGGCGGCGTCGAACCCTGCCCCCTCCGCCTCCCTCGCCTGCGCGATCACCGCGGGAAACAGCTCACGCACCGAGGACGTGTTGCTGAAGTTGGGCATCTGATAGCCGAGTCGAATGCTCATGTCGCCGACTTTATGACTTGGAGTGCACTCCAAGTCAAGCGCTACACCCGACCAGCTGCGGATAGTCGATCAGGTCGATGTCGTTGGCGGCCTTGTCGCCGTATTTCAGCATGAGGGTGAAGAAGCGGGAGCCGAGGAACCAGTTGCGCGCCTTGATGCCCAGGGCGGTCTTGGGCGCGAGGAAGGGGCCCGCGTTGCTGTTGCCCGCGATTTTGGCGTAGCGCTTCATGATCCGGTCGTAGTTGGCGAAGGCGGTGATGTGATCACCCGCGGCGGCGGCCAGTTCGCCCGCGAGGACGTAGGCGCCGACAACGGCGAGGCCGGTGCCGAAGCCCGCCAGGGTGTTTCCGTACGCGGCGTCGCCGATGAGGGCGACACGGCCGCGGGTGTAGGCGCCGTTCATCCGGACCTGGCTGATCGAGTCGAGGTAGATGTCGTCGAATTCGGCCAGGTCGGTGAGCATGCGGGGGGCATGCCATGCCATGTCGGCGAAGGTTTCGGTGATGATGCGGCGCTGGGCGTCGACGTCGTTGCGGGGGTAGTCGAGTTCGGGGGCGGCGAACATGTACATCTGCTGGGCCTTCGGGCCGCCGTCGATGGCGAGTTTGCCCGGGGTGTTGTGGGCGGCGCCTGCCGCTTTGTCGCGGGGCGTGGCCGCGTCGCTCCAGCGGCTCGCGCCGGCGACGCAGTAGTAGTAGCCGAGGTGCGCCACGTAGTCGGCCTCGGGGCCGAACGCCAATTTCCGGACTCGCGAATGGATGCCGTCGGCGCCCAGGACGAGGTCGAAGGTGCGGGGCGGGTTGTGCTCGAACCGCACGGCCACGCCGTCGCCGGTGTCGCGCAGGTCGGTGATGGTGTCGCCGAAGAGGTACTCGACGGTGTCGGCGGTCTTGTCGTACATGACCTCGGCCAGGTCGCCGCGCAGGATCTCCAGGTCGCCGCCGGTGAACTCGCCCGACATCACGCCGAGCTCGCGCCCGTTGTCGTCGACGAAGACCAGGTCGGTGGTACCGGTACGCCGGGCCCGGACCTCGTCGAGGATGCCCATCCGCTCGAGCACGGTCAGGTGGGTCTTGCCCTTGAAGTCCACCGCCTGACCGCCTGCCCGCAGCGCGGGGGCACGTTCGACAACGGTGACGGAGAAGCCGTAGCGGTGCAGCCAGTAGGCGAGGGCGGGGCCGGCGACGCTGGCGCCGGAGATGAGAACAGTACGCATGACGTAACTCCCGAAGATCTGTGTCCGATGGAATCTGTATCCGGTGGATGCAGATAAGAGTATGGTAGACACAGTTTCACGTCAAGACGTTTTTCGAGAGGATGGGCAGATGCCACCGCCGACCACGGTCGAGCTGTTGTGGGGGACCACGCAGCGCCCCAAGCGCGGGCCCAAACCCGCGCTCACTCTCGACGGGATCGTCGCCGAGGCCATCGCGCTCGTCGACGCCGAAGGGCTGTCCGCGCTGTCGATGCAGCGGCTGGCCGAACGCCTCGGCTTCACCAAGATGTCGCTGTACCGATATGTGCCGGGCAAGGAGCAGTTGACCGCGCTGATGCTCGACGCGGCGATGGGCGAACCGCCGAAGGCCGCGGGCGCGCAGCAGAACTGGCGAACCGGCCTGCGCACTTGGGTCGAAGCGCTCTTCGCTCGCTACCGTGCGCACCCGTGGTCGATCGAGCTCACCGTCGGCATGCGGCCTCTCGGCCCGAACGAGATGGGCTGGACCGAGGCCGCCCTCACCGCACTGGCAGGCACCGGACTCTCCGGCTCGGAGAGGCTGGACACGATCGTCCTGCTCAACGGTCACGCCCGCAGCCTGGCTCAGCAGGTCGCGTCGATGAGCGGGGACGGGGAAGTGCAGTTCACCGAGCAGTTCGCCGCGATGATGACCGCGGCCGCGGGTCGCTACCCCGAGGTGCAGGCCGCCTTCGCCGAGGAAGCAGCCACGCCGGCGGGTAAGGGCGGACCCAACGACGCCCTGCGTTTCGGTGTCGAACGCATCCTCGACGGTCTCGCCGTCCTGATCGATCAGCGAAACTGAGCTGACCCCTGGCCCGGCCGCGATCGGCACCCTAGGCTCATCTCATGACCGACCAGCCGGAACTGCCGGAGCCCGCTGTCACCATCGTTCGCGAGTTCTTCAACGCACTCGAACTCAGCGCGGTCGACGAGGCGCTGGATCTGCTCGATCCCGCGATCGTCTGGAAGAACGCCTCGCTGCCGACCGTGCGCGGCAAGAATCGGGTCGCGGCGTTGTTGCGCGGCCTGGATCGACCGAAGCTCGGGTTCTCCGCGGAGATCCACCACATCGCCGCCGACGGCGACATCGTGCTCACCGACCGCACCGACTACCTGCACGTGGGCCCGGTGCGCATCGGCTTCTGGGTGAGCGGCACCTTCGAACTGCGCGACGGCCGAATCGTGCTGTGGGACGACCACTTCAGTAAGGGCAACGTCCTGCGCGGCGCCGTTGTCGGCGTGGTGAAGGCGATCACCGGCCGCTGAACTATCCGTGCTTGCGCAGATACTCCAGGTAGGTCGGGCGCAGCACATCGGCTAGTTTGCCGTCGCCCGCGTGGAAGTAGTCGTCGAGCATCGGCAGCACGTACTTGATGTCGGCCGAGCTCTCGCCGAGGTCGCCCGCCTCGGCCTGGGCCGCCGGAATCGACTTCAGCAGTTCCCACAGGAACTTCACGTCGCCGTGGCGCACGGCCGTCTTCACCGCGCGATCGTGCAGTTCCTTCGACGACAGCTTCTCCAGATCCTGGTCTTCGGCCATGTCATCGACTCTAGCCCTCGGTGGCGCACACGTGCCGGATCCGTCGCGACAGTGCCGGTTAACGACAAATTCACGGACACGTGTGCCGGTCCAGCAGCGCGGCTACGAATTCGGCGGTAGCGTCGGTGATGCGAGTCGCGTCGGTGTGATTCGTACGGGAGGTCCTGACCGTGACTGAGCTATTCAGTGCGAGAGGGCCGGCACCTGGCCCTCGTGGCGGTTGACTCAGCGTCAAACGCCCACAAGGACGGACCGGTCCAGCGAGATCGTTCGCACGGGTGCCGTGCGAACACATAAGGAGCCCACCGTGACTGCTGCACGCTCCGTTTCCGCTTCCGCGAAGCACACGGCCTCGGCCTCGGCCTCGAGCAATTCGGCCTCGAAGAAAGGGGCTCGCCCCTCACGTTCCGGTCGCAAGACTTTCGTCGTAGACACCTCTGTACTCCTGTCGGATCCCTGGGCCGTCACCCGGTTCGGGGAACACAGTGTGGTCCTGCCCCTGGTCGTGATCAGTGAGTTGGAGGCGAAACGACACCACCACGAGCTCGGCTGGTTCGCCCGCGAAGCTCTGCGCATGCTCGACGACCTGCGTGTGCAGCACGGCAGGCTCGACCAGGCGCTGCCCATCGGCACCGACGGCGGCACCCTGCAGGTAGAGCTCAACCACACCGATTCGTCGGTGCTACCCGCCGGATTCCGTTCCGACACCAACGATTCCCGCATCCTGGCCTGCGCGCTGAACTTCTCGGCCGAGGGCGAGGACGTGGTGCTGGTGTCGAAGGACATCCCGCTGCGCGTCAAGGCGAGCGCGGTCGGCTTGTCCGCCGACGAGTACCACGCGCAGGACGTGGTGACCTCCGGCTGGAGCGGGATGGTGGAACTCGACGTCGCGGGCGCGCAGATCGACCAGCTCTACACCGATTCGGTGATCGACCTCGACGATGCGCGAGAGTTGCCGTGCCACACCGGTGTTCGGTTGCTGGGCAGCAGCTCGAGCGCGCTGGGCCGGGTTACCGCGGACAAGCGGATCCAGCTGGTCAGGGAGCGGGAGGCCTTCGGGCTGCACGGGCGTTCGGCCGAACAGCGCATCGCCCTCGATCTGCTGCTCGACGAGAGCATCGGGATCGTGTCGATGGGTGGGCGCGCCGGTACCGGCAAGTCGGCCTTGGCGTTGACCGCCGGACTCGAGGCGGTGCTCGAGCGGCGCACCCAGCGCAAGGTGGTCGTGTTCCGGCCGCTGTACGCGGTGGGCGGGCAGGAACTGGGCTATCTGCCGGGTTCGGAGAGCGAGAAGATGGGCCCATGGGCGCAGGCCGTCTTCGACACGCTCGACGGGCTGGCCAGCCGCGAGGTGCTCGAGGAGGTGCTCAGTCGCGACATGCTCGAAGTGCTGCCGCTGACCCACATTCGAGGGCGGTCGCTGCACGATTCGTTCGTGATCGTCGACGAGGCGCAGTCGCTCGAGCGCAATGTGCTGCTGACGGTGCTGAGCCGCCTCGGCACGGGTTCTCGGGTGGTGCTCACCCACGATGTCGCCCAGCGCGACAATCTGCGGGTCGGCAGGCACGACGGTGTGGCCGCGGTGATCGAAAAGCTCAAGGGGCACCCGCTTTTCGCGCACATCACCCTCACCCGCAGCGAGCGCTCGCCGATCGCGGCGCTGGTCACCGAGATGCTCGAGGAGTACGGACCGAACGCGTAATCGTCGGCAATCGGGCCGCGTCGCGGCCGGAATCCGTTTGATTACCGCAAACAGTGGGTAATATCCGCTCCGACACCAATCCAGCAACGGCTCGGCGAACACTGTTCCGCCGGGCCGTTGCGGATGTCGGCCAGGCTCCATTCCGGGGGCACCCCCGGGGGCCACTCGCGAGAGGATGGATATGAACCACTTCGCTCGACGTACTGCTGCCGGGAGCGCCGCGGTCCTGGCCGCGGCGGGTCTGCTGCTCGCTGCCGGCTGCAGCGATGACGACAAGGACAAGGCAAACGACGCCGTCGCCTCGGTGACCTCCGCGATCGGCGCCCCGGGTGGCAGCGCCACCACCGAGCCCGGGATGGGCGGGATGACCACCACCCCCGGTTCGGAAACCACCTCCGGTTCCGAGACAACGTCCGGCGCGGCCACCACCAGTGGGGCGGCGGGCGAATCGACCACCGTCTCCACCCCGAACGGTGACATCGTGATCGCCGGCGAGGTGTACAAGAAGTACGTGGCGGCCGGCGGCGCGAGCAGCCCGCTCGGCGCACCGGAGGAAGCCCAGGAATCCGGCCCCGACGGCGGCGAGTACCAGGACTTCACCGGCGGCACCATCTACTGGAGCAAGGATACCGGCGCCCACATCGTGTGGGGTGACATCCGCGAGGCCTGGGAGGAGAACGGCGGCGCCAACGGCACGCTGGGCTACCCGACGAGCGACGAGAAGACCATCGCCGGAGGCAAGCAGAGCGACTTCACCGGTGGCACCATCACCTGGGTCAACGGCGAGACCACGGTGACCCCGAAGTAGTCGGGCCCCACGTCAGCGTCGCGCTCCGCCCAGCGCGGGGACCCGGTTCACCCCGTAGGTCCCCGCGCTTGCGCACGAGGTACTAAGTTGTCGGGGTGCAGAAAACTTTGACCGACCGCGAGCTGCTGGATTCGCTCGCGGACGAGGTGGAAATCAACCTGCGTCGCCATATCGAGGTGGCCGACGGCTGGCAGCCGCACGAGCAGGTGCCGTGGTCGGACGGGCGCAACTTCGCCTTCCTCGGCGGCGAGGACTGGACCCCGGAACAGTCCGAGCTCAGTGATACCGCCCGGCTCGCGCTGACCGTGAGCGTCCTGGTCGCCGACAATCTGCCCTCCTACCACCGTGAGCTCGGCAAGCACCTGCGCACCGGCCCCTGGTGGCGCTGGGTCGGCCGGTGGACGGCGGAGGAGAACCGCCACGAGATCATGATCCGCAACTACCTCATGCTCACGCGTGCGGTGGACCCGGTCGCGCTCGAGCGGGCCCGCATGCAGCACATGACCGACGGTTTCAACCGCCCCCCGATGCACCTGATCGACGTGCTGGCCACCTGCGCGTTCGAAGAGGCCGCTGCCGCGATCCGTCATCGCAACACCGCCGCGATCGGCGAGAACCCGATCGTCACCGCGATGGCCGAGAAGCTGGCCGCCGACGACGAACTGCAGGCCGAGTTCTTCGCCGTGCTCGTCGCCGCCGCCCTCGACCTGGTTCCCGATCAGGCAGTGCGCGCGATCGCGGATCGGGTCGCCGACTTCCGGGTACCGCACGTGGATCTGCCCGGTGGCGGATCCAGCGACGAGGCGCTGGCCGAGGCGGGCATCTACGACCCCGCGAAGGAGGGTGAGCTGGTGTTCAAGCCGCTGCTGCAGCGCTGGAACATCTTCTCCCGCACCGACTTCAGCGAAGAGGGCGAAAAGACTCGCGCCGAACTCGCGCACCTGGCCTGATCTTGCACAGCGAACGGCCGTCACCTCCTGCGAGGTGACGGCCGTTCGGCGTTTCAGCGGTCGACGTCGGCCATCGCCAGCACGTCGAGTTTGCGATCGAGCTCTTCGAGCGAGAGCTTGTCCGGGACGAGCCCGCGGTCGATGACGGTCTGCCGGATCGTCTTCTTCTCGCGCAGTGCCTGTTTGGCGACCGCGGCCGCTTCCTCGTAGCCGATGGCCGAGTTGAGCGGGGTGACGATCGACGGTGACGATTCGGCCAGGGTCCGCAGGTGCTCCTCGTCGGCGACGAGCCCACTCACACACTTGTCGGCGAACAAGCGAGAAACGTTGGCCAGCAGGCGAATCGACTCGAGCAGGTTGCGCGCCATCACGGGAATGTAGACATTGAGCTCGAACGCCCCGCTCGCCCCGCCGAACGCGATCGCCGCGTCGTTGCCGACCACCTGCACCGCCACCTGCGTCACCGCCTCGGGCAGTACGGGATTCACCTTGCCGGGCATGATCGAGCTACCCGGCTGCAGGTCCGGCAGCTGCAATTCGCCGAGTCCGGTCAGCGGGCCCGAACCCATCCAGCGGATGTCGTTGGCGATCTTGGTCAGGCTGACCGCGATGGTGCGCAGCGCGCCGGAGGCCTCGACGAGTCCGTCACGCGCGGCCTGGGCCTCGAAATGATCCTGCGCTTCGCGCAGCGCGTCGATTCCCGTGGTGCGTACCAGTTGCGCGACGACCTTCGCACCGAATCCGGCGGGCGCGTTGAGACCGGTGCCCACCGCGGTGCCGCCGATCGGCAACTCGCCGAGGCGGGGAAGCACGGACATCGCGCGTTCGATACCCGCGGCGATCTGGCGGGTGTAGCCGCCGAATTCCTGGCCGAGCGTCACCGGCACCGCGTCCATCAGGTGGGTGCGGCCCGACTTCACCACGGTGCGCCACTGCTGCGACTTGTCGAGCAGCGCCAGGCGCAGATGGTCCAGCGCGGGAACGAGTTCGGTGATCACGGCCTCGGTGGCGGCCAGGTGTGTCGCGGTGGGGAAGGTGTCGTTGGAGGACTGCGACATGTTCACGTCGTCGTTGGGGTGCACGCTCACCCCGTTACGGGCGGCGATCGAGGCGATCACCTCGTTGGCGTTCATGTTCGAGCTGGTGCCCGAACCGGTCTGGAACACGTCGATCGGGAACTGGTCGTCGTGCTCCCCGTTCGCGATCTCGCCCGCCGCGGCGATGATCGCATCCGCCTTCACCGGATCGAGCAGGCCCAGATCCTTGTTGACCTGAGCGCACGCGGCTTTCAGCAGGCCCAGCGCCCGGATCTGGGCGCGCTCGAGTCCCCGCCCGCTGATCGGGAAGTTCTCGACGGCCCGCTGCGTCTGCGCCCGCCACAGGGCGTCGACGGGGACGCGAACCTCTCCCATGGTGTCGTGCTCGATCCGGTACTGCGCGTCGTCGTCAGCCATAGTTCGACCCTAGGACGAGAACACCGCGAATGGTGGCCACACACCAGCGCGAAATCCCACATCCGCGGCAGGAATACTCGCCGGACTCAGTCGGTGGGCCAGACCGCGCACACCTCGTCGGCGAAGTCCCTGGCTTGGGTGTGGCCGGCCAGCGCGGCGCCGTGTACGCGCTGCGGATCGAGCTCGTTGGGGCCGATGGCCTTGCGCGCGGCTTGGTCCGGATGGATCACCGTGACCCTGGCCGAGCCGAGGTGGGCGAGCTGGGCGGAGATCTTCCCGCTGCGGCGCGGGGTGAGAATGTTGGACGCGAGGCCGACGATCCGGTCGTAGCCCTTCGCCAGATCCAGATTCAGCGGGGAGCGGACACCGCCGTCGAGGTAGTGGTGCCCGTGACACGACGCCTCCGGCCAGGCGAACGGGATCGCGCAACTGGCGTTGACCGCCTCGGCGAGCGAGACGTCGCTGTCGCGGTCGAAGACCTTCAACACGCCGGTGTCGGCGTCGACCGCGGTGATCCACAACGGCTGTGCCGGCCACGACTTCTCGGGTAGGCGTGAGGACACCGCCGCCAGCCGCAACACGGGGTCGATCGTCGACCTGCCGCGCGAAGCGTTCGCGACTCGGCGTGCCGCGCTGGTCTCGCTGGGCGCGGTGCCCGCGATGAACGCCCACGTGGCCAGCTGCTTGACCGAGAGCCGGTTCGGGATCTCGGCGTTGAGCCGCCCCAGCTGCCGCTTGTAGAGCTCGTCGGTCGACAGCGTGCTGCGAATTTGCGCCCCGACGACCGCGCCCGCGGACGTGCCGATCACCAGATCGGCCGACCGCAGGTCCACCCCGGCCTCGGCCAGTCCGGCGATCATGCCGATCTGCCAGCCGATACCGGCGATTCCGCCGTTGCCGAGGACCAGGGCGGTGCTGGGCGCTGCCATAGTTCGACTATAGGGACGCCCAGCCCCGAATCACGGTAGCGGCGGGTTCGCGCTGTCGTCGCCGTCGAAGTCGACCGAGGAGTACTCGCGCAGCTTCGTCAGGCGGTGGTAGGCGTCGATCATGCGGACGGTGCCCGACTTGGACCGCATCACGATCGACTGGGTCGACGCGCCGCCGCCGTAGTAGCGCACGCCGCGCAGCAGGTCGCCGTCGGTGACGCCGGTGGCGCAGAAGAACACGTTGTCGCCGGAGACCAGGTCGGTGGTCGAGAGCACCCGATCCAGATCGTGGCCCGCGTCGATCGCCTTCTGCCGCTCTTCGTCGTCCTTCGGCGCGAGCATGCCCTGCAGCTCGCCGCCGAGACAGCGCAGCGCGGCGGCGGCGATGATGCCCTCGGGGGTGCCACCGATACCGACCAGGATGTCGACGCCGGACTCGGGACGCGCGGCGGCGATGGCGCCGGCGACGTCACCGTCGGAGATGAGGCGGATGCGGGCGCCCGCGTCGCGTGCCTGCTGGATGGTGTCCTCGTGGCGGGGACGGTCCAGGATGCAGACGGTCAGATCGGACACCGACAGCCGCTTGGCCTTGGCCACGCGGCGGATGTTCTCGCCGATCGGGGCGGTGATGTCGATCGAGCCTGCGGCATCGGGGCCGACGGCGATCTTGTGCATGTAGAACACCGCGGACGGGTCGAACATGGCGCCGCGCTCGGCGACCGCGAGCACCGAGATGGCGCCGGGGGAACCCTTCGACATCAGGGTGGTGCCGTCGACCGGGTCGACGGCGAAGTCGACCTCGGGGCCGGTGCCGTCGCCGACGAGCTCACCGTTGTAGAGCATCGGCGCTTCGTCCTTCTCGCCCTCGCCGATGACGACGATGCCCTTCATGGACACCGAGCTGACGAGCTGACGCATGGCGTCGACGGCCGCGCCGTCGCCACCTTCCTTGTCGCCACGGCCGACCCAACGGCCACTCGCCATCGCGCCTGCCTCGGTGACGCGGACCAGCTCCAGCGCGAGGTTGCGATCGGGTGCCTCGCGGCGGCTGGGGGCGGGCGATGATGCCGTCATTGCGGAGTGCCTCCTTGGCGTTGGTGTTACGGGGGCATTGTCGCATTTCGAAACGGCACGCTCGTGCACGACCTCCTGCGATGACCCCTTGGCGGCCTGGTCAGGACTCGAGTGGATACTGGTAGCCGTGGCACAGACCAAGCACCGCATCTTCAACGACTACCGCGATCTGTTCTGGTCGTTGATCCCGTTGGTGCTGGCCGCGGTGGTATTGGCCGGGGTCGCGAGCCAGTGCACGGTGGCGACGAACGGCCCGACGCAGGGTCAGATCCCGCATTTCGATGCCGATGCCGCGCTGACCTCCGACGCGAAGACCCTGTCGTTCCCGATCCGCAAGCCGGTGTTGCCGCAGGGCTGGGTGTCGAACTCGGGCAGCCGCGACACCATCGCCACCGCGGATGGGGGTGCCGTGAGCACGGTCGGCTACATCACCCCGCAGGGCACCTACATGCGGTATTCGCAGACCGATGCCTCCGAAGAGGCGCTGTCGCGGCAGCAACTCGGTTCTCGCTATCCCACCGGGACGCAGGACGTGGCCGGGCAGAAATGGGTCGTCTACACCGAACCGACCGAGGAAACCGGCTGGATCGCCGACCTCGGCGGCGTACGGATCCTGATCACCGGCGCGGGCAACGAGGCCGCCTTCACCACCCTCGCGACGGCGATCACGACAGCTCAACCGCTGGCGAAGAAGTAGCCTCAGCTGAGCCGGTAGGACCACCCGCTGTTGGGTAGCGCGGTCGAGGTGGCGATGGTGTCTTCTGCGTCGTCGGACTTGCCCTGGGCCAGGAGGCCGTAGGGATCGAATTCGCGTTTGGCGGCATCCTCTTTCGGGCCCCACGGCTTCATGCCGCCCGCGCCGAGGACAGGCGTGTGCGAGTTCGCGATGAACAACCCCGCCCGCTGCAACCGCTCGGTGGTCGCCGCCAAGTGCTCCTGGCTCTCGAAGGCGAAGACCGGTGAGCCCTGACACGACAGACCGCCGTCGATTCGCTTCATCTCCACGTGCAGCGGCCCCAACTCCGCGAATTCACGGTGGATGCCGACGATCGACTCGTACAGATCCCGCTGCGGGAACAGGGCCATCAGCCCGGTGAGCTCGTCGTTGTGCCGCTGGTAGCGCAACATCGAATGGCCCCAGGTGAACTCGTAGAGGGGCGAACCGTAGCTGCCCTTGCCCTCGAGGCACCGGTACCGGATCCGGCCGCCGTTGTCCTGCACCAGATCCTCCACATTCGGCACCGACTGAACGGCGGCCATCAGCAGCACCATCGACTCGCCGTCGGGAATCAATCCGGCGAGTTCGGGAAAGTACTGCGGGAGCGGATGCGCATGGGGCGAAACCACTTTCGTGAGCACACCGTCGCTGCGGCAGATGTCGACCGAGAAGCGGGCCGCCTGCGCGAAATCGGGGAACGAGACGACCAGTTCGTGCCACTCCCAAGCCGGGGCGAGCGGCAGTTCGACCTCGGTGATGATGCCGTTGGCGCCGTACGCGTGGTGCACGGTGTTCACATCGCGCCCGCGCAACTCGATCAGCCGGGGGTGTTCCTCCACCGTCACCACTTCCAGCGCGGTGATGTTGCCGGTGTCGCGCAGGATGCCCCAGCGACAGCTGCCGATTCCCGCGTGTCCGCCCGCGATGTAGCCGCCGATGGTGGCCTGGTGCGCCGTCGACGGGTGCATCCGCAGCTCCCAACCGGACGGGCGGATCGCGGCGTCGATATCGGCCACGACAGTGCCCGCGAGCGCGCGCACCGTGGTCGGCGAGCGTCTGCCGGGTTCGCCGTGCCAGCCGATGACGCCGGCGAGCGCGGTGACATCGATCACCGCGCCACCGCGCAGCGGCACACCCTGACCGAACTGGCCGGAGCCGGCCCCGCGCACGGTGATCGGGATGCGATGACGCGCGCAGGCGGCCACCGCGGTGCGCAACTCGTCCTTGCCGCGCGGCGCGATGAAGATCTCGGCATTGCGCCCGCGCAACAGGTCTCGCAGGACCGGACTCTGCGCGAACCGGTCGCGGCTCTTGGTGCGCAGCTTGCGTGTGTCGGTGGAGAAGGTGATGGGACCCAGGTCGGCGCGCAGGCTCGTCAGCGAATCGGTGGGTGACATCGGCCGTACTCCGTCGTTCGAACTCTCCGCGCGTCGCCCGGAGGGCGATCCCTCGGCGGACCGACCCGGCATCAGCGTGCCCGGCCGGTGTTTCGCGGCGGTAAAGGTGCGATGTCGGTGCGCGTGCTCAGTCGGCGGTGTCGAGGTCGGCGCGGGACAGGGCGTCTTCCACGCGGCGGCGCGCACCGGCGAGATGCTGTTCGCAGCGGGTGGCCAGGGCTTCGCCGCGCTCCCACAGCACCAGCGAGTCGTCCAGGTCGAGGCCGCCCTGTTCGAGCATCTTCACCACGTTGATGAGCTCGTCGCGGGCGCGTTCGTAGCCGAAGGCCGCGATCTCGGCCAGGGTGTCGGCAGCGGTGTTCTCGGAACCGGCGTCGGCCACGGTCACGTCCTCTTCTCGTCGGTGGTCTCTGGCGTCAGTCGCTGGGTGCCCAGTGCCGCGGCGGTGACGGCTCCGTCGGCGACCCTGATGCGGAGCTGGCTGCCCGCGGGGGAGTCATCGATCGAACGCACGACATGCCGTTCGGGACCGGCGACGCGCTGCACGACAGCGTAACCACGGGCCAGGGTGGCGGCCGGACCCACCGCGGTCAGCTTCTCGCGCAGGTGCAGGGTGGTCGTCGACTCGCTGCGCAGCAGCTGGTCGACTGTGCGTCTCGCGGCCGTGCGCAAGCGTTCCAGCTCGTCGTGACGGTGGTTCAGCTCGCGCAGGGGATCGGCGAGGACCGGGCGCGATCGCAACTGCGTGATGGTGTGTTCCTCGCGCTGGACCCAGCCGCGCAACGCGGCCGCCGAGCGCGCCCGCATCTCACGCACCCCGGCCAGTTCGGCGGCGGCATCGGGGACGATGCGTTTGGCGGCGTCGGTGGGGGTGGCCGCGCGCAGGTCGGCGACCAGGTCGAGCAGGGGATTGTCGGGTTCGTGGCCGATGGCGCTGACGATCGGGGTGCGCGCGGCGGCGACCGCCCGGCACAGTGCTTCGTCGGAGAAGGCCAGCAGATCTTCGACGCTGCCACCGCCGCGCGCCAGCACGATCACCTCGACCTCGGGGTCGCGATCGAGTTCGGTCAGCGCTTCGAGCATCTGCGGTACCGCGGCCGGACCCTGCACCGCGGTATTGCGGATGACGAATCGGACTGCGGGCCAACGGTTCTGGGCCACGGATAGGACATCGCGTTCGGCCGCGCTCGCCCGTCCGGTGATCAGCCCGATCGTCGCGGGCAGGAACGGTAGCGGCCGCTTGAGCCTGGCATCGAACAGGCCCTCAGCCGTCAAGAGGGCTTTCAACCGCTCGATCCGCGCCAGTAGCTCACCGATGCCGACCGCGCGAATCTCGGTGACCCGCAACGACACCGTGCCCCGGCCGGTGAAGAAGTGCAGCTTGCCGTAGACGACCACGCGGCTGCCCTCGGTGAGCGGCACCGGCAGCCTGCGCAACAGGTCGGGGTCGCAGGTCAGCGACAGCGACATGTCCACCGAGGCATCGCGCAGCACCAGGAACGCGGTGCGGGTGCCGGGGCGCAGATTGATCTGGGTGACCTGCCCCTCCACCCAGATGCTGCCGAGCCGTTCGATCCACTGGGCGACCTTCACCGCGACCGAGCGCACCGGATACGGCTGCTCCGCCGAATTCGCCGGAGCGCCGGCCTGCGCGACGCCGTCCTGAGTCATAGGTCAGTTCTACGCGCGGCCACCGACACAACCAAAAAGCGGCCGCCATCCGAGGTGTCGGATGGCGGCCGCTTCGACGGACAGTCTGTCACTGCGCCTGGACGGTGGCGATGCGGTTGGTGAGCATCGTGACGAAGGGGGCGCGGGCGCGGGTCTGCTGTTCGAAGGCCAGCAGCTGGGCCAGCTCCTCGACGGTCAGCATCCGCAGCCGGGCGCGCAGCTGGGCCAGCGTCATCGCGGGGTAGTCGTAGCGGATAGCGACCTCGGGGGCTACGACCTCCTCCTCGGTGGGCTCGTCGGCGGGCTCGATGACCTCTTCCTCGGTCTCGAGCAGCAGCAGCGACGCGGGCACGGCCTTGCCGTTGGTCTGCGGGGCCTCCGGCGCTTCGAACAGGTCGAAGCGGCTGGTGTGGCCGTTGGTGGCGGGCGCGGGCTCCAGGTCCTCGTCGAAGGTGGCCCAGGCGGGCTGCTCGGCCGGAGCCGAACCCAGCCGCTCGAACACACCGTCACCCTTGAGCGCGAGGCTGGTGACGAACTGCTGCAGATGCATCGTGGTCTGCAGCACGCGACTGAGCGCGGTGATCGGGAAATTGACCGCGGCGACGGGCAGTCGCCGGGTCTCTTCTAAGGCGTATACGGCGGCGCCGGCGGCCACCCTGGCCAGGAACGGAGGTCGAAACATGACTCCAGCCTGCCGCAAACCGGGTGTGATGCAAAGGTCCACACCCCTGTTGTGTGACTTTCGCCCCTTGATCCGACCTGATCGGGCCTCTCGCGCGCACGTAAGCTGTGGGATATGACCTCGGCAATCCCCTTGAACGTCGGTATCACGCGCTCCGCGGGCGCGAATGCTGCCGGTGGCAAGCGCGTGCTGCTGGCCGAGCCGCGCGGCTACTGCGCAGGCGTCGACCGCGCCGTCGAGACCGTGGAGAAGGCTCTCGAGAAACACGGCGCCCCGATCTATGTGCGCAAGGAGATCGTGCACAACCGCCACGTCGTGGAAACACTACGTGAGCAGGGCGTGATCTTCGTCGACGAGACCGACGAGGTGCCCGAGGGCGCGCTGGTCGTGTTCTCCGCGCACGGTGTCGCGCCGATCGTGCACGAGACCGCCGCCGAACGGAACCTGCGCACCATCGACGCCACCTGTCCGCTGGTCACGAAGGTGCACCAGGAAGCCAAGCGGTTCGCCCGCGACGACTTCGACATCCTGCTGATCGGCCACGAAGGCCACGAGGAAGTCGAGGGCACCGCCGGTGAGGCGCCTGAGCACGTGCAGCTGGTCGACGGGCCCGACTCGGTGGACAAGGTGACCGTGCGCGACCCATCGAAGGTGATCTGGCTGTCGCAGACCACGCTCTCGGTCGACGAGACCATGGAGACCGTCGAGCGGCTGCGCGAACGTTTCCCGACGCTGCAGGACCCGCCCAGCGACGACATCTGCTACGCCACGTCCAACCGGCAGACCGCGGTCAAGGCGATGGCGCCCGAATGCGATCTGGTGATCGTGGTCGGTTCGCGCAACTCGTCGAACTCGGTGCGACTGGTCGAGGTGGCGCTCGGCGCGGGCGCGAAGGCGGCGTATCTGGTCGACTACGCGCGCGAGGTCGATCTGGCCTGGCTCGACGGGGTGCGGACCATCGGCATCACCTCCGGCGCGTCGGTGCCGGAGATCCTGGTGACCGGGGTCCTCGACCTGCTGGCCGAACACGGTTTCGGTGAGGTCCAGCCGGTGACCACGGCCAACGAGACACTGGTGTTCTCCCTGCCTCGTGAGCTCCGCCCCGCCCGCCGGGACGCGCCTTCGCAGAGCTGACCCGCCTGAGCTGAACACAGAAAATCCCCGCCGATCGATCTCGGCGGGGATTCTTCGTTCTCAGACGTTGTCGGGGCGACGTCGTTCCGTGCGGGCGGAGTCGGCGCGGTCTCGATAGCGCACGTTCGGCTGCGGATGCGGGGGTGCGTCGCCACGGCGGCGGGGGACCCTGGCCGGTTCGGGTTCGCGCGGTGCGGCGGCCGCGCGGGCGGCGCGGGGTTCACCGCGGGCGGCGCGAGGCTCGCGGGGCCGGGCCGCGGCGGGCGCCCGTTTCGGTTCGGCGGGCCGGGCGGGTCGGCGAGCCGGGCTCGCCATGTCGACCTCGGTATCGGCTTCGTCCAGTACCGCGGTGCCGCGGCGCGGCCGCTTGCGGGCGGCGGTGGCGAGGTCGGGGGCCGGCTCGGGGCGACGGCGCTTGACCGGCTTGCGTTCGGTCCGGCGCTCCGGGGCGGGGCGAGCGGTCTGGGGTGCGCGCTTGGCGATCGCGATCCTGGCTCCGCCGATCGCCAGCACCAGCACGGTGGCCAGCGCCATCGTCGGGAAGCGCTCCACCAGCGGGATGATCAGGTTCATCAGCACGTCTTTGATCGACGTGGTGGCGCGGCCACCCAGCATCTGGCAGGCCAGGGGCACCGCGACGAACAGCAGCAGCGGCGGCATCACCATGGTGGAGAACAGGCCGCGGAAGCGCACCGCGCAGACAGCGAGCACGCAGCCGAGCACATACAGCGCCGAGAACGTGCCGGTCGGATAGGTCTCGCCGCCGAATCCGTCGATCAGGAACCCGAGACCTGTCGCACCCGCGGCGAGCAGAATCGCGGCCCAGGCGGGGATGCCGGGTACCGAGGGCACGATCGAACGTTGCGGCGCGGGCACCCGGGGTCGCGCACGTTGGGAAGCAGCCACACTATGACACTAACTGCACATCGGCCCTGTGGGCGCCACGGCACGGGGATCTCAGACGCGATCCTCGACGTCGGCGAACGCGACGACGCGTGGTCGGGTCTCGGTGAGCCGGATTGCCGGGAGCTCCTGAT
Source organism: Nocardia sp. NPDC055165 (assembly GCF_053606985.1). Lineage (NCBI taxonomy): Bacteria > Bacillati > Actinomycetota > Actinomycetes > Mycobacteriales > Nocardiaceae > Nocardia > Nocardia sp. NPDC055165. The sequence goes on from NZ_JBSGSS010000018.1 coordinate 130,604, forward strand.
CGGCGATGCCGAGATCGTGCATCCGGCGCGCGGTGACCATGACCCGCGACTCCACCGAACCCACGGTCGCGTTGAAAGCCGCTACGGCCTTACCGAGATTCACGCCCAGATTGTCCAGATGCTCGGCGACCTTGCCCAACCGCGTGTAGAGCTCCTTGCCCAGTTGCTGCACCGTTGCCATATCGCGCGAGAGCGCTTCCTGCCGCCAGCTGAACGCCACCGTCCGCAGCAGCGCGATCAATGTAGTGGGGGTTGCCAGGATCACGTTCCGGCCGAACGCGTACTCCAAGAGGTCGGCATCGGTGGTGAGCGCGGCGTCGAGGAACGGGTCGCCGGGCACGAACAGTACGACGAACTCCGGTGCCGGATCGAAGGCCGCCCAGTACGCCTTGTCGGCCAATTGGTCGACGTGGGCGCGCAGGTGTTTGGCGTGGCGGGCCAGCAATGGGGTGCGTGCGCCGGGGTCGTCGGTGGTCGCCGCGTCCAGATACGCCGAGAACGGCACCTTCGCGTCGACGACGATGTGCCTGCCGCCGGCCAGCCGCACCACCATGTCGGGCCGGACCGCACCCCGATCGTCGCCGCCGGGCCGGGATACCTGGGTATCGAAGTCGCAGTGCCGGGTCATGCCGGCGAGTTCGACCACGCGTTCCAGCTGGATCTCACCCCACCGGCCGCGCACCTGCGGCGCCCGCAGCGCGGCGACCAGCTGGCCGGTCTGATCGGAGAGCCGATGCGAGGTGCGTTGCATGCCCGCGACCTGCTCGCGCAATCCCGAGTACGCGTCGATCCGATGGTGTTCGACCTGCCGGATCTGCTGTTCCAACGCGCCGACCGCGTCGCGCAGCGGATCGACCATCGCGCCGATCGCGGCCGAATGCCTGCGCGCCGCATCCTCGTTGGCCGAGTGCAGCGACTGCTGCAGCAACCGTTGATTGTCGCCGGCCGCGGCGAGCCGGGCTTCCGCGGTGGCGGCGCGTTGGCCACCCCGGGCGGAATGCCCCAGCCAGCCGAGACCGAAGCCTGCGGCGAAGACGAAGACGAGCGCGACGAGCATCGAAGCGGTCATGGGAGGCGATACTGCCCGAGCCCACCGACAAGTTCGCAATTCCCGGGCAAACCGGGCATGGCGGCGGCATTCCCGCCGGACATCTTGGTGGTGTGTGCGCGGCCTCGTGCGCCACGCCGGTGAATTACACGCGTGTGGTGCGTCGATTGAAATCTGTCGGGGGTGTGCCCTACGGTTCGCGACATGCGGATCCTGCACACCTCCGACTGGCACATCGGGCGCACCTTTCACGGTGTCGACCTGCTGGCCGATCAGGCGCGGGTGCTGTCGGCCGTCGCGGAGCTGGTCGCGGCCGAATCGGTCGACGTGGTGGTGGTGCCCGGCGACATCTACGACCGCTCCATCCCCAATGCCGATGCCATCGGGGTCTGCAATCGTGGATTCGAGGCGATCCGGGCGGCGGGCGCGACGATCGTCGCCACCTCGGGCAATCACGACTCGCCCGCCAGGCTCGGTGCGGGCGCGAGCTTCGCCGCGGCCGGTGGCCTGCACCTGTGTACGCGGGTCGCCGACGCGCACCGGCCCATCGTGCTGTCCGATGACGACGGCGACGTGGCCTTCTACGGCATCCCGTATCTGGAACCGGAGATCACCCGGACCGAACTCGGTGTGCCACAGGCGCACTCGCACGCGGAGATCCTCGATGCCGCGATGAGCCGGATTCGTGCCGACATCGCCGCCAGGTCCGGCACGCGCACGGTGGTGCTGGCGCACGCGTTCGTGATCGGCGGCGAGGCGACGGGTTCGGAACGGTCCATCTCGGTGGGTGGTGTGGAGACGGTGTCGATGTCGGCCTTCGACGGCATCGACTATGTGGCGCTGGGGCACCTGCATTCGCCGCAGACGCTCTCGGAGTCGGTGCGCTACAGCGGATCCCCGCTGCCGTATTCGTTCGGGGAGAGCTCCCATCGCAAGGCGGTCTGGATCGTCGACCTCGACGCGAAAGGTCTGGCGGCGGTGCACCGCCGCGAGCTGCCGCAGGTGCGCGGGCTCAGCAGACTCACCGGCACCATCGATTCCCTGCTCACCGGCGCCGAATTCGCCGCGTCCGAAGAGCACTACGTGTCCGCCACGATCACCGACATCACCCGTCCGGTGGATCCGATGCGTAAGCTGCGCGAGCGGTTTCCGCACGCGGTGCACGTGGAATGGGCACGGCCGGAAGGTAATCCGGAGTTGCACTACCGCGAGCGGGTGCACGGTCGTCGCGACACGGAGGTCGCGGCGAGCTTCCTGACCGACGTGCGTGGCACACCGAGCAAGGGGGAGATGGCATGGGTGGAGCGGGCGCTGGCCGCGGCGGTTCGCGAAACCGACTCGGGCCGAGGCGAATCCGCCGAGGAGCCGGTGGCATCGGAGCTGACTGCGTGAGCTCGCGCTCCGGGTTCACGGCGGCGCTCGTCGCCGGGGCCATCGCGTGAGGCTGCACCGGCTCGAACTCACCGCGTTCGGACCGTTCGCCGAGACCACCGTCGTCGATTTCGACGCACTCGGCGCCGACGGGCTGTTCCTGCTCCACGGGCATACGGGCGCGGGCAAGACGACCATCCTCGACGCCATCGCCTTCGCCCTCTACGGCAAGGTGCCCGGGGCGCGCGGGGAGAGCAAGCGCCTGCACTCCGACCACGCCGATTCGCAGACACCACCGAGTGTCGTGCTCGAGGCCACGCTCGGCGGCCGCCTGCTGCGCCTGACCCGCTCGCCCGAATTCGAGCGCCCGAAGAAGAACGGCACCGGAACCCGGCTGCTGCAACCCCAGGCCACGCTCACCTGGCTCGACGGCAGCGGTGAGAACCTCTCGCGCATCACCGATATCGGCGACGAGGTGCTGCGTCTGCTCGGCATGAGCGCCGACCAGTTCTTCCAGGTGGTGCTGCTCCCGCAGGGCGACTTCGCCAAATTCCTGCGAGCCGAGAACGAGGACCGCGAGAAACTGCTCGAAAAGCTCTTCGATACCCAACGTTTCGGTACCGCCGAGAAATGGTTGTCGGATCGGCGACGCGCGGCCGAAAGCGAACTCACCACGCGCCAGCAGGGCATCGACCGCCTGATCACCAAGGTCGGCATGGCGGCGGGATACGGCGGCGCGGAATCGATCGGCATCAAGGACTCGGTGACGTGGTCTCAGGAACTTCTGGCCACCGCGCGTACCGCCCTCGCCGAGGCGACCACGAATGCCGAACTGCGCCACAAAGAATCGGCCGAGGCCCGCGCCGAAGCCGAAGAGCAACGCCGCGTCACCGAGCTGCGCACCCGCATGGCCGCGGCCCGCTCCGAACTGGACGCCTACACCGCCTCCGCTGCTCGCCGCGCCGAACTCGAACGCGAACTCGACCGAGCTCGCCTGGCTGAGCCCGTCGTCCATGCCATCGACGAGGCTCGCTCCGCGGTCCGTGGCCTGCGTCGCTCGGAAGCCGGCACCCGCAGCGCCGCAGCTGATCTGGCCGATCGTCTGAGTGCACCGGCGGCGGCCGATATCGCGGGTGTGGGTCTGCTGACCGTCGTGCCGGCCGAGCCGAACGGCGATGGCGGCGTGGACGTCCAGGGTGATCTCGATGCGGCGATCAGCCAGTGGAACGCGCTGCTCGGTGTGCTCGGTGAGGTGCGCGCGGATGCGGTGATCGCACGCAGGCTCGCCGACGATCTCGCCGCTCACGAGAGCGAATCCGCCCAGCTCACGCGGCGTGCGGCGGAGCTGGCGCAGCGGCGGGTCGAACTGCCGGCACTGATCGGTTCTGCTCAGGAACAGCTCCGCGAGGCCACCGACGCGGCCGCCGCGCTGCCCGGGGTTCGCAACGAGCTGGCCAAGTGGCAGGACGCGGCGGCGGCCGCTGTCGAGATCGCCCGTCGCCGACCGGCTTTGGACGCGGCGCGCGGTGAACACGACACGGCCTGGCGCGCCCACCTCGACGCCAGGGAGCGTGTCCTCGACCTGCGCACCCGCCGCCTTGCCGGCATGGCCGCCGAACTCGCGGGCGCGCTCACCGAGGGTGCGCCGTGCACGGTCTGCGGGTCCGCCGATCACCCGGAACCCGCGCAGCCCACCGGCGACGCGGTGTCCAAGGACGCTGAGGACGCCGCACAGGCGGCCGAACAGGTCGCCGAGGCCGCGCGGGATCGCCTCGCCGAACGCATCAGCGCCATCGAACGCGAGATCGAGGCGCTGACCGCGCGTGATGGCGACGCCGACCCCGTCGCCCTCGCCGCCGCGGTCCGCACCGCCACCCACCGCTTCGACGACACGGCCGAAGCCGCTGAACGCGCCCCCGCCCTGACCAGCCGCCTGGAGGCCCTGCGCACCGAGGAAGCCGCCCTGCACGAGCAGTCCCGCGACTCGGACGCCCGCCTCGGCACCAGCACGGCCAACATCGCGGCCACCCGCACCCGCCTCGAAGAACTCACCACCCGCCTGCGTGCCGCCGCGGGCGCCGACGCCACCGTCGACGCCCCCACGACCCGCCTCGAATCCCTCATCACCGCCGCCGCCACCCTCCGCACCGCCCGTACCGAGGAGGGCACCGCCCGCGACGCCGTCCGCACCATCGCCACCCGTGTGGAAAACCTCGCCCGTACAGCAGGTCTCGTTCCGGCGGGATACGAGGCGAGTGCGCAGCTCGAGGCACACGAATCGACGACTCGTACCGCCGGGCGAACTGCGGTCGCCGATGCCGATACGGGCGTTCCCAGCCTGTTCGATCTTTTCGATGACGAGCCGCTCGATGACGAGCCGGTCGGCGAAGAGCCGGGCGAACCAGCACCGCCTCGCGACGACATCGCACTGCTGACCGCCTACGCCCAGGTCGTCACCGCTGCCGCGCGGACCGCGCAGCAGCAGGCCGCGATCGAAGCCGAACTCACCGCCGCGGACCGGGCCCGCGCACATGCCGAGACGGTGCTCGCCGAGCCCCGGATCCAGGCGGTCGCCGAGCAGACGCCGGGCGACCTGAACGCGCTCGAGCAGCGCTTCACCGAAGCGCAGAGTGCGCTCACTGCGGCGGTGGCGGCCCGGTCGGCGGCCACCGAGCGGGTCGCCCAGCTCGAGCAGCTGGGGACGCAGCTGTGGGGTGAGGTCGAGCGGATCGCGCCCGAGCAGCGTGTCTTCGACGAGCTGGCGGCCCTGGCGGAAGTGGTCGCGGGCAGGGGCGAGAACAACCGGCGAATGTCGTTGCGCTCCTATGTTCTCGCGGCACGGCTCGAAGAGGTCGCGGTCGCGGGATCACTGCGTCTGCGCCGGATGTCCGGTGGCCGTTACGAATTCGTCCACTCGGACAAGGCGGGCCCACGGGGCAGACGCGGGGGCCTCGGGCTCGACGTCCGCGACGACTACACCGGCGCGATCCGCTCGGCGAAAACGCTCTCCGGCGGCGAAACCTTCATGGCCTCGCTGGCATTGGCACTCGGTCTGGCCGATGTGGTCGCCGCCGAAACCGGTGGGCTGGTCCTGGACACCCTGTTCATCGACGAAGGCTTCGGCAGCCTCGACGCCGACACTCTCGACGCCGTGATGGGTGTCCTCGACGAACTGCGGGCGAACGGGCGCGTGGTCGGCGTCGTCAGCCACGTAGACGAAATGCGTCAGCGCATCCCCAGCCGCCTCCACGTAGTGCGCGGTCGGGCAGGATCGCGGCTGGAAGCCACCGTCGCCTGAGTTCGCCCGGTGAGGCCGTCACCATGTCAGCACGGCGCGGCGGGAGCCTGCGGACGCTCCACGGATGGCGCCGCTTCCTGGCGGGCGAGCGGCGTGAATCCGGGGAGCTTGCCGTCGACGAACGGGATCATCAGCTGGACCAGCGGGCCGATTCCGAAGGCGTAGACCAGCGTGCCGATTCCCACGCTGCCGCCGAGGAACCACCCGGTGGTCAGCACCGAGACCTCGATCCCGGTGCGAACCGACCACACCGGCCAACCGGTCCGCGCGACCAGTCCAGTCATCAGTCCATCGCGCGGACCTGGACCCATTCCCGCACCGATGTAGAGCACTGTCGCCGCCGCGTTCACCACCACCGCGGCGACCATGGCCAGCACCCGCAGCCACACGCCGTCCACGGCGGGGATCGCCCACAACCCGGCGTCGACCGCGATCGCGATCACCACCACGTTGCTGACGGTCCCCAGCCCCGGCCGCTGCCGCAACGGAATCCAGGCGAGCAGCACAGCGATCCCGGTCAGCGCGGTCACCACACCGAAACTCAGCGGCACATGCGCGGCGACCCCTTGGTGGAACACGTCCCACGGGTCGAGCCCGAGTCCTGCTCGGATCATCACTGCCATCGAGGTGCCGTACAACCACAAACCGACGTACAGCGCGACCAACCGACGAGTGAGCATAGGTAACAGAATCCGGCCTACTGGACCTGAAAAAAAGAGCCAATCGGCGATCACTGGCCTGATCGTGTGCCGCTGCTCAGCTTTCGTGCGCGAGCAACCAGGCCTTGGCTTGCAGCCCCCACCGGAACCCGCCGAGCGCTCCGCCGATCCGCAGCACACGATGGCACGGCACGAACAGCGCGGCGGAGTTGCGCGCGCAGGCGTTGGCCGCGGCTCGCGTGGCTGCCGGACGCCCGGAGAGTCCGGCGAACTCCGTGTAGGTGACCGGTTCACCGGCCGGTACCTTGCGCAGGACTTCCCAGGCATGGACGAGGAACTCACCGGACTGTTGACGCACCGCGATCGTGTCGATCGCGGTGAGATCACCTGCGTGATAGTCGATGACGGCCTTGGTCACCGCGCCGAGCGAATCCCGTTGCCGCAGTTCGGCCGGGCGCAAGGTCGCGTGGATCAGGCCGGTCAGCGTGGTCGGGTCGCCGGTCCAGCCCGAGGCGAGCACGGCGCCGTCGGAATCGGCGATGGTGGTGAACGGGCCGATCGGGGTGCTGACGGTCGCGACATCGGCGAGACGAAGAGCAGTGTCAGTCATGGGTTTTCGCTTCCTGAGGAGAGGGTTCACGGACAAGCGCGCCACGATGTTCGAGCGCGGTCTTCCACAAGTGCATGGACAGATACGAGCGCCACGGCGCCCAGCGGGTGGTGTCGCCGAGGTCGATCCCGGCCAGCGCGGCTCCTTGGCGCACGACGAGGTCGGTGTCGAGCAGGATGTCGGGATCGGCCAGCGATCGCATGGTGACGTAGTCGGCCGTCCACGGCCCGACTCCATCGAGTGCGAGCAGGTCGCGCCGCAGATCATCGGCGGTACGGCCGGAATGCAGGACCAGTTCGCCGTCGGCGAGCGCCCGCGCCGCGGACACGATCGCGGCCACCCTGCGCGCGGGCCCGGTCAACACCTCGGCACCGTGTTCGGCGACCGCCTCGGCCGTCGGGAACAGTCGCGGCACCGGTCCTTCGATCGGCTCGCCGAGTGCGTCCACCAGCCGTGCGACATGCGTCCCCGCTGCCCGCACCGAAATCTGTTGCCCGATCATCGTGCACAGCAACAACTCTGATCCATCGAGGCACCCGGGCACTCGAATCCCCGGCGTGAATCCGTGCCCCGCGATTCCGTGCGCAACCCCTGCGGCACCCGAATCGGTTGCGCCATCACCGGATCGGTCGTCACTGCCGAACACGCGGCCGCCGCCGTGACCACCACGGCCGCCGGCTCCGGTCGTTGCGTCGATGCCGAGTGCCGCGTCGATCCCCAGCGGATCCGCGTCCAGATCGAGCAGACGCCGCACCCGGGCGACAGTCGGAGCGAGATCACGCATATCCCGCAATGCCAACTCCGCCCGCACATGACCGGGCTGGAAAGACAGCCGAACAGTCGCGTGCCCGTGCGGAGTACGCAGGCTGCGCGTGTAGACCCCGTCCTCCCACTGTTCCGTCCCGGCCACCGCGTGCGCCGAGAGGAACCAGGTCAGCCACCCGGTATCGAGCGGCTCGCGGTACGGCAGCCGCAAGGTCAGCAATCCGGGGGTGCCGGGTGCGACGACATCGGCGCGCGGCGACCGGCGTAATTCGGTCCGCATCGTTGTCGGACTCACCGCGAAGACCTCGCGCACGGTGTCGTTGAACTGCCGAATGCTGGCGAACCCCGCCGCGAACGCGATATCCGACATCGGCATCTCGGTGGTCTGGATGAGCAGCCGCGCGGTATGCGCGCGGTGCGCCCTGGCCAGCGCGAGCGGGCCTGCCCCGAGTTCGGTGGTGAGCACGCGGGTGAGCTGGCGCTGCGAATAGCCGAGGGTGGCGGCCAGTCCGGGTACCCCACCACGCTCGATCACCCCGTCGCCGATCAGCCGCATGGCGCGAGCGGCCAGGTCGGCTCGCACGTTCCACAGGGGTGACCCGGGCGCGGCGTCGGGCAGGCACCGGCGGCACGCGCGATAACCGGCCTGCTGCGCCGCCGCCGCGGTGGGCAGGAACGACACATTGGCCCGCTTGGGTGTGATCGCCGGGCACGAGGGCCTGCAGTAGATGCCGGTCGTGCGTACCGCGGTGAAGAACTGCCCGTCGAAGCGGGAGTCGCGGGTGGAGACCGCCCGGTAGCAGCCCTCGAAGTCCAAAGCAGTGATGGTCACGAGTTCCACAATGGCACCCGCGCGAGCGGGGTGCTAGCGGAAATCGGCCACCGATCCCGCGGGTCTGGGACCGCGATCAGCAGCAGCGATTGGTGGGATTGCGCTCGGCTTCGGCATAGCGTTCGCGCCAGTAGTCGCGCACGGACGGCACCGGGGCCCCCGGATGCGTGCGACGCAAGTGGTCGACATACCGCTGGTAATCCTGGCCGCCGTTGATCGCGCTGTACCAGCGGGCGACTGCGCGCATCGCCGCCCACGCTCGGCCGAGAACCGCCCGCAGGCGTGCCCCCACGGTCGCATCCGAGCTCGCGGTAGCGATCGACGCTGTCCTGTCGACCAGCCCGGTGCGGTCGGTCGTCACGGCCGGGGCGCGGACGGCCGATCCACTGAACCGGCCGTCCGCATCCCTGGTCCCACTCAAGAGACGTGCGCCGATCCGGGCGCGCTCACCTTGCCCTCGGCGATCAGCACGTCCCACTCCTTCTGCACGTCCTTCTCGGCGGAGGTGGCGACGAAACCGCTCGGGGCGAAGATCTTCGACGGCTGTTCCTCGGACTCGGTGCTGGTCACCGTGCCCGTGCGAATCGCCTTCGCGCACACCAGCACTCCGACGGCGGTGACGATCAGTACCAGCACCGCGAACACGATCGACAGCGTGCCCTGGATGAAGGTGTTGCGGATCGCGATGTCGACCTGCTCGGGCGTCTTGGCGGTCAGGCAGGCCTTGCCCGCGTCCTTGGCGGCCTGGCACAGGCTGTGCTGTTTCCAGTAACCGAGCTTGGGATCGTCGGAGAAGATCTTCTGCCACGACGCGGTCATCGTGACCAGCAGATCCCACGCCAGCGGAACACCGGGAATCCACGCCCACTTCCACTGCCCGCGCTTGACGATGATCGTGAGCACCACGATCAGCGCGATCGCCGCGAGCAGCTGGTTGGCGATGCCGAACAGCGGATACAGCGCGTTGATGCCACCGAACGGATCGTTCACGCCCATCAGCAGCACCCCGCCCCAGCCCGCGACCACGATCAGCGAGCACAGCCAGGCGCCGATCCGCCACGACGGATCGCGGAACTTCTTGAACCCGCCGCCGAAGTTACCCAGCGCGTCCGAGACCAGGAAGCGCGCCACACGAGTGCCCGCGTCGATGGTGGTGAGGATGAACAGCGCCTCGAACATGATCGCGAAGTGGTACCAGAAGGCCTTCATCGTCGAGCCGCCGAGGAATTGGGAGAAGACCTCGGAGATGCCGACCGCCAGGGTCGGGGCGCCACCGGTGCGCGAGACGATCGACTTCTCGCCCACATCGGCGGCCGCGTCGGTGAACAGCTCCGGTGTCGCGGGCGGCCCGGACAGGCCGAGCGAATTCGTGAACTTGGCAGCACCTTCGGCCGTACCACCGGTGAGTCCGGCCGAGGCGTTCATGCCGAAGTACAGGTGCTGGTCGATGATCGAGGCGGTGATGATCGCCATGACCGCGACGAACGACTCCATCAGCATGCCGCCGTAGCCGATCATCTTGGCATTGGATTCCTTGGCCAGCAGTTTCGGCGTCGTGCCGGAGGAGACCAGCGCGTGGAAACCCGAGAGCGCACCGCAGGCGATGGTGATGAACAGGAACGGGAACAGACTGCCCGCGAACGCCGGACCCGCACCGGTATGCGCGAATTCGGAGACGGCGGGCGCCTTCAGCACCGGCATCGTGATCAGGATGCCGACCGCGAGCAGCACGATCGTGCCGACCTTCATGAACGTCGACAGGTAGTCACGCGGGGCGAGCAGCAGCCACACCGGCAAGACCGAGGCGATGAAGCCGTAGGCGATCAGGCACCACGCGATGGTGGTGCGCGAGAGGGTGAACCAGTCCGCGCCCCACTCGGTTTCGGATACCCAGCCGCCGCCGATGATCGCGGCCAGCAGCAACACGATGCCGATCGCGGACACCTCGCCGACCGCACCCGGCCGCAGATACCGCAGGTACACACCCATGAACAGCGCGATCGGTACGGTCATCGCGATGGAGAACACGCCCCACGGGCTCTCGCCGAGCGCGTTCACCACGACCAGTGCCAGCACCGCTAGCAGGATCGTCATGATCACCAGAATCGCCACGATCGCCGCGACGCCACCGACGAGGCCGAGCTCGTCGCGCGCCATCTGACCGAGGCTGCGGCCGCGCCGACGGGTGGAGGCCCACAGCACCAGGTAGTCCTGCACCGCGCCGGCGAAGACCACGCCGACGATGATCCAGATGGTGCCGGGCAGATAGCCCATCTGCGCGGCCAGCACCGGACCGACCAGCGGACCGGCGCCCGCGATGGCGGCGAAGTGGTGCCCGTAGAGCACCCGCCGGTCCATCGGCATGAAATCTTTGCCGTTGTCATAGATTTCGGCGGGCGTGGCCACGTCGTCGCGCGGCTTGGTGATCTTCCACTCGATGAACCGCGCGTAGAAGCGGTAGGCGATGATGTAGGTACAGACCGCCGCGATCACGATCCACACCGCGTTCACGGACTCGCCGCGCACGAACGCGATGATCGCCCACGCGATAGCGCCGAGAACGGCGATCCCCGCGAACACGGCCTTCTTGGCGGGCGTGATCGGCGTGCGATCGACGACACCGACCGGAGGCAAGTCCGGGTCGGTCCGCAGATGTTCGATGGTCGCCATTGACTCAACTCTCCTGTATAACGCGCAGAGCCTCGGGTGAAGCAATCGACAACGTAGCCGATCGCCGAACTGCGACGGAGAGGTTCGCACACGATCGTGCGCAGAATGAAATTTTGTTCAGCAGGTCATTCGCCTCGGTACGTGCCGAAGCTCCACAGGTTGCCTTCCGGGTCGGCGGCGCTGAAGCCGCGGGAGCCGTAGTCCTCGTCGCGCAGGTCGCGAATGATCGTCGCGCCCGCGGCCTTCGCCCGGTCGTAGAGCGCGTCGGGGTTGTCGATGACCAGGTAGAGGTTGGCGACGCCCGGTGGCCGGGTGCCGAAGGGGGTGTCGTCGCGGCCCGTGGAGCCGAACATGATGCCGCCGCCGCCCGGCAGGCGCAGTTCACCGTGTTCGACGACCGAGTCGTCGTTTTCCCTGGCATAGACCGCGGTCGCTTCGAAACCGAAGGCGGTGGTGAGGAACTCGATCATGGCGCGGGCGTCGTCGAAGGCGAGGCAGGGCCAGATGGTGGTGGTGTTGGTTGAAGTGTCCATGCGTTCAGCCTCGCGCTTCCGCCGCGTTCGGGTCTTGGACGGATGGAATCTCCTCGGCGAGCCAGGCGGTGGGGGCCACGCCTGCCAGCTCGGCGAAGTCGCGGTTCAGGTGCGCCTGGTCGTAGTAGCCGCAGGTGGTCGCGATCTGGGCGATGGAGACATAGGACGGGGTGCCCGCCAGCATGCGCTTGGCTCGCTCGAATCGGATGATCCGTGCGGCCAGCTTGGGGCTCGCGCCGAATTCGGCGGTGAACTTGCGGGTCAGGTGCTGACGGGTCCAGCCGATCCGATCCGCGAGCGGGTTGATCGAGCAGGTGCCGCCGGTTTTCACGAGAGCGTGCCAGGCCCACGTCAATTCGGGCCCGGCCAGCGTGTCGGTGCGTGCCGCGGCGGTCAAGGCTCGATCGCACGCGGCGAACCGGCTCGGCCAATCCTGGTGCGACTGCACCGCATCGGCGAGTTGATCGCCCAGAGTTCTCTGCGCTTGGGAGCATTCGATCGACATGTCCCACAGTTCGCTCGCGGGCATGCCGAACAGCACTCGGCAACCCAGCGGGGTCAGCTCGATCGCGACGCCTTCCTGAAAACCGGTGTGCGCGATCAACGCCGGGCTCGCCTGTAGGCCGCTCAAGACACAGCGGTAGCTGCCGGGGGCCTGGTGCGGGTCGGTCTGCTCGACGACATCGATGGTCGGGCCGACGGCGACGATGAACGTCATGTGCCGTGAGGGAAGGCCGCGATGCAGGCCCGGCTCGAAACCCGCGAGTCGATAGCCCACGTACCGGTCGATGAACGCTGCCAGCACCGGCGCGGGGGCCGCGGTCACCACCTCCGTGGTCGCCTCCATACGGGCCACGCTACGCCGGGTGTGTGGGATTACCCACGCGTCTCGAGCATCGCCGCGGGGTAACCGGACCGTGAGGGTGCTCTCCGCGGTGCGGCGGAGGCGGTGAGATTTCGCACTCACGGGCTCATGGCCTGTGGAAACGCGAGGTCAGCCGGTTAATCTTGCGCCTTCGCTCAATTTACGTAGGAGGTGTCATGCGGCGGGTTCAATACGAGCGCGGCAGTGGTTCGGAGGCGCTCGAAGTCGTCGCGGCCGAGGTGCCGGTGCCCGGTGCCGGTGAGCTGCTCGTGCGGGTCGAGGCGATCGGGGTCACCCTGTCGGCGATTCGGCGGATCAGTGGCGACGCGGAGCAGGTGCGTGCCGAGGTGGCCGGTGAGGTCGTCGCGGTCGGTGACGGGGTCGACGGCTACAGCGCCGGCTACCGCGTCGTCGGCCTGTGCACCGCTGACGCCTACGCCGAGTACGTCGTGCTCGCGATCGACCAGGTCTCGGCGATCCCGGACGGCGCTTCTGCCGTCGACGCCGTCGCCCTGATGCGCAGCGGTCTCGTCGCCCTCGGCGCTCTCGACACCGCCGTACCGCGCGACGGCGAAACGGCGCTGGTCACCGCCGCCGCGGGTGGTGTCGGCCACCTCGCGGTGCAGCTGGCCCGCGTGCGTGGCGCGAGCTGGGTGGTCGGCGCGGTCTCCGACGAGTCGAAGTGCGACTTCGTGCGTGAACTCGGCGCCGACGAGGTGTTCACCTACGACCAGCTGCACTGCGGCAAGCAGGCCGACTACGCCCTCGACGGTGTCGGTGGCACCGGTCTCGGCGGCACCCTTGCCGGTCTCGCCGAAGGCGGTCGCGCGGTCACCTACGGCACCGGCGGCGGCCTCGTCGACACCGAAGACCTCCTCGCGGGCGGCAAATCCCTCACCGGTTTCCGGATCGGCCGTCTCGCCCAGCGCGACCCGGCTTGCTACGAGGACCTGCGACAGGAGGTGTGGCAGTACTACGCCTCCGGCCTGCTGCATCCGGTGGTGCACGCCGAATTCGCCCTCGACGACGCCGCTGCCGCCCACGCGGTCATCGAGCAGCGCGCCAACCTGGGCAAGGTCGTCCTCGTTCCCTGACCGATCCGTCGGGAGGGCCGTTCGCGGTCCGGCTCGCTGGTCAGGTGCCTGACCAGCGAGCCACAAGGGGGCCGCGAACCCGCCGCGCCGCAGGTGCGGCAAGATAATCACAGTGAGCCTCACCCTCGGAATCGTCGGCCTGCCCAATGTCGGAAAGTCGACGCTGTTCAACGCGCTGACCAAGAACGACGTGCTGGCCGCGAACTACCCGTTCGCGACCATCGAGCCCAACGTCGGCGTGGTCCCGCTGCCCGACCCGCGCCTGAACAAGCTCGCCGAGATCTTCGGTTCCGAGAAGATCGTTCCCGCCGTGGTGTCGTTCGTCGACATCGCCGGCATCGTGAAGGGCGCCTCCGAAGGCGCCGGCCTCGGCAACAAGTTCCTCGCCAACATCCGTGAGGCCGACGCGATCTGCCAGGTCGTGCGCGTGTTCGCCGACGACGACGTGATCCACGTCGACGGCCGGGTCGACGCCGCCGCCGACATCGAGGTCATCGAAACCGAGCTCATCCTCGCCGACCTGCAGACACTCGAGAAGGCCATCCCGCGCCTCGAGAAGGAAGCCAGGGTCAAGAAGGACCGCAAGCCCCTGCTCGACGCCGCCAAGGTCGCCGAGGGTTTCCTCAACGAGGGCACCACGCTGTTCGCCGCGGGCAAGAAGATCGACGCCGACCTGCTGCGTGAGCTCTCCCTGCTCACCATCAAGCCGTTCCTCTACGTCTTCAACGCCGACGAGTCCGTCCTCACCGACGAGGCCAAGGTCGCCGAGTTGAAGGCTTCCGTCGCCCCCGCCGACGCTGTCTTCCTCGACGCCAAGGTCGAAGCCGAACTTCTCGAACTCGACGACGAATCCGCCCTCGAACTCCTGGAATCCATCGGCCAGTCCGAACCCGGCCTGCACGCCCTCGCCCGCGCCGGTTTCCACACCCTCGGTCTGCAGACCTACCTCACCGCAGGCCCGAAGGAATCCCGAGCCTGGACCATCCATCAGGGCGACACCGCCCCCAAGGCCGCCGGCGTCATCCACACCGACTTCGAACGCGGCTTCATCAAGGTCGAACTCGTCGCCTTCGACGACCTGGTCGAAGCGGGATCGATGGCCGCCGCCAAGGCCGCGGGCAAGGTCCGCATGGAGGGCAAGGAATACGTCATGCACGACGGCGACGTCTGCGACTTCCGCTTCAACGTGTAAACCCTTGCGCCTGGGGCGATCGGCGAAGCCTCAGGCGCACGATCTCCCTTCGGGAGGTCTTGACCAGTTCTGTCCTGTGCTGCTGACCTCGGCCGCTCGACGGACCGCCGCGCTGCCTGCCCATGCTCTCGAGATCCCCTTCCTGCGGGTCCCGCGCGCCCTGTGATGTTCGTTATAGCCGTGTGCTATTCGTTGCAACCACAGGATGCGCCGGTTCGAACGACGGAGGGCTGGATGAAACCGCATTACATGTATCGGTGGGTCAACAATCACGGGTTGGTTCTGCTGTTCAAGAAGATGCTGATCCGGCGTGGCAATCCGTTCGCCCGGTTGATCGGCGGCGCGGAGGGTATCGAGAATCCGTACGCGCTGATCGAGGAGATGCGCGGGGAGGGCGGGTTGATCCGCGCCCTTCCGGTATGGATCACCTTCGATCACGATATGGTCCGGGAAATCCTGCGCGACAACCGTTTCGGTGTCGGTATACCGACAGTGTTCGGGATTCCGGGGCCGGTGATGCGCGCGCTGGAGCGCCGGCCCCTCCCACCGAATCTGATGGATCCGCCGTCGATGCTGGTGGTCGACGATCCCGAGCACAACCGGATGCGCAAACCGGTCTCCGCGGCGTTCACCCCGCGTGCCATCGCCCGGCTGCGCGACCGGATCGAGACGGTCACCGGGGAACTGCTCTGGGCGCTCCCCGACGACGGGCCCACCGACCTGGTCTCGCGGTACGCGGCGCAGGTCCCCATCGCCATCATCTCCGAGATGCTCGGCTTCCCGGACGCCGACCGCGAGATGTTCCTGCACTGGGGTGACGACATCAGTCCGTTGCTCGACCTCGGGATCTCGTGGCAGACGCACCAGCGGGCGATGGAATCCTCGGAGCGACTGCACCAGTATCTCGTCGAGCACCTCGAGCGACTGCGCGCCGAGCCCGGCGACGACATCCTCAGCAGCCTGGTCACCTCGGGGGATCTGTCCACCTACGAACTGTGCGCGTCGGCGACCCTGCTGATGGCCGCGGGCTTCGAGACCACGGTGAACCTGATCGGCAAGGGCATCGTCTGGCTTCTCCAGCACCCCGAACAGCTGGACCGGTTGCGTGCCGAGCCGGAACTCTGGACCAACGCGGTGGAGGAGATTCTCCGGATCGATCCGCCGGTGCAGTCCACCGCTCGCACCACCAGGACAGCGCTGGAGATCGGTGGTGTCCGGTTGCGCGAGGGGTCGACGGTGGTGCTGTCGCTGGCCGGCGCGAACCGCGACCCCGCCGTGTTCACCGACCCGGCCCGCTTCGACGTAACCAGGGGCAACGCCAAGAATCATCTGTCCTTCAGCAGCGGTAGTCATGTGTGCCTCGGCGCCGGTCTGGCCCGGATGGAAGCGGCGCATGCCCTGCGCGCGCTGTTCGAGACGTATCCGGATCTGCGATTGACCCATCCGCCCACCCGTCGGCCGCTGTTCACCCTGCACGGTTATCAGCACCTGCCCGCGCACACCGGTCCACGCGTCCGCAGCCAGGTCCCCATCGGCTGACCCGCTCAGCACGCCCCGCCACCGGGTGAGCTCGACGAGCGACACCTAGGTGGTGTTCTGCGCACCCTCGGAGGAGCGGTCCAAGCACTCGGGGACCTGCTGGTGAAACCCGTTTCGGTGGAGAGTTGAACCTGTCACCACACGCGAAACCGGAGGCTCCGATGTCGATCATCAGCACAATCGCCCACTCGACGGAGCGTCGTGTCTCGGTGTCGACCGGTGACGGGGTGGAGCTCGCGGTTCGCGAGTACGGGGCGCGGAACGCGGACATGACGGTTGTTCTCATTCACGGGCATTGCCTGCGGACCGAATCGTGGACGGATGTGCGGGACGCGCTGCTGCGCGAGCACTCCGGTGCCAAGGTCGTCTGCTACGACCACCGCGGGCACGGCGACTCCGCTATCGCGTCGAGGAAGACCTACAACATCGAACAGCTCGGTCATGATCTGCACGACGTGCTCGACGTCGTCGCGCCGACCGGCCCGGTCGTGCTGGTCGGGCATTCGATGGGTGGCATGACCGTGCTGACCTACGTCGACCAGTACCGGCACGAGGTCGGGACGCGCATCGTCGGTGTCGGACTCGTCGCCACCGCCGCGAGCGGGCTCGCCGACGCGGGCTTCGGCCGGCTGCTGCACAACCCGATCGTCCCTGTCTTCCAGGCCGCGGTGCGGTGCGCACCGCGGCTGATGCAGCACGCGAAAGTGCTGGCCTGCAAGGTCTTCGCCCCGGTCGTGCGCGCCGCCGAGTTCGGTGATCGCAAGGTCAGCCGGCGTGTGCTGGCACTGGCCGAGGCGATGCACAACGCGACGTCGATCGTGACCATGGCCACCTTCCTGAGCGCCTTCAAGACCTTCGACCGCACCGCCGCCCTGGCCACGCTCTCGACCGTTCCCACCATGATCCTGTGCGGTTCCGCCGACCTGATGACGCCGCCGTCGCATTCGGTCGCCATGGCCGCCGCCGTCGACTACGCCGACTTCGTTCAGATCGACGGCGCGGGTCATTCGGTCATCCTCGAACAGCCCGCCCAGGTCGCCCAGGCCATCGCCCGGCTGGTCGCTCGCGCGGACCGCTCCGGTCGGCCCGCACGCGCCCAGCTGGCCCTCGCAGCCTGAGTCAGCCACCGGCACAGGATCAGCTCTCGTCGAGCTGGGGACGCCGGACGGATCGGCCGGTGACGTCGGCGAAGTAGCTGCTACGGTCCGATTCTGTGATCGTTTGGCTCAACGGGACCCATGGCGCAGGCAAGACGACGACCAGTGGGCTCGTGCAACAGCTGATTCCGGATTCGCGGGTGTTCGATGCCGAGAAGGTCGGTGAGACGCTCATGGACGTCACGCCGGGGCTGCCCGCGACGAACAACTTCCAGCATTGGCCACCGTGGCGCCCCCTGGTGGTCGAGACCGCCCGGCACATTCTCGACTACACCGGCGGCACGCTGGTGATGCCGATGACCGTGCTGGTCGAGCAGTACTGGCGCGAGATCAGTACCGGGCTCGCGCGGCACGCGATCCCGGTCCGGCACTTCGTCCTGCACGCGGACCAGCAGACCTTGCGCGAGCGTATCGAGGGCGACACCGTTCTCGGTCCGTCAGCATTCCGTCTCGCGTATCTCGAGCCCTACGCGGAGGCTGCCCGTACGTGGCTGCACAGTGAGGCCGAGGTCGTGGACACCACGCTTCTCACCCCTGGTGAGGCTGCCCAGCGGATCGCCGACGCCGTGAACAAGTGACGGGCCGGTCGAGCGAAGACTGCTCGAGCAGTCGGCTAAGCCCTGTCGAGTTCGAGTTCTATTGCGCTGGTGAGGAGTTGGCGAGCTCGGGGGAGGGGCAGCGAGCCGCTGTGCCAGCGTTCGCTGAGGCCTTCCACCAGTGTGGTGAGGCGTTCGGCGGTGATGCCGGCGTCGACGGTGGCCGCGACTGTGCCGGATTGCTGGGCCCGGCGGATGAGGGTTTCCACGTCGGCGTTCCAGGCTTCGGTGGTGGCGCACAGGGGCGCGCGCAGGTCGGGGTGGAAGACCGCGCTGGCGCGCAGTTCGCCCCAGGCGACGCTGGTTTCGCGGACTCGGTCGGTGTCTTGGAGTTCGAGCAGCAGCATGTGCTCGACCTGCGCGCGCGGATCGGTCGCATCGGCGGCGTCCGTGTAGGTCTGGGCGCGGTGGTTGATGTGTTCGAGCGCGGCGCGCAGGATGCCCGCGCGATCCTTGAAGTGGTAGTAGATCAACGCGGTGGACACTTCGGCCGCCGCGGCGAGCTTCTCGACGCGCAGGCCGCGTACGCCGTCCTCGGCGATGACGCGGACGGCGGCTTCCATGATCTGGGTACGACGGTCCGACACGATTCCTCACAGTAGGCGCACGTGATCGCGGCGATGGTGCCGCTGCCGGGCTCAGCCGACGGGTTCCTGCTGGGTGGTGCAGTGGATACCGCCGCCACCAGCGGCGATGCCATCGATGTTGATCTGCACCACCTCCCGGCCGGGAAACAGCCGCTCCAGGGTGGATTTCGTGGCGCCATCGGTCGCCGGATCACCGAATTCGGGGCCGACGACGGCACCGTTGCAGACGTAGAAGTTGATGTAGCCCGCGGCGAAATCGTCGTCCGCGAACTGCTCGCGCACCGTGGCCGGACCCTCGAGCACCTCGACTCGCAGCGCGCGACCGTGCGCGTCGGTCGCCGAGCGCAGGATGTCGAGGTGGCGACGGGTGACGTCGTAGTCGAAGGAATCCGGGTCGTTGTCGAGCCCGGCGACGACCACGCCGGGACCGGCGAAGCGGGCGTAGAAATCTGTGTGCCCGTCGGTGATGTCCGCGCCCGCGATGCCGGGCAGCCAGATCACCTTCTCGATACCGAGCAGGTAGTCGAGTTCCTCTTCGACATCGGCCTTCTTCCAGCCGGGGTTGCGATTGTTGTTGAGTACGCAGCTCTCGGTGATGATCGCCGTGCCCTCTCCGTCGACCTCGAGCGCGCCGCCTTCGAGTACCAGATCGGTGTGCAGAGTCTCGACGCCCGCGCGGCCGGTGACGAACTGCGCCACCTTGCTATCGGCGCGGTAATCCTGCTTCTCACCCCAGCCGTTGAAGTTGAAATCCACACCGGCCCCGGCATTGCCGCTTCGCACGAACACCGGGCCGGTGTCGCGCATCCACAGGTCGTCGAGGTCGGTGGTGATCAGCTCCACGTTCGCGTTACCGATCAGGCTCTGCGCCCGTGCCAGATCGCCGGGGCGCACCAGCATCGAGACCGGTTCGAAGCGGGCGATCGTGGTGGCGATGGTGGCCAGGTTGCGCTGGACCTCCGGCACCAGCTTCGCGCCCCAGATCTGCTCGTCGGCCACGAACGCCATCCAGGTGCGCTGGTGCGGTTGCCCCTCCTCGGGCATGAGCCAGGTCCTGTCGTCGCTGTCTGCACTGTCGTCGCAGCCCGCCACCAGCACGCTGAACGCGGCCATCGTGGCCTGGACGAACGTACGTCGTCGCATCGGGTTCTCCTTTCCGCTGTCGAGAACCGTACATCCTGACTGAAAATTTAGTCAAGAATGGCGATCCGTGTCAGCCAGGCGACGGCGTCGTGGTTTCACGACTTGACGACCGCCAGCGCGGAGTTGGGCCGGACGTCTCCCACTGCGGGGTGGTGGAGGCGGTCGACCTCGGTGAATCCGGCCGCGCGCAGGACTTCGGCGAGCTGGTCGGTGGGGTAGCGGTAGGCGGTGGTGACTTTGTGGGGGAAGGGTTCGACGGTGTCGGTGGACTCGAAGAAGCCGATCACCAGGCGGCCGTTCGGGGTGAGCACCCGGTGGAATTCCGCCAGCACGGTGGGGAGTTCCGCAGGGGGCATGTGGATGAGCGAGAACCAGGCGAGGATGCCGGGGACGGACGCGGTGGGCGCATCGAGGGAACGGATCGAGCCGAGTTCGAACGCGATGTCCGGGTAGGCCGCCCGCGCGTAGGCGATGAATTCGGGGACCAGGTCTATGCCGGTGGCGGGGACGCCGGCGTCGGTGAGGAACTTCGTGAAGTGGCCGGGGCCGCAGCCGAGGTCGAGGACGGGGCCCGGGGCCAGGTGGGTGAGGGCGAAGGCCGCGTCGTCGGGGGGGAGGTCGGAAGGGGAGCCGAACAGATCGATGTAGAGGGTGTGGATGGCGGTGTAGGCGGCTTGGACGGTGTTGTCGGGCACCCGGTCGACGCTAGTCACTGAACAGGGCATGCCCGGTTTCGTCCATCGTTTGTGATGGGAAGACCCGGGTAGTCGAATGTAGGGAGCCGTTTTCCCAGTCGTAGACACGAAGGGATCGACGATGCCGATCAAGCCTGTTCGACGCATTGCTCGCGCACTGCTGGGGACCACATTCGTGGCCGCCGGAGTGAACGGGTTGATGAATCAGAAGCCCCGCGCCGCCGCCGCCAACGCGCTGGCCGACAAGGGCAGGACCGGCCTGCCCGACGCACTGGCGGCACGGGTGCCCGACGATCCGAGTCAATTCGTCCGCGTGAACTCCGCGGCGCAGGTGGTCGGTGGGTTGTTGCTGGCCAGCGGACGCGCGCCGCGGCCCGCGGCCCTGGTGCTCGCCGCGACCGTGGTGCCGGGAACCGTCACCGAGCAGGACTTCTGGGCCGAGAACGACCCGGACCGCAGGGCAGCCAAGCGGGTGGGGTTCTTGAAGGACCTCGGGTTGCTCGGCGGGCTGATGATCGCGGCGGCCGACACCGAGGGCAAGCCGTCGCTGGGCTGGCGGGCCCGGCGAGCGTTCTCGCGTGAGGAGCCCCGCATCGCGGCCGAGGGCGCTGCCATCGCCGCCGCGGCCAAGGTTCGGGGCGCGCACCTCGCCGATGTCGCCCACGAGCAGGGCGCGCATCTGGCGGAGGTCGCGAACGAGCGAGGCACCGCGCTGGCCGAGATCGCCCGGGAACGTGGGCCGCAGCTGGCCGACGCGGTGCGCAGCCGCAGCGCCCATCTGGTCGAGGTGGCCAAGGATCGTGGCCCCGAGGTGGCCGAAGCCGTGCGCAGCCGTGGCGCGCACCTGGTCGAGGTGGCCAAGGATCGAGGTCCCGAGGTGGCCGAGGCGGCGCGCACCCGTGGTGCCCAGATCGCCGACGTCGCCAAGGAGAAGGGTCCCGAGCTGGCCGAAGCCGCGCGCGAACGAGGCACGTATCTGGTGGATACGGCTCGCGAACGCGGTTCGGAATTGGCCACCGCCGCACGGGAGCGTGAGGAGATCGCAGCTCCCGCGCGCCGGTGGTCGAGGCGATAGCACTCGAATCCCAGAGGCCGGGCCGGGCCACGATGACGAGGTGAACCCGGCCGGTCTGTTCGTTATGCCCCGATAATCGTGGTCTGGCGTTCCCACCTGCTGTGGCGCACCATAAATCCGGGGTCGGGCATACCGACGAACTCACCGCGCGAACCTGACATCGGGGCAATCCGGCGAATTAGGTTTGGCGGTGAGTTCTGGTGTGAATACTGGGCATTCGCAATGCTTTTCGACAGAGTGGGATTCATCTGATGTTGTCCGGTCGTGAAACGTCCAAGCCGTATGCCGTTCGAGTCGCAGTGGTGGGAGCGACGGTGCTGATCGGACTGCTCGGTTCGGCGGGAACCGCTGCGGCACTTCCGGGTTCGGGCTCGGCATCCGGTTCGGCCAGTGGTTCCGCGAACCTGGCCTCGGGTTCGGCATCCGGGTCGGGTGCGGTCGATCCGGCGGTCGCTTCCTACCTCACCTGGCAGTCGACGCAGTTCATCCACAACACCCTGCGCATGCTGCTCTCGGTCCCGCTGCGCAACAGTTAGTTCCAGGCTTTTTCCCAGCGCTCCGCTGCCCAGTCGCGCACCTCGCCGCTGAGCAGAATCGCGGGTAGCAGCAGCGCGAAGCCGATCAGCAGGATCGCCAGGCGTACCCACACACTGAGTTCGCCGAGGGCGCGCAGCAGCGCGGGCAGGACGCAGAGCACGGCGAGCGCGACGAGGACGATCGCCGCGAGATTGTGTCCTGGCCCGGCGATCAGCGCGGCGCAGACACCGAAGCACAGGCCGAGGACCAGTCCGCCGACGCCGACGAAGTAGTTGTCCCAGGAAAGCCAGCTCGGGCGGGTAGACCGGTGAGTGACCACGCCGGGCAGCCTAGCGCGCTCAGCTGTCGCTGTGCGGCGGTCTGGGCCACGGGTTTTCCTCCAGCTGTTCGACCGATCGGTTGAACTTGCGCATCAGCCTGCTGAGCTCGGTGACATCGTCGGCGTTCCAGTCGGCGACGACCTTGCCGATATCGCTGCTGCGGTGCCGTCGATCGGCTTCGAGCGCGGCCTTGCCGTCGGCGGTCATCTTGATCTTGCGGGCGACACCGCCGTCGGGATCGGGAACTCGTTGCACCAGTTCCTGCTTCAACATCGCGCCGACCTGGCGGTTGATGGTGGAGATGTCGAGCTGGAAGGACTCCGACAACTCGCGCAGGCTCAGCGGTTCGCCGAGATCGAGCCGGGTCAGGATGAGGAACGCCGATCGGTCGAGCAGGAAACCGGGGCGTCTGCGGGTGGTGGTGGGGAAGTGCCGCGAGATCAGGTTCAGCTCGAACACCAGGCGGGTGAAGGGGGTGTCGTCGGCGGGGCCGGAATCGGGCATGTGCCAACTATGTCGTGTGGGTCACCCCGGCACCAAATTGTGTACTATGCACATGCTGTGTACTGTGCAATTTCGTGTCTGTAACTGCCGAGGCCGCACCGGCCATCCCCGAAACCCGACGTCCGGCCCCGGCCGTGCTGATCGCGGTGCTCAGTACGGTCGGCATCGTCGTCTCGCTCATGCAGACGCTGGTCATTCCGATCATCCCGTCGCTGCCGACCCTGCTGAACACGTCGGCGTCCAATGCCTCCTGGGTGGTTACCGCCACCCTGCTGGCCGGTGCGGTGTCGACGCCGATCGCCGGACGACTCGGCGACATGTTCGGTAAGCGCCGCATCCTCGTCACCAATCTCGGGTTCATGATCGTCGGCTCGGTGGTCTGCGCGACCGCGAGCTCGCTGCTGCCCGAGGTGATCGGCCGGTCGCTGCAGGGCATCGCGGTGGGCGCGATCCCGCTGGGGATCAGCATCATGCGCGACGAACTCCCGCCCGAGAAGGTCGGTGGCGCGATGGCCGTGATGAGCGCGACCCTCGGTGTCGGCGGTGCCGTCGGCCTGCCGTTCTCGGCGCTGATCGCACAGAACGCGAACTGGCACATGCTGTTCTGGACCGCGGCCGGACTCGGTGTGGTGTGCGCGGTGCTGGTTGTGGTGTTCGTACCGGAATCGCCGGTGCGCACGCCCTCACGCTTCGACTTCGCTGGTGCGATCGGCCTCTCGATCGCCCTGCTCACGTTGCTGATCGGCATCACCAAGGGCGCCGACTGGGGCTGGGCCAGCGGCTCGATCCTCGCGCTGTTCGCTCTGTCGCTGGTGAGTTTCCTCGGCTGGGGCGCCTATGAACTGCGCCGCACCGCGCCGCTCGTCGACCTGCGGGTCTCGGCCCGCCCACGGGTGCTGTTCACCAATATGGCCTCGATCGCGGTGGGCTTCTCGCTCTACGGCATGTCACTGACGTTCCCGCAGCTGCTCATGGCGCCCGAGCAGACCGGTTACGGTTTCGGGCTGTCGATGGTGGTCGCGGGCCTGGTGATGGCGCCGACCGGTCTGGTGATGATGCTGCTCTCGCCGGTGTCGGCGCGCCTGACGGCGAAGAAGGGCCCGAAGTTCACGCTGGCGCTCGGCTCGGCCGTGATCGCTGTCGGCTACCTGTGCGCGGTCGTGATGATGGACACCGTGTGGCAGATCATCCTGTCGGCGGTCATCGTCGCGGGCGGCGTCGGCCTGGCGTACGCGGCCATGCCCGCGCTGATCATGGGTGCGGTGCCGCTGAGCGAGACCGGCGCCGCCAACGGCCTCAACTCGCTGATGCGTTCCATCGGCACCTCGACCTCGGCGGCGGTGATGGGTGTCGTGCTCGCCCATATGACCATGCAGCTGGGCCCACATATGGTGCCGACCCGGTCGGCGTTCCACACCGCGTTCTTCATCGCGATGGCGGGTGCGGTCGCGGCGATCGCTTTGACCATGTGCATCCCGATGGGCAAGAAGAAGGCCGGCTGAGTCAGTCCGCGATCGGCGAGTACACCACCAGCGACCAGTCCCGGCGCGGCACCAGGGCGGCGCCGAGGGAGTGCACCGCCATCGGCATCGCCGCGCCGGTGTGCGGATCGCGCAGCTGCACCACCGGGCCGTCGGGTCCGTGCGCGGCCGGGGGCTCGGTGGTCCAGAACTTCTCCCACTCGGGAGCCTGCGCGCACGTGCCGACGATCTCGGCGATCCGTGCCCGCGCCGCCAATCCCGGCCCCATCACGCGAAACCCGTAGACGCACATGTGCACTTGCTGCTCCCAGTCGACCAGGGCCGCCTTGGCGCGCGGATCGAGGAGCATCCACTCGAGCATCGACTCGCCCGTTTCCAGGCCGGGGAAGACGAGTCGCCACGCGGCATTGGTGGCCAGGACCTCGAAGACCGGATGTAGTTGCAGGCTGGCCGGATGGGTGATCCCGTCGATCAGCACCTGGTCGGCCGGGCGGACCAGCGACGGTGGCGAGTCGTAGCGAGGGGCCACCGACAGCGAGACCAGATGGTCGCGGAACACTTCGGGTACGTCGAGCGCGTCGAACAGTGCGGTGAGCGCCTCCAATGTCGGTGTGCGGGTACCCTGTTCGATCTTCTGGATGAGAGCGGGCGAGATGCCTGCGGCCTCGCCGAGCGCCGCCCTGGTCAGGCCCGACGATTCGCGGCGTTCGCGCAGGTACCGCGATATCGACGCGTTCGGGTCTTCCACAATGCACTCCTGTTTCGGTCGCCGGTACAAATTGGGACAGTCGTCTAGCTTGACCGAGGGTAAAGGTTTCGCTGACACTCATGTCAGCCGAGCGGGAGACCGCCTGGCTGCCCGGTCGCCGCGCCCAGGACGATTTTCGGCCTTTGTGCTGGTCGGGCCAGTGTGTTCCGGAGCGGAAGTGTTCGACACCACCCCTGCGCGGACGATTGTCGCCGGAGGGGACGGCGCGCGCGCTCGCCTCGTGCGCGCCGAGAGCGATTGCCGGGCTGATACCCGGGTGGCGCAGGGGTCCATCCGGTGGTCGCCCGTCCGCTTCGGAAAACACGCGTGAGCGGGAACCGAAAGCGCTCGTGATTCGTCCAATAGGTCAGAAGGATGAACGAGAGCGGGGGGCGATGACGCAGATTCGAGCCGAACGACCTGGACGGCGCACGTCCTGGATCGCCGGCATCTCCGGGATGCTGGCGGCGGCGACGGTCGTCGCCGTCGGACTGGTGTGGTGGCAGCACGAGTGGGGTGATCAGTTCCCCGCGCTCGACAGCGAACGTCTCGACGAGCAGCAGATCGTGCTCGTGGATGTGTTGCGCCGCGAATACGAGCAGCCCGGCGACGGCCCGAAGTACGCCGAGGGCGTCCAGGAGGCCTGGTGCGCCGACTTCGTGAGCTGGACGATGCGCGAGGCGGGCAGGCCGCTGGCGAACCCGAACTCCGGTTCGTGGCGCATCCCCGGCGTGTACACGCTGCAGGAGTACTACCAGCGGGTCGGCCGATTCACCCGCCCCGACGTCGGCTACCGGCCACGCACCGGCGACGTGGTGCTCTACGGTCCCGACAGTCCGCTCGGTCAGCACACCAACATCGTGCTGAAGGCGGAGGGGGACACGATCACCACCATCGGTGGCAACGAGCTGGGCGGGGTTCGGGTGCGCACCATCACCCCGGCCGAAACCGCAGATCTGGTCGGTTACGGGCGATTCTGAAATCGATTGGCGCTCAAGACAACTGCGAGGATCCTGGACGGCGGTACCACGCTGATACCCGTACCATGGAACTCGCGGCGCCCGGCAGCGCCGTTGCCGGCTCCTCCGTCCTGCTTCCCCCTCATCGGCAGGACGGGGGAGTTGTGCCACCAGCAGCGGGTTCGCCGACGTCACGTACCGTGTTCGATGTGCGTGTGAAGGTGGACGAAGAGCCACGTCGTGACCCGATGTGGATCGAGTACGCCGATTTCGGCGAACGGTTCGTCACCTACGCGGTGACCGAGGAGCGCATCGCCGCCGCCGTCTCGGGGATGACCGGGCGTGGCGTGAAGATCGGACCGTTCTCGCTCGGGCCCGCGGGATTGGCCGGTTTCGTCGCCGAGGGCACGCTGGGCACCCCCGTGGTCACCCGCACGCCCGGTGGCGCGCTGAGCTTCGGTGTGCGGATCCCGCTGACCCTGGCCGTGAATCTGGTTCTGGGCGGACGCAAACTGCGCCTGGCAGCCGTGGTGGAGATCGGGCTCACGCTGCACGCCCGCACCGCCGCTCCGCTGCTGGTCGTGATCGATGTCGCCCCGGTGACGGCCAAGGATGTCAGCTTCACCTTGCGCGCCGAGGCCATCGACGGTGCGTGGGAAATGCTGCTCGACCCGATCGCGGGCCTGGTGCAGCGCGAGGTCGCCAACCGGGTCAACGCCATCGTGGGCGATCCGAAGGTCCGTTCGGAGCGCGTCTTCGACATCGAGGCGATCCTGGACGGCTACCGCTCACCGCATCGCAACGACACCGTTTTCGATTGGATCGACTACCGCGAGTTCGGGCTGCGCTTCTTCACCACCATCGTCACCAGGGATCGTGTGCACGGCGTGGTCGGTCAGCTCGCGGGCAGCGCGATCGAGGTGGGACCGTTGTCCGAGGGCCCGCGCGGCGCGGCCACGGTGACCGTGCGCGGGGCGATCGAGCAGCCACGGGTGATCGACCGTGGCCTCGGTGAGCCGGGTGACCTGCGGATCTTCGATATGACGCTGCCGGTGGGGCTCGATATCACCGTCGACGTGCTCAAGGCCAACCACTACCGTGCCGACCTGGAGATCCCGCTCGTTCTCACGGCACGGGCCGCGGAGCCGCTCCAGATCGTGATCGAGGTGCCGCCGCCCGCGCTCGAGGACATCTCGATGGAGTTCACCGCGAAGGGCCTGCGGGCGGCCACCCTCGGCCGATTGGCCGGGATCAAGAAGCAGGTGATGGCACAGGTCGTCGCGGTGGTCAGCACCGAACTGGCCGATCCGACCGGACGCACCATCGATGTGGGCGCGGCGATCGACGGCGCGGCCTGACTCCTGTGACTCGTGGGGCGAATGTTGCCATTGGTTCTGGCGGTTCCCCTGGGGTTGTGGTGCAATGAGTCGCACGTTCTAGACTCCCGGCGCGCGAGATTCGGGGAAGGCGCGCCGGGTTTGCTTACCGGTTGAGGGTCGGGTTGCGCGAAGGAGTCCTGCGATGCGTTCTGTTCCGGTGACCCGGCGGAAGTTCTTCGGCTTGGCCGCCGCCGCGGCCACGATCGGTGCCGGCCTCGCCGCCGCACCCGCCCGGGCCCAATCCTTCGGCACCATGGTCGACTACGCCGCGGGGGTCCCCTCCGCCGCGTCGATCGCGGCCGAAGGACATATCGGCGTCATCCGCTACGTCTCCGAGCGCAGGCCCGGCGCGGAGTGGATGGAAGGTAAACCGCTGCTCGCCGCCGAGGTCGAGGACCTGTGGACGCACGGCCTGTCGATCGTGTCGAACTACCAGTTCGGCAAGGGCCCGACGGCCGACTGGCGCGGTGGCCTCGAAGCGGGCAAGGAACACGCCGAACGCGGTTGGGCCATCCACACCGCCGCGGGCGGACCCGACACCGCGCCGATCTACGCCTCCATCGACGACAACCCCTCGGACGAGGACTTCGAGGAGATGATCGCGCCCTATATCGAGGGCTGGCAGTCGGTGCTCGGACCCGACCTCGTCGGCATCTACGCCAACGCGCCGACCATCGACCGCGCACTCGACGCGGGCCTGGGTTCCTGGTTCTGGCAACACAACTGGGGCACCGAGCGCGGATTCGTGCACGACTCCGCGCATCTGCACCAATTCGAGATCGACAAACGCTCGATCGACGGCATCGGCGTCGACCTGAACCGGGTGCTGGCCGAGGACTACGGCCAGTGGTGAGTTAGGTCTGGCAGTGGCAGGTCGCTCCGCGCCGGATATCGGGCTCGTCGTCGGGCGTCACGCGCAACGCTGACCGCATCTCGGGCTCGGCGAGTACCCCGCGCCACGACATCAGCGACCACCGCGACAGACCCGACAGCGCCGACCCGATGCTGGCGAACGACAGCGAGGAGATCGCGGACCCGAACGACCCGATCGAGCCGATCGACAGCACCGATCCGACACTGCCGATCGACAACACCGAATAGGCCGATCCGATCGACAGGATCGACCCCTCGGATCGATACGACAGAATCGAGCGGCTGCTCCGAATCGACCGAACATTCCGGGAAGAACCGTGCGTGGTCGCCATGGATCCCGGTTTACCACACCGCTCAGCCGGCGGGAACCCTGCGCGAGCACACAGCAACGCAAGCAGGACAACCATGGTCTGGCCGCCGAACGCAAACCTCCCCGCGGCTCAGGTCCGGCCTGAAGTCGCGGGGAGGCGGGAGAGCATCTCAGACGGTGAAGAAGCCAAGGGTCGGCATGAACGTGCAGGTGCGCGGTGCGGCGCCCTCGGCGGCGGTGGTGAGCGAACCCGAGATCACCGCGACCACGCGGCCGTGGCCGGTGTCGGCGATGGCCGACAGGGTGGCCGGACCGCCGGGGTTGATCTTGGCCTCGTCGGTCAGCGTCTGGATCGCGGACTGACGGGTGTCGAGGTTGAGCCACTGCACCGTCATCGGCGGGTTCTGCTCGCCGGTCGGGGCCTTGGTACCGAGCGCGGTGAACACGAAACCGGCCTGTCCGGCGGCGGGTCCGGGCGGGGGCAGCTGCGCCGGACCGGCGACCGCGAGCGCGGTGCCGACCGAATCGGCGCCGTCGCCGATGCAGCCCTTGCCGATCGTCGGGTACAGGAACTGCGCGATGGCCGGGCCGTCCTGCGGGAGCTCGGGACCGCCGCCGCCGCTGCCGTCGAGGAAGGTGATGATCCGCTCGAGGGTGGCCTTGATGGCGGGCGGCAGGTTCAGCGTGGCCAGCAGTACGCGCGCCTGATCGAGCAGGGCGGTCTGCGGGCTGGCGACGTCGGCGGGGCCTGCGACCAGGCCCGCCACGGCGGGGGCGAAGGCGGCTAGCGCGTCGACAGGGACGCCTTCCGGCACCATCGGGACGCTGATCGGCGCCGCCTGTGGGGCTGGCGCGGGCGCGGCGATAGAAGCAGGCGCGGCGAGCATGGCGCCTGCCGCGATGGCGAGAGCGGTCGTTGCGATCCGCGATCCTCGGCTACGAAGCACTTGTCTAGCCGTCCTTACCTCGGTTTTGCGATGGGCGAGGGTTGTCGACCCCAACATGTCGGGGGTCACTCTAAGGACAACGCTGCCGTGTTGTACAGCCGCCGGGCCCTGAGCGGATCACCGGCCCAAACCATGTTCATCGACGCTAGCCCTGACCGGTGTTACACCTGGGGATGTTGATGCAAATGTTATCCATGGTGTCGGGGTGGCCGGTGGCCGCCGGTGGCGTGCGGGCGCCTGGTTAAAGTAGCGGAGCACCGCGAAATGGCGCGCGACGCCACCCATCCGACCGAAAGCCTGGCCTTGAACCGACACCTCCGATGGGCTCTCGCGCTGCTCGGACTGTCCGTGCTCGCCAGGCTGGCCTGGATGCTCTTCGCCCCGAACGGGCTCAATGTCGTCGATCTGCACGTGTACGTCGACGGCTCGGCGTCGCTGCTCACCGATCGGCTCTACGACTTCACCTACTCCGAGGTGACGCCGGACTTCCCGCTGCCGTTCACCTATCCACCGTTCGCGGCGCTGGTGTTCTTCCCGCTGCACTATCTGCCTTTCACCCTGGTGGCGGTCGGCTGGATGCTGGCTACGGTGGCCGCGCTCTACGGCGTGATCCGGATCAGTTTCGAACTGCTCCTCGGCGCGGCGAAGGCGAAGCAGACGCCGTGGATCACCGCGGCCGTCGGCTGGACCGCGCTCGGCGTCTGGCTGGAGCCGGTGCGCACAACGATCGACTACGGCCAGGTCAATGTGTTCCTGGTGCTCGGCGCGATGCTGGCCGTCCGCAGTGCGCGGTGGTGGATCTCGGGCACCCTCGTCGGCGTGATCGCCGGCATCAAGCTGACCCCGGCCATCACCGGTCTGTACTTCGTGGCGCGGCGGCGCTGGGCGACGGTGCTGTGGTCGGCGGGGGCCTTCGGGCTGACCGTCGCTGTGAGCTTTCTCATCAATGCCCACGAGGCGAAGCGCTATTTCGGCACCCTGCTCGGCGACGCGGACCGGATCGGCCCCGTGGGCTCGGTGTGGAACCAGTCGCTGCGCGGCGCGCTGAGCCGCATCCTGGGTTACGACGTGCAGTCCGGGCCGTGGTGGCTGGCCGCGGTCGCGGTCACGGCGGTGCTGGCGTTCTGCGCGTGGCGCACCCTCGGCCCCGACGACCGGCTCGGCACCCTGGTGCTGGTGCAGCTGTTCGGGCTGATGATCTCGCCCATCTCCTGGTCGCACCACTGGGTCTGGCTGATCCCGACCGCGCTGTGGCTGCTCTACGGGCCGCTGCGCGACGAGCGGGTCGCGCGGATCATCGCCGGGTTCTGGGTGCTGACGATGTTGGTGGGTGTGCCGTGGGTGCTCTCGTTCGCGCAGCCGACGATCTGGACCATCCCGCGCCCGTGGCCGCTGGCCTGGCTCGGCGCGGTCGACGTGATCGGCGTGTTCGTGCTGCTCGGCTGGCTGATCTGGCGCGGTCGCGAGACTTTGCGCGCTCAACTCCCCGGCCGTCGCACGGCCGAGGTGCCCGCGAGCTGACGCTCAGCCGACGAGGTCGTCGATGGTGTGCGCCATCGCCGTATCGAGCGCGGTGAGCCCACCCGCCGAGTGCGTACTCAGCGTGAAACGCAGTGTGCGCCAACGGATATCGATATCGGGATGATGATCGGCAGCCTCGGCCGCGGTGGCGACCTTGCGTACCGTCTCGATGCCGGCGAGGAAACTCGGTGCCTGCACCGTGCGGGTGATCGCGTCACCCTCGCGTGACCACTCCGGCAGGGTGGCCAGCGCGATGGTGAGTTCGGGGGCGGAGAGCAGCGGAGTACTCATACTTCGGTTGTACCCCTCCGCCTACTTGGCACGCGCCAGCTTCAACGCCTTTTTGAGATCTTTACCGCATGTTCCGGCGGCCTCGGCCTTCTTCATTCGCATGATGACGACGGGGCATTTGAAGCAGCGCGTCTTCTTCCTGCAGCACTTTTTCTTCGGCTTCAGGCTCGAGACCTTCTTCGCCTTCACCTTGCCCATGGGAGTTAGCGTAACCTAAGTACAAAGCCTGACACGAGGTCGCGGCGAAGCTACCGGTAGGGTGTAACAGGCCGCGATGCCAGATGAATGCGCGCCAAATACATCAACAGCAGGAGGATTGAGGCGTGTCGTCTTCACGCGATTTTCGCAACGTCGCCATCGTGGCCCACGTCGACCACGGCAAGACGACGCTGGTGGACGCCATGCTTCGTCAGTCGGGCGCGTTCGCTGAGCGAGCCGAACTGGTCGACCGAGTCATGGACTCCGGTGATCTCGAGCGCGAGAAGGGCATCACCATTCTCGCAAAGAACACCGCCGTCCATCGCCATAACCCCGACGGTTCTCTCACCGTCATCAACGTGATCGACACCCCCGGCCACGCCGACTTCGGTGGCGAGGTCGAGCGCGGCCTGTCCATGGTCGACGGTGTCGTGCTGCTCGTCGACGCGTCCGAGGGCCCGCTGCCCCAGACCCGTTTCGTGCTGCGCAAGGCGCTGGCGGCGAAGCTGCCGGTGATCCTGGTCGTCAACAAGACCGACCGCCCGGACGCCCGCATCGCCGAGGTCGTCTCCGAGTCGCACGACTTGCTGCTCGACCTGGCCTCCGACCTCGACGACGAGGCCGCCGAGGCCGCCGAGCTGGCGCTGGATCTGCCGGTTCTCTACGCCTCGGGCCGTGAGGGCAAGGCGTCGAAGGTCGAGCCGGAAAACGGTTCCGCACCCGACGCCGAGAACCTCGACGCCCTGTTCGAGGTGCTGATGGACTACATCCCGGCGCCGAAGAGCAACAAGGACGCGCCGCTGCAGGCCCACGTCACCAACCTCGACGCGTCGGCGTTCCTCGGCCGTCTGGCCCTGGTCCGCATCTACGCGGGCGAGCTGCGTAAGGGTCAGAACGTCACCTGGATCAACGCCGACGGCGCCAAGACGGTCAAGATCACCGAGCTGCTCCAGACGATCGGTGTCGAGCGTCAGCCCGGCGAGGTCGCCGAGGCCGGTGACATCGTCGCCATCGCCGGTATCCCCGACATCATGATCGGCGACACCCTCGCCGATCCGGAGAACCCGGTCGCACTGCCGCGCATCACCGTCGACGAGCCCGCCATCTCGGTGGTCATCGGCACCAACACCTCGCCGCTGGTCGGCCGGGTGCAGGGCCACAAGCTCACCGCCCGCATGCTCAAGTCGCGCCTGGATTCCGAGCTCATCGGTAACGTCTCGCTGCGCGTGCTCGACATCGGCCGTCCCGACGCCTGGGAGGTGCAGGGTCGTGGTGAGCTGGCGCTGGCCATCCTGGTCGAGCAGATGCGCCGTGAGGGCTTCGAGCTCACCGTCGGCAAGCCGCAGGTGGTCACCAAGCAGGTCGACGGCAAGACCCACGAGCCGTTCGAAGAGCTGACCATCGACTGCCCCGACGAGTACCTGGGCGCGATCACCCAGCTGCTGGCCGCCCGCAAGGGCAAGATGGTGCAGATGAGCAACCACGCCGCCGGTTGGGTGCGCATGGAGTTCATCGTCCCCTCGCGTGGCCTGATCGGCTTCCGCACCGTGTTCCTCACCGAGACCCGCGGCACCGGCATCGCCAACGCCGTCGCCCACGGTTACGCCCCGTGGGCCGGTGAGATCCGCGCCCGCCACACCGGTTCGCTGGTCTCCGACCGTGCGGGCACCGTCACCCCGTTCGCGATGATCCAACTGGCCGACCGTGGTCAGTTCTTCGTCGAGCCGGGCGCCGACACCTACGAGGGCATGGTCGTGGGCATCAACCCGCGTGCCGAGGATCTCGATATCAACGTGACCCGCGAGAAGAAGCTGACCAACATGCGCAGCGCCAACGCGGACACCTTCGAGACCATGGCCAAGCCGTTGCAGCTCGACCTCGAGCTGGCGATGGAGTTCTGCACCGAGGACGAGTGCGTGGAGGTCACCCCCGAGGTGGTCCGCGTGCGCAAGCTGGTGCTGGGCGCCAACGAGCGGGCCCGCGACCTGTCGCGTCGCAAGGCTCGCGACAAGGCCGCCGCGAACTAGTCGGCAGTAGTTTCGAACGGCGTGGGGGGGGGGGCCGGAAACCAACCCGGCCCCGCCCGAGAGGAGGGGGGTAAAGGGCCCAACGCAGCCGCAACGAGGGGGTGGGTGGGGTGGCGCAGGTTTTGGGGGGGGGGCCGCCCGGT
>NZ_JBSGSS010000019.1:0-143975 GCF_053606985.1 Nocardia sp. NPDC055165
GACGCAACGGTGGCTAACTCGCGGCCGGGCCGCTGCGCCGCTGCGCGGCGGACCCTCCTCGAGGTCGGGTCGTGCGGGGCTGGGAGTGCGGTCATGGCGGATCGTGGGTGTCGTCGGGGGGTGGCCTGGGGTGGGTGTCGCCGGAAATACGGCCGGCGGTGCCGGGCGCGGTCAGCGCAGGGAGGCGTCGTGAATTACATCGCGTAGTTCGCGCCCCTCTGCTGTCTCGTACCAGCGCAGGTGACCGAGAAGCCAGTCGTAGTAGGCGATTTCGGCGTTGCGTGGGTCGTGGGCGATGGTCAGGAAGTAGTCGATTTCGGAGAGTTCGTAGCCGATGTGCACGAGCGGGAGCAGGTCCGGGAGCAGGCGCTGTTCGGCGACCGACAGCGGTCGAACCGATTGATATCCCTGGATCAGCGCGGTGATCTGGTCTGCTCGGACGTGTGCGGGTCCGCCGTCACGCAGCGAAACCCAGTCGATGGCGGCGCGCTCGATGGCGGTGGCGAGGTCGAAGACAGCCGTCGTCCGGTCGGCCAGGCCGAAATCGATCACCGAGGTCACCTCGTGGTCGTTCCACAGCAGGTTCGTCGCGTGCCAGTCCCCGTGCGTCCACAGTGGCGCGACGCCGGAAAGGTCGGCGTGAAACTGGGGAATGTCAGCGCGCCAGTCTCTCGCACCGAGGAATCGGGCGACCGACGGCCGTCGGGCGATGTGCCATTCGAAGGCGCACGCCACGTCATTGTGCATGCTCGCCAGCAGCGGTCGCGCGGGTCGAGCCGGTGCATCGAAATCTGCTGCGGCCGAATGCAATCGGCCGAGCATCAGCCCAGCGCTCCCCGCATCGTCACGGTCGCGATAGGGCGACCAGGAGAAGTCCGCGCGATACCGATCCTCCCCCATCCCCACCCGATGCACCTCGTAGACGAACGCGCCTGTCGCGCCATCACGGTCTCGGCCGGACTCATCGCTCATCCAATCCCCCACGGTGGCACGCACTTCGGGCACCGGAATATCCCGAACC
Source organism: Nocardia sp. NPDC055165 (assembly GCF_053606985.1). NCBI lineage: Bacteria > Bacillati > Actinomycetota > Actinomycetes > Mycobacteriales > Nocardiaceae > Nocardia > Nocardia sp. NPDC055165. The sequence goes on from NZ_JBSGSS010000019.1 coordinate 1,022, forward strand.
CGCAGGTGCCGGATGAACCGATGCTCCTCACCCAACGCCACCACATCGCGTAATCGCGCGGGCATCCGCTTCACCACGAGCCGATCCCCACCGTCCAACCGCACCCCCACCGTCGACGACAACGGCCGCGCACCCCGCCATTCGATCGCAGCGGGCGAACCGCCCCAGGTCGCGGCGACCGCGCGAGCGATCTCGTCGTCGGTGAGCGCGGGCCACGTCGGCTCGGCCAGCGGGTCGTCGCCCATCCCGAACACCTGCTCGTCAGCCATCGGTCCAGTATCGATGGCGCCGGACCATTCAGCGTCGAACCCTCTCATCGCGCTGTCACCCCGTCGATGCGGACACCGCACGGCCGTAGCCGATCCCCTAAGCTCCCCTCGTGAGCTTGCCCTCCCCCACTGCAGACAATCGTGCCGTCGTCACCGGCGCGTCCTCCGGCATCGGCACCGCGCTGGCCGCCGAACTGGCCGGGCGCGGCTATTCGCTGATCCTGGTCGCGCGCCGCGGTGAGATCCTCACCGAGCTGGCCCAGCGGTTGACCCTGGCCCACGGCATCACCGCCGAGGTCCGCGCGGTCGACCTGGCCGATCGCACCCAGCGGGCCAGCCTCGTCGACGAGCTCGCGGTTCGCGATATCGCCGTTCTCTGCAACAACGCGGGCATCGCGACGTTCGGGCCGGTCGCCGAGCTCGACTTCGCCTATGAGCGGATGCAGATGGAACTCAACGCCACTGCCGTGCACGACCTGAGCCTGGCGGTGCTGCCCGGCATGATCGAGCGCAAGGCGGGCGGGATCCTGATCAGCGGTTCGGCGGCGGGCAATATGCCGATCCCCAACAACGCCACCTACGCGGCGTCGAAGGCGTTCGCGAACACCTTCTCGGAGTCGCTGCGCGGCGAGCTCAAGGGCAGCGGCGTGAACGTCACCCTGCTGGCGCCCGGCCCCGTCCGCACCGAAACCCCGGCCCCCGAAGACCAGTCGATCGTCGACAAGATGGTTCCCGACTTCCTCTGGGTGTCGTCGGAGTACACCGCGAAGGTCTCCATCGACGCGCTGGCCCGCAACAAGATGCGCATCGTCCCCGGCCTGATCAGCAAGGGCATGAGCGTGGCGGGCAATTACGGCCCCCGTTCGTTCACCGCACCGATCGCGGGCGCGTTCTACAAGAAGCTGGGCGGCTGACACCCACGTCAGCAAGTCGTCAGGAACGGTCGCCGGGTGGTCAAGGACCCGTAAAGACCGAGTTCGGCTGCCCGCGAGCGGCGTAGTCCTGGAAGTGGCCCCGCCGTCCGAGTGCGGGGGCGTCCTCCTGGAGGAGACCACCGTGACGTTGCTCGATATCTTCCCGTCCCTGCGTGCGAGTGCGGTCCCCCGACTCGACCCCGCGGTGTGGCCCGCCGACACCCACTACGACGGTGACGGCCGGATCACCCTCGGCGGCGTGGCCCTGCACGATGTCGCCGACCAGTACGGCACGCCGGTGCGCGTGATCGACGAGACGGAGGTGCGGGAACGCTGCCGCGCCTACCGCAAGCACTTCCCCGACACCGAGATCGTCTACGCGGGTACCGCCCTGATGCTGCGCACGGTGGCCCGCTGGGTCGCCGAGGAGGGCCTCGCCGTGCAGGTCGGTTCGACCGGTGAGCTCGAGGTGGCGCTCGCGGCGGGCATCGACCCACGCCGGATCGTCCTGCAGGGCAACGGGGCTCCCTTCGACGAGCTCCGCGCCGCGGTAGGCGCGGGGGTCGGCCGCATCGTGGTCTCCACCCTCACCGAGATCACCCTGCTCGCCTCGCTCGCGACCCGCCCACAGCAGGTGCTGTTGCGGGTGGCGCCCGGAATCGAGGTGCCGGGCAGCTCACGGTTCGGGTTCCCGCTCGGCAGCGATTCCTGCGCCACGGCCGTGGCCCGGATCATCGCGCAGCCGAAGCTGATCCTGACCGGACTGCACTGCCACCTCGGCGCACAGATCCACGACCCCGACCTGTACGGCGAGGCGATCCGCCGGATGATCGGCGAGATGGCCTGGATCCAGGCCGAACACGGCACCCTGCTGACCCATCTCGATATCGGCGGCGGGCACGCGGTGGCGCTGCGCGGCGGCGATGCCGAGCTCAACCTGCGCGAACTCGCCGACATCCTCGATGACGCGCTCGACGCGGGCTGTGCGCGCCACCACTTCCCCCGCCCGGTCCTCGCGATGGAACCGGGGCGCGCGATCGTCGCGCGGGCGGGTGTCACGCTCCACCGGGTGCTCGCCGTCACCGAGGTCGCCGGCGGCAGGTGCGTGATCGTCGACGGGGATACCGACGGGCGCGACGATGTGAGCGCGCTCGTGGTCAACCGGCATCCGGCCGGACCCCAGCTCACCGCATCGGTCGCGAGCAGGCACGGTGCCGCGGGCAGGCTCATCGCCGCCGAGGTCCGGATTCCGGCCGATCTTCGTGCCGGCGAGGTTCTCGCGGTGCCGTGCACCGGTGCCTATCACCCGTGCGCGGCCGGATATCGAACAGCGGGCAGGCCGCCGGTCGTCGCGGTCGCCCACGGCCGCACCGAGCAGCTGCTCCGTCGCGAGACGACCGCCGACCTGCTGATGCGCGAGCTCGCGCGGTGACTGGCTGATCCCGGGACTCGGGGAGTGCGGCCCGCCGATCGACGGGCCGCACTCGATCACCGGCGCCGGGTGCCGAAAATACTGCGGCTGATCTCGCGCCCTGCCGCACTCGCCGCCGACCGAAGGAAACTCTTCACCGCCGGATTCGCCATGATCCGTTCAGCGGCCGAATCCTCTTCCTGCCGGTCCGTCGAGCGCCCCGGCGCGGGGGCGGATTCGGGTACCGGCTCGGCGGCCGCCACGCTGGCGAGCAGCATCTCGTAGGCCGATTCCCGGTCGACGCTCTGCCCGTATCTGCCCTGCAGCGCGCTCGACAGTGCCTTGGACTTGATCGCCTCGTCGCCGATGGTGTCCATCAGTGAGCGCGGTGGCGCGATCTTGGTCCAGGCAACGGGCGTGGGCGCACCGGTTTCGGAGAGCACGGTGACGATCGCCTCACCGGTACCGAGCGAGGTCAGCGCCTCTTCCAGGTCGTACACCGACGACTTCGGATACGTGCGCACCGTCTTGGACAGTGCCTTCTGATCGTCGGGGGTGAAGGCGCGCAACGCGTGCTGCACGCGGGCTCCGAGCTGGGAGAGCACCGGGTTGGGGATGTCGGTGGGCAACTGGGTGCAGAAGAACACACCGACACCCTTGGACCGGATCAGCTTCACCGTCTGCTCGACCTGCTGCAGAAACGCCTTGGACGCCTCGGCGAACAGCAGATGCGCCTCGTCGAAGATGAACACGAGCTTCGGCTTGTCCACGTCACCCACCTCGGGCAACGTCTGGAACAGATCGGCGAGCACCCACATCAGGAACGTCGAGAACAGCGCGGGCCGCGCCGCCTGCTGACCGAGCTCGAACAGTGTGATCACGCCGAGCCCGCCCGCGGTGCGCAGCAGATCGGCCGGGTCGAGTTCGGGTTCGCCGAAGAACGTGTCGCCGCCGTCGGCTTCCAGATTCACCAGCGACCGCAGGATCACCCCGGCCGTCTGCGAGGACACCCCACCGATGCCCTTGAGGTCTTCCTTGCCTTCGGGACTGGTCAGGTGGGTGATCACCGCCCGCAGGTCCTTCAGGTCCAGCAGGGCGAGGCCGCGCTGATCGGCCCAGTGGAAGATCAGGCCGAGCGTCGATTCCTGGGTGTCGTTGAGGCCGAGCACCTTGCTGAGCAGGATCGGTCCGAACGAGGTGATCGTCGCCCGGATCGGCACCCCGATGCCGCCGGTGCCGAGCGAGACGAACTCGGTGGGGAACGCACCGGGCGCCCAGTCGGTCGCGCCGGTCTCCGCCGCGCGCGCCCGGATCTTGTCGGTGTCGGCGCCCGGCTCGCTCAGGCCCGACAGGTCGCCCTTCACGTCGGCCATCACCACGGGAACGCCCGCGCGGGACAGATGTTCGGCGATGCCCTGCAGGGTCTTGGTCTTGCCGGTGCCGGTCGCACCGGCGACGAGACCGTGCCGGTTCATCATCCGCAGCGGAATACGCACGCGCGCACCAGGATCGGCCACGCCGTCGACCATCACCGTGCCGAGTTCCAGTGCGGGTCCGCTGAAGGCGTAGCCCTCGGCGATCTGCGCGGCCGCGCCGGATGCCGCCGGCTTCGAGGTAGATTCCTCACTCGCAGAATCGGATTCGCCGCCCTCGGCCGCCGGTCGACTGTCCGTGGCCGGTGCCGCGCTCGCCGCCGCGGCTTCCTGCTCGGCGGCCTCCGCGGCCGCCAAGGCCTCGGCGGCGACCCTGGTCGCGTCTTCGGCCGCCTTGCGTGCCGCTGCCGCCTTCTCCTGTGGGGTGGTCATTCGCGCGTCCTCCGTCTGCTCACTGGCACGTACGCAAGAAATGCTCGAAACGTCTGCGGTCAATTCCAGGCAAACTGTATCCGGGCACGTCACCCGGTCGGCAAACATCCGGGGATGTCGTCGGCAAACCCGGTCCGCCTCGCCCACGCGACACACCTGCCGACCAGGTTCCCGGGCCCACCATTAGGGTGGCTCCCGTGTCAGACAAACTCCTGGTCTGGATGGATTGCGAAATGACGGGGCTCCGTCTCGACAGCGACAAGCTGATCGAGATCGCCGCGCTCGTAACCGACAGCGACCTCAACATTCTCGGTGACGGTGTCGACATCGTCATCCACGCCGACGACGCCGCCCTGGCCTGCATGCCACCGGTCGTCGCCACCATGCACGCGAAATCCGGTCTGACCGAAGAGGTTCGGCGTTCCACCGTCACTCTCGAACAGGCCCAGCAGCAGGTACTCGACTACATCCGCGAGTACGCGCCCACCGCGCGCACGGTGCCGCTGTGCGGTAACTCCATCGGCACCGATCGCGGTTTCATCGCCCGCGACATGCCGGAGCTGGACGCGCACCTGCACTACCGGATGGTCGACGTGAGCTCGATCAAGGAACTGTGCCGACGCTGGTACCCGCGCATCTACTTCGGGCAACCGGAGAAGGGCCTGGCCCACCGCGCGCTGGCCGACATCAAGGAATCCATCCGCGAACTCGAGTACTATCGCCGCACCGCGTTCGTCCCGCTGCCCGGGCCGACCACCACCGAGATCGCCGCCGCCGCGCAGGCCGCCACCGAGGCCGTGGACGTCACCGGTTCAAGCCCTCTACCAGCGGATTAGGGCCTGGCACCAAAGTCACGCTAGTATCGACGGCGCCGGTGATTCACCGGTGATGGTGACCGTAGTTCAGTTGGTAGAGCACCAGGTTGTGATCCTGGATGTCGCGGGTTCGAGTCCCGTCGGTCACCCCGAAGAGAAGGCCCGGTCCACAAGGACCGGGCCTTCTTTGCTGTCTCGGCACCCCGCGGCTACGGACCGACCTGGGCGGCACCGCTTTCGGCGCGGCTCGCCCGGTGCCGTCGAACGGCCGACCGGTTCGCACACGCCGGGCTACAGAAACGCTGCCTGCCGTTGCGTGAGGTGTCGGCGTACACCTGTGAGCACCCGTCCGCCGCGCAGACGCCGAGACGGTCCATCCCCAGCCCGGTGAGGTGCAATGCGGTGCCGACGGTGATCAGCGCCGCGATCTGGCGGTCCGTCGCCACCCCCGGGTCACGGAAATGCAGATGCCAGCCGTCGCCCACATGGTCGGTCAAGCGGGGCGCGGAGGCGTATTCGGCCAGCAGCACATTGAGCCGGGCCGCACGTTCGGCGCGGTCCGCGCACTCCACCACGCCCCGCCAGTGCCCCAGGAAGGCCGTTACCGACGTCAGATCGCCGTCGGACACCGGCGTGGACAGCACCAAGCCTGCCGCCGCGCAGCGTCGCGCCAACTCCGCGGCGTTCGAACACGGATCGTTGAGCAGGTCGACGCCCAGGAGCACCGGCTCACGCCCGTAATGGTTGTAATGCACAATGCCATTACATCAGACTCGAACCATGAACAGCCACCCCGCACACACCTGGCAGATCGAGTCACGCCACCGGACCAGCGAGGGCGTCGTGGCCTACCAACGCTGCCGCTGCGGCGCGCGCAGGGTGGTCGTCGACCAGCTGAGCGTCGCGTCCGAGATCCATCGCGACGAACCGGGCCTGGCCGCCGCCGGATAACTCGCACCACCATGACGAACATCACGTTTGACCGCTACACTTTGGACCGCTGCCCAGATGTGGGGCAGATCTCGCCATCGCGTCAGCGCTCGACCGGAAAGACCCCTTGATGAAGCGTTCCACCGTCGTCGCCGTCCTCGCGGCCGTCACCGTGCTCGGCCCCGTCGCCGGGACCGCCACGGCCTCGCCCGGCCTGCCCCTCACCGACTTCACGGCGGAGACCCCCATCGGCGACTTCGGCCTGCCGAGCGATCAGCCCGAATCCGGTTCGGCGCAGAGCGGCTCCACCACCGGCGTCGAAACCACCGGGTCCTCCGGGACCGGCTCGGCCGGCCTGCCCAACCTCGACCGCCTGCTGTTCGGCGGCCGCATTCTGTGCGGCGCCTTCGGTAGCGCGCTCGCGGTCGCGGGCGAGGCGATGATGGACTGCAGCGAACTTCCCACCCCGCTCTGAGCGGTCCACAGACACAACGAAGGGGCACCGGAAAATCCGGTGCCCCTTCGTTTTTCGTCTGTCGCGCGCCTACGGAGCGTCGGCGTTGCCCGCCTTCCATTCCGGCCACGCGATGTTCCAGTCACCCAGCCCGTCGACACCGGACAGGGTGCCGCCGACCGTGTTCTTGATGACGGTGATGTCACCACGCTTGGCGTTCTCGTACACCCAGCGCGCGTTCGCCGGACTCAGGTTCAGGCAGCCGTGACTGGAGTTGGAGTAGCCCTGCTGCCCCACCGACCACGGTGCCGAGTGGAAGAAGATGCCGCTGTAGGAGATTCGCGTCGCGTAGTCGACCGGCGTGCGGTACCCGTCGGACGAGTTCACCGCCACACCGTAGGTCGAGGAGTCCATGATGATCTTCTCGTGCCGGTCGCTGACGATGTAGACGCCGTTGTCGGTGGGCGTGCTGTCCTTACCCATCGAGGTGGGCATGGTCATGATCACCTGACCGTTCTTCTCCACCACCACCTGCTTGGTGTTGTCGTCGGCGGTGAAGACCACCGCGTCACCGATGGTGAAGAACGAATGGATGTTGTCCTGGCCGTACAGACCCTTGCCCAGGTCCTTGCCGTAGACGTTCACATCGATGGTCACCTTGGTGCCCGGCGTCCAGTAATGCTCTGGGCGCCACCGCACTTCGCGATTGTTCACCCAGTAGAAGGCGCCCTCGACGGCGGGCTCGGTGGTGATCTTGATGGCCTCTTGGGCGGCACGGCGATCGGGGATGTTCTCGTCGAACTGGATCGCGACCGGCTGACCGATTCCCACCACTTCGCCCTCGCCGGGCAGCAGGTACGGCTTGGTCTGGCTCTTCGGCGAGCTGGTGGTGAAGCTCAGCGTCGAGGAGTTCGCGCCACCGAGCCCGATGGCCGAGGCCGTGAGCTTGTAGGTCTTGCCGTAGCCGAGCACCTCGGCGGTCGACCAGGAGCGCCCGTCCGCGGCCAGCTGACCCGCTACCGCGGCGCCCTGCTGGTTGGTCAGCGTGACGTCGGTGAACTTGCCGTCCTCGACCTGGAAGGCCATGGGCATGCCGGGCGAGACGCCGACCTGCCCGTCCTTGATGGTCGAGACGAGCTTCGGCTTGATGAGCTCGGCGAGGGGGTTGCGATCGATCGCCACCTCCACCCCGGTGCCCTCGGCGGCCGAGCAGGCCGACGCGCCGAGCGCGAACACCGCCAACAGCACCATCGGAACGATCGTCCGTAGCGACCGAGGTCGCCCCCGCTTCTTACCCATGTCAACCCCGTTTCCGTACCGACGCGATTACAGTGCGCCGCAGATCCCACCGACCCGAATCGCTAGAGCCATCCGTGTAGGCGGGGGGCGTTACGAACTCGACGTCTCGCCCATTCTGCCAGCTGACCCGGCCGGTTCCAACGGGAAAGCCCCCGCGACACGACCAAGTCACAATCGTTAGATAGGTCCGGAGGTCGTCGGCGTTAACAACGCCGGATGTGCCGCATTGTTGCTGGTCAGCGCCCGATTTCACTTTCCGCCCCACGGCCTGCTAATGTTTGTTCCGCACCGGAGACGGGGCAAAGAACAAAGACATGCGCCATTAGCTCAATTGGCAGAGCAGCTGACTCTTAATCAGCGGGTTCGGGGTTCAAGTCCCTGATGGCGCACCACAACGAAGCCCCTGACCAGGTCTCATGGTCAGGGGCTTCGTTCGTTTCGGCCGCCGGATAGGCCGTCACCGTTCAGTGATCTCGCTCACGAGGGGCAGAGTTGGCCACTGGCGCGACGCGCTTGCTCTCGGCAGTGTCACGGTGCCATGCGGCAGCACTGACAGCGATACCGAGGACAGTGACAGCGGCGGCGACCAGGTACACGACGCGCAGTCCGGCAGAGTCGATCACCTGCCCGCCGAACCAGCCCGCGAAGGCCGCGGCGAGCTGGTACGCCGAGGCGTTGACCGCGATAGCGAGCGTCGGGGCCAGCCTCGCGGTGTTCAGGACACGGGCCTGCATTCCCGGGATCACCGAGAAGCCGAGTGCACCCACCAGGAACACCATCACGCCGATGAGCACGGTCTGGCCGCTCACCGCCCACATCAGCAGCAACGCACAGGCCAGCAACACGAGCAGACCGAGCTGCGCACGTTTCGGTGAGCGGTCGGACAGTCTGCCGCCGACGACGTTGCCCACCGTGGCGCCGAGGCCGTAGACGAGGAGCATCACCGCCACAGCGCTGGAGGCGAACGTCGCGACCTCGGTCAGCAACGGCGCGAAATAGACGAACACCATCAGCACGCCCGCACTGCCGATCGCCGTGACGGCAATGGCCAGCTGAACGTCGCGATCGCCGAACACCCGCAATTCCGACCACGCCGACCCGCCGGAGTTCGCGACCTCCGGGACCGAGCGCAGCACGAGCACCAAGCCGAGAGCGCATACCGCCGCAATCGCGAAAAACGGTGTACGCCAATCGAACCGATTGCCCAGCAGCGTCCCGATCGGTGCACCCAGCACCATTGCGATGTTCATCCCGAAGACCAGCTTCGAGACCGTGGACGCCTGCTTGTCCGGCGGCGAGGTCGCGGTCGCGATGACGATCGCGTTCGCGAAGAACGTGGAGGTGACCAGCGCGGTGACAACGCGGGCAACGAAGAGGAACTCATAGGAGGGCGCCAGCGCGGAGGCGACGTTGCCTGCCACCGCGATCAAGAGCAGCACGCTGATCAACGGTTTGCGCGAGTAGCGCGCGGTGAGCGCGGTGACGACCGGTCCACCGAAGATCATCCCGACGGCATAAGCGGTCACCAGAAGCCCGGCCGCCGAAATAGAGACGCCGAATTCAGCCGCGACATCGGGAAGGATTCCCGCGATCACGAATTCACCGGTCGTAATACCGAAGACGCACAATACGAGTGCGGCGAGACTTTGTCGCATGATTCCTATTCCTGCTGGTCGATCCGTGGCGGCAGCGAAATAAACCTTGCCAGCCCGGGCGATGCCTCACAACGGTGTAACTATCAGGATCTCGCCGTCATCGATAGAGTGTGGGTTATGGATGGGACAGGCTCGAGCTTGCAGGGCGACGACCCCACACCCCACCAACTCCGCCTGCTGCTGGTTCTCGCCGAGGAGCTGCATTTCGGCCGGGCAGCGCGCCGCGCGTACCTGACTCAGCCCGCACTCAGCCAGCAAATCCGGGCACTGGAGCAACGATTGGGAGTTCGGCTCTTCGATCGAACCAGCAGACGGGTAGAACTCACTCCTATCGCGCTGAAATTGCTACCGCTGGCTCGTTCGATAGTGGATTCCTCGGAGCAGTTGAGAGAAATGGCGAATCACGCCTCGACAGAAGCGAGAATATTGCGGATCGGGGTATGCGAGAGTTTTACGGCACTCGGCCCGACCCGCCAGATCATCGATGGAATATCGACACGTTTTCCGGAACTGGGCCCTCGTGTGCAGGTGATCGACACGTTCACCGAGCAATTGGCCGCGCTGGAGCGCGGTGAAATCCATGCGGCGTTCGTCCATGTGCCTGTTCCGTCGCATCTGCACGTCGTTCCACTCGTGGTCGAGCGCCGGGTCGCATGCCTGGCCGCGACGGATCCGCTGGCGCGACGAGAGTCGCTGCGCCTGGCCGATCTCGCACACCACGCGGTCGTCACGATGGTGCCCGAGTCGTTTCCCGAGGGACGTGCGTACTGGGCCGCCGACCCTCGGCCCGACGGCCGAGCCGTTCGCTATGCCACGGCCATGGGCACGACGTTCGAGTCGATGCTCGCGACCGTCGCACTGACCGGTGCGGTCGCCTTCGTCCCCGCCTCTGCCGCACAGTTGTACCCACGCCCCGACCTGCGCTTCGTGCCGGTCGACGCACTTGCCGACTGCACTTTCGGCATCGTATGGCGTTCGAGCGAGACGGACGAGCCCCGCATGGCCGGTCTGCGAGAGGTGGTAGCCGCAGTTGCCGGGCAACGGTCACGATCTCGTTATCGGACTGCCATGGACAATCCGGCGTGCTAGCGCTCAGAGCCCGATTCGGACTCGCTCTAGCTGCGCAAACCCCCGCAAAACCTGATTCGGGCAAACTTTTTCTGTGACGGCCGCCACGCAGATCAGAGTCGCAAACCTCCTGCATACATAACGATTCTGCAACTGCCCGGCAATGAACCAAGATCGGCAGCGTTTGCCGTTCAGGTTTCGTTCACCTTGCGTTAACCCGTCGTGACCATTCTGTCATCAGGTCACAAACGGACCTGCGGTTTGGTTAGCCCGGAAGTATCCAACCTCCGATAGCACCGAACAGCGCGTGGTCTCCCCGCAGCCAGCTGTGGAGCACCGTGCGGCGCCAGCGATGAACTGCCATCGAGCGTTCGTCCCCCGACAGTGTCGCACCTTCCCATACAGACAGAAACAACGCATCGCCTGACCGGCGTGTACTCCCGTGCGCGCTGCGCGATCCATCGCGCCCTGATGCAGGGCCTGCGTCGCCAGACAGAGATGAAGGAACAGAAAAGCCATGCTCAACAAAGACAAGCTCAGCACCGTTATCGGCCGTCGCTCGCGCCGTGAGGCGTTCACCGTGGCAGTCGCCGCGGTCGGCCTGGTCGCCGTAGCCGCGTCCTCCGCCGTCTCGTTCGCCGACGACAGCGTTCCCGAGCGTGCCGCCATGGTCGTCGAGCAGGCGGAGAACATCCCCGCCGTCGGCGCCGCCCCCGCCATCCAGGCCATCCCGGCGCCCGCGCCGCAGGCCGCTCCCGCCCCGGCACCGGAGGCCGCCCCGGCTCCCGAGGCCGCCCCGGCCCCGATGCCCGAGGTGAAGTCCTACGAGGACAACCTGCACGGCTGGATCACCGAAGCGCTCGACATCATGGCCGCCAAGGGCATCCCCGGCAGCTACGAGGGCATCCACCGCAACATCATGCGCGAGTCGACCGGCAACCCCCAGGCGATCAACCTGTGGGACTCCAACGCCGCGATGGGCATCCCCTCCAAGGGCCTGCTCCAGGTGATCGACCCCACCTTCGCGACCTACCACGTCGAGGGCACCCCCTTCGACGTCTGGAACCCCGTGGCCAACATCGTCGCGGCCTGCAACTACGCGGCGCAGCGCTACGGCTCCATGGACAACGTCAACTCCGCTTACTGAGCAACCTGACGGGTGAACGCCCGCGCCCCGGTCATCGCCGACCGGAGCGCGGGCGTTCCGTCGTAGAATCGCCGTCGTGCCAGACAGCGCCGATCAGGCACCCGATCACGCGCATTCCGACGCGGCCACCGCCAGCCGCGTCGCCAAGGCCCGCCGCATGGCCGCCTACGTCTGGTCACGCGATATCCGCAGCGCCGAACTGCTCGCCCTGCCCGCGGCCACCCTGCGCAAGCTGGCCCGCGCCGCCGACACCAATCCGCCGAGCACCGGCGAAACCTGGCAGGTGGTCGCCGACCTCCTCGACCAGAAGGACGCCTGGGCGGCCCGCAACCCCCGGCACGCCGCCGCGGTGCGCACCCACGCCGACGAGAAGCTGCTGTGGGTCAAGCCCCCGGTGAAGCCGTGGGAGTCCTAACACCGCGCCTCAGGCGAGCAGCAGGCCGACGGCCAGCGCGAGCATGACCACGGCGATCAGCGAATCCAGGACACGCCACGCCCTCGGGCGCGCGAAGAGCGGACCGAGCCGGCGAGCACCGTAGCCGAGGGCGCCGAACCACAGGACGCTGGCGAGCATGGCCCCGGCGGCGAGGAACCAGCGGTCGGGCGCCGCGTAGGTGCTGGCGAAGGAACCGAGCAGCACCAGCGTGTCGAGATACACGTGCGGATTGAGCCAGGTCAGCGCCAGACAGGTGAGCACGGACGCACCGACGGCCACCGAGGCACCCGCCGCGTCGGTGATCAGGGTCGACGAACCGAGGGCGCGCCGAGCCGCCAGCAGCGCGTAGCCGACCAGAAAGGCCGCCCCCGCGTACCGGGCGACGGTCAGCACCGCCGGAAACGACTCGACGACCGCCCCGAACCCGGCCACGCCCGCGCCGATCAACACGATGTCGGACACCGCGCACACCGCGATCACCGGCAACACGTGCTGCCCACGCACCCCCTGACGCAGCACGAACGCGTTCTGCGCGCCGATGGCCACGATGAGCGAGAGCCCGAAGCCCAATCCGGAGAGGGCGGCCGACGCCGCCGATGATGCCGTCACAGCTCTCGACGTTAAGAGGTCGTCAATTTTCAGTCCAGCTAATGATTCTTCACTACCATTAGAGTTACTTCAGTGGATTTCCAACTGGACCAGCTGCGCGCCCTCAACGCCGTCCTCACCGAGGGCACGTTCGACGCGGCCGCCCGTCGGCTCGACCTCACCCCGTCGGCCATCAGCCAGCGAATCAAAGCGCTAGAGGAATCGGCGGGACGCGTGCTGGTGCAACGCTCGAAACCGGTGCGCCCCACCGAATCCGGGCTCGCGGTGCTGCGTCTGGCCCGGCAGGTGGAATTGCTCGCGGGCGACACCGCGCGCGAACTCGGCGATGCCGACCGCCCCGCCGACCGGCCGATCCGCATCCCGATCGCCGTCAACGCCGACTCCCTCGAATCGTGGGTCATGCCCGCGCTCGCGAGCGTGCCCGCCGGGATCTCCTTCGACCTGCACCGCGAAGACGAGGAACACACCACCCGGTTGCTGCGCGACGGCACGGTGACCGCCGCGATCACCGCCACCGCCACACCGGTGCAGGGCTGCACCGTGACCCCGCTGGGGGCGATGCGCTACCGCCCCACGGCGACACCGCGGTTCGTCCGCACCTGGTTCCCCGACGGCCCGACCTCCGCCGCGTATGCCCACGCGCCCGTCGTGCACTTCGATCGCAAAGACGATCTCCAGCTCCGCCAGCTACGCCGGCGCACCCGTCGCCAGGTCGATCCGCCGGGTCACTACGTGCCCTCGTCGAGCGCGTTCGCCGATGCGGTGCGGCTCGGCCTCGGCTGGGGCATGCTGCCCGACCTGCAAACCGGGAAAGACCGCACCACAGGCACTTTGGTCAACATCGACGGTGATTCCCACATCGATGTCCCGCTGTACTGGCAGCAGTGGAAGCTGCACTCCCCCGCCCTCGCCGCCGTCGCCACCGCGATCGCCGCGGCCGCCGCGTCGGCGCTGACCACGAGCTGACCGACCCGCGGCTCAGGCGTCGTCGAGATCCGGGACCAGGCGCAGTCCCCACTGATTGGCGCAGTTGGTACACACCCACGTCCCGTTCATCTCCCGATAGGTGAACGTGTCGTCACAGGCGGGGCAGTTCGGCGAATCGGTCATCGAAGATCCTTGTGAGTGGTGAATTATCGAGCAGCGGAGAGGAATTCGATCAGGATGCGGTTGACCTCGTCGGGCCGCTCCAGATATCCGTAGTGCCCACACCGTTCGATCTCGGTATAGGTGGCGGTCGGGATCGCCTCGGCGACCTCCCGGCAGAACCGCGGCGGCACCATCTGATCATCGGCGAACCCGACCACCAAGCTGGGCACCGAGATCCCCCGATACGCCTGCCGCCGGTCCTGCGACCGATCCATTGCCGCTTGCGCCCGAGTGCCGGGAGTTCCCTTCCCCGAGGTGAATTCGAAGATATCGAGCCACTCCTGCGCCTTGGCCGGATCGGCCAGAGTGTGTGGCGACAGATTGATCATCGCCTTGACGGCGGCCGCGTATTCCGGCGGTAGCTGAATCCCCTTGTCGAACAACGCCTGCTCGCCCTTGCTGAGGGTGCTCGTCACCGGATACGGCCGCGCGGTGGCGGCGAACATGACCGCCCGGCGCAGCAACTCCGGCCGGGCCAGCGCGAGTTCGGCGACGATCCGCGAGCCCATCGAGGTGCCGACCACATGCGCCGGAGCCCCTAGGTGCTCGATCAGCGCGGCGGTATCACCGACCAGCTGCGCCATGGTGATCCCCGATGCCGACTCCGACGACGGCGCGATCCCCCGATTGTCGACAGTGGCGACGGTGAACCCCGCCTTGACCAGGGCGGGCACCTGATAGGTGCGCCAGACACGTCCAGGACTCCCACTACCCATCACGAGCAGGACAAGCGGTCCCGAACCGGTGACGTCGTAGCTGAGCTGGATGCCGTTGAGCGAGGCGATGGGCATATCTCAACGTACCGCCACGACAGGGCGGGCTCGACATCGAGGACAGCCACGCACCTGCCTCAGCTCACCGCGGCGAAATAGGCGGTGCGAACGGCGACAGTCGCGGGCGCGGGGAAGTCGGGTGCGCCGGATCCGAGTGGCCCGATCCTGACCTGCCAGGTGCTGGTCGAGGTGTCGATGGCGGTGCGGGCGGTGGACGGCTGGAGGACGACGTCGTTGCCGCCGTCGCAGGAGTAGGCGCCGACCAGGCCGTCGGAGCGGCCGCCCCAGGCGCCGCCGACGCGGATGCGGCAGTGGCGGCCGTCGGCGAGTTCGAGTGCCCACGGCTCGGGCGACGCGGTTTTGCCGATATCGGCGACCGGCGGGTCGACGGTATACCGGCGCAGACCGCGCTGCCACGGATCGTTCGCGCACAGCAGGGAGGCCTTGTCGGGAGCCGCCCAGCACACGTTGGCCGAGTCGGCGGAAGCACCGCATTCGTAGATGCCCGCGGTGGTGGCCGAGCGGCTCGGCGACATGTGGGAGCAGTCGAGGACGCCGACCGGAGTGGAGCCGGACACGGTGAAACCGTTGGACGGCTGACCCGCGGCGTCGACGGCGACCAGCGAGACGACGTCGGTCGCGACCGGCGGCTGTGGCGCGGTGGTGCCGGGGAGGCTGCTCGGTGCGCCCTGACCGGTCGGGCGAGGGCCCGGCGTCGTCGGAACGACGGTGATCACCGGCGACCGATCCGGTGCGGTCGTCGGACCGCCCGCACCGGGCAGTTCGGTGGCGGGCGCACCAGAACCCCACGAGCCACCGCGAGCGGTCGTCGTCGCCGGTTGCGCGGTGCCGTCTTCGGTCGAGCACCCCGCGACCGACAACGCACACAGCATGCCCATCGAAACGATGTATCCGGCTGTCTTCATGCCACCACCCCTGCGTGCGAAGTTCGAGCCCTGTCTAGTGCGCATCGGGTCGGTGGCCCGAATCGTTAACCGGCCGAATCGCTTCGGGCCTCACTCGCCGCGATCACTTTGCCTGCCAGCGAGCGGATCGCCGTGCTCTCCGCGTCGGTCATCCGGTCGACGAACACCTCCCGCACCAATTCGACATGCTCGGGTGCGGCCTCGCGCAACACCGTGCGTCCGGCCTCGGTCAGCGACACGACGATTCCGCGCGCGTCGTCCTCGGCCTGCACTCGATCGACGAGTCCGCGAGCGGCCATGCGGGCCACATGCTTGGACAACCGGGACTTGTCCCAGCAGACCTGGGCGGCCAGCTCCTTGGCCCGCAGGCATCCGTCGGGTGCCGCCGACAGCGGGACCAGCAGCTCGTAGTCGGCCATCGACAGTCCGTATTCGCCCAGACCCGCGGCCAGGACGGCGTCGAGTCGCTGACGCATGAGGATGTAGGACTGCCATGTCTGCTGCTCTTCTTCGGACAACCATCTGGGCACGGGAATGATTCTAGAACTCTGTTGGTTGACATGGAAACCAACAGCCTGACGAAGCTTCCAGGAGGCACCCCATGCCAGCTATCACCGTCGACGACATCATGGTGCTGCCCCGGCTGCCCCGCCCCGATGTCACCGAGACCCAGCGCCCGGTTCGCCAGATCGTCACCGCCGCGCGCCAGCAGGAGGGCGCCGGCTTCGAGGTGACCCGGCCGTTCCCCAGCGTCGACCTACGCTCGGCCGACCCGTTCATCCTGCTCGACCAGATGGGCCCGGTCGCTTACGAGCCGTATGCGGCCAAGGGCGCGCCGTGGCACCCGCACCGTGGCTTCGAAACCGTCACCTACATGCTCGACGGCACCATGGTCCACCACGATTCCCAAGGTGGCGGCGGCGTCATCGGCGAGGGCGACACCCAGTGGATGACCGCGGGCTCGGGCATGCTGCACGACGAACTGCCCGAGGAGAAGCTCGTCATCTCCGGCGGCACGTTCCACGGAATCCAGCTGTGGGTGAACCTGCCGCGGGCGAACAAATTCGCCACCCCGCGCTACCAGGACCTGCGCGCGAGCGAACTGACCCTGGTGAGCTCACACGACGGCGGCGCGCTCGTGCGCGTCATCGCCGGTGAGTTCGCCGGTTTCTCCGGCCCCGGCTCCACCTACACCCCGATCGCCTACGCGCACGCCTCGCTCGTCCCCGGCGCCCAGCTGGAGACGCCGTGGCCGAAGGACTTCACCGCGATGGCCTATGTGCTGTCGGGCAGCGGCACGGTCGGCGTCGATCGCAGGCCGATCAGCGCCGGGCAACTGGTGGTCTTCGGCAAGGGCGACGCCCTCACCCTGACCGCCGATCTCACCCAGCACAGCACCACCGGCGATCTCGAGGTCCTGCTACTCGGCGGAACTCCGTTGCGCGAACCGGTGATTCAATACGGGCCGTTCGTGATGAACACTCGGGAGGAAATCATCGAGGCGATGGAGGATTTCAACGCGGGTCGCATGGGCACCATCCCGGCCGAACACCTGACCGGGCGCAGACTGGGTGAATAACCGACCGAGACTCCCGGCGAATCCTCGGGTCGCGTGCGGTTGACAATCGGTCGCCCCGTCACAAAGGTGGACGGGGCTACCGGCCACATCGTGGCCGTGACCACACCCGAACCGCAGCAGACATAGAGGAATTCATGAACGTTCGTCGGCTCACCGTCAGCCTTGCCGCCGTAGGGCTCGCCCTGATCGCCGCTCCCGTCTCCCACGCCGACCCGGTATCGGGCTCGGCGGGTACCGGTTCGTCCAGCTTCGACTCCATCCTCGGAGCGACCGGCTCGGCCAACCTGGTCCAGTCCGGTTCGGCCGGTGGCGCGTTCCGCAGCTGCGACGACGCGATGGCCGCAGGCCGCGCGCCGCTGTTCCGTGGCGAGCCGGGCTACTCGCCGCACCTCGACCCCGATGGCGACGGCCTGGCCTGCCCCACGCAGTAAAGCCACAAAAAACACCCGATGTGACTCGTTGGCACATCGGGTGTTTTTTGTTGTCCGGCCTGCTGATTCAGCGGCGGAAGATCTTGATCAGCACCAGGCCGGCCACAAGGGCGCCCGCTCCGATCAGCGTGTATTTGACCTTCGGCTCGTTCAACTTGGCGACCACCATCGTCTTGGTGTCTTCCGCGATCCGTTGCGGATCCGCGCGCACCGCCAGTTCGTCGAGCGTGGTCGCCAACCGGGTACGCGCGATCTCGATCTCGCGTTCGATCCGGTCGGTGTCGTCCTTGGCCACCGTCACCTCCAGGTATATGTCTTGCTGCTCGTCACCGAGTCTATCCATGCGCCTCGCGGACCCGGTCGGTTACCGTGCGGTGGTGACCGACAACCATCGCCTCTCCCCCGGAGACACCGCCCCCGAATTCACGCTGCCCGACGCCGACGGCAAGGACGTGTCGCTGTCGGATTACCGCGGCCGCAAGGTGATCGTCTACTTCTACCCCGCCGCCAGCACCCCCGGCTGCACCAAGCAGGCCTGCGACTTCCGCGACAATCTGGCCGAGCTGGGCGGCGCGGGCCTCGAGGTGCTCGGCATCTCTCCCGACAAGCCCGCCAAGCTGGCCAAGTTCCGCGACAACGAGGGCCTGACCTTCCCGCTGCTCTCGGACCCCGAGCGCGAGGTGCTCAAAGAATGGGGCGCCTTCGGCGAGAAGATGATGTACGGCAAGACCGTGACGGGTGTGATCCGCTCGACGTTCGTGGTCGACGAGAAGGGCAAGATCGAGGTTGCCCAGTACAACGTCCGCGCCACCGGGCACGTCGCGAAGTTGCGCCGCGACCTGTCGGTCTAGTCGCCGAAGGTGGCGATGAAGACCTCGTAACCGTCGAGCAAACGGGCGAGGCCGAACTCGAAGTCGGCCCTCTCCCAGTCGATATCGTCATCGTCGAACGCGGCGTTGGAGAGGGCGGCCGACACCGAGGGGAAGCGCTGCGGGTCGAGCACCCTGGCCATCACCGAGGCGAAGTCGCCGCCCTCTTCCTCCTGGAGATCCCGGAGGAACCGCCGTTTACCGACCACGAACATCGACACGTTCATCACCAGCTGGAGCTTGATCGGCTCCGGCACGGCCGCCTCGGCGAGAACCTGCAACGCGGTTTCGAGCCAGGCCATGTTGTTCGGCCCCATCGGCGGCCTGCTCAGCGGGATGTCCAACCACCACAGATGACGGCCGAGCCGCTCGAACTCGGCCAGCGCCCACCGCTCGAGACCCACCCGCCACGGCGTTCCCGCGGCGATCTCGGGTGGGGCCCCCACTACGCGATCCATCAGCAGGTCGACCAGCGTGTTCTTGCTGTCGACGTACCGGTACAGCGACATCGCGGTGAAGCCGAGCTGCTTGGCGACCCGATTCATCGACAGCGCCGCGAAACCCTCCGCATCGGCCACTTCGGTCGCGGCGTCGAGGATCTGATCCAGGGTGAGCCCGCGTTTGGGCCCCCTGCCGCCGGGTTGCTCGCGCCCCCACATCAGCTCGACCGCTTTCGGTAGCGCCATGTCGCCGGACGTCGTCATCTGCCTCCTCTGCTCGCCTCGACTCTAACCCGCGCACTCTTGCGCTCAAGAACTGTTTAGCCTATAAACTGTGTTTATTACATAAACAGTTTCTCGATCGGAGAGAACTCATGACATCGCCACCACCGCCCGCACTCTCGATCCGCCGATTGCACAAGACCTACGGCTCCCATGTCGTCCTGGACGACCTCGACCTGGACATCACCGCGGGCACCGTCTTCGCCCTGCTCGGACCCAACGGTGCGGGCAAGACCACGCTGGTCCGCATCCTGGCCACCCTCAGCAGGCCCGATCGCGGCGACGTCAGGCTCTTCGAACACGACCTGGCGCAAGCCCCCGATACGATCCGGCGCCTGATCGGCGTCACCGGTCAGTATGCCGCCGTCGACGGGGTACTCACCGGCGCCGAGAACCTGCGCCTCACCGGCAGGCTGCTGCACCTCGGCAAGGACGAGACCCGACGCCGTGGCGACGCACTCCTGGAACGCTTCGACCTGGTCGACGCCGCCGACAAGCCGGTCGCCTCCTACTCGGGCGGCATGCGGCGCAGGCTCGACCTCGCGATGAGCCTGATGGGTGAGCCACGCATGGTCTTCCTCGACGAACCCACCACCGGCCTCGACCCACGGAGCCGACGCGATCTGTGGTCCGCCATCAGGGAATTGGCGGCCGAGGGGACAACCATCCTGCTCACCACCCAGTACCTGGAGGAAGCCGATCAGCTCGCCGACCGGATCGCCGTACTCGACCACGGCAGGATCGTCGCCGATGGCACCCCGGCCGAACTCAAACGCCTCGTGCCGGGCGGCCACATCCGGTTCCGCTTCGCCGATCGCGGACTGCTGACCGCCGCGACCAACGCGCTCGACACCGCGACCGGCGCCCACCCCGATCCCGAACAGCTGACCCTGCAGGTGCCCTCGGACGGCAGCGCCGTCGAGATCAAGCGGCTACTCGACCGTTTCGCCGAACTCGATATCGCGATCGAGCAGCTCACTGTCCACACCCCCGACCTCGACGACGTGTTCTTCGCGTTGACCGGTCAGCCCGGACGAACCGAGGTCGCGGCATGAACGCCACGCGCACACTGCAGGATTCGGCCACCATGCTGGACCGCAATATCCGCCACACCCTGCGCAGCCCCGACACCATGATCATGACGGTCGTGCTGCCGGTGATGATCCTGCTGATGTTCGTGTTCGTCTTCGGTGGCGCCATGGACGTGGGTCCCGGTGCCTACATCGACTACGTGGTACCCGGAATCATCCTGCTGTGTGCGAGTTTCGGGGCGTCCACCACGGCGCTCGCGCTGTCCACCGACGTGGCCGAGGGCATCATCGACCGGTTCCGCACCATGGCCATCGCCCGGTCGGCGGTACTCACCGGGCACGTCGCCGAGAGCGTGATCCGCAATCTGATCACCTCCGCGATCGTGATCGGGGTGGCGGTGGTGCTCGGCTTCCGCCCGACCACCGATCCACTGCGCTGGCTGGGTGTTTTCGGTGTGCTGGCGATGTTCGTGTTCGCGCTGTCGTGGTTGGCGGCCGCGTTGGGCCTGCTCGCCCCGAACCCGGAGGCGGCCAACGGCTTCACCTTCGTGTTCATGTTCCTGCCCTATGTGAGTTCGGCGTTCGTGCCGACCTCGTCGATGCCGACGTGGCTGCACTGGTACGCCGAGAATCAGCCGGTGACCCCGGTGATCGAGACGCTGCGCGGATTGTCGATGGGCACGCCGATCGGCAGCAGCTGGGTACTCGCGGTGCTGTGGTGTGCCGGCATCGGGCTCGTCGGGTACATCGCGGCGGGGGCGCTGTTCCGTCGGCAGAGCAACGTCTGAGAACCACGAAGGGGCAGCGCGTGCGCTGCCCCTTCGTGGTGGAGACGATCAGTCGGCGGACGCCGTGTGCGGGCCCTGCGGCATGGGCGCCTGCGCGGGCTGCATCCCGAGCGGAATGCCGGTGCCGGGCAGGGTCGGTGCGGCGGCGGGAATCTGCGGAACCACGGGAACAGCGGGTTCGAGCGGAAGCGGGTCTTCCTGTGGCGCGTCCCCGTACAGCTGGGTCGGGTAGTCGAGCGGGAACTCGCCCGGGTTCACCAGTTGCGGATTCGGCGACACCGTTTCGTACGGCGACGTGGGCGATTCTTCCACCGGGCTCACCTGCAACCCGCTACCGGAACCCACACCGCCGCTCGACCCGGACTCCATGGAGGCGGCTTCATGTGTCTGGGGGGCTTGCGGAATGACCGGCGCCGACGCGGCACCGGGCTCCGACGACACGGCCGTGTTGTCGACCGCGGGCGGCCCGCTGTTGATCACCGCGTACGAACCACCCGCCACGAGCCCGCCCGCGAGCACACTCGCCGCCGCGGCGACCATCGCCGTCCCACGCCTGGACCGCGACCCGCTCGAGATCGGCACCACGACGGTATCGCCGAGCGCGACCAGCGCGGCACCGGCGGCGGGCGCGAACGGCGCCAACCGGCACGGCAGCACCGGCACCCCGAATCCGGCGACCGCGTCGCGCACCGCGGGTGCGTCCGACGACGAGCCGACCAGCACCACCGCGGCCGGCTTCACCGACGCCGCCTCGAACTGATCCCACCCCGCCGACACCCCGGCGCGCAATGCGTCGGGTGTGGGTGCGCCGGTCTGCGAGTAGGCGGCGAGCACACGGTGCCGACCCTGGTCGATCAGTGTCATCGCCTGGTAGCCCGGCACCGCCTCGTAGACGAGCAGATTGTCGAACTCGTCGAGCCAGGTCATCGCGCCCGCGACGAACAGATGCGACGATTTCGCCGAAACCAGCGAGGCCGTGCGCCATTGGGTCTCCGCCAGGCGGGTCACGATCGCGCGCCGTTCGACGGCGTCGCGGTAACTCACTGCCACCCCGGCGATCTCGTGCTCGTCGTCGAGCTCGGTCGCGATCGCGTCGAGGGCGGTGTGTACCGCTGCCGCCACTTCGGCCTTACCGTCTCCGTTGGCACGGACGGTGCGCCGCAGCAGCATCCGATCCGTGAGAGTGACGCCCGATTCGGCGAACGCCACCGCGTGCACGGCTCCCCGTTCGGTGCTGACGCCGAGGGTTACCACAGATCCTGCTGCCACAAGTCTTGCCTTCCCCTGTGCGAAACGGTGCGGGACGGGACCACGCAGGGTCCGTCACTTCGCGGTAGGTCTGGTGCGGCGTGAGCTGGCTAGCCGCGAATAAGCGTGCAGATAGACGCACACTTATCTGATGATTCGTCACCGGTCAGGGCATGGATGGGTCGGGATTTCAGCCAGTTGTTGACACGCTGTCGGTAGAGGCGTGTCGCGGATCTGTGTATACCGCTAGCCTGGATGGGTGGAAGTACACGCGCAGGCCCGGTCACCGCAGAGCCGTCCGGACCCTGCGCTGGAATTGCAGGACGACCCCCAGGAGTTGATGCCGCGCAAGCGGCCGACGCAGGAGCGCAGCAAGCGCAAATTCGACGCGCTGCTGGCGTCCTCGCGCGAGTTGCTGGTCGAGGTGGGTTTCGAGTCGTTCACCTGTGAAGAGGTCGCCCAGCGCGCCGAGGTGCCCATCGGCACGCTGTATCAGTTCTTCGCCAACAAGTACGTGATCGTCTGTGAACTCAATCGGCAAGACCTGGTTGCGGTTTCCCGCGAGTTGGCCGACTTCCACGGTGAAGTGCCCTCACTGGACTGGTTGCGGCACATGAACCAGTTCGTCGACCACATGGCGAACCTGTGGACCACCGACCCGTCACGGCGCGAAGTGTGGCTGGCGATGCAGTCGACCCCGTCCACACGCGCGACAGGCGCGTTGCACGAAAAGGAATTCGCCGCGGTCGTCTCGCAGATGCTGCGGCCGCTGACCCCGCGCACCCCGCGCGCCCGGCGCACGATGATGGCCGAAGTGCTGGTACACGTCGTGTATTCGATGCTGAATTTCTCGGTACAGGAAAACCAGTCGAATACCGACGCGGTCGCCGAACTCAAGCGCCTCATGGTGGCGTATCTACTGGTGGCGGAAAAAGAATCGCGAACCGCCGAGGAACACTAGCGGTTCGCGATTTCTAGCCCCGGCCGTCGATCAGATCGGCCAGTTCACCCGGGTCTTCCAGCACCACCATCGCCGCGGCGGTATCACCGTCGTGGGTCAGGGACAGGTGCACTCGGACGCGGGGCAGGAATTCCGCGGCGAGGCCGTGGAGTTTGATGCTGGGCCTGCCCCACGCGTCGTTGACGACTTCGATGAGCGGATACGGGTTGTCGCCGATCTGCGGACTGCGGGCGAAACGAGACGATGCCCAGGCTTTGAGCACCGCCTCCTTCGCGGCCCAGCGTGCGGCGAAGCTGCGGTCCGGGTCGGTCTGCTTGCTCTGGCAGTAGCGACGCTCACCAGCGGTGAATGTCTCCCTGAGCATGGTCGACCCGGGCCGTTGCAGCTGTTCGGCGAACTCGGAGATGGTCACCAAGTCCAAGCCGATACCGAGAATCGTCACAAAGCGGCAGCCTACGACGCTTCGGTCGGCTGCGGGGTGATTTGCCCGGTGCCGCAACCCCATCCGCTCGCGCTGTAGACGCCGTCGCTGTCCAGACGCGCCTGCGGCGAGAGCAGCATGTCGGCCTCGAGCTGACGGATCTGCTTGGCCGGCGTGCCGTCGGCGCCCAGTCGACGATCAGCGGGCTTCTCGTACAGTGCCGACCCGCCGCACATGGCCTCGGCGAACCGCTGCCTGCCCGCGAGCTGACGCGTCTGCGCCCGCTCCTGGTACTCCGCCCGCGCGGCCGGTTCGATCGCGGCCAGGAACGCCTGCGGATGCACCACCGCGAGCAGACCGGACACGTGACCGAAGCCGAGCGAGGTCACCAGACCCGCCTTCAGCGCGAACTTCTCGCCGAAGCGCAGCGGCTCACGCGCCCACACCAGGTGCGGGTAGCCCGCCATCTTCTCGTCGACGCAGTCCAGGCTCCGGTTCG
This sequence comes from Nocardia sp. NPDC055165, assembly GCF_053606985.1. Taxonomy (NCBI): domain Bacteria; kingdom Bacillati; phylum Actinomycetota; class Actinomycetes; order Mycobacteriales; family Nocardiaceae; genus Nocardia; species Nocardia sp. NPDC055165. The sequence continues at coordinate 25,231 of NZ_JBSGSS010000019.1, forward strand.
GCGGCACCACACCGTTTTCCAGCACCTGGCACAGGCCGATGAGCTGGAACGCCGCCGCGCCGCCCTTGGCATGTCCGGTGAGGCTCTTCTGCGAGACCACGAACAGCGGGGCGCCCTCGGTACGACCCAGCGCGCCCGCCAGCCGCTCGTGCAGCTCCGACTCGTTGGGGTCGTTGGCCGCGGTGGAGGTGTCGTGCTTGGAGATCACCGCGATGTCGTCGGGGGTCACGCCGAGCTTGCGCAGTTCGGCCGCCAGTCGCGACTCGCTGCCGCCGCGCCCCGCACCCAATGCGCCGAGACCCGGCGCCGGGATGGAGGTGTGCACGCCGTCGGCGAAGGACTGGGCGAAGGCGACGACGCCGAGCACCGGCAGACCCATCTGCACGGCCACGTCACCACGGGCCAGCAGCACGGTGCCGCCACCCTGCGATTCCACGAACCCGCCGCGGCGGCGATCGTTGGCGCGGGAGAAGTAGCGGTCGCTGATTCCCTTGGCGCGCATGCTCGCCGAGTCGGCGGTGGCCGACATGTCACCGAAGCCGACGATGCCTTCGATACCCAGATCGTCGAAGCCACCGGCGACCACGACCTCGGCCTTGCCGAGCCGGATCTTGTCGACGCCTTCCTCGACCGAGACCGCCGCCGTGGCGCACGCCGCGACCGGATGCACCATGGCGCCGTAGCTGCCGACGTAGGACTGCACCACGTGCGCCAGGGCGACGTTGGGCAGTGCCTCCTGGAGGATGTCGTTCGGGCGCGGTTCGCCGAGCAGGTTGTCGACGTAGAGCGAGCGCATCGAGGACATGCCGCCCATACCGGTGCCCTGGGTGTTGGCCACCAGGCTCGGGTGCACCCAGCTCATCAGCTCGTCGGGGCTGAAGCCCGCGCCGACGAACGCGTCGACGGTGCAGACGATGTTCCACAGCGCGACCCGGTCGATCGAGGCGGCCATGTCGGCCGAGACGCCCCAGATGGTGGGATCCCAGCCGGTCGGGATCTGACCGCCGACCACACGCGACAGCTTCGCCTTGCGCGGCACCCGGATCTCGGTGCCCGCCTGACGAGTCACGGTCCAGTCGCTGGAATCGGCGACCGGCGCGATGACGGTGTGCTCGGGATCGGCGGTGTGGAAGGCGCGTGCCTCCGCCTCGCCTGCGACGGTGAACGACAGGTCCTGATCGAGGAACACCGAGGTGAGCAGCGGGGCCGCGTTGTCGAGCATCGCGCCGTCGTCTTCGTAGCGGCGCACACCGCAGCGTTCGACCACGGTGTCGTGGTAGCGCTGCGCGACCTCCGATTCCGGCACGAAGTCGCCGGATTCGGTGTCGTACCAGCCGGGCTTCGGTTCGTTCTCCCACCGGATCAGACCGGTGGTCCAGGCCAGCTCGAGCACGCCGGCGGCCGACAGTTCGTCTTCGACCTCCATCTCGAAGCGGGTGCGCGAGGAGCCGTACGGCCCGAGCTCACCGGCGCCGACGATCACGACCATGTCGCTCAGCTCCGCGGTGACCGGGGCCCATTCCGGCACCGGCAGTGCCGAACTCAGGGTCGGCGGGGCGGGCAGTGCGGCGATCGTCGCGACGGTGGCGGTTTCTTCGACCTTCTCGGCCGCGGCCTCCTGCGCCTGCTTGGCGAGCGCGGGCAGGTCGAGCTTGGCACGCGCCAGACCACCGGTGAGGTCGATCTGCTGCGGGCCGGTGATGGTCACCTGGCGGGCACGCGAGGTGCACCACTTGAGCAGTTCGTCGGCCATCTCGTCGGTCGACCAGGTGTGCACACCCGCCTTCTCGACGGCCTCGACCATGGGGTCGTTGTGGCCCATCAGCCCGGTGCCGCGCACCCAGCCGATCAGCGCGTGCACCAGGGTGACGCGTTCGGCCCAGGACTTCTCGGCCTTCCATTTCAAGACCACCGCGTCGAGGGCGGCCTTGGACTCGCCGTACGCGCCGTCGCCGCCGAACAAGCCACGGTTGGGCGAACCCGGCAGCACCACATGCAGTTTCGCGTCGACGTCGTGGTCGGCGCCGAGGGCCGACAGGCCGCCGATCAGCCGTTCCACCGACCACAGCAGCACGCGCATTTCCATTTCGGCCCGAGCGCCCGCGTCGGCGAGGTCACCGGCGACGCGCGGCGCCGCGAACGGCAGCAGCATCGTCGGGGTCATCGCGTCCTTGACCTTGATCTTGGCGCCGCCCGCGTTGTCGACCTGTTCGGTGCCGACCCAGTCGATCAGCGCGTCGAGGTCCTGGTAGGAGGCCATGTTGGCCGGGACCACCCACAGCGCCGCACCGTGGCGGGCGTTGTCGCGGTAGAGCGAGCGGTAGAACCGCAGCCGCTCGTCGTTGAGACTCGACGTGGTGACCACCACGGTCGCGCCGCCCGACAGCAGCTTGCCGGTGACCGCTGCCGCGATGGAACCCTTGCTGGCGCCGGTGATCACGGCGAGGTCGTCGGACCACAGACCTGGCTCGGTGGTGTCGAGCGCGGTCTTCGCGATCTGCGCGTACACCCCGGCCAGCACCGAACGGGCCTCGTGCATGGCCCGCTGCCGCCACCAGTTCGCCTGGGCGGCCACGGCTTCACCGGCGCCGGCGAATCCGTCGATCGACTGTTCCGCGGTGGTGGCGTCGTCGCCGAGCCACATCTTCGCGAGATCCTCGCGGGCGGTGGCCCACCGGTCGTCGATGAGAACGGCCTTGCGGGCGTCGAACGCGGGCGCGACCAGACGCGGCCAGTCCGAACCCAATTCGGCCGAGACGAGGTCCGCGAGAGTGTCGGCAGTCGCCTCGGGAGCGCTGATCTTCTCGCTGAGGCCGAGTTGTTCGAGTACCACCCGCGCCGCGGTGGCGAGCACGCCGTCGCGTCCGGTGATCTGCTCGGTGAACTCGCCGAGCGCCGCCGCGTCGACGGTGCCGCCTGTCGCGCCACCCGCCGAGGGCATCGAGACCGAGACACCGCGCCGTGCCGCCACGGCCTGCACGGCCGCGTCGATGGCGGCGTCGACCGATGCGGCATCACTGAGCGCACCACCGGCGAGACCGCCGAGGTCACCACCGCGCACGCTGGCGCCTTCGCGGGTGCCGAGCGAGACCTCCGCGGTGACGTGGCTGGCCCAGCCGTCGCCGAGTTCCCAGACCTTCTTGACCCGATCGGCGATGGCGGCGGGCCGCTTGCCCGACGGTCCGAAGACCTTGCGCAGGTGGTCGCCGATGGAGTCGGTGAGCACGCTGCCGAACGGCTTGTAGGTGCGGGCCAGGCGTTCGACCGTGGCCGCCAGCGCGCCCATGTCGGCGTCGGCGGCACCGTCGATGGCGCCGAGGGACAGTTCGGCGCCGAGGTCGACGAGCAGCTGGTTGCGGCGCGAGGAGACACCGTCGCACAGGCCCTCGATGGTGTCGACCGGGCCGATCTGGTCCATCCGCAGCTTCGTCCACAGCGCGATGAGCACACGGGTGGCGTCGGCGGCGCTGAAGGCGATGTCGTCGGGGCGCGGGCCGCCGGTCGCCACCGGAGCGGCGGCGGCGACGGGTGCCGCCGCTGCCGGTGCGGCCGCGGCTTCGACCGGGGTCTCGTCGATGTCGTCGACCGGGGCCGGATCGGTATCGGTGGAGTAGACGACCGCGGCGTCACGTTCGACGTTGACGACCTCCACGGTCGCCCCGCCGAACGCGGGCAGCTTCAGCGTCTGCGAGGCCAGGTTCGCCACCGTCGGGGTGGCGCCTAGGCCGATTTCGACGAAGCGCTCGACCCCGAGACCGCCGTGCGCGGTGTCGGTGAACAGCAGATCCTGGGTCTCGATCCAGCGCACCGGGCTGGCGAACTGCCAGGCCAGCAGCTCGATCAGCACCACCCGGCACAGCTCGGCATCGCGCGTGGCCCAGCTGTCGAAGTCGGCCAGCACGGCTACGAGCGGCTCCGAGGGCACGAGTTCGGCGATCTCGGCGAGGAACGCGCGATCCAGGGAGAACGGGCGTGGCACCAGGTTCGGAATGTAGCGTCCGACCAGGACTTCCGGGTGCACCTCGGCGGGCAGCAGCTGCTCGAGCTTGTGCCGGAACTCCGGCACACCGTCGCGCAGCACCGAGGAGTGGAACGGTACGTCGATGCCGGGCACCAGGATGAAAGCCCGCTTGCCACCGAATTCCGCACGGCGGCGATCGATTTCGGTCTCGAGCGCTTCGAGCCCGGCGACCGTGCCCGCGATGGCGTACTGGGAGCCGCGCAGGTTCAGGTTCACCACTTCGAGGAACTCGCCGGTCTCGGCGCCGATGCCGTCGACGAAGTCGATCACCTCGGCGTCGGGCAGCCCGATCTGCGACGGGCGGATAGCGGCCATCCGATAGTCACTGCGGCCCTGCGCGTCACGCGGCACGAGCTCGTGCATGGCCGAGCCACGCTGGAACACCACCTCGAGCACGGCCTCCAGCGGCAGCACACCGGCGACGGCGGCGAGGGCGTTGTACTCGCCGACCGAGTGACCCGCCAGCATCGCGCCTTCGACGAACGCGCCCGCTTCCCGCAGCTCGGCGACCTGGGCGACACCGAGGGTGGCCATGGCGACCTGGGTGAACTGGGTCAGGTGCAGCACGCCGTCCGGGTGCCGATGTTCGACACCGCGCGCCTTGAGGTAGGTCGGGTTGTCGCGCACCACCGCCAGGATCGAGAAACCGAGGGCTTCGCGGGTGTGCGCGTCGGCACGCTCCCACACCCGCTTGGCCGCCTTCGAGCGGGTCAGCGCGTCCAGGCCCATCCCCTTGCGCTGGATGCCCTGGCCCGGGAAGGCGTACACGGTCTTCGGGGCGGCGGTGCGCCCGGTCGCGGTCATGACCAGGTCACCGTCGACGCGGCAGGAGACCTCGACGATCTCGGCGCCCGCGTCCACCGCGATCCGCTCCACCCGCACGTCCACGGTCGCGCCGGGGCGCACCATGCCGAGGAACCGGGTGGTCCATGCCGTGAGAGTGCGTGCGGGAACGGAGCTTTCGGGATCCACGGCGACCACCGCGTGCTGGGCGGCGGCCGAGAGCCACATACCGTGCACGATCGGGCTGCCGAGGCCGGCCAGCTTGGCGGCGGCCTCGGAGGTGTGGATCGGGTTGTGGTCACCGGAGACCGCGGCGAAGGCGTGCATGGCGCGCGGGGCGGCCATCTGCACGTCGCGGCGACGGCGGCGCGGGGTGTCGGTGGCGGTGTCGGACACCGCACCGGCCGCACGCGGCGGATCGGTGAGCTCGCCCGCGCCGTTGCGGCCGCGGATGGCGAAGCGTTCGACGAGGCGGGCCAGCGGGGTGGCGTCGAGTCCCTGATCCAGGATCAGGCCGATGTTCACCACGACCTCGACCACGCGGCCCATGTCGGTGTCGACCACCGCCCCGCCTTCGGCGCGAACGACAAGAATGCTTGTCTCGGAGGGCAATTCGTTCAGCAGTTCGACCTGGTGATCGAGGTGGACCAGGTCGAGCATGCCCTCGATGACGCAGCCACCGACCGGGGTGCGAGCCGCGCCGAGCACCGCGAAGACCGCGGGCCAGCAGGCGCCGACGAGCACATCGGGGGCGGTGCGACCGAGGGTGCTGAGGGTGTCGGGCAGGCCGGAGCCGGTGACACCGGCGTGGTCGGCGATCAGGTCCGGCATCCACGCCAGATTGAGGTGCGCCACACCGGCTTTCACCTCGGGCAGCGACTTCCCGGCGGCAACGCCGAGCAGTGCCGACATCGCGGTTTCGGCGTCGGCGTCGGTGATCACCGGCGCGCCACCGGAGTACACGCTCGCCGGCACGGTGATGCGGATCCGCACGGAGTCGCGGGCCAGCGGCACCGAAAGCTCCACGTAGCTGAATTCGCTTTCGGGCCCGGTGGTTTCGGTCAGCGTGGCGCCGGTGCTCTGATGCACCGCGCTCCCCTGCTCGACGGTCCACTCCGAGACGTCACCCAGGCGGTGCACCGGGTTGACGGTGGTGCGACCGGCCCACTGCACATCGGGGGCGGCGAGCACGGTGTCGATCGCTCCCGCCACCACACCGGCGACGCGACGCGCGTCCACCGGCTCGGGAACGACACCGGCCCTGACCAGGCTGTACGCGGTGTCCTGTTCGAAGCGGTCGAGCAGTTCGCCGACCGGCTCGTCCACGCGGGTGATGCCCGCGACAGCGACGGTACCGGGGATGACGCACACCTGATCGGCCGAGTAGCGCGGATCATGGGCCTGCCACAGCGAGTCCGAACGCCACCAGCGGCGCACATCGGCGTCGACGACGGGCACGAAGTTCACCGGCTTGCCCGGTGTCTTGCACAGGGAAACGAAGAACGGCACGTCGGCCGGGTGCAGCACGGTGTCCGCGACGGTCGGGTACTGCTTCTTCAGCTCGCACAACGCCTGCACGGGGTGCTCGAAGGCGTCGTCGTCGGCGAACAGGGTTTCGATCTCGCCGCTGTCGGCCGGGTTGAGCCGGGATTCGGTGCGGCGCATCATCTCCGCGAACCGGTCGCGCCAGCTGATGTCGAGCCAGTCCGAGCGGGTCGCGTCGCGGATCGCGTCACCGATATCGCTGCCGCAGTCGAACGAGATCGGCACCTCGCTCGACACAGCCAGCGAGACGTAGCGTTCCAGCCACTGCTGGTAGGTCATGGTGGCGATGTCGCCGAAGTAGGGCTTGGCGGTGGCGTCGAGCGCCGCGATGATCTCGGCGCGACGGCTCGCCACGGCCTCGGCATCGCCCGCGACCTCGTCGAGCAGGCGACCGGTGCGCGAGGCGGCGTTGTCGATCTCGTGGATGTCGGCGCCCAGCTGGCTGCGCCCGGAGGCCATCCCGCCGCTGGCGGTGCCCGCACCGACCCAATCGGGGGTGCCGGGGGTATCGACCAGCAGCTGCTTCACCGCGGGGGCGGTGGTGGCTTCCAGGGTCGCCATGGCCGCGGTGCCGACGAGCACACCGTCGAGGGGCATCAGCGGGTAGCCGTGGCCGGTGGACCAGGTGCCGGTGAGGTAGTCGGTGGCGCGTTCGGGGGTGCCGATGCCGCCGCCGACGCAGATCACCACATTGGCCTGGCTGCGCAGCTGGGCATAGGTCGCCAGCAGCAGGTCGTCGAGGTCTTCCCAGGAGTGGTGCCCGCCCGCCTTGCCGCCTTCGATGTGCATGATCACCGGGTAGTCCGGGACAGCGTCGGCGATGCGCAGCACGGCCTTGATCTGGGCGACGGTGCCCGGCTTGAACGCGACGTGGCTGATGCCGGCCTCGGACAGCTCGCCGATCAGCGCGACGGCCTCGTCGAGTTCGGGGATGCCCGCGGTGACGATCACGCCGTCGATCGGCGCACCCGCGGCCCGCGCCTTCTGCACCAGGCGCTTGCCGCCGAGCTGCAGCTTCCACAGGTAGGGGTCGAGGAACAGCGAGTTGAACTGCACCGCGCGGCCCGGTTGCAGCAGCTGACGCAGCTCGCTCACCCGGTCGGCGAAGATCTGCTCGGTGACCTGTCCGCCGCCGGCCAGCTCGGCCCAGTGGCCAGCGTTGGCCGCGGCCGCGACGATTTTCGCGTCGACGGTGGTCGGGGTCATGCCTGCCAGCAGGATCGGCGAGCGACCGGTGAGCTTGGTGAACGCGGTCTCGACGACGATGCGGCCGTTGGGCAGACGCACCGGCTTCGGCGCGAACGCCGACCACGGCGTCGACGCCTCGGGCGCGGCGCCCGGGGTGAGCAGGCTGCGCTGACCGGCGCGGGTGGCGGCGGCGACCACACCGACACCGGTGCCCTTGAGCGAGCCGCCGGTCACCCGCGAGAGCAGGTCGCCGGGCCCCAGGTCCAGGATCCACTGCGCGCCCGCGTCGACCACGGCGTCGACGGTGGCGACCCAGTCGATCGGGTCGACGAGCACCTGCTGGGTCAGAGCGGCGGCGAGGTCGGCGTCGATCTCGCACTGACGGGCCCAGCCCGCGACCAGTTCGACCGTCTCGGCGAGTGCCGGGTGGTGGAAGGCGACGTCGACGGCGATGTCCTCGAACACGGGCGCGAAGACCGCACCACCGCGGGCCTTGCTCTCGCGCTCACGGGTCTGCTCGTCGTGCAGCTGCGCGCAACGCGTGCGCACTCGATCGATCTGCGCGGGCGCACCCGAGAGCACGACGCGCTTGCGCCCGTTGCGGATCGACACGACCGCGGCGACCGCGGGGTCGACTCCTTCGGCCACCTCGGCGACGATCGCCCGCAGCTGTTCGGGATCCACGTTCGACACCGCCACCATCGGCGACCGCTCACCCACCGGCATCAGTCCACGCCTGCGCGCGACGAGCCCGGCAGCGGCGCCGACGAGCTGGGCGATGGCCAGCAGCTCCGCGTCACGCGTGCCGCCCGCTTCGACCGCGGCGGCGGCGAACAGCCCCTGCGAGTGTCCGACGATGGCGACGGGAGCGTGCTCGACCGGGTCAAGGCCCTGCAGGCGCAATGCCCTGGTCGCGGCGAGCTGGGCCAGCAGTACGCCGGGCATGGACACAGCCACCGAGCGCAGCACCGCGTCCGAGGGCGCCGAGGACGGCTCCTCCGGCTCGTCGAGCTCGCTCTCGAGCACCCAGCCCATCGGGTCGAAACCGCCGGGGCGCACCACCAGCAACTGCGTCGCAACCGGCTCGAGCAGCACGGCCGCGTCGTTGACCAGCGCGGTCAGCTCGGGCTCCAGCGCGCTGTCGCGCCCGATCTCCTCGAGCTCGCGCAGCCACTGCGCACCCTGTCCACCGAACGCCAACGCGTATCCCGCCCCGTTGCGCAGCTGCTCCAGCAGCGCCGCGCGGACACCTCTCGCCTGGCCACGACCATTGGCGCTCGCGGTCGCTCCCATGCCGATTTCGGTGCTCTCGTTGATCGTCAAGACGCTCGACTTCCTTCTCCTGGCGTGTCGCCCACCGACGGCACGCACACGTTTCCGGCAGCCCCTCGGGCCTGTTGAGAGCCACAATCGCACAAAATCATGAGGAAAGCCTCACGTTTCCGGCCCGGTAGCGGGCTACTCCCCAGTATTTCTGTACGACCGTACCGAAATCTTCTGAAACATGACGCAGCCTCATGTTTGAACGCGCAGGTCCGGCCTGTTACCCGAGTTCTCAAACATGAGTGCCCCTCACATTGAGAGTTACTGAATCGTTATAACCCCAGGTCGTGTTACCCACGAGTACGCCACGCCGCCCCAACGCTTCGCGAAGCCCGATTCGCCCGGTAGAGTTTGGACGGTCGTACACATCCAAGCGCGAGTGGCGAAATTGGCAGACGCGCCAGATTTAGGTTCTGGTGTCCACGGACGTAGGGGTTCAAGTCCCCTCTCGCGCACAGATTCCTGGCTCTCGGGCCAGATCAGGGCTTCTGCGTGTTCGAGTGCACTCGTACACCCAGGAGAGCACCCGTGTATGACCTTGACCAGGGCAAACTTTTTTCACCGGTGGCAGCTGTGCCACATTTCGGCGATGATCGCCGTTCCTCGAAACCGGCCTGTGGGCCAGATTTTCGAACGCGAGTAGCGCTCGCGCACTATCGGGTGTGCGAGTGCCCGTGTAGACACACAAGTTCGGCACCAGAAGCGCCTGACCTGCGCGAACATAATTCTCAGGGTGGCAGCTGTGCCACTTTTGATCAGCCGGACGCCTGGCGTCTCATGTCGCCGTCGGGGCGGGGTGATCGGCGATGATCGAGCCGCTGACTCCACCGCTGACTGGGCTGGAAGAACGCATCCACGGCCCACTGCCGGTGTTCGCCGTTCCCCAATCAGCCAACAAGAACCTTGCCTACGGGATAGCTGTAATCGGAGAATCCGGACGTGTTGCCGACCGTTCGGTGTTCACCCAGTTGGGTTGGTCTCCGGGTACCCGGCTAACCCTGTCGTGTCCGGAGGGCCGACTGATCCTTGTCCGCGAGACCGAGGACGGGTCGGTCGTGATGACCGGTGCCGGGTTCCTGCGTATCCCGTTCCGCACGCGCCGCCGCGTCGGACTGATGGAAGGCGACCGGGTGCTGCTGATGGCACACCGCACGCTGCGCGGACTGTTGATCCATCCTCCCGCCGTGCTCGACAACTTGACCGGTCAGAGCCGACGCCTTCTGGAGGAGACACTGTGACAGACACTGTTGGCTCCCCTGTCACTGCCGAAGCTCTGGCTGCTGCTCGGCTACTGCTGGTCCAGATGGGCATCACCGCGACCGATCTCATCGACACCGCACCCACCGCGCCGACTTTCGCCGAGGCGATCCCGCGCGTGCGGGCCCGCCTGACAGCGGGGACGGCCCGTACCTATGGCACCCACGTCGACCTACTCGAGTCCCGATGGGCAAACCGATCTCTGGGCGAACCCACCCACCATGAGTTGGAAGAACTCGCACAGATGGTGCAAGCGACCGCTCGAACGAATCGAGCGTCACGGGGTGGAACGAGCGCGGTCGAGCACTACGTGTCCGCTGTGCGCTGCATCTACCGCTACGCGGAAGAAGCCGGTTGGATTCGACCGCAGGACAATCCAGCGCGGAAGCTACCCATCCCGACCCGCCGCCCCTCACACCGCTATGCGATCCCGTCCGGCCAAGTCGCCGAAATCTGCCAGATCGCAGCCACATCCGGAGACGACCCCGAACTCGACTCCCTGATCCTGCGGTTCCATCTCGAAACCGCATGCCGCCGCGGCGGTGCGCTGGCGATGCGACCACAAGACCTCGATCGCGACCAATGCCTGGTGTTCCTTCGGGAGAAAGGCGGCTCAGACCGCTGGCAGCCCGTGTCGCCGACACTGATGCGGCACTTGCACGACCACGCGACCACCCGGCACGCCCCGTTCAACGGCCAGTTGTTGCGATACGACCACGGCCGCCCGATCACCGGGCGCCGATACGACTACATCTGGGGCCGGGTCGGCGAATCGCTGCCGTGGGTAGCCACACAAGGTGTCACCACGCACTGGCTACGCCACACCACACTGACGTGGGTCGAACGCACGTTCAGCTATGCCGTGGCACGAGCTTTCGCCGGGCACCGCGGAAAGACCACTGGCACAACCGATACCTACGTCAAAGCCCAAGTGCACGAAGTCGCCGCCGCACTAGCCGTCCTCACCGGCGAACCTCACCCCCTCGTCCGGGGAGCCGGAACTTCCACACCTACCAAAGCCCTTACTGCCGAATGAGTTTCGTCCGAAGGGTTTCACACGGCGATCTTCGCCCTCCCGTTGCGCAGTGAAAACCAGCGCGCGGCCGCCCCACCCGGAGCCGCACGTTTCACCACCGATACGCCACATCGAGGGGATAAGCATCTCAACCGCACCACCCGAACCCATCTGGGCGCACCCGACCAGTAAGAAGACGTGCGCGCGAGTCGTGCGCACGCCTTCTTCTGGATCGAGCTCCGCATCGCCGCCAGAGTCAGCGTCGTCGGCAACGCCCCCGAGCTGTACTACACGGACTTGAGTGCACGCTCATGCCGATTACACGGCGTTCAGGGCCGCTCTCCGGCTCATGCCAACTCGCAGAGGGATCATCGACTATCTGCCTCCTGCATGCCTTGCTCCGCGTCTGGAAAATTCCAGTTCAGGGTAAGTTTCGCCTGTGGAGCAACCTCTGCGACACGGCGAGCGACGGTGGCTTCGAATTCGGGCCGCCACCGATCGAAGCCACTGATGGCCATGACCGCCGGCACAGTTCCGCCGTCGATTCGCCGCCGACCGTTGTCATTGGCGCCGGTCCGATTGAACAGCCGGGTGCCGGGAAACTCGCTGCGATGGAACTGATGTATGGCCTCCCCCATGACGGCTCGCAATTGGTCTTCGTCATCCAGTTTGGTGACGGTCCAGGAGTATTCGACCGGCGTGAGCGCGAAGGCCTTGACGTCCATGCCGAGTCGGATCGCTGGTGGGGCTCCTCGGACAGCCTCGTCCTGCCGGAATCCGGTGATGGACTTGGCCAACTCGACTGGCACCTCATAGAATTCGTCGATTCCGGAGTCTCGGGCAGAGCGAACGCCAGCGGCGGACATCAGTTCATCGAAGACGTCCGGCACGTCTCCTTCAATGGTGACGTCTGTCGTCTCCGCGAGGTGCTCGGCTTTCCACACCTGCTGACCGTTGCACCATCGGGCAGAGGCGCTTTCCGGTCCGTACGTCGATTCATGGCACGTGACCAGTTCTGCGCGTCGAGAAAGCCGCGCCAGCAGATCCGGGCGGTACGGATACCCCGGATGGGTGTCGCGGACGAGCACTGTCACCCATCCGCCGCGCAGTGCCGCTGCGGCAAAGTCCGATTCTTGGGCTACCGAACGGCCCTCGAGATCGATCAGCCCCAATTCGTCGAACAGGTCACCCGGAACATCTCCGCGAACCGCGACCCAAGAAGTCATGTATCCCACACCGGAGACTGTATTGGCTGCCTGCGACACGACCTCCCGTGCCCGAGGTCGCAGCACCACGTCCGCTCATGCCGCATACCGCTCGGTCACGAACATCCGCATCTGCCGACGGGAAATCTCACTGCTTGGGAAGCAGACGAATAGGCGGGAAAAACGGTCTGACCTGGGCTACCGGTTGCGCGTGAGGCACCCGGATTTACCCCCTTTGCCCCTGGCTCAGGGCACGAATGGGGCACGGCCGGTAAGCGTCTCCAGGCAAGTTGCCCGCGCGGTCGAACGTCCGCCCATGCCGATTTCAGGATGGGTGGAGCTGTCCCTGGCCTGGCTTGTCGGGCGAGCTGGTCCGGCCCGGCATCCTAGGGGCTCTGGAGCGACCTCAGCACCGCGCGTCATGACCCCTGGGGCTACACCCACATCGACACTGTCCTGGACGCACCGGTCCAGAACGACGGCCACCCTGACCAGATCATTGTCGAGATCGCGAGATTAACCCGCAAGGTGACCAACTGAGCCACGCCGGTCCATGGCGCTAACCCCGCGCTGTGCCAGCGCTACCCTCGAGCGTCACCCGCAGCCATGTAATGAGCGTGCGGATCAGTCGCAAGCTCCGATCCGTGCCGTCCGGCAGGAAGGGCAGCACCAGCAGTGCCGGAACGCTCGCCAGCACGATGATCAGCAGCGGCACCAGCGCCACCGTCACCAGGGCGAGACGCGGGGCGCCATGGAGTAGAGCCAGAAATGAAGTCATCGCAACCACCTTCGTTCGGGGCCGAGCCGCTTGCCGCCTCGGCCGTGGCTCAGTGATAGGGCCGGTAGCGGTTGTGCTGCCAGCGATCTCGGACGCCCGGACAGTACGACCCGCTACGCTGCCGGTGAGTTCGTGTCCGAGCTTGTCCGAGGGGTTTGTCCGACAGGGGGTTTGCACCATGGGAGACATCGGCGATCGCAGTCGGTGGTTCGCCGAACTCCGGGACTTGGAGACCGCGGCCCTGCGTGGACACGGCCGCAGCCGGGAGCGGGCCCGCAAGCACATCCCGAAGCAGACCGCCAGTGACTGGTTCAACCGTCGTGTTCCGGACGACTTCGACGACATCTGGCCGATGATCGAAACCTATCTCGCCTGGTCGAGTCGCATCGTGGATCGGGCGCACTGGACGAAGCTGCATTCGGCGGCGCGCCAGTCCGTCGACCGACCCGACGACAGTACCGGCCGATATGCGCTGGAATGGGCCAATCTGGTTACCCACCACCAGATTTGGTGCCACATACCCGCCGACCATTGGAGCGAGGACCTCAAAGTCAGAACCGCGGAACTGGCGCGGGCCCTCGCGACGCTGTACGCACGGGCCGAGACCACGATCGATGATCCGTGGCGGGACGAGCGCTTCCTGCACCGCTATGCCCTGGCCGTCGAGTGCCTGGCCTCGTGGACGCAGGGCGAGAACACCGAGCAGCTCAGCCACGGCGAGGCCGTCCTACTGGTGCTCACACCGTTTCTCCATCAGGTGCAACTCGCCAGAACGACGGCCCGGCTCGCCGCTTCGATCTTGCCCACGGAAAGCCCCTCGGATTCGACCGCGCACGGCCACAACGACTTCGAGGGCTTCCTGCTCGACTATCAGTGGCTATTGCGCCGCGCTCGACAGGCGGCACTGCCCGACCGCAGATCCGCCCGGCGCGAGATCGACTGGTGGCTGCTGCATCGCTGGGTAGCCGAGCGTAAGCCGATCGAGTTCACCGAGATCCGTGAGCTGCTTGGCGAATTGCCGAAGCTGCACAATGATCTCGCGGAGATCCTGGAGCCGGAACGCCTCACGGCGCTGATCGGCTGCCTGTCCCTCGATATCAACCGATTGACTAGCGAGGGCGGTATGCGACTCAAGCCGCATTCTTATCTCGGACTTGCCGGTCCGCGTGGAACGCAGCCGCTGCGGGAACGAATGGTGGGGTTGTTGCTGGTCACGGCGCGAACCCTGGCGTTGGACATCACACAGCTCTCCCAGGTCGTCGTCGACCACCTCGGTATTCCGCAGCCGGTGGACCTGGACGAGCTGCGCGCGACGCTGTGTCACGCCCGGTGGAAACTCGCTGGCTCCGGCCGCAAACCCGGTGGCTGCCAACTCGATGCCGACTGCGACCATCCGGCCGCACTGCACGCGGTCCGCTCACACGTCGGCACCGTCGATACACGGTTGAAGGCGATCCACCGGTTCCTCGTTGACAGTGCGGATCCGTCTCTCGACCTGCTGCGCGGTCTCCCCTCCTATGCGTCCGCGATCAAGGTGACGCCCGCCGTGGACTCCGATGGCCAGGCGAAGTTCCAGGATTGGAATGCCCGCTTCACTGTCGACGAGCGGCGCATCCAAGAACTCCTGATGGGAAACCAGCTGTACGGTTCGCCGGACCTGGCGATCCGCGAGATGTATCAGAACGCCCTGGACGCCTGCCGGTACCGGCGCGCCCGCGAAGAGTACTGCGCGCGGCAGACCGGGCAGCGCTCCACTTTCGAAGGCGAGATCCGTATCGAGCAGCGGATCGACGGAGACGGCCGGATGTACATCGAATGCCACGACAACGGTGTCGGCATGGGCGAGCCAGAGATCATGGGCGCGTTCTCCCGCGCGGGCATCAGCTTCACCGGCATGTCGGAGTTCGTGGAGGAGCGCGCCGAATGGGCGCGCATCGGACTACAGATGTTCCCGAACAGCAGGTTCGGCATCGGTGTGCTCAGCTACTTCATGCTCGCCGACGAGATCCAGGTGACGACGAGCAGGTTGCCGCGCTCCGGAGGTCTGGCCGGTCAGTGGCTTCAGGTGACAGTTGTGGGGCCCGGGCATCTCTTCCACATCAAGCAGATCGATCCCCCGTCTGTCGGTCCGGGGACCAGGGTGCGTCTATATCTACGCTCCGATGCCCGGGCCATGTCAGCCGTCACCGCGCTGCGGCGGCTCCTCGGCATCGCCGAGTTCCGGACCACCGCGATCCACGACGATGGGGAACAGAGCGACGAGCAGGTCTGGCTACCACAGCAATTGAACGCGGGCGAGCACAGCTCACGCGACAGCGACGGTGTCAGCGCGCACGGCGGACTGTTTCACTGCACGCCGCAACCGACCGGGCAAGTTGTGTGGTGTGAACGAGGCGGAGGTCTCCTGGTCGACGGCATCAATGTCGGCACGGCGCAGCACACCGGCGTCCTGGCCAGCATCGAGGGATCGATCGTGCCCGCGGGAGCCATCGTCAACCTCACCGGTGACGGGCAGATTCAGCTGTCGGTCGATCGGACCATGATTGTTCAGGATGTCGCCGAACGGGTAGCGGATCTGCTGACAGAGACGGCGCGGGAGCTCGTGGAGAATCCACCTGCTTTCTTGAATCATCCGTGGATCTACAGCATTTCGGCGACCAGTCCCCGGGTTGCGGATATCCTCACCGACGCCGCAGCCGACGCACGTAGCGCCTTGGCCATCGGCAATCGGCAACACGATACCCGGGTCACCGGAAGCTGGCCACCGGACGTCGACTTGCTAAAACTGACCGTCCGGGACTGGTGGCGGATCACGAAGGAGCTGGGCTACGAACCCAAGACGATCCATGGAAGGGCGCCGGACCACATCTTCTTGTGGCGGGTGCTGGCACACCGAACCGGATCCGCATGGCGGCTACTGTCCACCGCGTTTCCGGGGCTGTCCACCGCGCCCACCACCATGCCGGGTCGGCCGTCCGATGCCCTGATCATCACAGAACGCGAAAACCTGCGCTGGAGCTCGCCGGCAGGCCTCACGCAACCAGGGCATTATTTGCGGATTGCGCAGGTTTCGGGACTGGAGCTCGCGCGCATCGTCGAACGAGCTGTCGCATTGCGGGTACTCGACGCCGCCTCGGCGCAGCGGATCGTCGACACCGCTCCCTCCGCAGCACACTCCGAAGTCCTGCGCCTGGACATCGAGCTGCTGCAGTTGGAGCCGGGATCCAGAGACGGCTGGTTGCCGATCGCGGAGCCGGTGTCGCTCGGCCACTTGTTGAATGCGATCAAGGAACTAGGTATCGACCTGCCACACGCCGCAGAACGCCTGGCGCGATATGGGTACCAGCTGAGCACACCGAGCAGCCTGCCCCGTCGAATCGACGAGCAGGACGAAATACTCCTCGAGCCCGTCGTAACCTCCTATTCACGCTATTCGAGGCATGACATTCCGGCTTCTCCCGGACGGATAGTCAAGTCGGCCGTTGATACCGGTCTCACGATCCCATCGGTTATCGAACGACTCCAGAAGTACGGAGTGACAGCGCCCGCCGAAATCCCGGACGACGCCGGATCTGGTGACTTGATACTCCTCAGCAGGTTTCTGGACGGTAGTCCCCCGTGGCTCGCCGTCGCCGAACCGATTCAGCCAGGCTTCATTTCAGCGGCTGCCCGGGAGATGAACATCACCACCGCCGAGGTAGTCGCGAGACTTCGCGATTACGGATTCCAGCTCGCTGCAGGGACCGTCGTCGATGCGATCACCGAGTACGACGCCGAATTGCTCAGCGAGGGCGACGACACCAGGGGGCCATGGCTCGACGTCCGGGAAACAGTTCCGCCCGGACACATCTTGAGTGTTGCCGATTACCTGAACATTACTCCGTCGGAGGTGGCCGATCGGCTGGCCGATTACGGCTACCAGGACGGTCCTCCGATTCCCGGCGATTGGGCGAGTTCCGATCTCGAAATCCTGGCCGACAGCATGAATGGCGGCTGGCTGCGGATCGAGGAGCCGATCCCGCTCGGCATTCTTTCCGAGTTCGCAGGGAAGGATCGACTCCCCTCTCTAATCAGAGTGGGCACGCGCCTGCACGAGTATGGATTCGAGGTGCCGAGGCATGGACGATTCGATGAACTGGACGAACGCATCATCCTGATCTACGAAGATTTCGATTCCGAAGAACTCGATTTCGGAAGCTGGTTCTACGACACAAACCGTGGCGCCGTCACCGTCCGTGAGGTCTTGCTAATCTCACATCGCGTAGGGCGATCCATTCCCGCGGTTGTCGACCGATTGACGGCCTACGGCCTGCGGATGCCGGAAGGCGTCGAGCTGGGGGAGCAGGTCGATCGAGATGATCTCGTGATGCTCGGGCAACGTCAGGACCGCATCGAGCACGATTGGCTGCACGAGAGCAAACCCGTTTCCCTGGCGCACCTCTGCGATGTCGCCAACCGCTTGGGACAGTCGCTCGAGCGCGTCGCGCGCCGCATGTCCGAGCTGGGCATACACATCCCCGCGCTCGACGATCTGGTCCTGCCCGCGCTCGAACTGGTTCCGTGGGTATCCTCGCCAGGCGACCTCCCAGCCCTGCTCCAGCGGGACACCGCGGCCGAGACGGCGTGAATCACAGTGCGGGAGTTGCGACTACACCGGAATCATGGTCGGTGAAAGGGTCGACAGCACCGTGTGTGATCGGGACGGATTGAACTCGCGTGCGGCCAACCTGCTTCACCAGCTCGGGATCGTTCACGAGAACAACCCGTCCGAATCCGAGAATCGGCACCGCGACGATCGAACCGTAGTAGTCGAACAGCTTGTGCCCCAAGCCTTCTCCTCCCAGCAGGTATCCGGCGCCGTAGAGAGCACCGGCCAGCGGCAGCGCGGGTGGTCCCGGCGCCCGACGGTGCCGCTGGTCGCCGATAGCGAGTGGAAGTGCCTTGGAAACGGCCACGTTGCCGATCCTTTCATCAAATGAGAAACACAGTGATTCTGGTTATGAGATTACACAGTGTTTCCCATTCTCAACAGCGTTCCGCCCTACTGAGCACCTGTGACAGTTCCGCACCAGCGCACCCCGATGGGCGGCCTGAACACCAACGAGGTCAGGCTGCACAAGGACGTCAGCCTTCAGTTACTCAGAGCGATAATTGGGGATCACGATCGCGCGTACGGCATCGACCAGCCGAGGGGCCAGAAGCGCGAGGGTGGCCGCCTCGTGATCGGCGAGGTACTGGGTGATGAGTTCGATGCAAGCTGCCACCGCCACGTGGCATTGCTCGGTGGTCAGCGCCGGCAGATCGGGTTCGTACCGGGCGCGAAAGTCTTGCAGCGACGGCGCGGTGGCGGTGACGAACTCGTCGATCGCCTGGTTACGCCGAAGCCGCACCCGCGGGCCCGCCCCGAGGGCTTCGAGAAAGAACATCCGGGTAGCCGCGGGCGCGAAAGCCATCACCAGCAACAATCGCTGCGCGTACTCAAGCATGGTCTCCGGAGTAACGGACAGGTCATCGGTGTCATCCACACCGACACCCGCTTCGCCGATGAGCACACCGACCGCCTGGTAAGCGTCGAGAAAGACGTCCTCTTTGTTGGCGTACAGCTCATAGAAAGTCTTGCGGGACACGCCGGCACTCTTGGTGATGTCCTGCACCTTCGTCTGGGAGTACCCGAGATCGGCGAACAGCTCGATCGCCGCGGCGACGACGCGGGCACGCTGAGTTTCCCGGACGTCTTCGCGGGACAGCTCGTGCCGGTGCCGGGGCAGCGGCGTGGGGGTGGACCCGGAGAGCAACTGCAACACGATGGCGGCGGTCGTCGGCGACACCGTGGCATCGGTACTGCGCATAGCGCCACAGTAGTCGGTGGTGCGGTGAGCGAACGGTGGCGTGATCATCACCGACATTCTGGTGAGTGCGCGCTTCCGCCGATCTGGCTGAATGTTCCACGGGGGAACAGCACGCCGTAGAGGGAGATGTCGAGGCCGCACAGGTGACCGGTGGCATGGGTGCCGTATTGGAAGGCTCCGCCGATGCCCGCCAGTACGGAGTTCAGATCCACTACCGCCTGGTCGAGTTTTGCGCCGTTGGTCAGCAGCAGCGTCAGTGCGAGGCCGGTGCTGTTCTGCGCCGATGCGATGCGTGGCTGGATGCGGCCGAGCATGGCGGACAACTCCGTGGTGCCATCGGCTATCTGGGCCGTCGATGCCTGGAGGGCTTGCCCTTGCTCGGCGAGCCCGCCGATCAGCGCCCGGGTCTGGGTGACCAACGTTTCGAGTTCATCGCCCCGTGCGGCCAGACCCGTCATCACCGACGACAGATTCGTGATGACGTCGGAGAGCACAGCGTCGCGGCGCTGGAAGTCGCCAGCCAGGGTCGCGGCTTGAATGATGAACGCGCTCAACGACACCCCGTTACCCTGCAAAGCCTGAATCAGGGTCTCTGCCATCGCGTTGACCCGCTCCGGGGCCAGGGCCTGGAACAGCGGCTGAAATCCGTTGAGCAGCCCGGAGATATCGAACGACGGTTCGGTGCGATCGAGGGGGATGGATGCGCGGTCACCCAGGGGAATACGGGCCCCCTCGGACTCCACGCCCGGCGCCAGACCTACATACCGCTGCCCGATCAGGTTCTGGTACAGCACCAACGCCTTGGTGTCGCTGTAGAGCGTCTGCTCGCGTTGCACGACGAAAGTAACCAGTGCTCGATTGCGTTCGTCGAGCCCGATGCGCACGACTTTGCCGACCCGCACGCCCGCCATCCGTACGTCGTCGCCCTCGTGCAAACCCAAGACGTCGGAGAACGTCGCCGTATAGGTGCCCGTTTCACCTTTCACGTTGCGGGACAGGGTGTTCCATACAACGGCGGTCACAAGGATCGATGTCAGCGCGAAGACCGCGAAACCGACCAGCGGTCTACGGATACTCACATCCACCACCTCTCCAATCTAGAAACATCATGTACTCTCATATAGAGAATCATTGCGTTTCTGATTGTGTTTGTCGAGAGGAGTGGCAAAGTGGCCACGAACCACACCCAGCGCGCGACCCCGCCCTGCGGGCACATCGCCGAGTCGGCCGGCCGAGCGGTGGAGCAGCAGTTTCATCTGGAGGTCCCGACTACCCGAGTCGATGACGGCCTGTTCGGCCCGGATTCGGTGTCGTGGAAGGTGTGGTCGCATCCGGCCGTGATCCCCGGCGTCATGCGCTCGTTCGTGCTCGACATGGTCGCCAGCCCGCACGGCGCCGCCGCACTCGAGGAGCACAGTCGCTACCGGGAGGATCCCCTGGGACGCCTCAACCGGACCATGTACTACTTCCTGACCGTCGTGTTCGCCGACACCGACACCGTCGCGAAGGCCAATCTCCGTCTCGACCGGCTACACGCCCGCATCGTCGGCACCGAACCCATGACCGGGAACCGATACAGTGCCCTCGACCCCTACCTGCAACTGGGCAACCACATGCTCAGCTGGCACTCGGTCTACTACGCCTACCAAACATTGGCCGGAGGACTCACCCCCGAAGATGCCGATCGCTACTTCCGAGAAGCAGCGATCGCTTTCGAAACCCTCGGCGTCGACGAGGACGCCCTGCGCGCCTCCGCCGCCGAGCACGGACTCTCAGCCGAAGCCCTCGATCTAGACCACCTCCCCGCCAGTCACGAGGAATACCGCAGGCTATGGGCGGCTTCCCGCCACCTGATCTGCGTCAACGCCCAAACCCGCAGCACGCTCGATGCCATCCTGCATCCACGCGCCCTCGACGGCAGCCTCACCAAAGCTTCCCTGTTCCAGGCTTACCCCGCACTCGCCCGCGTCGGCCTCGCCCTCATTCCACGGCACATCCGCACCACCTGCGGTTTGCCCACCTCCCCCGCCGCCGATGCCGTCGCCCTCCGCGCCGGACGCGCCACCACCGCGCTCCTGCACCGCACCGGCACCTATTCCGAAGTCCTGCGACGCCTGAGCCCGCAGGGTTATCAGATTCAAACCACTGCGCTCCGAGACGCACACCGATAGCCACCACGCTCAGTGTGTGCCGAGCTTCTGGGCTTCGTCGTCGTCCCGTGCGCGAGGCGACCGATGGCCACATGTTCGATCCAGTGATACGCGCATCACGCGTCCTCGGTATCGGTGATCACAGGTCGACGGTGACTCGACGTCCTCGCGCACGGTCGGTGCACAGCAGCATCGTGTCGGGTTCCTCGAGGAACCGCGCGGTCCCTCGACTCTCGATGGCACCGGCGAGCACCTTGACCCGGCAAGTGCCGCAGAAACCTTGCTGACACGAGTAGGCGGTGCCCGGCCGGGTCGCGCGCACCGCGGACAGGGCTGACTGGTCCGCGGCGACCTCGACCTCGGTATCGGTGCGCGCCAAACGGATTCGGAACTGGTCGCCGCCGATCACCGGTGGTGCCGAGAAGCGTTCGAAATGCAGTCCCGCCGCGCCTGTTTCGGGTAGGAGCGCACGAAAAGCATCGTGCAGCACGGGCGGACCGCAGTAGTAGATCGACGACCCGGCGCGGACATCGGCGAGCAGCTCGGCAGGATCGGGGCGGCCGTTGCGCTCGGTGGTCAGCACGCGGACCCGGTTCCGGTCCGTGGCGGCGAGCTCTGCCAGGAACGGCAGGGTCGCTTCGTTGCGGCCGAAGTAGGTGAGGGTCCAGTCGAGGCCGGAGCGGTGGGCGTGGCCGATCATGGGCAGCAGGGCGGTGATGCCGATCCCGCCGGCGACGAAGGCGATGTTGTCGATGTCGGCCTTCGCCAGCCGGGGATCGGCGAACGGGAAAGCATTGCGGGGGCCGCGGATCGAGAGGATCGAGCCTGCGCGTACGTCGTCGTGGATCTCGGTCGACGCCGTTCCGCCGTCGATCCAGCGCACTGCGATCCGGTACGTCGTCCGGTCGTCGGGATCGCCGCACAACGAGTACTGGCGAACCGTCCCCGACGGCAATGTGACGTCGATGTGCGAGCCGGGATGCCAGGGCGGCAGCTCCTCCCCTGAGCATGATCGCAGCGTGAGGCTGACCACGCCCAGCGCCTCGGTCGTCTTCTCCACAACCCGGACCGCGATGCCACGCTCCACGACCGCAGGCCCGGTCGCGGGCAGGCGCATGTTGCTGAGCGCACTGTAGAAGCGCAGCAGGGAACGGTAGGCCCGCATGACCCGGTCGGGCCGGTTCGGATCGGTGAAAGACGGTGGGATGCGGCGACGGTCGAGCACGACGCCGACCCGGTCCGCGGTGGTCCGGATCTCGCTCATGACGCGGCCAGTGCGGCGGGAGAGGCCGCGAGGTAGGCGACCGCCTGCGAGGTCGAGCCGTACTTGCGCGGATGGTAGGACGGCCTGAAGTACTCGATGGACATCTTCGCGAGGCTGCCGGGTGACGGCACCATCCCCGCGCGCCAGGCGCGGCGCGCGGCACGCACTGTCGCGAACAGTCCGCGTTCGGCGACCGGATCGTCGTTGAGCAGCAGCCGCATTCCGCGCAAGTGCAGCAAGGCGAAGGTGGGCATCGCAACCAGATAGGCCCTGATGCGATGCCAATAGCTACCGTCCAGATGCGTGAACAGGTCGTAGGCGACGTGCCGATGTTCGACTTCCTCGGCAAGGTGCCACAGCACCAGGTCGAGCACTCGCGTCTCGATGGTGCCTCGGCGCCACGCGTCGGCGTTGAGCGCCCAGTCGCCCAGGTACGACGTGAAGTGCTCGAGCGCCGCGACGACGGCGACACGTTCGAGCAGCCAGTTGTGCGCACGCCGGTCGGTCAGTTCGCGCTCGCCGAGCAGTGCCCGGAAGAACCACCGGATCTGGTCGGTGAACCGGGTGGAATCGAGCCCGTGCAGGTCGAGGTAGTCGACCAGGCTCTGATGCGCGGACGAGTGCGTGGCCTCCTGCCCGATGAAACCCACGACGTCCTCGTGGACCTCGGGATCGGTGATCAGCGGCAACGCCTGCTGGAAAACCTGGACGAAGAACACCTCGCCCTCGGGCAGCAGCATGTTGAAGCTGTTGATCACATGAGTCGAGAACGGGTCGTCGTAGACGTAGTGGAACGGCAGACCGGTCCAATCCCATTCCACGGCACGTGCTTTGAGTGCGACTTTGTCTTGATCACGCAGAGTGCTCACGGGGTTCTCCTGCCTGGGTTGCGGTGGTGGCTGCTTCGACGGCGTCGACGAACGCGCGGATGCGGTCGGCGATCTCGGCGGGGTTGAACGCCGGGGCCCAGTGGCCGCCGTCGACGTCGTGGACCTGCCACTGGTCGGCGACGTGGGCCACGTCGCGCTGCGCGGCGGGCGTGATGAAGATGTCGCGACGCGGGGCGAGCACCTGCACCGGCACACCGACCCTGCGCAGGTGGGGACGGAGCAGCGTCGGTACCAGATTGGCGCTGTAGATCTTGAGGCCGGCGCGGTTGTCGCGCGCCCGGTGCGGCGAGATATTCGGTGCCACACCGGCTTCCAGTCGGTGCGCGAGCCCGATCGCGGCGTCGACGAGGCCGAGCCTGCACAGCAGCGCGCCGAGCACGGGGGTGGCCAGCGCGCCCATGTAGAGCGGGGACTTCCACATCGTGGCGACCGCACGCCATCCGGCCGGTCCGGCGGCGAGGCTGCTGCGCAACCAGTGCGGGACACCGTCCAGGCAGGGCCCGGAGATCGAGGTCAGGGAGGCGATCGCCGAGCGCGTCGCCGGGGCCGCGGCGGCGTGCCAGGCCTGCACCGCGCCCCAGTCGTGGCCGATCAGGTGCACCGGCCGGTCCGGGGAGACCGCCGCGGCTACCGCGCCGATGTCGGCGGCGAGCTGATCCTTGCGATAGGCGGAGATCGCCCGGGGTTTGTCCGATTCGCCGCTGCCACGTACGTCGAACGTCACGGTGTGGAACCGGTCCGACAGCACGCGCGCGACGCCGTTCCAGACCGTCTGGTCGTCGGGGAAGCCGTGTACCAGCACGACGGTGGGCCGGGCGAGGTCGCCGGCCGTGGTGACGACCAGGCGATGTCCGTCGGTCGTCTCGATGGGGAAGCTCATCTGCGAATGCCCTTCTGCCTCGGATCATCGGTGATCCGAACGAGCTCGTCGTCTATGACGCGCTACATAGTGGGATGACAGCAATGTAGCCGTAACTGCGTGTTACAGTCAATGGCGAATGTGTTTCTACCTGCGTAACTCAGGTGGAATGGTGCGCGAACGGGATCGTGGCAGAATCTGGATATGATGATGGACATAGGATGGTGACGTGGTGACCGCAGAGAACAGCGCGGCCGGAGTGACAGCGTCGGCCCGCGACAAGATGCTGATCGGCGCCGCCCTGCTTTTCCGGGAGAAGGGCATCGAGGGCACCTCCTTCGCCGACGTGATCGCCCGCTCGCAGGCGCCCCGGGGCTCGATCTATCACCACTTCCCCGGCGGGAAGGCACAGCTGGCCGAGGAGGCCACCCGGCACGCCGGGGCGCTGATGGCGTCGATGATCCTCAACGATCTGGCCACGAGTGGCCCCACCGCGACGCTGTCGCACATCGTCGACCTCTTCCGGCGCCAGCTCCACGACACCGATTTCGCGGCAGGCTGCCCCATCGCCGCGGGCGCGCTGGAAAGCGGCGATTTCGCCGAGGCGAAGAACGCCGCGGGCGAGGCCTTCGCGTCCTGGGAGTCGCTGATCACCGTCGCGCTGTGGCAACAAGGGGTACCGATGCCACGCGCCCAATCGCTGTCGACCACCGCGATCGCGGCGATCGAGGGCGCGATCCTGGTCGCCAAGGCGCAGCGATCGACCACAGCCCTGGATCGGGTAGATGCCGAACTCACCGCATGGCTGACGGCAGTACTGCCTACCGCGCGCACCGAGAACGACGTATGACCGACACCGCCACTGACGGCCGAGCAGCGTTGCGAGCCGCGTCCACTACAGAATTCTCGCCGGAGGCCACCACCCCATGTCGACCACCACGCTGAACCCGATCGATGTCGCCTTCCTCTGGGGGGAAACCGACTCCAACCTGATGAACATCGCACACCTCGACATCTTCCGGCTGCCACCGGACGCGGGCCCGGACTTCGTCGCGGACCTGCTCGACGACCTACGGACCTACACCGGTGCGACCAGCCCCTTCGACCGCCGCATCGACTCCGCGCTGATCGCTCGCGTGCTCCCACAATGGGTCAGCGTCGAGGCACCGGATCTCGACTACCACCTCCAGCACCATGTACTGCCCGCGCCGGGCGGACAGCGTGAGCTCGGCGCCCTCGTCTCGCGCCTGCACGGTGTACCGATGGATCGGTCGCACCCACTGTGGCAACTGCACGTCATCGAGGGCCTCGACGACGGACGTCTGGCGCTCTACGTCAAAGGACACCACGCCCTGCTCGACGGCGTCGCCACCGTGCGGCTCGCCCGCAAAGTGATGTCGAACGATCCCGACGAACGCGGCAGGCCTGCGATCTGGGCCTATCGCGAAACCCGGAAGCCCCGGCCCCACCCCACCCCGGATTCGGAAGGTACGGGCGCGAGCCCGGTCTCCTCGCTCCGGCGACTGATGAACGCTCCGATCCGGGGAATCGCCGATCAGCTCACGGGTGTGCAGGCGATCTCACGCATGTACGGCGGGCTGTTCGAATCCGATGCGGCCCTGGTCAAGCCGTACTCCGCGCCGGCATCGATCCTCAACGGCGCGATCACCGCCGAACGCCGGATAGCCACCCAGTCGTTCGATCTGGCCCGCATCACCGCGCTCGCTCAGCGATGCGGGGGAACGATCAACGACGTCATCCTCGCGATCTGCGCGGGCGGCCTGCGCCGCTACCTCGCCGAGATCGACGCGCTGCCCGCGGACTCACTGATCGCCGGCATGCCGATGTCGTTCCGACCCAAGGACAGCGACGACGCCGAGGGCAACGCGACGACCATGGCGCTGGCCACCCTCGCGACCGACATCACCGATGTGCGGGAACGCGTCTCGGCGATCGTCGCCTCGACGGTCGCTGCCAAGGAACACATGAGCCGGATGTCGGGCGCGGCGGTCATGGCGTACACGGCGATGCTCATGGCGCCCTTCGGCGCGAGTCTGGTACTCGGCGTGAGCAGCCGGATCACGCCGATGTTCAATGTCGTCATCTCCAATATGCCGGGACCGAGCCGGCAATTGCACTACAACGGTATGACCCTGGAGGAGTGGCACGCGGTATCGATCCCGCTCGACGGTCAAGCACTCAACCTGACGATCCTGTCCTACGCGAATCGCCTCAACCTGTGTGTGACCGCGTGCGCGACCGCACTGCCCCATGTCCAACGGGTCGCACCGTACTGCGGTGACGCGCTGGCCGAACTCGAACGTGCCTACGGGCAATAGCGACAACGAAAGGCAATGGCATGGAATTTCTCCGCACCGACCGGAACGGCCCCGTTCAAACCATCTGGTTGAACAACCCGCCCTACAACTTCCTCACCGATGCCGTGATGGGTGAACTACTCGACCTCCTGCGCGCCATCGACGGTGACGACGGAGTCCGTGCGGTTGTGCTCACCAGCGCCGTCGACGGGGTCTTCGTCAGCCATTACTCGGTGTCGGAGATCCTGGAGGGCGTCGAGGCCGCACCGCTGACGCTGAACGCGCGCACGGCGGGCGCAGCGCTGCGGATGAGTTCCTTGGCCGACCATGTTCCCGGCGGGCAGTCGGGCTTGGCCCGGGCCGGCGCGGGCGGTGTCGCGAATCTCCGCCGCTATCACGAGGTGTGCCGACTGATGCGGGAGTCCAGCACCGTCTTCATCGCCGCGCTCAACGGCCGCGCGCTGGGTGGCGGTTGCGAGCTGTCGCTGGCTTGCGACCTGCGCCTGATGGCCGATGGTCCCTTCGAAATCGGGCAGCCCGAGATCCTGGTCGGCATCATCCCCGGCGGCGGTGGCACCCAGATGCTCACTCGCGTGCTCGGCGCGGGGCGTGCGCTCGAATTGTGTCTCGAGGGCGCTCCGATCACCCCGAGCCGGGCGCTGGAGATCGGGCTCGTGCACAGATTGATCGACGCCGACGAGCTGCTGACCGAGGCGCAGGCGACGGCTGCCAGGTTGGCGAAGCGCTCCCCCACGGCGGTCCGTGGTATCAAACACGCTGTCTACCAGGGTGGTTCGACCTCACTCGAGAAGGGCCTGCACATCGAACGCGCCCACTTCCTCACCGCGGCGTCCACGCCGTCGGCCAAACGCGCGATGGCCACCTACCTCGCCGACGTCGAATCGACGATCGACGCGGGCCGCGACATGTCCGACTTCGTCGCGGACAGCCTGCCGGGCTGGATCGACGGCACCAAGGTCGACTTCACCGAATAGCGCGGCCAGGCTGCCGCTGCCGATCGCGGTCCCTGCCTGCCCATGATGACGTCACGGGTGGCTCGAACTCGAAGAGCTGCTCGCTCAGGTCGGCTGTGGCCGCCAACCAGGACCTCGGAACAGGAACCCGAGCTTGTCCGAGAATTTCGCCGCGTTCTGCACGTCCTGCCAGATCGCGACTATCTCGCGGGCGTTGATCTTTGCGATGTTGTAGGTGTCGACGTTCTTGGTGAGGCCGTAGATCGCCTGCTCGCCCTCCGGTTCGAAGGAGCCGAAGACGCGGTCCCAGATGATGAGCACGCCACCGTAGTTGCGGTCGAGGTATTCAGTGTTGGAGCCGTGGTGCACGCGGTGGTGGCTCGGTGTGTTGAACACGAATTCGATAGGCGCCCAGAGTTTGCCGATGGCCTCGGTGTGGATGCCGAACTGGTACAGCAGGTTGATCGCGTAGGAGGCGGCGATGATCTTGCCATCGATTCCCGACAGCGCCAGCGGTGCCAGGAACGGCAGGGACGTGACAACCAGCCATGGCGTACGCAGTGCTGTGGTGAGGTTGAAGTTCTCGCTCGAGTGATGCACGACGTGGACCGACCAGAACACCCGGATTTCGTGGTGCGCGCGATGAAACCAGTAGTAGGCGAAGTCGACCCCGATCAGCGCGACGGCCCACGCAACCCAGCCCTCGAGGTGCCACGGCACCAGCGAGGAAACAGTTGCGAAGATCGCGAGCTCCGCCAGCGCCCAGGGAATGTTGAGCACTTGATACCCCACACCGGCGGCGATGGAGGTAGCTGAGTCACGGTAGTCGTAAGGCTTGCCGTGACGCTCGAGGTACACGAACTCCGCCACGACGGCGACAAGGAAGACCGGAATCGCCAGCCAGATCAGCATGGTCGAGACATCCATGCCGGACATCGCGGACGCAAGTCGGGGCAAGACGACTACGGCAGCCGTGCTCAGTCCCGCGAGGAGAACTCCGAACGCCACGACGAACCTGGTCCGGCGGCGGGCCCGGAACTTCTCCCGCCACACCTCGGTAGTCGATTTCGCGCCACTCATAGGTAAACCATCGTCCGGAGCCGCACTCCACACCAGGGACCCCAGGTGTGGCTGATCGCCACCTTGTTGCCGGCAGGGCCGAATGCCCCGCCGATATCGCGACCGGGATCAGGACGGCTTCGGCACGGCTTCCGGGATGCGTCTCATCCGGAACGAGGTGAACAACCCGACGAGACCGGCCAGCAGCGGAACCAGTAGTGCCACCTGCAGAGCGAAGGGCCGAGCCTCGGTGTTGATGCGAACGATCTCGTCGCGGATCTGCGGCGGTTGGTCGACGAGCAGCTGATCGAGCTGGGTGTTGCTCATGATCTCGGCGTCGTCCTCCAGCACCTGCGCCACCTGTTGTTGCTGTGCCTGCGGGAGCACCGTGCTCGATTCCGCCATGCTCGTGAAGGTGATCGACAACGTCGCCAGCATGATGGCGCCGGCGAACGCCAGCCCGAAGGACAACCCGAACGACCCGGCCGCCGAATTGACGCCGGCGGCCTCGCTGATCCGCTCCTCCTCGATCGGGGCCAGTGTGTAGTTGTTGAGCTGAGACACCAGCAGACCCAGCCCTGAGCCCGCGATGATGAGGGGAATGATGAGCCCCCAGCCGAATTCCGCGCGGGGCACGATCGGAACGAGTACCACCGTCCCGACCGTCAGGAGCACGAATCCCCACCGGATGATGGTGCTCGCGGGCCGATCGCCCGCGTATCTGCCGGTGAGCAGCGCTACGGCGAACATGCTCAACGACAGGGGCGCGATGGACAGTCCTGCTTGCATCGCGTTGTACTCGAGCACCATCTGCAGGTAGATCGGCAGGGCGATCATCGTGCCGCCGAGGGCGATCTGCTGCAGCATCTGTCCCGAGATGCCCAGCCGGAAGGCCTTGGAACGGAACAGGTCCGGGTCGAGCAGTATCGATTTGCCCGCACGCTTGCGCCGAACGAGCCAATAGGCGAGGCCGGCCAGCGCGACGGCCCCGAGGGCCAGGAGGGCGCCGACCGCTTCGCCGCCCTCCTGCCACACCAGGATTCCCAGCACGATTCCGCCCATACCGAGTACCGACAGCACCGCCCCGACCAGGTCGACGCTGCGTGGGCCGGTATAGGACACATCGCGGACGATGCCCATCCCGGACAGCACGATCGCGATAACGACGACCTCCAACACGAACCCGACGCGCCACGACAGGTAGGTGGTGATGAATCCGCCGAGCAGTGGGCCGACCGCGGCCGCGATCGCGGCCGCCGCGCCGACCAGGGCATAGACCTTCTTCTGCGCCGCGCCTTCGAAGTTGCCGTGGATCAGCGATTGCATGGCGGGCAACAGCAGCGACGCGCCGATCCCGCCGAGCACCGCCCAGAAGATGACGATCGCGATCAGGCTCTGCGCGAACGCCATCGCCGTCGCCCCGATCGCGTAGCCGATCAATCCCAGCGCATAGGCCCGCTTACGTCCGATCAGGTCACCTGCTTTTCCGCCGATCAGAATGAATGCGGCCGAAACCAGCGCTTCCAACGCGATCGCCGCCTGGACCCCGCTGACGGTCGTGTCGAGATCTCGCACCACCGCCGAGATCGACACGTTCATCAGCGATGTATCGACGACGAGCACGAACATCGCCATCGCCAGCAACACCGCCAGCAGTCGCTGTGTGCCGCCCGTCTGCCCAGCCGAATCGTTGCTCATCGACGCTCACCATCCCGGCAGTCGTGACGTACTTCTGCTGTTTGCTATGACCGGAATCCATTGCAACACGGAATTCACCGTGAACGTCGGACCGACGACGCCGTGACCTCGACGAGAAGACCTGATCCGAGCGGCACTCACCCGTCCCGAGCCGGCACCGCCTCCGTGACCGGTGAGTCGCGTTCGACCAGCGCGGGCCGTGCCACCAGTTCCACCACCAGCAGGGCTGCCACCGCGACGAGCACGGTCACCACCACGACCACGCCCGACGGGTACGGCCAGAACACCAGCGTCGTCACCGCGATCACGACGATGACCACCCGCAGCGGGATGCGGAACCGCGCGACCGCGGACTCGATCGGATTCGGGGCCCGCCCGTGCTCGGGGCGCAGCGCGTCGAGCGCCCGAGTACCAGCGCCACGGACCGCGGCCGCCGATCCCGACGATCCGGTGAGGTAGCCGACGACCGCGATCACCACGGCCAGCACGAACACCGCCCGCAACGCGGTGCGCAGCGGAACCAGCACGGTGTCGATCAGCACCGTGGCCGCCTGCGCGGAGAGCACGTCCGCAGGCACGGCCCCCAGATACCACGACCGGCCGAGAGCGATCGCCACGGCCAGCAGCGCCATCGCGATCGCGATGCTGACTCCGACCAGCGCAACGGCGCGTCGGCGTGCGCCGTTCGGCGCCACCCACACGGCACCGACGGCGGCCAGCAGGGTCAGCCAGGGCAGCACCGCGGAGGCCTTGTCCAATGCCGAGGTCGCCCGCTGCGCCTTGACGAGTTCGGGCGATTCGAACAGCACGAACGACTTGTCGACCGTGGGGACCTTGTCCGCGAACGCGAACCCCCGATCGATCAGCGCTGCCCGAACCCGGTCGATGATCGGGGCCAGCGAGATGCTGACCACGCCCTGATCGCTGACATCGACGCCAGGCCGGGTCTGCCCGGTCAGCACCGCGACCAGCGCCTGATGCGCCTGCTCGTTGGCCTGGATCCACAGGGCTTCGAACTGGTCGGAGGCCACGAACGATGCCACCGTCCGGTGCACGAACGACTCGGCCTGATCGGCGATCACCGGCGCCAGCCCGACCACGGCGGGCGGCACGCGGGGAGCGTCGTCGGCGATCGACCGCAGCGCGTCGGCGGTGATCGCCTCGACATCGAGGCGCGTCATGACCTCATCGGTGATCTGATCGGTGAGTTCGCCCTGCAGCACCGGGTCCGACCCCAGCGCGGCCATTGTCCGGACATAGCGGTCGGTGTCGAGGACCTCGCTGTGGGCGTAGCGGGCGAGGACCGCGGAAAAGGACAGGACGGCGACCAGCACGAGCAGGACCGCCGCACCTGTCCAGCGCAATCTCCGGTGACCGGAGGGACGTCGGCCCTCGGCCGGAGCAACGTTCGGCGATTTCTCATCGCGGGCGCTACGAAGTTCGGCCAGCTCCTGTCGCAGGCGCTGTAGTTCCGCGCGCTCAGCCGCGTCGAGTGGTTCGTCGGCTCCGCTCGAGGCATTCACAATGCTCCTCCGATACAGCCCGAAGGCCGGCCGGGAGTTGCCGCTCCGCGGCCGGATGTCTCGTCGTTCAGACCAACTCGGGGACGCGCAGATGGGCGAAGCCGAGTCGGAACTCCGCCACCTCGAGGACCTCGGCTCCCATGGTGCGGATCGCTTCGGCGCGCATGCGATCCACCAGGGGGCGGCTGTTGTCCAATTCCTCTCGGCTTGCCCAGACCGTGGATCCCACCCCTCGGCCGGTGTCCCGGTCGACGAACAGGCTGGCGCTGCGGAATCCTTCGATCTTCTCGAATTCCGGCAGCAAGCTGGACTTGAACGTGTGGATCGCCAAGTCGACTGCCGTCGGGTCGACCTGGATCCAGGTGCATCGGGTGCAGGCACTCGCGCCGGCCAGGTGATCGCGGTGCATGACCGCGACTTCCCATTCCTCGATGTGCTCGACCT
This sequence comes from Nocardia sp. NPDC055165, assembly GCF_053606985.1. Taxonomy (NCBI): domain Bacteria; kingdom Bacillati; phylum Actinomycetota; class Actinomycetes; order Mycobacteriales; family Nocardiaceae; genus Nocardia; species Nocardia sp. NPDC055165. Next base: position 57,374 of record NZ_JBSGSS010000019.1, read on the forward strand.
GTCCGTTGAGCGCTTCGGCCAGACCGTCGCGCAGCGATCGGACGCGCATCCTGCTGTCGTGCAGGGCGTCCTCCGATTCCCACGCGGTCGTGGCGATGCATCGGCCTGTCGCCCTGTCCACCATCAGTGACATACCGACCCACCCGTCGATTTCGGGCATATTCGGCATCACCGCATTGTGGAGGTATGCGATACCACGGTCGATCGACGACCGCTGGGCAGCGAATGTGCTGGAACGTGCGTACACGGGCCACCTCCTACTCCAGGAAGGGCGGCGCCCCGGCGGGCGCCACCGGACATATCCACTGTCCTCCGAAAAGACCGTCCACACAATGCGACGGCCGTCGTCACGACGTTCGAAATCAGGCAATATTCGACAGCGCGAAGGTATTGACATCGAGCAGATCCGGAGAAGACTGGATATACACCGGAATACCGGAATGAGCCGCACTGCCGACGAAGACGTTCGCCGACGGTAGTGACGACATTTCAGGATCTGGCTAAGCCCCCGGCAAGCCAATCGAATACCGGAGTTGTCAGCGACGACTGAGCTCATGGTTTCGATGGAGACTACCGGGGACTGTTCTGTTTACGGCCGAAATTCTCGGCAGTGCAACGAATTCGAACGACGGAGCCGCGCGTGGCGGGGAGGCCCCCGCCTAGGCGAGGGTGATGTCGACGGGCACCGCGGTGCGCACTGTGTGCCCCACCGGCGAGCTGGACAGCACCTTCGTGTGCAGGTCCTCGAGCTGCTCCCGGGAGGCGTCCGAATCGATCGACACTGTCGCGGTGATGGACTCGAAGCCCGCGTGTCCCTGGGCGAGCCCGAGGAAAACGTGCAGGTCGAGGTCGCCCTTCACGTCGATGCGCAGATCGTCGATGCGGATGCCGGCGATCGTGGCGTTGGCCGCGTAGCCGACCGCCAGGCAGTTGCCGAGGGCCGCGAGCAGTTGTTCGACGGGGTTGGGGGCGGTGTCGGCGCCGCCGAGCGCCGACGGCTCGTCCGACGGGATCGGCGCGAACTTGCGGACGCGCGCCTCCGAGGCGAACCCGCCCTTCCACCCGACATGCGCCGCCCAGGTGGTCTGCCCCTTGGCCGGATCGGCTCGAACAGCCGCCACGAGACCACCGACGGCGTCGATATCCACGTTGTTGAGTCGGGTACTGGCTTCGACGGTCATGAGAGTCTCCTTGCGGCAGCGAGGCGGGAATACTCGAACCACCACAGGGTCCTCGCCGCAGCCGCACTCCCAACAGGGTTTGCCGCACGATGAATCCAGCGCCGGACCGGTCAGTACTCGCCCTTGATGACGAAGTAGGAACCGCGAATGGTGCCTGCGAGCTTCGACTTCTGCCGGGCGAACTTGAACGAGTCGAGCTCGGCGGGTACTTCCATTCCGTCGCTGAGCTTGAACCCGACCGCCCGCTTCTTCGCATCGTCGATCGAGTACATCACGTTGATCGACAGGCCGCTTTCGTAGAAGACATAGGCCATACGAATGTTCTCGACCTGGAAAGCGGTAGCTTCGAGCGGGCGCGAGGCGATGACGATGTCACGTTCTTCGGCGAGTATCCGGCTCACCCGGTCGACAGCCGATTTCGCCTCGCTCGCGGGCTCCACTGTGAAGACATGATCGTATTTGTTCTTGAAATACCTGGCCTCGTTCGCCCGCAATCCCGCGAGCGCGTCGGCGACCGGCGACGACTCCAATCCCCGGGTCGAAACGGTCTCGAAATCCACGATGTAAGCCACGGCGAACTCCTCAGCGGGTACGGCCGGGTGCAGCCCGGCGAGCTGGCCGGGACCCATACTGCACCAGCACAACCCATCGCGCCCCCTGACAGGCCAGGGTGCGACGCGCGAGTTTCGCTGCGTCAGTGCGAGTAGTCGCGGAAGGTCATGACACCGCCGACCAGGACTACCACCGCCGTGAGGATGTAGACGGTGACGCGAAACCAGGTCGGCCCGTAGTAACTGACCGCCATCGACGCGCCCAACGCTGCGAGAATCAGCACCACCCCGTAGAAGGGTGTGCGTTGCTCCCTGTCAACCATTCCTCCAGTGTCCGCCGACTGCGCCGCGGGTGCCAATGCCGATCTTGCCGATCACGGTTGCCGTACCGCCGCGACACTTGTTTATACGTATACTTCTACGTATAGTCACAAGCGTTGTCCGGCAGCACCGCCGGGTCCGCACGCTCGATCGGAACGAACATGACCGCCTCGCAGATCACCCGCCCCGGAATGCTGCCCACCAGCACCTACGCACCGTGGGTCGGCTCTGCGTCGCACGTCGACCCCATCCGTGTGCTGCGATTCCTGCGCGGCGACCACGCCCTCGCTCAGCTGATCCGGTTCGCTCTGGTCGGCGGTGCCAGCAACATCGCCTATGTGCTGTTGTTCATGGCCATGCACGACAGCGGCCCACTGGTCGCCAATGTCGCCGGGTCGATGGTGAGCACCGTGATCGCCAACGAATTGCACCGCCAGCTCACCTTCCGGGCAGGAGGCAGGGTCGGCGGATTCACCGCGCAGTGGGAGGGCGGCGGACTGGCGCTGCTCGGCCTCGGCATCAGCACGGCGGCGCTGGCCGGGCTGGATTTCCTGGCGCCGGATCTCGGGGAGGTCGCGCAGGCGGGTGCGGTGATCGCCGTCATGGCCGCGGTCGGCGGTCTGCGGTTCCTGGTTCTGCGCAGTCTCGTCTTCGGAAACTAGGCCAGAGATGCGCCGAATCATTATCAGTGGCACCGTTTCCCTTATCGTGCCAGGACGAATTCTATTGGGCAGCAGGCGTTTACGCGTCGATCGCACAATCGATACCCCCACATAATTTCGCCCTGTCAGAAATGTCTGATGAATGACGGGCCCTGCAGACCGGGCGGGACAGTTCTGCTGACCGGGCTGCCCAGTTCGGGAAAATCCACCATCGCAGCCGCCACCCGGCAGCGGGTGGCGGCCGCCGGGCATCGGGTCGAGGTACTCGACGGCGACGATGTGCGCGGGCGGCTGTGGCCCGAACTCGGCCTCTCCCCCGACGACCGCACACAGAATCTCGGCCGGATCACCACCCTCGCGCTGATGCTGGCCGGGCACGGCGTGCTCGTTCTCGTGGCAGCCATCGCGCCGTACGCCGCCGATCGCACGCTGATGCGGGTGCGCCACGACGACGCCGGCCTCGACTTCGCCGAAGTCCACGTCGCGACAGCGCTTTCCACCTGCACACAACGCGACGTCAAGGGCCTGTACGGGCGCCGATCCAGAGGCGAGCTCACCCAGCTCACCGGGGTCGACGCGGCCTACGAGGAACCGCTGTTGCCCGCTCTGCGGATAGACACCACCGCCGAGCCGGTCGCCGAATCCGCCGATCACGTCCTCGATCTCCTGATCCGCCGGGGCCTGATCACCGCTGTGCTACCGAGCCCACGCCCGTGAAGCAGACGACCGCGAACCGCCTCGTGCCCGCGCCGATCTTCATCCTGTCCGCGCCCCGATCCGGGTCGACCCTGCTGCGGTCGGTCCTCGACAGCCACGCACGCATCCACGCCCCACACGAACTCCACCTGAACCTGCTGACCGTCCAGGAACTGGAGTGGGCCGCCGACGACATCACCGAGCGCTACGCGAGTATCTCGCTGGACGCGCTCGGCCTGACTATCCGTGAGCTCGAACATCTCCTCTGGGACCGCCTGCTGCACCACGAGCTGGAACGCAGCGGGAAGGACCGGATGGTCAACAAGACGACGAGCAGCGTGCTGACCTGGCGACGGATCGCCGCGTGCTGGCCCGGCGCCCGCTACGTGTTCCTGTTGCGCCACCCGGTCCAGATCGCCGACTCGCTGGGCCGCGCGTGGGCGGATCGCCGTGAGATCGACCCGGTGCGGCGGACGCTGGAGTTCGTCGCGGCGATGAACGAGGCCAGGGCGACGCTGGACGGCCACGAGATCCGCTACGAGGACCTGACCCACCGCCCCGAGGAAACCGTGCGCGGCCTGTGCCGGTTCCTCGACGTCGAGTGGCAGCCCTCGATGCTGGACTACGGCCGTTTCGACCACGGCAGCTACATTCGCGGCATCGGCGACTGGAGCGACACCATCCGCTCCGGCGCCATCCAGCCTGCCCGGCCACTGCCCGCCGACGAGACGATCCCGGACGCGCTGAGGACGGCGTGCCGAGAATGGGGCTACCCGGCTCGCGCGGAGCAGGACCACCGAGATGCCGCGCTGAGCTAGCGACTCAGATCCCGGAACCGCTTCACTGCCAGCGGGAAGAACACCGCGATCAAACCGAGCGGCCATGCCACCGCCAGCATTTCGGCGTGTGCCCCGGCCCAGGAGTCGCCGACCGCACCCGGATTGCCCAGCAGACCGCGCACCGCCGTAGCCGTCGCCGACATCGGGTTCCACTCGACGACCGCACCCAGCCAGGACGGCATCGACTCGGGCGAGGCGATGGCATTGGAGAGGAAGCTGATCGGCCAGACCAGGATCTGCACCGCCTGCACCAGCTCGGGCTTGCCCGCGACCATCGCCAGGTAGATGCCGATCCACAACATCGCGAAGCGGAACAGCAACAACAGCCCTACCGCCGCCAGGAACGAGGCGGCACCATCGTGCCAGCGCCAGCCGATCGCGTACCCGACCGCGATCATCACGATCAGCCCGACCGCCGACTGCAGCATGTCGGCGACGCTGCGACCCACCAGGACCGCGGCCGAGTTCATCGGCATCGAGCGGAATCGATCGATGACCCCCTTGCCGAGGTCCTGGGTCACCGCGAGCATGGTCGCCTCGAGACCGAAGGCCATTGTCATGGTGAGGATTCCGGGGACCAGATAATCCTTGAAGTCACCGTCGATGCCGCGCCCGCCGCCGATCAGGTAGCTGAACATCAGCAAAAGCATCACCGGGAACACCAGCCCGACGACCACCTGGACGGGCTGACGGGCCCAGTGCGCCAGCTCGCGTCTGGTCATCGTCCAGGAATCGGTGAGCGCCGTGCTCAGGGTCCGGTTCGTCGAATATGTCGCGCTCACGCCGCGTCCTCCTTGGTCAGCTGCATGAAGACTTCGTCGAGCGTCGGCCGTCTGATCGCGATGTCCTCGGCTTCGATGCCGTTGGACTCCAGCGCCCGGACCGTCTCGGTGAGCGCCGCCATCCGGTCGCCGACCGCGGCACTGACCATCCGCCGGTCCTCGTCCACCACCGCCTCGCCGGGGATGAGCGCGGCCGCGAGGGCCAGTTGGGTGGAGTCGTGCAGGACTACGTCGATGCGGTCGCCGCCGGTCTTGGATTTCAGCTGGTCGGCGGTGCCCGCCGCGATGACCTTCCCGTGGTCGATCACCGAGATCTGATCGGCCAATTGATCGGCCTCCTCCAGGTATTGCGTGGTCAACAGCACGGTGGTGCCGCCGTCGACCAGGGAGCGCACCGAACTCCACACCTCGGCGCGACCGCGGGGATCGAGCCCGGTCGTGGGTTCGTCCAGGAACAGCACCTGCGGTGCGGAGATGAGCGACGCCGCGAGGTCGAGCCGCCGGCGCATACCGCCGCTGTACTGCTTGACCGCTTTCTTGCCGGTGTCCGCGAGACCGAATCGCGCGAGGAGTTCGTCGGCCCTGACACCCGCGCGCCGCGCGCCCAGGTGGTAGAGACGCCCGAACATCTCCAGGTTCTGCCGACCGCTGAGTTCCTCGTCGACAGCCGCGCTCTGGCCGAGCAGGCCGATGCGTGAACGCACCTCGTCGGCTCGCGTGCGCACGTCGATGCCCGCCACCTCGACCCGCCCTTCCTCCGGCCGGAGCAACGTGGACATGATGCGCACGGCCGTGGTCTTTCCCGCGCCGTTCGGGCCGAGTACCGCGTGCACGGTACCGGCCCGAACAGCGAGATCGAGTCCGTCGAGGGCCTGCTTCGCCCCGTACTTCTTGCGCAGGCCTTCGACGACGATCGAGAGATCGTGGTCAGTCAAAACACCCTCCATCACCAGTGATCAAATTTGACTAGATGGCCAAGGTACCGGGGCCGGTTCGGTTAGTCAAACTTGAATACTGCTATTTTGATCGCACTCGCTCGGAAGGGAGACGTCCATGTCAGCGATCCGGTTGCTGGTCCTCGGCGCGGTCCGTCAGCACGGCCGAGCGCACGGTTATCAGGTGCGCAACGACCTGGAATTCTGGGGCGCGCACGAATGGTCCAACGCCAAGCCCGGCTCGATCTACCACGCGCTCAAGCAGATGGCCAAGCAGGGACTGCTCCTCGCGCACGAGGTCGCCCCGAGCACCGCCGGCGGTCCGCCCCGCGTCGAGTACGAGGTCACCGACAAGGGCACCGAGGAGTTCCTCACACTGCTCCGCGAGGCTCTGACCTCGTACGACCAGCAGATGGACATGATCTCGGCCGCCATCGGTTTCATCGTCGACCTACCGCGCGCCGAGGCCGTCGCGCTCCTGAAGCAACGAATGATCGGCCTCGAACAGTGGCGTGCCTCGGTCACCGAGTACTACACGCCGGAGCAGGGTCCGGGGCAGCTCGGACACATCGGCGAGATCATGAACATGTGGGTGCACTCCGCCGACAGCGAAGCAGCCTGGACGCACGGCCTGATCGACCGCATCGAAGGCGGCGCGTACACCTTCGCCGACGAGGGCGAACCTTTCGTGGGCATCCTCGCCGAGGACGAGCCGAACCCGTTCGGCACCGGCCCGCACCCCGACGACCTCCGCTGACCGGAATTTCACCAGCTCAGGGGCGAACCAGGACGTCGCTCGGCCGCTCGGCCGGGGCGCACGATTGCCGTTCGATCAAACCCAGTGCGACACCGGCGACGATGACCGCGCCGCCCGCCACCTGGGCGAGCCGGAACGGTTCGCCGTTGATGATCACGGCGCTGAGCACGCCGAAGACCGGGACCAGGTTGAGGATGTTCACCGCGACGCTCGGCGCCATCCTGCGCAGGCCGTAGTTGTAGAGCAGGAACCCGCCGACCGAGCACGCCACGGCCAGGTAGACGAGCAGCGACGACGTGGTCACGTCGGGCATGCGCCAGCTGTCGGCTTCCAGGAGCGCGATCAGGAGGAATCCGCCCGCCCCCGCCATGGTCTGGTAGTAGGTGACGGTCAGGGCGCCGTGCCCGGCACTCGCCCGCTTGCCGAGCACGTTGTAGCCCGCCCAGGCCAGTCCGCCGAGCAGCAGGATGATGTCGCCCAGCCACCGTGCGCTGCCGCCGATCCGGGCACCGTCGTGGACCACGAGAACGGCACCGGCGGTGGCCAGCAGCACGCCCGTCACCCGCAGCGGCGGCAGCCGGACGCGCAGGACGGCCAGCTCCAGCAGCATCGTCATCAGCGGGTACGTCGCCACGATGAGAGCCGCGTCGGAGGCTGTGGACAGATCCACGCCGACGTTCTCGAGGACGAAATAGACGGTGATGCCGAGCAATCCGCACAGGTAGAGCAGGCGCCGCTGCCCGGCATCCGGCCGGTCGCCGCGGTGGCGGTCCAGTCGCACCATCGCGGCGAGCAGCAACGCCGCCATGGTGAATCGAACGGCCCCGATACTGAGCGGACCGAGGTCGGCCAACAGCACTTTCGTCACCGCGTAGGAACTGCTCCACAACAGCGCGGCCGTCACTACCGCGCCCACCGCCCCCACGCTCGGCCCTCGTTCACGCACCGGAAGGCACCCCTTTCCGAAGTATCGCAGCCGAACGAAAATCAGCTGACCGGCGAGACGCTAGCAACATAGTCAGCAGCTATACGTACACTCCGAACTAGATTCGGAAATTGATGGAGAGAGGCGAGCGTGGACGAACTAGATTCGGCGTTGGTACGGATGCTCCAACAGGATGGTCGGCGCACCAATCGCGACATGGCCCAAGCGCTCGACATCGCCCCCTCGACCTGTCTGGAGCGGATCAGATCGCTGCGCGAACGCGGCATCCTGACGGGGTTCCACGCGGAGGCCGACCTCGCGGCGATCGGGCGCGGGTTGCAGGCCGTGATCGCCGTGCGCGTCCACCCGCCGACCCGCGCGGTGATCGAGGGCTTCCAGGCGTTCCTGGAGCAGATGCCCGAGGTGATCTCGCTGTTCGTGCTCACCGGCAACGACGATTTCCTCGTGCACGTGGCCGTCCGCGACACCGACCATCTGCACGGGGTGGTCCTGGACAAGCTGACGACGCGTCCGGAACTCGCCAACGTCCGCACCTCGGTGGTCTACGGGCACCAGCGCAAGAAGGTGATCAGCCCGACGTGAGCGGTGCCGCGGTCACGGCGCGGACGTGTTCCTCGCGCACGCCCGGTGCGCATTCGCGCAGGACCAGACCCGTCGGCTCGACGTCGATGACAGCCAAGTCGGTGATGATCCGATGCACGACGCCCGCCCCGGTGAGCGGCAAGGTACAGGTCGGCACGATTTTCGGGGTACCCGCCTTGTCGGTGTGCGTCATCACCACGATCACGCGGCGGGCGCCGTGGACCAGGTCCATCGCCCCACCCATCCCTTTGACCAGCTGACCCGGCACCATCCAGTTGGCGAGGTCGCCCGCGGCCGAGACCTGCATGCCGCCGAGGACCGCGGTGTCGATGTGGCCACCACGGATCATGCCGAAACTGAGCGACGAATCGAAGAACGAGGCGCCGTCGGCGACGGTGACGGTTTCCTTGCCCGCGTTGATCAGGTCGGCGTCGACGTCGTCGTCGCGGGGGTAGGGACCGGTGCCGAGGATCCCGTTCTCCGAATGCAGCGTCACCGCCACACCCTCGGGCAGGAAGTTGGGGATCAGGGTCGGCAGCCCGATACCGAGGTTGACGTACTCGCCGGACCGTAGTTCCCGCGCGGCGCGGGCGGCCATCTCGGTGCGCGTCCAGCCGAGCGCCACCGTCGATGCGGTCATGACACGGTCCGCCTTTCGATGAGTTTGGTCTGCGGCCCGGTGTCCACGATCCGGTCGACGAACACGCCGGGCAGATGCACCTGCGCCGGGTCGAGGGAACCGGCGGGCACCAGCGTCTCGACCTGGGCGATACACACCGTGCCCGCCATCGCGGCGAGCGGGTTGAAATTGCGGGCGGCCTTGTTGAACACCAGATTTCCGTCGGTGTCGCCGATCAGGGCGTGCACGAGCGCGTAGTCGGCGGTGATGGATTCCTCGAGCACGAACCGGCGACCATGGAAGGTGCGGACCTCTTTGGCGGGCGAGGCGATCGCGACGGACCCGTCGGACCGGTACCGCCACGGCAATCCCCCGTCGGATACCGGCGTCCCGACACCCGCCCCGGTGAAGAAGGCCGGAATCCCGGTCCCGCCCGCGCGCAGTTTCTCGGCGAGGGTGCCCTGCGGTGTCAGTTCGACTTCCAGTTCACCGGACAGATACTGGCGCGCGAACTCGGCGTTCTCCCCGACATAGGACGCGGTGATCCGACGGATACGCTTCTGCGCCAGCAAGATCCCCAGCCCATGACTGTCGGTGCCGCAGTTGTTCGAGAAGATCTCCAGCTCGTCGGCCGTACCCGCCGCCAGTGCGGCGACGAGTGCGTCGGGAATGCCGCACACCCCGAAACCGCCGACGGCGAGCGAAGATCCGGACCTGATATCGGCGACCGCCGCGGCGGCCGTGGCGAACACGGTTGTCATCGGGTGAGCTCCCCGGTGAGGTCGAGGAGTTCGTCGAGCAGTTCCTGGGCGCGCGGCCACGGACCGTAGCCCGCCGCCGGATTCAGATGGCCGACGTCGCCGAGGTCGACCAGCCTGCTCCCCCACACCTCGGCCAGGCCCGCGACGCGACGCGTCGTGGCCAAGGGATCGGTGCTGCTCGCGGCCACGATGCTCGGGAACGGCAACTGCCGCCGCGGGATCGGTGTCCAGCCGTTGGCCGCCAGTTCCTCGGCGGTCGGATAGCCCGGTGGCAGCGGGGTTTCGAAGTCGGGCGGTGTCGCGAGCAGCGCGCCGCGCACCGGCCGGTCGGACTGCTGAGCCCAGTGGACGGTGATCATCACGCCCGCGCTGTGCGCGACCAGGACGACAGGGCCGTCGATCTCGGCGAGCACTGCCTCGAGTGCGGCGACCCGCGCGGCCAGGCTCAGCCCGTCGCGCTCGAGCGGCGGCACGATCGCCACCTTGTCGAGGGTGTCGGCGAGCAGCGTCTGCCAGTGGCCAGCGACATGGTCGCGCAGACCGGGCACGATCACGACGGTGGGTTCGGGGAGGGAATTCATGTGTGCGGTAATCCTTTTCGACGGGATCAGTGCGGAGCCGACGCATGGACGGAGGCGAGCTTGCGCAGACCGATCGGGTACATCCGGCGGCCGAGGAGCAGGGCGGCGATGGCGAGCACCGACACGACCGGGGTGATGCGCAGCGCGTCCCGCAGCCCGAGATGATCGGCGAGCACGCCGACGACGAACGGGCCGAGCGCCAGTCCGAGCAGACTGTTGGCGAGGGTGAGGGTGCCGAACGCCGAAGCGCGAACCGAAGGGTGGGTGAGGTTGGCGACCATGGCGACGGTGGGACCGGCCGAGCCGCCGGCGAAGAACGCGCCGATGCCGAGCAGAATCAGTTGCGGCGCACCGGTACTCAGGTTGAATCCGATGCCGAGGGTGACGAGCGAGGTCAGGCAGAACACGATCGCGGTGGTCCACTTGCGGGCCATCTCCGAACGCCCGACCCGGTCGGTGATCACCCCGCACACCACCATGCCGGTGCCGACGAGTGTCACGATCACGGCCGCCAGACCCGCGGCTCGGTCCGGGGCCAGCCCGTAGTAGCGGTTGAAGAAGCTGGGCATCCACGACAGCAGCACCGCGGCGGTGAACATCTGCAACCCACTGCCCACATAGGCGCACAGCACCGCCGGATTGGTGAACAGCGTCGAAATCGGCGCACGGAAGGCGACTTCGGGAGTGGGTTCGGCCGCGTGTTCGGCGTTGCGCTGCTCCTTGACCACCACCCAGAACGCCACGGCCAGCACGAGCCCGAACACCGCCATCGTCGCGAACGACCACCGCCACCCCAGGTGCACGGCGATCACGCCGCCCGCGGCGACACCGAGCACCGATCCGAACGAACCACCGGCCATGAACGCGCCGCTCAGCGCGGCATGCCGCCGCGCGGCGAACACACTGAGCACCAGCGCGATGCCGACGCTGCCGTACGCGGCCTCCCCGACGCCGACGAAGAAACGCGCGGCCAGCATCTGCGGATAGTTGTCGGCCAGTGCGCACACCAGCGTCGCGATACTCCACACCACGGCCATCAGCACCAGGCTCTTGACCCGGCCCCACCGGTCGGCCAGCACCGACAGCGGCAGGGTGAGCAACCCGACCATCAGCGCGACCACACTGCTCAGCGACGCCAACTGCGAATCCGACAGCGTCCATTCGGTTTTCAGGAACGGAAAGACCGCGCTCAACACTTGTCGGGACATGTAGTCGGCCAGTAGCAGGCCGAAAGCCAGTGCGAACACCAGCCAGGGATAGTTGCGGCGAATGGTCGAGGAACGGCTCGGCGCCGGCGCGGGCTTCGCGGCGGTGGTGGTGAGGTCCATGGGTGCTCCTGCGAACCGGTGGACGTCGTCGCTGACGTCCACCGGGTTGTCGAGAAGGGGAAGGGTCAGGCGTGGTGGGTGAACCCGACCTGGCCCGGCTGGCGATTCGGGGCGAACCCGAGCTTGGCGAGCGTCTCGTCGGCGTCGGCGTAGTGCTCGTCGAGTTTGTAGATCTCGCGCGCTTCCTTGCCGGTGGCGACCTCACGGCCGAGCTCTCCGGCGATCCGGACCAGCTGCTGGACCTGCTGGACCGAGGTCATCTTCTCGCCCTTGCGACCCCACAGGGTGTCCTCGTTGCCGCAGCGCGCGTGCAGACCCATGGCGATGGCCATCGTGTTCACCGGCAGCACGCTGCGCATCAGCGTCTCCAGGGTGAGCACGGCGCCGTCGGGGGTGCGACGGATGAACTCCATCATGTTGTAGGGGTTCGGCCCGTCGAAGCCGCCGCCGATGCCGACCCAGGTGAGCATGAGCGGGCCGGTGTAGACGCCGCGCCGGATCAGCCGCTCCACGGTCTCGAGCTGCGGGATGCTCGACAGCTGGAAGTGTGGCTGAATGCCGTTGGCCTGCAGTCGCTTCAGGTGTTCGGCGACCCAGGTCGGACCCGCCGGGACGAACATCTCGCGATAGGCCTCGTACACCTCGGGCCGCTCGAAGGAGGTGCCCGCGATGTCGTCCTGGGTCATCAGCTCGACGATGTTCATCTGACTGGTGTTGATCGCGATGGTGACCTGATCGGGCTTGGGATCGAGCTCGGCCAGCATGTGCCGGGCATCGTCGGTGAGCCATTTCGCGTCGGCGCCTTCACCTTCGGGCGAGAACGAGATCGAGCCGCCCACCTGCAGGATCATGTCCGGCACGGCCTCGCGCAGGCGGCCGAGCAGCTCGTTGAACTTCGACAGGCGCTTGGAGCCCTTGCCATCGAGTTCACGCACATGGATGTGCAGCACGGTGGCGCCGGCTTCGTAGCAGTCCACAGCCGCCTGGACGTGCTCGTCCATGGTCAGCGGCAGGTCGTCGCGGAAGTCGTCGAGTTCCCATTCCGGGCCGTACGGTGCGACGGTGATGACCAGCTTTTCCTGGTTCTCCGGGAACAGTGCGTCGTCGTGAAAATGCATGGGGGTACTCCGATCGGAATTGCGGGGGTTATCGAAAAAGGGAATGTCAGAAGGGACGGTCGCCGACGATCCCGGCACGTTCCATCTTGCGGACGGCGGGCCAGTAGTCCTGGACCGCGTAGTGCTGGGTGCACCGGTTGTCCCAGATCGCGAAGCTGTTCTCGGCCCAGCGCCAGCGCACCTGGTATTCGGGGATACTCGCCTGGCGCATCAGGTAATTGAGCAGTTCGCTCGCGCCCGGCGCGTAGTCGGCGCCGAATCGGATGTTCTCCGGCGTGTGGTAGTTGACCAGATGCGTCGTGAAGGAATTGACGAACAGAATGTCCTCGCCGGTGTCCGGGTGAGTGCGCACCACCGGATGTTCGGCATCGGGGAAACGCTCGTGCAGGGCGAGCCGCTTCTCCTCCGTGAGCGCGGCGCCGAAACTCGCCTCGATACTGTGCCGGGCCCGCAGATGCGCGATCTGGGATTTCACCGACTGCGGCAGCCGCTTGTACGCCTCGACCATGTTCACCCAGATGGTGTCGCCGCCGACGGGCGGCGTTTCCACGCAGCGCAGCACGGCGCCCATCGGCGGATTGACCCGCCAGGTGGCATCGCAGTGGTAGGCGTTCTCGTAGTGCTCGGGCGCACTGTCGAGGTCCTTGTAGATGCGGACGAGACCAGGGTGGTCGGGATCGCTGCCGAGGGCCGGGTGGTCCTCGAGCGGGCCGAAACGTTCAGCGAGGGCGACGTGTTCGGCGCGGGTGATGTCCTGGTCGCGGACGAAGAGCACCTTGTGGCGCAGCAGCAGGGTGCGCAGTTCGGCGAACAGGGCGTCGTCGACGGCGACCTCGGCGAGGCTCACCCCGTGCAGTTGCGCGCCGATGGTCGCGGTCAGCGGCACCGCGTGGATCGCGGTTCGAACGGTCATTGGCTTGTTCCTTTCCGGTGGGCGCGTCAGATCGCGAAGACCGACGCGCCGACGCTGCGGCCCGCTTCGAGGTCGCGATGGGCCTGGACGGCGTTCGGGAGTTCGTAGCGCTGATTGATCTCGACCCGCAGGCGCCCCGCGGTGAGGTGGTCGTGCAGTTCACCGGCCAGTTCGGCGCGTTCGGCCGGGTCGGCGATGTAGTCCGCGAGCGCGGGCCGGGTGACGAACAGCGAGCCCTTCACGGCCAGCTGCATCGGCTCGATCGGCGGCACCGGACCCGAGGCGGTGCCGAAGCACACCAGCAGCCCGCGCCGGGCGAGGGAGTCGATCGAGGACTGGTAGGTGGTCTTGCCGATGCTGTCGTAGACCACGGGAACGCCCGCGCCGTCGGTGATTTCACGGACCCGGGTCGCGACGTCCTCGCGGGTGTAGATCACCACGTGGTCGCAGCCGTTGGCGCGGGCGACCGCCGCCTTCTCCTCGCTGGAGACGGTGCCGATCACACTGACCCCGAGCAGTTTCGCCCACTGGGTGAACAGCTGACCGACCCCACCCGCCGCCGCGTGCAGGAGCACCGTGTCGCCCGCACGCAGCGGATGGATGCGGCGCAACAGGTAGGCGGTGGTCAGGCCGCGCATGGTGGTCGCGGCCGCGGTGTCGAACGCGATCGCGTCGGGCAGGGCGATCAGGTGCTCGGCGGGCATGATCCGTTCGGTGCTGTACGCGCCGAGCGGGCTGCCGGTGTAGGTGACGCGGTCACCGGGCGCGAAATCGACGCCGGGGCCGGCGGCTTCGATGACGCCCGCCCCCTCCACGCCGAGGCCCGCAGGCAACGCCGCCGGGTACAGACCGGTGCGGAAATACGTGTCGGCGAAGTTGAGACCGACCGCCTCGTGCCGGATCCGGACCTGGCCCGGCCCCGGCTCACCGACCTCGGTGGACTCCCACCGCATCACGTCGGGACCACCGGTTTCAGCGAATCGAATTGCGTGTGCCACTGCCATCTCCTCCTGTGTGATGCAGCTAACTGTAGGGTGGGTCACACCGAAATATTTGCCCTCACGGGACAGAAAACTATTCATTTCGGGACAGCGAGGAGGTGTCGGATGAAGCCGTTGTCCAGGTACGCGTCACTGAACGACTACGTCGAACTGGCGCGCTCGCTCGGGCTCGAACCGGCCCGGCTGATCCGCGATTGCGGACTCGACCCGGCCGGTTTCGGCACGCAGGACCGCTGGATTCCGGCCGCAGCCGTCGCCGAGCTACTGGAACGCTCGGCCGCCGAATCCGGCCGCGAGGACTTCGGTGTGCGATTGGCGCAGCTGCGCCGCTTCTCCAACCTCGGCCCGTTGAGCCTGGTCATCCGCGAGGAACCGGACGTGCGCAGCGCGCTGCGGTTGCTGTCGCGCCACGAGCACATGTACAACGAGGCGCTGCACACCGAGGTCATCGAGGCGAACGGCATGGCCACCATTCGGGTGCGCGTGGACGTCGGCCGAGCGGTGCCCGTGCGGCAGGCCGTCGAACTCACCACCGGGGTGCTGCACGGATTGCTCCGCGGTTTCGTCGGACCCACCTGGCGGCCGATGCAGGTGTGCTTCTCCCACCCCGCCCCGCGCGAGAGCACCACCTACCTCAAGATGTTCGGCCCGCATGTCGAGTTCGATCAGGATTTCGACGGAATCCTCACCTACAGCAGCGATCTCGACGCGGAGAACGCGATGGCCGACCCGCTGCTGCACGCCTACACGCAGCAGTTGCTCGGCGCGATGGCGCCCTCGCGGGAGGCCACGGTCGCCGACCGGGTCCGCGAACTCGTCGAACTGCTGTTGCCGACAGGCCGGTGCACCGTCGAACAGGTGGCGCGCAGCCTCGGGGTCGACCGGCGCACGGTTCACCGCAAGCTCGCCCAGGACGGCACGACATTCACCTCGATGGTCGACGAGATCCGCGGGGCACTGGCCGAGCGGATGGTGGCCAACCGCCGCCACTCCCTCACCGAAGTAGGTGACCTGCTCGGCTTTTCGTCGGTGAGCAACTTCTCGCGGTGGTTCAGTGCGAAGTACGGGGTCAGCCCCCGCCAGTGGCGGCAACGCGAGGCCGACACCCGGCGCTGAAACCGATTGCGGCGCAACCGCAGTCGACCGACTCGCGAAACAGGCTCAGCGCCCGCCGCGCGACATTCACGGGCGAAGGCAGCCATCACATCGGTGGTCGGAATCCCCGCCAATCGCGCGACAACCGCGCCGACCAGACCGGTCGGCGCGGGCACGCATGCCCTCGCCCGCATCGGGTCCACCCATGACACTTCTTGGCCACCGTCCAATGTGCCATCGCGTCGGGCAGAACACCCAGCCGCACTTGGGGAATGGCGTAGCGCGCGTCCTCGGCGACGATGCGAATGTCGGCCTGCATGGCGATGGTCAGGCCGATGCCGATCGCGTGCCCGTTCACCGCGGCGATCACCGGTTTGCGCAGGGCGAAGGCGGGCGGGTCGACGGGAGACGCGGAAAACGTCGCGCTGTCGGGCTTGTCGAAGGTTCTGTCACCCCCACCGATGTCCGCGCCGACGCAGAATGCCGGGGGCGCGCCGATGAGCACGATGACGCGCACCGCGTCGTCGGCGTCCAGTTCGCGGTAGGCCGTGCCGATCGCCCGGCCCATCGCGCCCGTGAAGGCGTTGCGGCGTTCGGGCCGATCCAGCGTCAGCACCGCGACACCGTCGGTGACCTCGATCCGGATGCTCACGGCACCTGCAATGCGGTGACGAGGTCCTCGATGTACTCGTCGGACACGTCGTAACCCGGGAAATAGCAACAGATCCGGTCGGCATACGCACCGAAGCGTTCGATGATCGCCGCGGCGCACTGCTCCGGTGTCCCGTGCACAGCCAAGGTGTCGAGCATCGTCTGATCGATGAGGTCGGTCATCGCCGCGACCTCGCCGCGCTTGGACAGCGCGTTCAATTCCGGTTGCAGCTCACCCCAGCCCTCGGCGTCGAGGACCGCGCGGTACGCGGGGCGCGACCCGTAGATGCCGAGCAGCCGGCGCGCACCGACGGCCGCGGCCGCCAGCTCACCCGGCGTGCGACCCATCGCGACGATCACCTGTGGATAGATGTGCAGATCGGCGGCATCGCGCCCGGCGCGGTCGAGCCCCTCCTCGATGGCGGGCATGGTGTGTTCGGTGAAATGCCGGGCGCTGTTGAACGGCATGACCAGCAGCCCGTCAGCCACTTCGGCCGCGGTCCTGGTCATGATCGGGCCGAGCGCGCCGAGGCAGATCTGCGGCAGCCCACAGGGATTCGGGCCGGGATCGAAGGTCGGTGGCATCGCCGGGTGAACTCGCCGTCGAAACGCAGCGGGGTGCCCTCCTGCCAGGACCCGAGCACGGCTTTGATGGCGAGCACCACGTCCCGCATGCGCGCGGCCGGGCGCGACCACTCACCGCCGTACCGCTTTTCGATGTGCGCGCGGGTCTGCGAACCGAGCCCGAGGCGGAACCGGCCACCGCTGAGCAGGTGCAGGGAACGTCGCCTGAGTCATGGTGATCAGCCGCCTCAGCGCCCCGCGGACGCCAGGACATACAACGCGTCGGCCAGGCGCGCGACGAAGTCTTCACCCTCCTCGGCGTCACGCAGCAGCGCATGGAATGTCGTGGTACCCGAGAGGATCTCGAAGATCAGGTCCACATCGGCGCCGAGGGCGATCCGGCCGTCGTCGACCGCGCTACCCAGCAACTCGGCGAAGGCCTTACGCACGGGAGTGCCGATGGCGAGCAACCTGCGGCGAGCCTCCTCGGTCTGCGAATCGGCGAGCAGGCCCGGCACGCCCGCACGGGCGGCGGGACTGTCGGCGCGAGCCAGGAAGACGCGCACCCAGGTCGCCAGATCGGCCCGGAGATCGCCGGTCGGCTCTGGCAGCGTGTGCCCACCGGGGCCGTGAACAGCCTCTTCGAGCAGCGCTTGACGAGTCGGCCACCGGCGATAGATGGCGGGGGTGTTGACCCCGGCGCGCTTGGCGATCGCGACGACCGTCGCCTGCGCGTAGCCGACCTCGGCGAGCAACTGCCTGGCGGCGATGAGTACCGCGAGATCCTTGTCGGCGTCGCGGGGCCTGCCGGGGCGGGGCGAGATTTCCGAGGGCATCATTACATAGTAACCTGTTACATAATTCACGTGGATGCCGCTCAGCGGGCTTGCCGATTGCCCGGGGCTGCCAACACTGAGAGCGTGGGTGCATGACCGCCGCCGACGCCCTGTTCACTCCCCTGCGAATCGGGCCGTTGACAGTGCCGAACCGCATCGTCATGTCGCCGATGACCCGGCAGCACTCCCCCGGCGGCACACCCGGTGACGACGTCGCCGCCTACTACCGCAGGCGCGCCGAGGGCGGCACCGGGCTGATCATCACCGAAGGCGTCGCGATCGATCATCCGACAGCGGTCGACAGCACGAAAGTGCCTCGGCTACACGGCGAATCAGCCCTGTCCGGGTGGCGTCGCGTGGTCGACGGCGTCCACGGCGCAGGCGGCAAGATCGTGCCGCAGCTGTGGCACGTCGGCCCGCTGTGGGGCGCGATGGCTCGTGTGGACCCGGCGATCACCCCCCTGCGCCCCTCGGGACTGTGGGGCCGGGTCGGGCGCACGACGTACTCCCAGCGCTACCTGTCGACGGTGAGCGCACCGACCGCCCCCATGACCGAACACGACATCGAGGATGTGATCGCCGCCTACGTACGCTCGGCCCGCAACGCGGTGGCGGTCGGTTTCGACGGCATCGCCGTCCACGCGGGCCACGGCTATCTCCTCGACGCGTTCCTCTGGGAGGCCACCAATCAACGCACCGACCACTGGGGCGGCGATCTGGCAAGACGCGTTAATTTTCCGGTCGAGGTCGTGCGCGCGATCCGCCGGGAAATAGGTCCGCGACTGCCGATCTTCTACCGCTTCTCCCAGCACAAACAACAGGACTACGGCGCACGCATCGCCGAGAATCCCGACGAACTGGAACAGATCCTCACCGCCTTGGCGGAGGCCGGTGTGGATGTATTCGACGCCAGCAGCAGGTTCTTCGACCGACCGGCCTTCGACGGCAGCGACCTGACCTTGGCGGGCTGGGCGAAGAAGCTGACCGGCGCGTACAGCATGGCTGTCGGCAGCGTCGGACTGAGCACGTCGTTGCACGAGCAGGGCATTCCCGAACCGGCCGGGCTCGACGGCCTCTACCGACGGCTCGCCGACGGCGAATTCGACCTGGTGGCGATCGGCCGCCTGCATCTCGCCGAGCCCGCGATCGCCCGCGTGCTGCGCACCGGCGCCCCCCTGCCCACCTTCGACCAGGACCGCCACCAACGCGTGCTCACCTGACCGCCGCTCGAACACGAATCGCGCGGACCCGTGTTCGAGTCGGCACCGTTTCTACTCGTCGCCGAGCAACTCCGCTACCCGCTGTGTGCAGAATGCGGTGATGTCGATGTCCGGCGCCAAGTTCAGGCGATGGGCCATGCGCAGCAACGGAATACTGAGCAGGACGGCGGCCAGCACCTCGTTGTAGCGCAGGTTGCGGACCTTCATGCCGCTGCGTTCCTCGTAGCGGGTGATCGACTCCTCGCGGGTGGGAGTACCCGGAAGTCGTTCGGTTCCCTGGAATTCCGAGCAGGCCCAGTCCAGGAACAGCATCCAGGCGAGGTCCGCCTCGTGGTCGCCGATGTAGGCGATCTCCCAGTCGAGCACGCCCGCGACGCGGAATTCTTTGTCGTAGAGGATGTTCGACACACGCGCGTCGCCCCAGCAGAGGGTGACGTGTTCGGGTTCGTAGAGGTTGGCGCGCAGCCATTCGACGGCCCGCCGCAGCGCGGGCGGCTCGGTGGTGGTCGCCCAGGCCAACGCCGAATCGACGTAGCCGATCATCTGCTCCAGCGGTGCCGCGCCGAACTTCGGGAAGGACAGGAAGTCCAAGTTCAGCGTGCGCCAGTCGAGTTGGTGGATCTCGGCGATAGTGTCGACGCAGCCCCACCACATCTTGGCGCGATCGGCGGGTTCGGCGTCGAAGTACAGACCCGCCGAGTGGTAGGACGGCAGGTCGCCCGGGGCCGAGCCATCGATGCGGTCCATGACGAAATACGGGCTACCCAGCGTCGTGTCGTCGCGTTCGAGCCACCGCACCGCCGGAACGGCGATCGGAGTATCGGCCAGGCGGCGCATGACCAGGACCTGACGCAACAGGTCGTAGTCGGGGAACAGCGCCACCTCGGGCGGGCGGCGCAGCACCAGCGAGACCGGCTCGGTGTCCTCCCGTTCGAGGTCGAACAGGAAGGTCTCGGTGGCGAGACCACGCGGGCTGGCGGACCAGTTCGTCACCCGCGCGGACTCGGCGTCGGGAAAACCGTGGCGCAACACGGGAACGACAGCGCTCGGCAGGTCCTCGGCGGTGGGGCGAGTAGTCATCAGTAGCCCTCGTACCCGTACCGGGCATTGCGGCCCATGAACACCATCTCGACCAGGCCGTAGCCCACCTTGCCGTCGCTGGACTCGACCTCGACGAAAGTCTCGGTGAGCATGCTCACCGGGCGCAGTTCGGCGGTATCGGAGAGATCTACGGTGTAGCCGTCGCTGTAGGACTCGCCCTTCCAGATCCCCGACGCGTAGCCACGATACATGTCGTAGCCGGCCAGACCGGGCCAGAAATCGTGCAGTGCGGTGACGGCGAAGGTACGCACGCTGCCGTCGGCGGCGTCGGTGGTGAACGAGCCCTCCGACACGATCCGGAAGTCGTCACGGAACTTCAGGTCATGGGTCACGCTGACGATCGGCACGGTCGGTACTTCCGCCTCGATCGGGCGCTGGATCGACCCCTCGAAGTGCCAGCGCTGCCCGTCGGCGGTCTCGCGCTGCGCGAAATGCACCAGCTCGTCGTCGAACTGGAAGATGCCCATGAAGTACAGCACGCCGTCGGGAATCTCCGAAGGCTGCAAGCCGCCGCCCTCACCGAGGCTGCCGCCACCGCCGCCGTGACGGGTGCCCCACGAGTGGTCACGGCCGAACCACCACGTGCCGGGATCGATCTCGATGCGTTCGCCGTCGACCTCGAGCCACCCGGAGATCTCACCGTTCTGGTAATAGCGGCGGGCGTCCTCACGGACCCGGCCACGGGTGCGGAAGAAGGCGGGTTCCTGCTCATAGGCGGGGAACTGGCCGGCGAAGTTCAGTTCCAGGCGCAGGCCGTGGTCGTTGTCGCCGAGGGTCGCGCGCACGCCGCGCAGCGGCTCGGTGATCTCGTAGCGGTAGGGGCCGATCTGCCAGGCGCCCAGGTCGTCGTACTTGCCGCTGATCTCGCGCGAGAACCGCGCCACGTGCGCCGTGCCGTCGATGGTGACCATCGCGTAGGCGTCCATCACATTGCGGTTGGGGTAGCGCGCCATGCCGGTCATGACGCTGACCCGGCCGGTGGTGTCGAAGCCGTAGAGCACGACGCGTTCGGTCCAGCGCAGATCGCTCTGGGCGACGTGGTCGAAGGTCGTCGGCAGTTGGTGGCAGAGCAGTTCGTCCTGGGGAGTCAGCATGGAATTTTCCTTCGAGAGAGCGTGTAGAACACGTTTCAAATTAGCTAATTCGAATACACCATGAAGCGTTTTTGAAAAACGCTCGACCTCGGCTACGCTCAGCCCACGTCGAAGGAGGAACCAACCGGTGACCGACAAGAGCGAGGCCCGACAGGGACCCGGCCGACCGCGCGACCCACAGCTGGACGAGCAGGTGCTGCGAGCCACTCAGGAGTTGTTGGTGGAGCAGGGTTTCCAGGCCACGACCATCCAGGGCGTGGCGCGCCGAGCCGGGGTGGTCGCCACCTCGATCTACCGTCGGTGGCCCAACAAGATCCACCTCGTCGAGGACGCGATCTTCGCCCTCGACACCGGCGCCGTCCCGCAGCCGACCGGCGATATCGCCGCTGACCTGCTGGCCTGGACACGACTGTTCTTCGCCGCGGCCACCCATCCCGCGGCCCGCTCCGGTATCCCCGGCCTGCTGTCGGCCTACCACGACGACGAACAGAGCTACCAGCGCCTGCGGGAACGCGGCGAAGGCCTGGCCAGGGTCGCCATCCGCGCGACCATCGACGCGGCGATCGTGAACGGACAGGTCAAACCTGCCTGCGATCCCGACCTGATCTTCGAATTCCTGCGCGGCGCAACCCTCTTGCGCGCGCTCACCCGCGGTGACGAAGACGGCGAGCGCTTCTGCCGTCAGACCGCGGCGGCACTGGTCACCCTGGCCACCGAGCACGAGAGTCAGCCATGAGAATGCGTTACTGTTTGCTGATCGGAGTCGCGGCCGTGCTCGTGGTGCCCAACGCCGTCGGCACCGCACAACCGGACTCGCCTGCCGTCGTTCAGGAGGACCGCGGCCTCGCCGATACCGCCGTCGCCCGCGCGAGCTGTGCGGGCGACGCGATCCCCGAACCGGGCCTCCAGGGCGACGTACCCGCCGCCGAACGCGACAGCGGCCGCAGCACCCAGGGCTACCGCTGCAACATCAGCCGCATCGGCGGCTACGCGGGCCGCGGCGCCGGCATCACCTCGACGCAGTTCGATCACTGCGTCTACCTCGGCAGCTTCTTCCCCGGCAACCTGCTCGGTCCCGCGCAAGGCGTGCAGGTGATCGACGTCGCCGATCCGGCGAACCCGGTGCTCACCGCCACGCTCACCGAACCCGCGATGCTGGCGGGTACCTGGGAGAGCCTCAAGGTCAACGCCGCGCGAAAGCTGCTCGTCGGCACCGGAGCTCCCGCGTTCACCGGAGCGGGACTGATCTCGATCTACGACATCTCCGACTGCGCGCACCCGCGCCTGCTCAACCCTGGACCCGGCACCGACGTGAGCCTGCCGGTCCCGATCACGGCGCACGAGGGCGGCTTCTCCCCCGACGGCCGCACCTACTGGGCATCAGGGGTCGTCCCCGGCATCGTCAGCGCTGTCGACCTGACCGATCCGGCCGACCCCCGCGTGATCTGGCAGGGCATGCCGGGGCAGTCCATGCACGGCATGGGCCTGCGCGCCGACGGCAACCGCCTCTACCTGGCCAACAACATGGGCGGGCTCACCGTCCTCGACACCAGTGCGGTGCAGCGGCGCGACCCCGACCCGCAGGTGCCGATCATCTCCCAGCTGACCTGGACCGATGGCTGGGCGACGCAGCAGAACGTGCCCGTCACCTACAACGGCGTGCCCTACCTGTTCACCGCCGACGAGGCCGGATCCGGCGGCGTCAAACTCATCGACATCTCCGACGACACCAACCCACGCATCGTGAACTCCATCAAGCTGGAGATCAACCTGCAACAACATCGCGACAGCGCGCTCGCCTCCGGGATGGGTGGGTCGATCTTCACCTACGACGCCCACTACTGCTCCGCCGATCGCCCGGTGAACCCCACCGCGCTCGCATGTGGCTGGATCGCCTCCGGCATCCGGGTTTTCGACGTCCGCGACCCGCTCCGGGTACGCGAGATCGCCTACTACAACCCGCCCGCGCGCACCGGTCAGAACAGCGAACTGTGGAACTCCCCGCACGCGCTCGCCTCGATCATCGGAGTGCCGCTGCTCAGCGCGCAATCGGTGATGCAGGCCGTCGACGCGGGCGTTCTCGATCCCGAGCAGGCGCGGAGTTCGCGCACCGGTGACGTGGCCTTCGGTGACCTCTCCACCGACTGGTGCTTCTCCGCTCCCGAGTGGCGCGGCAACCAGCTCTGGGCCGCCTGCGCCGACAACGGGTTGCTCACCTTGGAGCTGTCGCCCGAGGTGTACACCCCGCCCACCGATCAGCGGTCGACGGTCGGCTCATGACCCGGCGGGTGCTGCTCGGCGCCGCGGGTGCGGCGACGGTACTGCTGCTGCTGGTGGTCGGCGCGGCCATCCGACCGCTCTGCTTCTCCGAGACCGCCACCGTCACACCGGTATTGACGCCTACCGAGATCGGCTTCGTGCAGGACATGACGGGTCACCATCAGCAGGCGCTCATCATGGTCGAGCGCCTGGCCGTCGATGTCGATCCCACCGTGCGGCGGCTGGCCGACCAGATCGCCGATGCCCAGCGCCTCGAGATCGGCATGATGCTCGGCTGGCTCCGGTTGGCCGCGGCGACCCCGACCAACCCGCACCCGATGTCGTGGATGCCCACCGGTCACCACACCGCCGCGTCCTCGTCGATGACCATGCCCGGCATGGCCACTCGCGCCGACCTCGACGCGCTCGCGGAGGCACACGGCGCCGACGCGGAGACGATGTTCCTGCGTCTGATGTACCGCCATCACCAGGGCGGCATCGCCATGACGCAGACGTTCGACGGAATATCCACCGGTGGGCCGGTCGAACAGGCGGCCCGCGACATGATCAGCACACAGAGCCAGGAGTCCGGGATCATCGGCCTGCTGATGTCCCAGCGCGGGTAACGGCTAGGGGCCGAGTACCTGCCGACGGTCGAACGCGAACTCAGCGTGCGACCAGCTCGCGAATGCTGGTGCGGACCTCGCCGACCCTCGAGACCTCGGCGAACTCGGTCGACTCGTGCAGGAAATCCGACAGCCGGGCAGCGGTACGGCCCGTCGGTCGTCGACCGCACAGCGACAGGGCGAGACCTACGTGGTCGACAGCCAGCTCAGGCTCGCCGAGCATCAGCTGTAGGCGTGCCGAGGAGATCGCGGCCGTCTCCGGTGTCACAAGATCCTGCGACAGCGGCGTGTGCATCTCGCCGAAGCCGATGCGAGCCAAATCGGGTCGGGTAGCGATGAGGTGACGGTAGCTGTTGCCGAGCAGCCGCCACTGCTGCCCGGGCCCCGGCCAATTCCGGCGCGGTCCGAGAATCATGCCGACGGTGGCCGCGGTGAGGCTCCGGTCGGCAATGCTGTCACCGGCCACTGTCCCGGCGGCTTCGCAACGGCATTCCGCCGCGATGACAATCGCACGCTGGAACGCGGCATGATCACCGAGAATGCCGTGCGCGTATGCCTCCAACTCGGCGAGTGCGACCCGGAGCAGGGGTGTCGCGGTACGCCGCGCCAGATACTGGGCGAGCTGGGCCACCTCGAGCCCCTCGGCCGGCCTACCGCTGTCGAGGAGCTGCCAGGATGCTTCGGCGAGGATCGCGGCGGTGAGCACCTCCTCGCCCGCGGCATGCGACAGCCGTGCCGCGGCGACCGAGTACCGGCGACCGGCGACGACGTCCTCCATGTCCCAGCTCATGGCGGCCGCGATATCGGCCAGCTCGGCACCGGCCCGGAAGGCGCGGCCATGCCCGCCCGCGGCCGAGAGCTGCTGCAAACGCGGCAGATTCACCGTCAGCCAGGCCGTCACCGCGCGGCGCGGCGCCGGTCCGTCGTCCCACTGCCGGGCGCGCGCCCAGGTGGCGAGTTGCTCGGCGTCCAACAGCTCCGTCGCGGCGAAGGTGGGGTGATCGCCGCGCGAGTGCGCGACGGGCGGCAGCAGCAGCGACGAAAGCTGCGTGGGCAAATCGTCGAGTTCGCTGACCGAATCGACGGTGAGCCGGTCGCGCAGATGATCCAGCGGAGTGTGCAGCGCCGACGCGTACGCGGCCACGTGCTCGGCGCGCACCATCCTGGCGCCGGTCTCGAGCTGGCCCAGGTACGGCTTCGAATAGTTCGTGCGCGCGGACATGCCCTGCAGACTGATTCCCGCCGCCGTTCGTGCCGCGCGCAGCGCAGAACCTACCTCGGTCATCCGAGGTCCGCACCGGTGCGGGTCGACTCGTTCATCAGTCCGAGAATACGTCGCGGGGAGCCCCGCGCGCGGGTGTCTGCAACATGTCTGCAAGACGACGTGGCGGGCCCTATATGCCTGTTCACCTGCTTAACGTCGGAGATCGTGAGCAACAGAACTGTCGAGCGGGTGCATCGAGGCGCCCGCATCGCCCTGACCGCCGTCGCGCTGACCGCGGCCGTGTCGACGGCACCGGTCTCGGCCGCGCCGTCCTACCAGCCGGCCGCGCCGGTCGAGGCGATCTACTACGGCCCGGGGCCATGGTCGGTGGCCCAGCGATCCGGTGCCGACTGCTGCACCTCGACCGGCGATACCTACGACATCTGGTACCCGGCGAATCTCGGCGCGGGCGCCCACCCGGTCATCACGTGGGGCAACGGCACGATGGCGCACCCACGCGAATACGCGTACCTGCTCGCACACCTCGCGTCGTGGGGATTCGTCGTGATCGCTGCCGACCGGACCGACACCGGAACCGGCGTGCAGATGCTCGACGCCGTGCGCTATCTCGCCGAGCAGAACAACGACTCGAGCAGCGTCTTCCACGGCAAGATCGATCTCGATGCGGTGGGAGCGGCGGGTCACTCCCAAGGCGGTCTCGGTGCGCTGAACGCGCTCGCGCGTGGGTCCGGCCTGGTCGACACCGCCGTGACGCTCGAGATGCCGTTGGCCGCGGTGTGTTCGTCACTGCCGACGGTCGACGGCCAGAGCGCCTGTGTCGACACCAGTGCGATCACTTCGGGCTCGGTGCTGCTGGTCAACGGTTCGGCCGACGGCGTCTCGCCGGGGACCCAGCAGCTGCCACCCGAGCTGATCGGCGAGCAGTCCATGCAGGCGTACTACGACGCCCTGCCCGCGCAGGTGCCCAAGGCCCGCGCCGCGCTGGTCGGCGCCCAGCACAACGACATCCAGGGCCGGCCCGACTGCACCAACTACAGCTGCACCGAAGGCGTATATCGCTATCTCGGCTACTCAGCAGCGTGGTTCTGTGGCCAATTGCGCGACGATCCGGCCGCCCGTGGCGCATTCGTCGCGGGCACCGGCGAATTCCTGCACAACCCGTACTGGTCCGAGCAGGCCAGCACCCTCACCCGCTGATCGAAGAAAGGCTGCCTCTTCATGGAAGACCGCATCAAGGAGCTACTCGCCGAGCTGGATCTGGAGGGCAAGCTCCGGCTGATCTCCGGCGCAGGCCTGTTCCGGATGGCCGGTGACCCCGCGATCGGACTCGCCGAGATGCCGGTGTCCGACGGCCCCTCCGGGGTGCGTGGCGAGAACTGGGACGAACGCGATCCCTCGGTCAGCCTGCCTTCCGGCACCGCGGTCGCCGCGACCTGGGATCCCGAACTCCTCACCGAGATCGGGGCCCTCATCGCCGCCGAAGCGCGCCGCAAGGACGTCTACGCGGTCCTCGGCCCGACGATGAACCTGCATCGTTCGCCGTTGGGCGGCAGGCACTTCGAATGCTTTTCCGAGGATCCGCTGCTCACCGCCGAGATGGCCGGCGCCTACGTGCGATCGGTGCAGGCGCACGGGGTCAGCGCGTGCCCGAAGCACTACGTGGCCAACGACTCCGAGACCGACCGCTTCACCGTCGACGTGCGGGTCGGCGACCGCGCGCTGCACGAGCTGTACCTCTACCCCTTCGAACGCACCGTGGAAGCGGGCGCGTGGATGCTCATGGACGCCTACAACTCGGTCAACGGCACGACCATGACCGAGAACCCGCTGCTCGACGAACCACTCAAGGGCGCGTGGCGATTCGACGGTGTCGTCGTCTCGGACTGGACCGCGGTCCGCAGCACCGAGAGCGCGGCCAACGGCACCGACCTGTGCATGCCGGGGCCCTGGTACCTGTGGGGTGAGCCGCTGGCCGCGAAGGTTCGCTCAGGCGAGATCGCCGAATCCGTGATCGACGACAAAGTCCGCCGCATCCTGCGATTCGCACACCGCGTCGGCGCGCTCGACGGAACACCCCAGCCCACACCAGTTTTCAGTGACGAGCAGGCACAGGACCTGGTTCGCCGGGTCGCCGCCGAGGCGATGGTCCTGGTGCGCAACGACGGAATCCTGCCGCTCGCACCGGAAACCGGTGTCGCCCTGCTCGGCCCGTCGGCGGGGGAACCCCGGTTCCTCGGCGGCGGTAGCGCCACCGTCATCCCGGGCCACACGACGACGCCCGTCGAAGGTCTCACCGGCCGACGACCGCTGACACACACCGCGGGCGTCCACCTGTCCGAGGCGCTGATCCCCGCCCCGCTCGCCCTCATCACCGACCCCGAATCCGGCGAGCCCGGCTTGTCGGCCCGCTATTTCAAGGACGAGACCGAGCTCGGCACCCAACACCGGACCACGAGCCGACTCGTGCTACTCGGCGATGAGCTCGCGGCGAAGTCGAACACGATCGAGCTGCACACGCGCCTGCGCGCCGACATGGCCGGAGAATGGCAGATCGGTTTCGGCGGGGTCGGTCATATCCGGCTCGACCTCGACGGCGAGACCGTGCTCGACGAGAACATGGTGCTCGACAGTGGCGACCCGGCCGCCGCACTGCTCAACCCGCCGCAACGCCACGTCACGCGCGCGCTCGCCGTCGGCGAGGAGGTCGATGTCCGGGTGGTGACCAGTATCGAGGAAGCGATGCCCGGCCTCGGCATCATCCTCGGCGCGACGCTCGGTATCCGCCGTCCCCAGCGCGCCGACGACGAGGAGTTCGCGGCCGCGGTCACACAGGCAGCGGCCGCCGAGGTGGCCGTTGTCGTGGTCGGCACCACCGAGCAGATCGAGAGCGAAGGCGTCGACCGCACCTCGCTGCGGCTGCCCGGCCGTCAGGACGAGCTGGTCTCGGCGATCGCCGCCGTGAACCCCCGCACGGTGGTCGTGGTGAACTCCGGTGCGCCGGTGGAGATGCCGTGGCGCGACGATGTCGCCGCCGTGCTGCTCGCCTGGTTCCCCGGCCAGGAGTTCGGCGCGGCGCTGGCCGATGTCCTCACCGGCACCGCCGAACCCGGCGGCCGGCTGCCGACCACGTGGCCGAAGACCATGGCCGACGTCCCCGTGCTCGACACCACCCCCGTCGACGGCGTGCTCGACTACGCCGAGGGCATCCACATCGGCTACCGCGCGTGGCTGAAGGCAGACATCGAACCGGCCTACCCGTTCGGTCACGGTCTGGGCTACACCACTTGGGAGACCAGCGATCTCACCGTCGAGGGCCGCACCGTCGCGCTGACGGTGACCAATACCGGTGAGCGAACCGGCAAACAGGTTGTCCAGGTGTATCTCTCGCGCCCGGACAGCGCAATCGACCGTCCGGTTCGCTGGCTCGCCGGTTTCACCACCATCAGCCTCGCCCCCGGCGAGACTCACACGGTGTCGATCGACCTGCCCGCTCGCGCCTTCCAGCACTGGGGCACGAGCGGCTGGGAGAGCGAACCCGGCGAATTCATCGTTCGGGCCGGAACCTCCGTCACCGACCTTCCCCACACCGCCTACATCTACTAGCTCGAAATTTCTATCAGCTCGAACAATGGAGCGTGGCCATGTCCACCAGTACCATCAAGCCAGACGACACCAATGACACCGGAAGGCTCGAAGGCGCTTCGCGCGCAAGAATTTTCACGGTCCTAGCCGTGATCGTGCTCTTCTCCGAGATCGCCCCGATGCAGTACACGATCGTCGCGGCGGCACTACAGAAGATCGCCCCGAGCTTTCCCGGCGTCGGCGCCAACATCAACTGGGCCATAATCGTTTTCGGATTGATCGGCGCGGCCGCGTCTCCGTTGATCGGCAAGATGAGTGATGTATGGGGCAAGAAGCGGATGTTCCTCGTCTGCGGCGCCCTGTTCGTGATCGGCTGCGTACTAGACGCGACCACCTCGAACTGGGGTGTGTTCCTGTTCGGCCGCTGCCTGCAAGCCACCGCCATTGCGACCGCGGTGATCGCCTACGGCCTCATCCGGGATCTGATGCCGCGCAAGATGGTTCCGCTCGCGCTGGGTCTCACCGCGACCGGCTTCGGCGTCGCCTCCATCGCGGGCCCGCTGCTGGGCGGCTACCTCGTCGACAACCACAGCTGGCGTGCCATCTTCTGGGTACTGGGGGCATTCACTGTGGTGATGCTGCCGCTGGTGTGGTTCATCGTGCCCGAGTCCAAGCTGCGGGTCACCGAGCGCATCGACATCGTCGGCGCCGCACTGCTCGCCGGTGGTGCCGCACTCACCCTGATCTACGTCGACAAGGGCCACGACTGGGGTTGGTCGAAGCCGACCACGCTGGCCTGGCTGATCGCGGGCCTCGTGCTGCTCGTGCTGTTCGTCCTCGTCGAAAAGCGGGCCACCACACCGATCATGGACATGCAGCTGCTGTTCCATCCGCGCGTGGCGCTGGTCCTCGCCGGTGCGCTCTTCGCGTCCCTGCAGATCGGCATCGTGTCCTACGCCATCGCCTACATGTCCCAGACCCCGCCGGAGTCGACCGTCGTCGACGGTGTCGCGCAGGGCACCCTGGCCCAGATCCAGCAGCTGACGGGTCAGGCGCTGCCGATCGAGGCCGTGCAGGTAACCCTCGATCCCGGCTATACCTACGGCAGTGGATACACCCTGCTCGAGTTCGCCGTCCGGATCGCGCTGCTCGGTTCGGTGGTCACGATGATCTTCGGCGCGGTCGCAGGCCTGCTGGCCAGGCGGGTCGGTGCCCGGCTGCCGCTCGTCGCGGCACTGGTCATCTTCGCCGCAGCGGCCGTAGCGTTCGCGGTCCTGCCGCTGACCGCCACCAACTTCCTGATCGTGAACTCGATCTTCAGCATCGGCTTCGGTATGTACTACGCCTGTATGCCGATCCTGCTGGTGGAGGCGGTTCCGCAGGAACAGCAGGGCGTCAGCATGGGCATGCTCGGCGTGATGCAGTCCATGGGTGTCGCGATCGGTCTCGCGATCGTCACCGCCTTCCTGCACAGCAACGGCATGAGCGCCCTGGTGAGCGTCGGCGGACAGGCCCAACCGGCCACCCCGCTGCCCGACCTGTTCGGTGATCGTGGCTACCAACTGGGCTTCTGGGTCTGCGCGGCGGCCTCGGCCGTCGCCCTCACCCTCGCCCTGGTGATGAAGCACGGCCGCACCCCGGCCACGGGCGGCACCGCCCACTGATCCGGGTTCGACCAGCCGGCGGTGCCTCCCGCCTGCTGGTCACCTCGTGGGCCAGCCGCCGTTGCGGTCGCTCATGTCCGGCTCGTCGTCGTCACCGACCAGGTGCTGGATGCCGAGCTTCTCGGCGAACAGGTGGCGCTGGGTGATCCAGCCGAGGATCGACAGACCCACCCAGGCCAGGGTGGCGGTGACCTGCTGCCAGCCGGGCTCGGGGTCGCGCAGGAACGACAGCGAGTCGCTGAACAGCGCGACACCGCTGCAGATCATGCTCGCGCCGCCGATCGAGGTCAACCACAGCAGTGCCCGGGCCCGGAACTTCTGTGCCAGGAACGCGCCTGACACGCCCACCGCGAGCGCGACGATCATGCTCAGGGCGACGTTCTTGTCGCCGGGCTGCAACACCGTCGCCAGTTTGGTGCCGATCATCACGCCGGTCAGACCGCCGATGAAATAGGAGGCGAAACGGAACACCAGCGAGGTGACCACCCAGACCGACACCGCGCCGATCAGCGCGGCCAGCAACAGCCACCAGAAGCTCGCGTTGAACAGGTCCGCGATCAGCCAGCCGAGACCGAACCCGATGGCGAGCAAGCCCAGGTGGACCGAGCGAATTCCGTAGAAGCACAACAGCGCTCCGACGAGAGCGACCAGAATGCCGTTCATCTGCGTTCCTTTCGGCAGGCGAGCATGTTCATGAGCCGGACAGTGCCGCGGCCGCGGCGGCGACGGTGGGATAGATCGGGACCGGGACGTCACCGTGCTCGGCCGAGCCGAGGGCGTCACCGAACTGGGCGACCGGTCGCGCGATCGCGAACCCGATGCGCCGGGCGGCCAGCGTGTCACGCAGGGCGAGCAGCATCGCCGCGGCGGTCACGTCGACCGAGGGCGAGGTCTCGGCGTCGAGGACGACCATCCGGGTGCGGTCGGTGCACAGCCCCTCGATCTGGTCCTTCACATAACCGGAGTTGGCGAAGAACAGCCCCGACTCGACCCGGACGACCAGCAGATCGGGGCGCGTCGCCGCGTCCGGGTGCCGGACGGCGGCGACCCACAACGACCCTTCCTTACCGAGCTCGGCCACATGCGGTTGCGAGGCCCGGTACACCAGCAGCAGCATCGACACGCCGATACCGATGAGCAGGCCGGGCAGCGTATCGAAGATCAGCACGCCCAGCATCGCGGCCATCGCGGCCAGGAAGTCGGCGCGCGCCGCCTTGCCGTAGATGCTGGCGAGCATGTGGGTCCAGACCCGGTAGAGGCGGCGCAGGGCGGCGATGTCGACCAGCTCGATGACGGCCGCGATCACGACCGCCGCCAAGGTGGCCTCCGGCAGCTTCTCGAACAACCCGGTCAGGAACAGCAGCGTGACGACGGTGAGCCCGGCCACGACAAGCCCGCTGAGCTGGGTCTTCGCCCCGGCGCCACCGTTGACCGCCGTCTTCGACAAGCTGCCGTTGACGACCATCCCCGAACTCAGCCCCGAGCCGAGATTGGCGGCGCCGAGGCCGAGCAGCTCCCGATTCGCGTCGATGGGGTAACCCGCCTTGGCCGCATAGGTTTTCGCGGCGCCGAGGCCCTCGGCGAAGCCGATCAGCAACACCCCCACGGCGGGTCCGAGCAGATCGAGGTAGTCACCGAACGACACTCCCGACGGCAGGCCGAGCGTCGGCAGTCCCGATTCGATATGACCGACAATCGAGACACCCTTGTCGTCGAGTCCGAACAAGGTCACGACGACGATGCCGAACCCCACCGCCACCAACGCGCCCGGAACGAACGGCAGCCAGCGGCGCAGTGCGAGCACCAGCGCGAGGCTGATCAGGCCGACCGTCACGGTGCGCCACTGGGCATGGCCCAGCTCGGTGATGATGCCCCACGCCTGCCGGAAGAAGTTGCCGTCGTGTTTGTCGACGCCGAGCAACTTGGGCACCTGCCCGATGATGATGACCAGGGCGAGTCCGACGATGAAGCCCTTGAGCACCGGTTCGGAGATGAACGCGGCGATGAAGCCGAGCCGGATGAGACCGGCGAGCAGACCTACCAGGCCGGTCGCGATGGCGAGTGCGGCCGTCAGCGCGATGTAGCGGCCGTTGTCGGCGCCCGCGAGCGGGGCGATGATCGCCGCCGACAGTGCCGCGGTCGCCGACATCGGCCCGACCACCAGGTGCCGCGAACTGCCTGCCAGCGCGTAGAGCACCAGCGACGGCACCGCCGCGTACAGGCCGACCACCGGCGGCACCCCGGCGATCGATGCGTAGGCCAGCGCTTCGGGCACGAGCACCGCCCACACAGTGAGACCGGCGATCACATCCGGCCGCAGCCACGCCCGCCGATAGCCGTGCAGTGACTCGAACACCGGTATCGACACTGCTACAGCCCGCCGATGCCCTTGCCGACGACCACAGCGCCCATGATCAACAGCACGATCGCCATCACCGCATGGTTGTTGAGCTGCAACCACTCCCGCAGGCTGTCGAGCATCGGACCGAGCTTGTCGGCCGCGAGCATGTATCCCACGACCACGGCCAGCACGGTGACCGAGGCGAGCAAGGTGAACACCACGATCGCGACCAGGTCGCCCCCCGCGCTCAGACCGCCTGCCCCGATCGCGACACCCGCCGACACACACAGCAGCAGATTCTTCGGATTGACGCCCGACAGCAGCGCTCCCAGCCCCAGCGCCTTCACCGGCGTGAGCGTGTCGATCGCCTTCATCCAGCCGGGCACCTCGGTCTGCGACCGTTCCTGCCACTGGATCACCGCCAGGACCACCAGCGCGACGCCGAGAATGATCTTCACGATCGAGGCGCCGGTCGACGGTTCGCTGTCCGTGCCGCCCAGTGTCCCGGCGAGCATGGTCATCACGCCGGTCACGACGAGGATGCCGGCCACCCACCCCACCGCGAAGCCCTTCGCGGCACCGCCCGCGTTCTTCGACAGGATCATCAGAATGGCGGCGATGATCGGGATCGGCGAGACCGCCACACCCACCGCCAGTGGCAGGAGACCGCCGATTACTGAGCCCATGCCACGACGCTAAGCGGGCCGATCCCGGCACGCCTCACACTTTCCGGGTGAACTGCGCGCTCGCTGTTTCATCCGAATCGGGTGAAGCGGCCCAGCACTCGCCGGGGGCACGATCTGCCCATGGGATCACCAGCAACACTCGGACCGGTCGAATTCCTTGTGCTCACCTTTCCCGGCACCGAGATCGACGAATCCGTGTCCGCGGCACTGGCCGAGATCGTCGCGAAAGGCACGGTCACGCTGCTCGATCTGATCGTGCTGTCCATGGACGACGCCGGCGCCATCACCGAACGCGAGATCGACGACGACATCTCCGCGGTGGGTCTGACGGGTCTGACGGCGGCCGACATCGACCTCGTCAGCGACGACGACCTCGACGTAGTCCGGGCGTCGATGGAACCGGGAACGACCGCCGTCGTCATCGTTTTCGAGGAAACGTGGGCGCTGCGCCTGGCAGGCGCGGTGCGCGCGGCCGACGGTGAGGTCGCGCTGCACGTGCAAGTACCGCGCGATGCCGTCGACGCCGCGCTCGCCCTCGCCTAGGAAGGAATCGATATGCCACTTCGCCGGGGTCGCGTCGGGCGACCGGGATTGATCGGCACCATCGCCAGAACCGCGGTCGTCGCGGGTACCGCGACCGCCACCTCGAACGCGGTGAACCGGCGGGGCGCGCAGCGGGCCGCCGAACAACAGGCCTACGCCCAACAGCAGGCACCGCCTCCGCCGCAGCAACAGGCTCCCCCGCCGCCCGCCGCGCCGAGCGCGGGCAACGACACCGTCGCCCAGCTCAGCACCTTGGCCGAACTGCATTCCGCGGGCGCACTGTCGGACGCCGAATTCGCCGCCGCAAAAGCCAAACTGCTCAGCTGAGTTCTCAGCGAACGACTCCCCCGGCACGGTGCCGGTGGATCAGGGGGTGACGATCGCGAAATCCGGGTCGGGGGCGTCGAGGTAGCCGACCAGTTCGGCCAGCTTGGTGGGATCACCCTCGGCGGTGACGCGACCGTCGCCGATCATCTTCCCCAGATCCTGGCCACCGAGCAGTGCCGCGCGTAGGTCCGCTTCGGTGAGCGTGAACGTCGTCTGGGCGGGCGGGGGCTCGCCTTCGACGTCGAAGTGCACGAGCAGTCCGTTGCGCAGCTCGGTGCGGTGCACCGTGCCGGAATCGGTGATGCGCCAATCGATGACGATCCTCGCGTCCCACGCGCGCGGGCCGTCGACGCGCAGCGCGATCGCGTCGAACAGCTGCTCCACGGAGAGGGCGGCGGAAATATCGGCCGACGACGTCGCCAGCGGAGTACCGACATTGCCATTGCGCAATTCGTAGGCGCCCATCAGGAAGAAGTTGCGCCAGGTGCCGTTCTCCGCGCCGAAGCCGAGCTGTTCGAGTGTGTCGGCCTGTAACGCTTTCGCCTCGGCATTATCGGGGTCGGCAAAGATGACGTAGTTGAGCACCTGGGCCACCCAGCGGAAGTCGCCCTCGTCGTAGGACTTTCGCGCCTTGGCGATGGCTTCGTCGGCACCGCCCATGAAATCCACATGGCGCCGGGCGTTCGCGACCGGCGGGTGCTGCCACAGCGTGGCGGGATTGCCGTCGAACCAGCCCATGTATCGCTGGTAGATCGCTTTGACATTGTGGCTCACCGACCCGTAATAGCCGTGGGTCGACCACGAGTTCACGACGGCGGGCGGCAAGGGCAGGTCCTCGGCGATCTCGATGCCGGTGGAGCCCTTGTTCAATGCCCGCAGAGTCTGGTCGTGGAGATAGCCGTAGAGATCGCGCTGTACCGAAAGGAATTCGGTCAGCCGATCGGTTCCCCAGGTCGGCCAATGGTGCGAGGCGAACACGACATCGGTGCGGGCGGCGTATCGGTTGATCGCCTGCGTGAGGTAACTCGACCACACGTGCGGATCGCGAACCAGCGCACCGCGCAATGTCAGCAGATTGTGCAGGGTGTGGGTGGCGTTCTCGGCCATGCACAGCGCCCGCCGGTCGGGGAAGTAGAAGTTCATCTCCGATGGCGCCTCGGTGCCCGGCGTCATCTGGAATTCGATACTCACCCCGTCTACTGTCACGGTCTGCCCGGTGTGGTCGATGTAGACCGTCGGCGAGATCAAGGTCGGGGTACCGAGCGAATTCGTCGGCCCGAGGCCGGCACCGACCGACCCCTTCGGTCCGCGGGGAAGTGCGGCGCCGTACATATAGGCCGCCCGGCGCGCCATCGCGGTGCCCGCGTACACGTTCTCCTCGACCGCGTGTTCGGTGAAACCGACCGGCGCGATGATCGGGCAATGCCCGGCCGCCACCTCTTCTTCGGTGGTCACCCCCTTCACACCGCCGAAATGGTCGATATGGGAATGCGAATAGATCACCCCGGTCACCGGGCGGTCGCCGCGATGCTCGCGGTACAGCGCGAGCCCAGCGGCGGCGGTCTCCTCCGAGATCAGCGGATCGATCACGATCACGCCGGCGTCGCCTTCGACCAGCGTCATGTTGGACAGATCGAATCCGCGGATCTGGAAGATGCCGTCGGTGACCTCGTACAGGCCTTGCTTCACACACAGTTGCGACTGCCGCCACAGACTCGGATTCACGGTGGGCGGGCACTCGCCGTCGAGGAACGAGTAGGCGTCGATGTCCCACACCACCTTGCCCGCGGCGTTCTTCACCACCCCCGGCGTCAGCGCCGCGACGAACCCACGCTCGGCATCGGCGAAATCCTGGTTGTCATCGAACGGTAGCGTGCGCAGCAACGTCTCGTTGTTGGCTTCGACGCTGGCCGAGGCATCCTGCTGACTGGTCATCAGATGGTGTTCCTGTCTGTGAGCGACGCCGGATCGCGCAGTCGTTCGCGGATTTCAGGAGAGAGCCTTGGCCTTGAGTTGCTGGAATTCCGCCTCGGTGATGGCGCCGGCGTCGAGCAGCTTCTTCCCGTCGGCGATCTGGGCTGCGGAATTGGTGCCCGCGGCCTGCCTGATGTAATCGTCGGTCTCCGTGCGTGCCTGCTTCTGCGCTTCGGCGGTCCGT
Source organism: Nocardia sp. NPDC055165 (assembly GCF_053606985.1). Taxonomy (NCBI): domain Bacteria; kingdom Bacillati; phylum Actinomycetota; class Actinomycetes; order Mycobacteriales; family Nocardiaceae; genus Nocardia; species Nocardia sp. NPDC055165. The sequence goes on from NZ_JBSGSS010000019.1 coordinate 93,919, forward strand.
TCCGCCATGCCGCTACCGCGGAAGATCAGATACACCAGTCCGGTGAGCAGCGGGAACAGGATCAGACACACCACCCACACCGCTTTCACCCAGCCCGAGGTGGACCGGTCGCGGAAAAGATCGGTGAGCAGGTAGAACATCAACATCAGGTAGGCGACAAAGCAGAAGCTCACAATGATGACCCAGAGAACGTCCCACACCGACGACATGATTCGACCTCACTTCTGTGATGCGTGACCACCGGGCGGCGGTTACGGTTCAACCCTTGCCGCCATCGTCGCGAAGCCCCTGCCCGCACACATCATCCGAATCGGGTGAATCCGTCCGCACCGCTCGACCTCACCCGTAACGGGGGATCCGGATCGTCCCCGACAGCCCCTACCGTCGAATCCATGACGATCACCTCGCATCCCGTCCGCCAGGGTCTCGCGGCGGGCATCACCATGCTCGCGGTGATCATGCTCCTGGTAGCGGGCACACTGAGCATCCTGCGCGGTATCGCCGACGTCACCGAGGACGAGATGTTCCTGATCCCGAGCGAATACAGCTACCAGCTCGACGTCAGCGCCTGGGGCTGGATCCACCTGGCGCTGGGTGTACTCCTCGTAGCCGTCGCCGTCGGGATGATTCTGACCGCATCCTGGGCCCGCATCGCCGCCTACTGTCTGGCTGCCCTCTCGATCATCGCCAATTTCCTGTCCCTGCCGTACTGCCCGTGGTGGTCGGTGATCATCATCGGCATCGACCTCGTCGTCATCTGGGCCATCTCCACCTGGAACCCCCGACCGAGTCTGAGCGTGCAGGTGGTCCCCGTGTCCGAGATGGCTACGTCTTCGTAGCGGTGATCTGGGTCAACACGCAGCGCCATCGGCCGTCGGTGTAGCGGAAGGCGTCGGTGGTCCATTCGTCGGCGTCGAATCGAATGCCCTGGTAGTGAGCGGTATTGGTGACCCTGGTCGTCAGCAGGGCGAGTTCGCCGTGGTAGCGGATTCTGGGCTCACCGACGCGCTCCATCGCCGAGTGTGTGAGGTCACCCGATCGGACGAAGGCCAGGAACTGTTCGGCGGTGGTCATGCCGTTCTCGGAGACCATGATCCACTCGTCGGCCATATAGGAGCCGATCCGGTCCGCATCGTTGGCGACGATCGCCACCTGCCACTCGTCCAGAACGGCCAGGAGTTGGTCATCGACCGTGCGACCGGAAGAAGTTCGTGTTGTTGCCATGCGGCAACGCTAAGACTGGGCGCGGTCGGCGGTCTTGGACGAATGGAACGCGCTGCCCGCGGCCCTGACCGGCGATGCGGCCGCGCCCAGCTTCGGCGGCGGCCGCATCGACGCACGGTTACGGTGTCACGACCGCGAAATTCGGGTCGGGGGTGTCCAGGAGACCGAACAGTCGCTGGAGGACGCCGGGGTCGCCGGTGTGGTCGATCCCGGCCAAGCCCTTGCCCGCGAGGATGCCGAGTAGTTGTGGCTTGGTGAGAGTGACGGTGAGGTCGATATCGGCCTTGGACCGTGGGTCGGGCGTCTGGATGAGGACGCCGTTGGACAGGGTGAGACGCACGACGGAGTCCTGGTCGGTGAAATGCCATTCGATCCGGAACGAATCCTTCGCCGCGCGTGGACCGTTCACCCGGATGGCGATCGAGTCGAACAGCTGGTCCACCGACAGTGCCGCGGCCATCCCGCCGCCGAGGTCGAGCTCGGTCCGTTGGATTCCGTGCCGCAGTTCGTTGTCGCCGGTGAGGTAGAAGCAGCGCCAGGTGGCGTTCTCGGCCCCGAAGCCGAGTGTTCGATAGGTCTGGGCGAGTGCGTCTTTCGCGGCTTTGTTGTCCGGCTCGGCGAACACGGCATGGGTGAGCAGCTCAGCGGCGAAACGCAGATCGCCCGAGTCGGCGTAGGCACGGCCCTTCTCGATCACCGCGTCGATGCCGCCGATGGTCTCGACGTACCGGACCGCTTTCGCCGTACGCGGGTGCTCCCAGAGCGAGGTCGGGTTCCCGTCGAACCAGCCGAGATAGCGCTGGTAGACCGCCTTGACGTTGTGGCTCACCGACCCGTAATAGCCACGGGCGCTCCACGCGTCGGCCAGGTTCGGCGACAACTCGAACTGTTCGGCGATCTCCGGGCCGTTGAGTCCCTCGTTCATCATCCGCAGTGTCTGGTCGTGCAGGTACATGTACAGGTCGCGCTGCACCGACAGGAATCCCATGATGTTCTCGGCACCCCAGGTGGGCCAGTGGTGCGAGGCGAACGCGACATCGGCGTCGACGGCGAACATCTCGATCGCCTCGTCGATGTAGCGCGACCAGATCCGCGGATCGCGCACCTGCGCGCCGCGCAGGGTCAGCAGGTTGTGCAGATTGTGGGTCGCATTCTCGGCGAGACAGAGGGCGCGGTGGCGGGGAAAATAGAAGTTCATCTCCGCGGGAGCCTCGGTGCCCGGGGTCATCTGGAAGACGATCGGCACGCCGTCGACGGTCTCCTGCTGGCCGGTACGAGTGATGTCGACGGTGGGCGGGATCAGGCCGAACGTGCCATGGGAGGCCTGGATGCCCAGCCCGGTGCTGCACTGGCCTTCGGGTCCGGGCGTCATCCCCATGCCGTACATGTAGGTGCCGCGCCGCGTCATCGCGACACCCGCGTAGACGTTCTCCGAGACGGCCTCCGCCATGAAACCGGCCGGCGCGAGAATCGGCACGTCACCACGGCCGTCGGGCAGCACGCCGTCGACACCGCCGAAGTGGTCCCCGTGGGAGTGGGTATAGATGACACCGGTGACGGGCCGGTCGCCGCGCTCCTCGCGATACAACGCCAACCCGGCCGCCGCGCACTCGGCCGAGATGAGCGGATCGATCACGATGATGCCCGTATCGCCCTCGACGATCGTCATATTGGAGATGTCGAAACCACGGATCTGATAGATGCCGTCCACGACCTCGTACAGCCCGTTCTTCACACACAGCTGGGCCTGCCGGAACAGACTCGGGTTGATCGTTTCCGGACACGGCCCGTCGAGGAACCCGTATCCGCTGGTGTCGAAAACGACCGTGCCGTCAGCCTTGGTGATCCGCATGGGCGTCAGGGTCTTGATGAACCCGCGATCAGCATTCTCGAAATCGGTGCGATCGTCGTAGTCCAATGCCATCGCAAATCAGCTCCTCAGCTCGGTCGACCCGTCCACCCGATGCTCGGTGCCCGCGGTACACACCGCCTCACCCACCGCGGGTGAATTGGGCCGCTCCGTGGGATCCGGCTGCTGAAAAGCTGGGGTGGTCAGCTGCGTGCCTTCCCGGCTTTCGAGAAGTTCCGCAGCTGACCGGCACCACTACAGGTTGACGCCGAAGTCGCGGGCGATGCCTTCCAGGCCGGAGGCGTAGCCCTGGCCGGTAGCGCGGAACTTCCACTCGGCGCCGTTGCGGTACAGCTCGCCGAAGACCATGGCGGTTTCGGTGGACGCGTCCTCGGAGAGGTCGTAGCGCGCCAGTTCCTCGCCGTTGCTGCGGTCGAGGACGCGGATGTAGGCGTTGCGCACCTGGCCGAAGGACTGGTTGCGGGTGGCGGCGTCGTAGATCGAGACCGGGAACACGATGGAGTCGATCGTGGCCGGGGTGTTGGCCAGGTCGACGTTGATCGTCTCGTCGTCACCGTCGCCGGCGCCGGTGGTGTTGTCGCCCGCGTGCTCGATCGCGCCCTCGGGCGACTTCAGGTTGTTGAAGAAGACGAAGTGCCCGCTCGACACCACCTTCTTGTCGGCGCCGAGGCCGATGGCGCTGGCGTCGAGGTCGAAGTCCGTGCCCGTGGTGGTCCGCAGATCCCAGCCGAGGCCGACCGCGACGGCGGTGAGGTTCGGCGCCGCCTTGGTCAGTGAGACATTGCCGCCCTTGGACAAGCTGACACCCATATCGAATCCCCTTGCTCATCGCGGCACGAAGCGCGCCGACGACCACACCCTAACGTTCGACTCTGAACGTTTGCTGTGATCAATCCTGTTCGGCCGCACCTGTTTCCACGGGCATGCGGTCGGCGCCCCAACTGCGCCGGAGATAGCCGATCACCCGGTCCAGCTCCGCGCGCTCGACGGCGGCCAGCTCACCGGGCTCGAGCGGGTCGAAATGGAAGATGTAGAGCCGCGAGGCGAATTGCTCGAAGGGCAGCGACGCTTCGCCGAAACGCTCACCGTGCCCGGCTGTTCCGACGACGACCCCGTCGCCCCAGTCCTGGCCGCTGTCGTTGTTCGGGTTGTAGAAGTACACCCGCATCACGTCCTGCGGGTCGAGGCTGACGCGCAGCACGGTGATCGCGTGCCAGCCGACGAAGCGGGCCGCGCTGTCGGTGACGGCGATACCGGCGGGCTGCGGGTGGATCACCGGCTGGTTGCCGTTGTAGAAGGGGTGATAACCCGCGTAGAAGTGGCGCAGGAATTCGTCGAGGTCGGTCAGCAAGCCGGTGGCGACATCGACATTGATCCGGAAGCCGCGGCCGGACCACCAGCCGTGGAATTCCGGGTTGATCCAGCGGTGCGGGTCGCCGTCGCGGCCGATACAGCGCCGTCCCATCTGCGCGTAGATCCGGTCCAGGTGCGGTACCACCAGCAGCGAGACCGGGTCCAGATCCAGTTGCAGCGCGGTCGATTCCGTGTCCTCGGTCTCGCGCGAGGAGATCGGCTGCCCTTCGAAGTGCATCACGATCTCGTCGTCGCGCGCGGCCCACACCAGCGTCTGCAGCAGATAGTCGGGGTCGTTGTAGGCCCACATCGACAGTGCTCGCGCCGATTGGCAGGTGGGGTTGTCGCCCTGCCCGATTCCCAGCGGCAGGCCGAGAACCGACAGCATCCCCGACAGCAGCCACGCCCGCGGCTCCGGCGTCGGCCCGAACACCTGGGTCAGCCGCCGGCGCGAGTGCGGTGAAAGCCGCAGTGCCAGTTGGCGCCACAGCGCGGGCGCGACCGGCGGCTGATAGAGGATGCCGCGTTCGAGCAGCAAGGTCAGCCCGTACACGCACTGCGCCGTTTCTACGTGCACGGCCTGCTCGATGAGACTGTGGACGAGTTCGTGATAACAGAGCAGGCTGTCGCGGCCGGTGCTGGACAAGCCCATCGCCTCGCCGAGCAGATACTCACCCTTGGTGAGCAGAAAGCGCAGCAGCACAGCGTGATACGGCGACACCAGCCCGGTGTCGTGCATGGACCGCGCGAATCCCGTTGCCTCGTACTGCAACGCACTGTCGTCCATCGATTCCAGCCGCGTGCGGTAGATCTCGACCCCGGGGTCTTCCCTGCACCCCTCGGTGGTTCCGTAGAGACTACTGATCAGCCGGTCGGCGCCGAGGCCGCTGGCGCCGAGATCCACGTCGGGATTCGCCCGGGCGACGGCGATCTGGGTGATCATCCGTTTGACCCCGTCGACCTGGATGGGCCGCTGCCGCAGAATGCGCCAGATCTCGTCGACCAGGTTCTCCAGCACCTTCTCGTACCCGACCTCGGCGACGAGGTAGTGCAGCAGCTCGCGCGAGACCTGCGCCATCCGCCCCTGCTGTTCCCGCTCTGCCTCGGTGGGCGGGGAGAACAGCAGCGACAGATTCACCGCGAGCACCTGCGACAGGTGATCCTCGGCCTCTTCGGCCGACACCAGCGCATGCTGATATTCGCCCTTGGCGACCGCGAGCAATCGCAGATCACTCACCGCCTCCAACACCATGGTGTCGGCGTTGGCGCTGCGCAAGGAGCCGGTACTCAGCGCCGGGATGAGGATCTGCGGCTGCGCCCAGTCGGTCCCGAGGAAAAGGCCTGCGGTCTCCAGCTTTTCGGCCCGTTCACGCACCGCCGCGCAACCACCGGGCAGCAGCAGCACCCGCCGCAGCGAGTCCATCACCCTGGGCAGCTTGACCTGCTTACCGAAATCGCCCGCGTCCGCGAGGGACTGTATGGCGTGGTCCACCGTGGCGAGACGCCGGTCCAAGCTCGCCGGGTCGTGGCCGTCCGGACTCAATCGCCGATCCCTTCGCACTCCGCTGCCCCTGGCAACGGATCAAATATAGAAGTCGAGCTCTTCTTGTCGCTTCAACAGATCCCGCAGAGTGTACGGGTCCTCGCCGAAGAAATAGAGCAGACCCCAATGATTACCGAATGCGGTGCGTTTGGTGACCTTTTCGGCCTGCGGCGCGGTGAGCTCGTGCGTCTCGAAGTAATCATGATCCTCGGTCTCGGGCGGCACCGACAGCCGACTGACCACACGTCGACGCGGATACACGCCGAAGCATCCGGCGTGGCCGGTGGCATCCACTACTTCCTTCGGGAAGAACGCGTCGATCTCCTCGTCGGTGGACTTCGGGTCGAACGCCAGTACCAGCGCGTGGTAGGCGTTGAAACCATAGGTCCGTTCCAGCAGTTCGAACACCTTGAAACCCGGTGGCCGGTAGGCGACCTCGCCGAAATACATTTCCCCGTCGCTGGTGACGAAGTACTCGGGATGGATGAAGCCGAATTCGATGTCGAAGGTCTTGATCAGTTTTTCGACCTGCCGGGTGATCTCTGGCCGATATTTCTCGAGTTCCGGCGTCGCGGGCACGAACACCGAGTATCCGAGCGTCACGTACTCCGAGATGTTCAGGAAGCAGATGCGGCCGTTGTGGACCCAGGCCTCGACCGCGAACTCCCAGCCGTCCAGGTGCGATTCCATCAGCATCGGGAACTCGTCGTCGGGGATGAAGTCCACCTCGTCGGGGGTCCGGATGATCCGGTGACCGAGGCAGCCCGCCTTGTCGAACGCCTTGAGGTGAATCGGATCGTTGGGATCACCGTCGAGTTTCAGCAGGGTTTGATTGACCCGCTTCAGGAATCGGATCACGTCGTCGCGTTCGTGCGCCTCTTCGAAGATTCCGACCCGGATACCGCCGAGCTGCGCGCGCCGCTTCATCAACGACTTGTCACGCAGGAGCATCGACTGCCCGAGCAGGCGAGGATTGTCGAGCAGGACGGAGTTGATCGCTCCGGCCCATTCCACCGTCTCCTCGAAGATCGGAATGGCGACGTCGACTCCCTTTTTCTTCAGGGTCTCGGCGATCTCCATCGAACGATCGTTGAGCCGCTCGAAATCCCAGGGGATATAGGGTATGCCGTGCTCCGTGCAATAACTTTCCGCCCATTCGGGCGCAACTACGATATAGCGGCGGTCGAACCGGTCAACCGCCTCGACCGCATTCAGACTCCAGCCCAGCAGGGCCACATAACCTTTGTTCGGGTTTCGACTTTTCGATTCGTCAGCTGAAATCGACAAACCTTATCCCTCCTCGAACTCCACAGCCCGGAAACCGGGACGCTGAAATGAATCCCTGCAGGGCTGCCATTTCCATGGAGTACCCGGCCCCTGCTCGATCAACCATGACGAAGCTGTGACCGAGGGGCTTGTGACCGGGCGCGACCAGCACCCACCCCGCGGCGGGACTACGCTCAGGCGATGCCCGGTCCAGAGACCCTTCCGCCGCCACGCAACGGTGTCGGCCTCGCGTCGTTGGTGCTCGGCATCATCGCCTGCGCGGTCTCGTTCATTCCCGTCGTCAGCGAGTTCGTCGCCGCCCCAGCCGGTATCGGTGCCGTGGCCGCCGCGTTCATCGGCTGGGATCGGATCGAGAACGGTGTGGCCACCAACCGCGCCGACACGATCGCGGGCGGCATCCTCGGCGCGATCGCGCTGGCGGTCACGGCCCTCGTCTACCTCGCGACCCACTCCGGCTGACGAGCGCATTCCGTCGCCATGCACGCGGCGAGCGAAGTCCGTAGCCTGAAAATCGTGATTACTCTCAAGAAGGAAGACGGCGCGGCCGATCTCGCCGGTATCACCAAAATGAGCGTGGGGGTGAGCTGGGATCCGTCGGCGGGTTCCAGCGGTGGAATTCTCGGAATGGCCCGGCGCAAGCGCGGTGTCGACCTCGATCTGATCGCCGTGCTGTTCCAGGGTGCTGAGCCGGTGCGATTCGCCGGCCTGGATTCACTCGATCCGCTCGGCAACGGATCGGTGCTGCACACCGGCGACGAGCAGACCGGTGCGGCCGCGGGCGACGACGAGACCGTGCACGTCACGTTCGCCACTGTTCCCCCCGCGATCGACTCCATCGTCTTCGTGGCCGTCGCGTTCAAGAAGGGCAGTTCCTTCGAGAAGGCGAACAACGTCTCGTTCAAGATCTACGACGCGACCGGGGGCGATACCCAGCCTGTCGCCGATATCTGGCCGTCACTGCTCGGCGCGGAGAACGCCAACGCGATCGCGCGGACCTTCCGCAACGGTCCGGTGTGGCAGCTGGAGGTCCTCGACCGCAAGGGCAAGATCAAGCAGGGCGATCGCCAGGCGTTGCTGCGCTTCGCGATCGGCTGACGTCGCGGCGGCAGGGCCCGGCGCGCAGTGCGCCGAGCTCCGCCGTGGCGCGGCGAACAGACCTCGCACTTTCCCACTTTTGCGACATCGGCGAAGTTCGTCAAGACCACGCGATTTCGATGTTCCCTGAATAGTTGCTGCGCTACGGTTTTCCGCATGGACGACATCGAGTTGGATTTGCCGAGCGTCGCGACTTCCCACAACGCCGGACGAATTCTGGAAATCGGCGCGGTCGGTCTGCGCAACCCCCTCCCCGTCGACGGCGAACAGGCCCACGCCTATGTGTGCTGCGTCGACGGCACCACCCTGCAGCTCCCGGATTCGCTGCAGAACTGGGCCATGCAAACCCTCGCCGCGAACTTCGACCTACGCGCCACCGGCCTACCCTCGCTGTTCCCCTGCCGCTTCGAATTCGGCATCCGCGACGGCGCGGCCTACGCGGTACCGGTGACCCAGCGGTCGCTGCGCGAGAAGGCGAACGCGTGACGACCTGAGCAGAGAATTCCTTTGTCGCACAACGCGTCTACCGCCAATATCTGCGTGCGCTGAAGAACTAGGCGATCGGTGGCAGGTGAACGACCTGGCCCGCGTAGGCCAGACCGGCGCCGAAGCCGAGTAGCAGCGCGGTGTCGCCGGGGTCGGCGGCGCCGGAGCGCACCAGCTGTTCCATGGCCATCGGAATGGAGGCGGCGCTGGTGTTGCCGGTTTCGATGATGTCGCGCGCGACGGCGACAGTTTCGGGCAGGCCGAGGGTGCGGACCAGCGCGTCGGTGATGCGGATATTGGCCTGGTGCGGAACGAACGCGTCGAGGTCGTGAGCCGTGAGGCCCGCGAGGTCGAGCGCGTCACGACACGCCTTCTCCAGAAACGTGACGGCCCAGCGGAAGACCTCGGTGCCGTTCATCCGGATGTAGGGACGTTGCGACGTGCCACCGCTGGCCTCCGCCGCGGCGACTTCGGCGAAGTACTCCAGAAAGTCCTTGTCCTGCTTGATCGCCGAGGTGCGCGCGCCATCCGACCCCCACGCGACCGGGCCGATCCCCTCCTGCTCGGCCGGCCCGACGACGACCGCACCGGCACCGTCGGCGAAGATGAACGCGCACCCGCGATCGGTGGTGTCGAGCAGATCCGACAATCGCTCCACACCGATCACCAGCACCTGCCGCGCCTGACCCGAGCGCACCAGATTCGCCGCATCGGCCAACGCGTAGCAGAAGCCCGCGCAGCCCGCGGAGATGTCGAACGCGGCGGTGTCGTGCATGCCGAGTTCGGTCGCCACCACAGCGCCCGCCGACGGACCGAGCACCATCTGCGACGACGTCGCCAGCACCACCGCGTCGATCTGCTCGGCGCTCACCCCCGACGCCGTGAGCGCGTCCCGAGCAGCCGCGACACTCATCGAGACGATCGTCTCGTCGGGCTCGGCCCAGTGTCGGGCAGCGATCCCGGAACGGGTCTTGATCCACTCGTCCGAGGACTCGATCGCGTCGACGATCTCGGAGTTGGGCACAACACGGCGCGGGCGGTACACGCCGAGGCCGAGAATTCCCGCGTGGGTGACCGGAACCGCGGTGGCAATGGGGGTGGGCATGACATCCTCTCCATATGAACCGATCGGTTCACGTAGGAATAGGTCTAACATGAACCGATCGGTTCAATCAAGGGGTAGGAGAAGATCGGATGGCCGCCGGACCACGCGCCCGACTCATCGAGCACACGATCAGCACCGTCCAGGAACACGGCGTGCACGCGTCCTCCCTCAGCGAACTACTCGAGCGCAGCAGGACCTCACGCAACTCGCTGTACCAGCACTTCCCGTCCGGAAAGGGCGAATTGGTGCAGACAGCGGCACGGATCGTGGCACGCCTGGTGTACTCACATGTGAGCGCCATGGCCGACGCCCTGCAGACCGCGCCGTCGGCCCAGCAGTGGCTCACCGACCTGCTCGCCTTCTGGCGCGCCCCGCTGGAGAAATCCGACTACACCGCGGGCTCGTTCATGATGGCGGCCGCTCTCGACGAACTCGACCCCGCCGTCCAGTCCATCGCGGGCCAGGCGTTCGCCGAATGGACCGCCCGGCTCGCCGACGGGATCGTCGCCACCGGGATCGAGCGATCGACCGCGGTGTCGCTGGCCGGGTTCCTGCTCACCACCATCGAGGGCACGATCGTGCACAGCCGCGCGCTCAAGTCCGCACATCCGTTCGACCAGGCGGTCACTCAGCTGACGATCCTGTTCAAGGTGCACCTGACCGAACGGTGAGCCGTCTCACGAGATGCTGTGTGCCGCATCGAGTTCGGCGCGCAGGGTGGCGATGATCCGGCGACGGGCCGCCGCCCCTTCGGGGCTGGGCGTCAACGGGTAGACGTGCACGAGTCCGGATTCTTCCTGATAGTCGAGGTCGACGCCCGCCGCGCGTGCCTTCGCCGCCAGCAGGCGGGCGTCGGGGTTCAGGATGTCGTCGGTGCCGGTGAACACGGTGATCGGGCCCAGCCCGCCGAAGTCGCCGAACAGGGGGCTGACCAGGGGATCCTTCATCGAGAGTTCGCCGCTCCACATCCGGCCGAACACCAGCCCACCGTCGCGACCCAGCCACGGGTCACGCAGCAGAACCGCGTCGATCTCGGGGTTCTCGAGAGTGAGGTCGAGCGCAGGAGAGATCAGCAGCGTGCGGGGAACGATATGACCCGCGTCGCGCAGGTGCAGCGCGGTGGACAGCGCGATCTGACCGCCCGCGGAGTCGCCGGCGAGGAAGGTCGGACCGTAGCGCTCGTCGGCCGCGGTGACCAGTTCGGCGACGCGGGGAATCACCTCCGCCGCGGTGCCGAACGGAATCAGCGGATAGATCGGGACCGTCACGACGAGATGCGTCCGAGCGGCGATCCTGGCCGCGAGTTGCCAATGTTGCGAAGCGATTTCGCCCACCCAGCCGCCACCGTGCGCGTACACGAGGCCACCGCGGGAGATCCCGTCCGACGGGGTCAGCGTGTAGATCGGCCAGCCACGGTCGTGCTCCACCGAGATCTCGACACCGCGGAGTGTGCGCGGCGGACCGTAGGCGAGGGGCCGCAGCGCGCGCTCGCGCACGTGCGCAGCGGCCAGCTCGGCATCGACGTAATTCCGGTTGCGCCGGGTGACCCGCAGGAATCCCGGAATCACGAACCGACTCATCACACCGGGCACCGCGACCTCCACTCGACGACGAGACCGGTGCGGTCCACAGCGCTCGGGCCGAGCGTCACCGGTGCCAGCCAAGCTACTCCGTGCCGGCCTCAGCCGAGGGGCTGCTCGGTGATATCGGTGCGCAAGCTGGTGCCGTTGAGGTCCAGATAGAGCACGCCCTCGGTGACCGAGAGGGTGGCGGTATTGCGACGGTCGACCAGTCCCGCGGCCTCATCGATGAACGCGCGATCGAAACTGATCAGCGGAATCTGCGCCGCGTTGTGAATCTTCTTGCCCGCGTACTGCGCGAGCACCTTCGCCGGGTCGCGGTGGGTATAGACCACGGCCCGACCAGCGAGTTTGCTCCCGCGGTGAATACGGTCCGCGTCGGGCGCGCCGACCTCGATCCACGCGGTCGTCCGGCCTGTCATATCCCGAACCTGCACCGCGGGCTCATCGGTGGCCGAGATCCCGCCGTCGCTGAACACGATCCCCTCCTCGTACTGCAAGCAGTACGCGAGGATCCGGGTGATCATGTACTCGGCCGTCTCCGACGGGTGCCGGGCAACCCGCAACTCGAGATCCTCGTACACCCCCCGATCCACATCGGCGAGCTGAACGGCGAAGTTGTGCAGTGTTGCGCTGAGTGCCATAGGAGCTCCGACCCTACCGGGCCGCGACGTCGACTACTCGCGCACTCCCGGTTGCGCTGACCGGTCCGGACCGCCAGCATCTGTACATGAGAATCACTCACGTTTCGGCTCTGGCCGCCGTTTTCCTCGCACTCGGCACGGCAACCGTTGCGGCAGCACCGAATGCGGCCGACTCACCCCGTCAGGCCATTGCCCGCGCCTACCTCGACGCCCTGGTGTCCCACGACGCGAGCGCGGTCCCCTTCGCCCCCGACGCCACCCGCGTCGAGGTCGGCATCCGAACCGGCTACTCGGGCCCCCAGCTGAGCGCCGACTTGGAGAACGGCCTCCAGTACCGCGTGATCCAGGGCATTCGCGACCTCACCATGTCCGAATCCGGCGACACGGTCACCACCCACTACCTCCTCGACGCCGGAGTGGCCGACATCCGCCTGACCACCGTGGAGATCACCGAGACCTTCGTCATCCCGGTGGACTCCATCCAGACGATCGAGGCCACGATCACGCCGGTGCTGTAACGACCTCGCGGCCGACGAGTTGTCTCGCGCTCACTGATCCGCATCCAGCAAGGCCCGCGGGGCGGCCTGACACCACGAGTCGGTGACGATGGCTTCCAGTTCCTCGCGATCGTCGAGTGACGCCAGGCGGACGCGGACCCAGGGGTTACCGGACTCGTGCGAGGCGATCCAGAATTTGCCGGGTTCGGCGAGGACCAGTTCGTCGCGATCGAGAATCGGGCAGCGGACCGCCATCGAGGTCTCGTCCTCGGGCAGGGTGAGGAACAGCTTGCCCGCGACCTTGAAAATCGGCATGCCCCAGGCGAAATGCTCTGTCGTCTGCGGCAGCGACAGCACGAAGGCGCGGACGTCCTCCCCGGTGACATTCATGCCCACATCCTGACACCACACACCGACACGATCGGATCCATCGCCGCGGGACCGGGACCGCTAGTCGACGGCACCGAGGGTGGCGACGGTTTTCCTGGCGCGGGAGGCGGTGATCCGGCGGCCGATCACGCCGTGGCGGGGGGCGAAGAGGTAGACGAAGGTGAAGGCGACGCCCTGGGTCACCACGACCATGCCGCCGGCGGCGGTGTCGAGGTGGTAGCTGATGTAGAGGCCGGTCACCGCGCACAGCACCGAGATGGTGGGGGCGATGACGAGCATGCGGGAGAAGCGGTCGGTCAGGAGATAGGCGGTGGCGCCGGGGATGATCAGCATGGCCACCACCAGCACCACGCCGACCGCTTGCAACGCGACCACCGAGGTCAGGGCCAGCAGGGCCAGCAGGGCGGTGCCGAGCACGCGGGGGTTGAGGCCGATGGCGTGGGCGTGGGTGGCGTCGAAGGCGTAGAGGGTGAAGTCGCGGCGTTTGAGGACCAGGGCGACCAGGACGATGGCGGCCAGGATCATGATCTGGATCATCTCGCCGCGGCTCACGCCGAGCAGGTTGCCGAAGACGATGTGGTTCAGGTCGGTCTGGCTCGGCGTCACCGACACCAGCACCAAGCCGAACGCGAACAGGGTGGTGAACACGATGCCGATGGCGGCGTCTTCCTTCACCCGGCTCGTATCGCGGACCACGCCGATCAACGCCACCGCGAGGAACCCGAAGATCACCGCGCCGACAGCGAACGGCCAGCCGACGATGTAGGCCAGCACCACACCGGGCAGCACCGCGTGCGACACCGCGTCACCCATCAGCGACCAGCCGATCAGCACCAGCCAGCACGACAGCACCGCACAGACCACGGCGGCCGTGACCGTGGTGGCCAGCGCGCGCACCATGAATTCGTAGCGCAGCGGGTCGATGAAGAATTCCTCGAGGCTCATCGGTCTCCGTCCACATCCAGGCCGAAGGCCTTGGCCAGGTTCTCCGGGCGCAACACCACATCGGGGTCGCCGTGCTCGAGCACCCGGCGGTTCAACAGCACTGCCTCGTCGGCCAATTGGGGCAGCGCGTGCAGATCATGGGTGGACACCAGGATGGTGGCCCCGTCGGCGGCGAGCTCACGCAACAGCGCGGTGATGGTCGCCTCGGAGCGCTTGTCGACACCGGCGAACGGCTCGTCGAGCAGCAGGATCGTGGCCTCCTGGGCGATGCCCCGAGCCACGAACGTGCGCTTCTTCTGACCACCCGACAGCTGCCCGATCTGCCGGTCGGCCAGGTCGGTGAGTTCGACGCGGGCCAGCGCGGCGTCGACGGCGGCACGGTCGGCCTTGCTCGCCCGGCGGGTGAGACCCATTTTCCCGTAGCGCCCGGTCATCACCACATCGCGCACCGACAGCGGGAAACTCCAGTCCACGTCCTCGGACTGCGGCACGTAACCGAGACTGCCCGCCTTGCGCGCGGCGGCCGGGGGGCGGCCGTTGATCAGCACCCGGCCTCGATCGGGCGTGACCAGCCCCATCACGGTCTTGAACAGCGTCGACTTGCCCGAGCCGTTCATACCGATCAGCCCGCACACCCGGCCCGATTTCAGGGTCAGTTCGACAGTGTCGAGCGCGAGCACATCGCCGTAGTGGACTGTCACGTCCTGGATTTCGACTACCGGTGCGGTCATTTCGAGACTCCGGCGAGTGCGGTCGCGATGGTCTTCGCGTCGTGGCGGATCAGGTCCAAGTAGGTCGGGACCGGTCCGTCGGCCTCGGAGAGCGAGTCGACATAGAGCACGCCGCCGAACCGTGAACCGGACGCCTCGACCACGCGTTGCATCGGCGCGTCCGACACCGTCGATTCACAGAACACGGCGGGCACGCCGCGCTGGCGAACGAAGTCGATGGTCGAGCCGATCTGCTGCGGGGTGGCCTGCTGTTCGGCGTTGACCGGCCAGATGTACTTCTCGGTCAGCCCCGCGTCGCGAGCCAGGTAGGAGAACGCGCCCTCGCAGGTGACCAGGGCGCGCTGGTCGGCGGGCAGGGTGTTCACCGCGGCGACGAGATCGTCGCGCACGGCGCCGAGCTGCGTCTTGTAGGCATCGCCGTTGGCACGGTAGGCGTCGGCGTGTTCGGGGTCGAGATCGGTGAACGCGCGGACCATGTTGCCGACGTAGATCTGCGCGTTCACCGGCGACATCCAGGCGTGCGGATTGGGCTTGCCCCGGTAGGCGTCCTCGCTGATGTCCATCGGCGCCACCCCCTCGCTGACCACGGCGTGCGGCACATCGAGGTCGGCGACGAACTGGGTGAACCAGGCCTCGAGGTTCAGCCCGTTGTCCAGGATCAGATCAGCCTTGGCGGCCTTCTTGATATCGCCCGGCGTCGGCTCGTACCCATGGATCTCTGCCCCCACCTTGGTAATCGATTCGACCCGCAGATGCTCGCCTGCCACATTCCGCGCCATGTCGGCCAGGACCGTGAAGGTGGTGAGAACCACCTTCTTCCCGTCGTCATCGGAGGTGATCCCACCGCAGGCAGTGAGCGCGAACGCCATGACACTCAGAACACATGCCGCAAGCACCCGGCGGCGCGCCGGCGAACGGTAGAACCCAACCCTCATTCCAGAATTATATTGTTCGGGTAGCCGAACTTTCAAGTTCAGGGCTAGAAACAGTCGCGAGGACGGCTCAGGATGCCCAGGGCGGGGTGAAGGTAGAGCCGTCGGGGAGCTCGGCCGCGAAGCCGACCCGCACAGTCACCAGCAGCCTGGCGATCTCGTCGGCCGAGTTCGCGAGGGCGATCATCGAACCGGCGGGCGCGACCGCCGCGTCACCGGGTTTCATCGGCGCGGATTCGCCGTCGATCGTCATGGTCACCTCGCCCGACAGCACAACGAACGCCTCCTCGCCCAGGATGCGATGGGGCACGCCGACCGAATCGGCCCGAACCTCGGTCTGCCAGACGCACAGCTCGGCACTGCCGGTGCCGGGTCGGACGAGGGACGTGAAGCGGGCGTTGTGCACCTCGTGCACCTGCGCGTCTGCGGAACGGATCACCGGCATTCGAAACCTCCATAAGGTCAAGCAACTTGTCTATATAGTCAAGTAGATTGACTATTGTGTCAAGTGCCAGAATGACTGTCGTGCCCGTGAACGCAGACCTCCCCCTCCTGTTGCTCGCGGCAGCGGCCGAGGTGACCGAGGCGGTGCACGCCAGGGTCGCCGCGGCGGGATTCACCGACATCCGGCCGACGCACGGCTTCGCGTTCGTCCGCATGGCGCCCGACGGCGCGACGGTCGGAGAGATCGCCGACCACCTCGGCGTCACCAAACAGGCAGCCAGTCAGCTGGTCGACGAGCTGGTCACCAAGGGCTATGCCGATCGCAATCCACACCCGCGCGATGCGCGCGCCCGCCTGATCACCCTCACCGAACGCGGCTGGGCATGCACGCGAGCCGCCGACGCCGCCATGGCCGAGTTCACCCAGACCTGGTCGGACACCCTCGGCGCGACCACCCTCACCCAGGTCAGCAAGGCGCTGGGTCGCGTCGTCACCCCGGGGCGAGTCCGCCCGAGCTGGTGAACCGCCACCACCGCCGTAACCAAATCTTGCAAACCGACGATGTGCATAACGGGTACCCAACAATCCGAAGAACTGGATTTTCAAAACCTGCGCGGTGTCACGGCGAGCGGCATACTCTCGGATCGAGCGGTGACGCGCCACCGCAGCACCCGGGCCGACGGTCCGGGTAGCGCACTCGTCACGTCACCGTTCGTCTCGATCCCGGAGGGTCAATGTCAGCCCTGGTCACCGTTCACACCGTCGACACCGTCACTCGGCACAAGTACGAGCGGCTGCAGTACACCGGTTCGGCCGGCGTGGTCGCCTCGCTCGAGGACGCCCGCCTCGTGGATCGCTGGCGCGCCGACTACCCCGGCTGGGACGGCGAGCACTGGGCGTTCGACGCGGGCACCGACAGCCCGGGCCGGCTGCGCCCGATCAATGTCGCGGCGCGCAACAACTGATCAACGCGGTGACGAGCGCCTGATCAGCGCGGTGCGCACCACATGATCAGGCGGCACCCGCGGCAGCAGCCCGATCGATGATCCGCGGGAACGGGCTCGCCGCTTCCAGCTGGTAGGCCAGGTCGAGCAGCGTCCGCTCGTCACCACGGCGCGCGGCCAGCTGGATCGATCCGGGCAGACCGCTGGGCACCAGGCCGTGCGGCAGCGAAATGCCGGGTCCCCCACCGACGTTGTTGAGCGGAGTGAAGCCGACGTAGTCGGCGAGCTTGGCGAACAGCGCGTCGAACGGCTGGCCGGGCGCGAGCTCGCCGATGCGCGGCGCGGGATGCGAGAGCACCGGGGTGAGTAGCACGTCGACCTCGGCGAAATGCCGGTCATAGGCCGCGACTCCCCCGCGCAACCGCCACGTCGACGCGGCCACCGCGAGCGGATTGCGCTTGGCCAGCCCGATCAGACCGGTGGTGAACGGGTCGAGTTTGCGCGCATCGAAGTATCCGCGGTGGCCCAGCCGGAACGACAGCGCCATCGCCGCGGCCATCACCGCCCAGTACTGCTTGAAGTCCTCGACGAAGCGCGGATCCACATCCAGCCGCATCTCGACGATCTCGTGACCGAGACCCTCGAGTACCTTCGCCGCCGAGGCCAGGACCGCGCCGTTGTCGGCGTGCACCGGCCGGCCGAGGACATCGGCGGTGATCAGGCCGATCCGCAGCCGTCGCGCACTCGGCCCCTCGACCAGACCCACCGGCGGCAGCGCCGGATTCGCGCCGAATCGTTCCACGGCGGCCAGGTAGTGCGCGGTATCGCGGACCGAGCGGGTGACCACGCCCTCGGCGACCAGATGCACCGGCAGTTTGCGGGCGCCGGGCTGGTCGAGCAGGCGGTTGCGGGTGGTTTTCAGGCCGACGAGACCGTTGGCCGCGGCGGGAATGCGGATTGAGCCGCCACCGTCGTTGGCATGCGCGATCGGCACCACCCCGGCCGCCACGAGTGCCGCCGAACCGCCCGAGGAGGCGCCCGCCGAGTACTCAGGATTCCACGGATTGCGGGTCGGCGCGCGATCGGTGAATTCGGTGCTCGCGGTGAGCCCGAATTCCGGCAGCGTCGACTTACCGAGCACGATCACGCCCGAGTGCAGGAACTGCGCGCCGGGACCGCTGGTCACCGTGGCCGGATGCGGTGTGAACGCGGCCGAGCCGTGGCAGCTGGGCAGCCCCGCGATATCGGTGTTGTCCTTCACGAACGCGGGCACCCCGGCGAAGACCCCCGCGGTCTCGGGCGCCGACGCCGCGCGATCGAAGCACGTCACCTGCACCGCGTCCAGCCTCGGATCGACCCGCCGCGTCCTGGCGATCGCGGCCTCGAGAACCTCCGACCGGCTCACCTCCCCCGCGCGCAACGCCGCGGCGACACCGACCGCGTCCAGCGTTCCCAGGGCATCGTCGGTGAATCCGTGCACGGCAGAGCTCATATCCGCAGCGTAATGCGAGCCCGGGTCCCTTCGCAGCAGTAACGAACCTGCTGACCCTTCTCGACTATCGCATTTCTATTGATAATGGTTATCATTAGCATCTTGCTCGAGGTTGGAGGACATGTGGGACACCTGTTGATGGTGGAGAGCTGGGTCGGTTCGATGAGCACCCTGCTCCCGGCGGGAATCGAGGACAGTGGCCACGAATTCAGCTTCCTGACCCGAGATCTCGGGCATTACCTGCGGCCGGGAACACCCCTGCCGCATCCCCTGCTCGGGGCGGCCAACGTGTTCACCGCCGAAACCAACGACGAGTCGACACTGCTGCCGTACGTGCGAAAACTGCAGGCGACATTCGGTTTCGACGGCGTGCTCACCTCGTGCGACTACTATCTGCCGACCGTCGCCGCGATCGCCGCCGATCTCGGCTTGCCCGGGCCCGGCCGGACCGCGGTGGCCGATGCCTGCGACAAGTACCGGACCAGGCTGATCTGCCGTGCCGCCGGTGTCGCCGGTCCCGCCTTCGCCGTCGCGCGGGAATGGGATGAGATCGTGGGCGCCGCAGCCGAACTCGGCTATCCCCTGGTGGTCAAGCCGGTCGACCTCTGCGGCGGGATGTTCGTGCGCCGGGTCGGCGACGAGGCCGAGTTGCGCGTCGCGGCGGACGCCATCGCCGGATTCCCGATCAACGCCCGAGGACAGCACCGCTCACCACTCGTCCTGCTCGAAGAGTGCGTGGACGGGCCGGAATTCAGCGTGGAAACCGTCACCGTCGCCGGGCGGACGACGGTGATCGGAGTGACCGACAAACGGATCACCGGTGCCCCCGCCTTCATCGAGTCGGGCCACATGTTCCCCGCTGCCCTCGAGCCCGGCGATTCCGCCGCGGTGGCCGAGCTGGCAGTCGCGGCGATCACCGCGCTCGGTCTCGACGCGACCGTCGCCCACACCGAGGTCAAACTCGGCGCGCACGGCCCCCGCCTGATCGAGGTGAACCCCCGCCCCGCCGGGAATCGCATCACCGAACTGGTGCGACGGGTCACCGGAATCGACCTCACCGCCGTGCACGCCGAAGCTGTCGCGGGCGGCGAGCCCGACGTCACGCCCCGGGAGACCGGTATCGCCAGCGCGGCCGTCGCGTTCGCGGTTCCGACGGATACCGGCCTGCTGACCACGGTGGACGGAGCACAGAACTGGGCGGCGGACCCCAGGATCGTGGAGCGCAAACTGGCGGATCCCGGCACCGAGGTGCGTCCCGCGACCGACAACAACACCTATCTCGGTCACGTCATGGTGGTGGACGACACGCACCGCACCACCGGCGACCTCGCACAGCGGTTGATCGCCGATCTCCGTTTCGACCTCGACGCTGCGCGATGATCGCCGCCGCCGTGCGCCCCGACTCCGTCGCCGAGCTCATCACGTGGGCGCGCCGGGGCAGGCTCGGACCCGAACCCACAACCCTGCACGCGTCCACGGCGTTTCGCACCGCCTACGGCACCCGGCACGCGGGCCGCTCTCGCGGATACCGCAACGAGGTGCTGAGCCTGCGGGTCGGCGCGGCGGTGGGCTCGTGCGGTCTCGAACCCGGCTCTGCCACCGACGATCTGGTCGACAGCTGTGTCGCGGCGACGATCGACGAACTGCTCGCGCATCCGGTGCCCGCGGTCCGGATCGCCGCGCTCGATGCCTATCTGATGCACGTGCGTCCGCATCCGTACGCGGGTGGCGTGCAGGGCGAACAGGTGGTGATCGAGGGGCCGACCTCGCTGACGAAGTCGCGCCGCCGGGCGAGCACCGTCGTCGACCTGCTGCCCGCCGGGGTGTCGCGAGTACTGGTGGTGGGCGTCGTCGGTTCGCTGCTCGCCGAACTGCGGGCGCGCGCCATCACGTATCTGCCGTGCGACCTCGCCGGTGGCGTCACCGAATGGGGTGAGCCGGTGTTCGAGTCGGTCGCCGACGCTCCGTCGGACTACGACGCGCTGCTGGTCACCGGAATGTCGCTGGGTAACGAGACATTCGACGAATTCCGGGCCGTGGCGAACCGGCGCGGCCTGCCGCTGGTGCTGTTCGCCCAGACCGGCAGCGCGGTGCTGCCCTGGTTCCTGGGCGCAGGCGTGCACGCGGTCTCGGCCGAGCCCTACCCGTTCTTCTCCCTCGACGGCGGGCCGAGTGCCGTCGTCACCTACCGAGAGCTGTCATGACACCCCCGCAACCCGCGCTTCTGCAGTTGATCGGCGGCACGCCCGCCGTGCCCATTCCGTCCGGAAACAGCTGGTACACAGCGAAACTCGAGGCAGCGAGTGTAGCGGGCATGAAAGCCCGTGCGGCAGTGTCGATGTTGCGCGCCGCTGCGGCGAGAGGTGAGCTCGCGCCGGGCGCGACGATCATCGAATCCACCAGCGGCACGCTGGGACTGGGCCTGGCGCTGGCCTGCAAGGCACTGGGCCATCCGGTGCTGCTGGTGGTCGACGACGAGCTGGAACCCGATCTCCGCGCGTTGTTCTCGGCGTTTCAGATCCCGCTCGACGTGGTCACCGCACCACACCCCTCCGGCGGCTGGCAGCAGGCGCGGCTGGATCGGCTGGCCGCATTGCTCGCCGCCACACCGGGTGCGTACTGGCCCGACCAGTACGACAACCCCGACAACGCGGGCGGCTATCAGGCGATGGGCGAGGAAATCCTCGCCCAGGTCGACGGCGTCGACGTGCTGGTCGCCTCGATCGGTTCCGGCGGGCACTGCGCCGGGCTCGCCCGGGTGCTGCGCACACGGTGGCCCCGGCTGCGGGTGATCGGGGTCGACGCCGTCGGCTCCCGGATCTTCGGCCAACCAGATCGCCGCCGGCTCATGCGCGGTCTCGGCAGCAGCATCCTGCCCCGCAATGTCGCCTACGCCGACTTCGACGAGGTGCACTGGGTCGACGCCGCCGAGGCGGTCGCGTCGTGTCGCCGGGTCGCGGCGGCCACCGGCATCGCGGGCGGCTGGAGCACCGGCGCCGCCGCCCTGGTCGCGGGCTGGGTAGCCGAGCGCGAACCCGGCGCCCGCGTGCTGACCGTGTTCCCAGACGGGCCACACCGCTACCTGGGCACCATCTACAACGACGACTGGTGCCGAACCAACGGTCTTTTCCGCGCGCCCGCCACCGCACCCACCACGATCGCCACCCCGGACAGCGCCGAAGTGCTCGGCTGGGGCCGATGTTCGATCGTCCGCGACCCTGCCGCCGAGGTGAGCGCGTGACCCCCGCAACGGCTTTCCAGCGCGGAACCGGCAGATGAACGGCATCGACACCTTCCGCGCGCTACCGGGCGCCGTCCGGCTACTGCTCGTGAATCATCTTGTGGGGCATATCGGTTTCTATCTCCTCGTACCGTTTCTGGCCGACTACCTCCTCGACGACCTCGCGCTGTCGGCGGCCGTTGTCGGAATCGTGCTCGGGGTGCGCAATCTCAGCCAGCAGGGTCTGTTCCTCGTCGGCGGCTCGGCGGCCGACCGGCTCGGCGCGCGCGGCGTGATCATGGTCGGCCTGGCGATCAGGGCACTCGGCTTCTCGCTGTTCGCCGTCGGCGGTTCGCTGCCGGTGGTGCTGGCGGCCTCGGTGCTCACCGGTTTCGCTGGGGCACTGTTCAATCCGGCGGTCCGCGCGTTCATCGCCCGGGACAGCGGTGCGCATTCGGCGCAGGCCTTCGCGCTGTTCAACGTCTTCGGCAATGCGGGCTCCGCGATCGGACCGGTACTCGGCACCGTGTTGACAGCGGCGGGATTCCGGATATCGGCCCTGGTCGCGGCGGCGATCTTCGCGGTGCTGGCCGTGGTGCAATGGCTACTGCTGCCCGCGCGACCGGTGCCCGCGCACGAGGGTGGGGTCGGTACCGACTTCGCGACGGTGTTCACCGATCGCCGATTCTGGGCGTTCACCCTCGCGCTGATGCCGATGTTCGCTTTGCAGAGCCAGATCTATTTCCTGTTCACCCTGCAAGCGCAGGACAGTGCCGGGCCCGGTCACGGTCCGGCGGCGGTGGCGGCGCTGTTCGTGGTCGAGACGATCGCCGTGGTGGCACTCCAGGTTCGGGTCACCACGGTGCTGGCGCGCAGACCACAGCGCGGGCCCGCGATGGCGCTCGGGATGGCAGTCATGGGAGCCGCGTTCCTCCTGCCTCCCGCCGTCGCGGGGGTGGTACCGGTCGAGGGAAACAGCGTGGTGGGCACAGTGATCCGGATTGCTCCGGTGGTCGCGGCCGCGGTGCTGCTCGCGATCGGCGTGACCGCGGTGCAACCCTTCGTCAACGAGGCGATCGGCCGCTTCGCCGGAACTCGGCTGACCGGAACCTATTTCGGCGCGTTCTATCTGGCGTCCGGCATTTTCACGGTCGTCGCCACCTCGATCACCGGCGCCGTCCTCGACCACACCGGCGGCCCCCTGAGCTGGCCGCCCTCGCTGCTGTGCGCCGCGGCCGGTGTGCTGTCGGCCGTCGCGCTGCTGCGGCTACACCGCCGGAACCTGCTGCCCGGCCCCGCAGCGATCCGGCCCGAACTCACACCGGTCACCGACGACAACACCCCCAGCGAAAGGCGATGACTCCGATGACCATTGATCTCGCCACGCCGGGAATCGGTGTCGGCCGCGCCTACGGAAGCTGCGGCGAACTGCTCCAGGGCGTCACCGAACAGAATCGGCATTTCCTGGTCACGCTCCCCATTCGGCGCGGCACGGTGGCCGTCTTCGAGCCGGGCGGCGACCGCATAGATGTTGTGCCGGAGGGCAAGTCGAAGGCGGCGCGACTCGCGAGCGGGATGGTCGGCCGATCGCGCGTGCTGGGTGGCGGGCGACTCACCCTGCACAGCGAACTTCCCGAAGGCAAGGGGCTGGCCAGCTCCACCGCCGATCTCGTCGCCACCGCCCGCGCGGTCGCCGACGCCGAGGGTCGCTCGGTGCCCGTCGCGGAACTCGAAGCCGACCTGCGCGCCATCGAACCGTCCGACGGCGTCATGTACCCGGGCACCGTCGCCTATTTCCATCGCGAGGTGCGGTTACTCGCCCGCCTCGGCACTCTCCCGGCACTGACGATCGTCACCGGCGACGAGGGCGGCTCGGTCGACACCGTCGAATTCAACCGGGGCGAACCCGGTTTCAGCGCCGCTGACAAACGAGAATTCGACAGGCTGCTCGGCGAACTCGGCCCGGCGATCACCCACGGTGACATCGCCGCGATCGGCGCGGTGGCCACCCGCAGTGCCGTGCTGAGCGCCGCATCGCGTGACCGTCCGCATCTGGACGCGACCATCCGGGCAGCGCGCGCCATCGGCGCGGCCGGAGTCGTCGTCGCCCACAGCGGCACGACCACCGGAATCCTGCTCGCCGACAACGATCCACGTCTGCGCGAGCAGGTCCTCGCCGCGCACGAGATCTGCGCCGCCTTCGCCTGCTCGGTGGCGGTGCATCACTCGTGGCGACCCGGAATACAGCGCGTTCCCACCGTCGATCACCCACACCCGGTGACGATTCCCCGAACAGAGAGCTCTCCGCGATGATCACCGTCGACCAGATCCGCTTCACTTACGACGGCCGAATCACGCTCGACGACATCAGCTTTGGTGTGGCACCCGGCAGCACGCTCGGACTGATCGGCCCCAACGGTTCGGGCAAGTCCACGCTGCTGCGGCTGATGTACCGGGCGCTGCGCCCGGCGGGCGGATCCGTCGTCGTCGACGCGGTGCCGGTGGAGCGACTGCGCGGGCGCGAGCTCGCGAGTCGCCTCGCCGTCGTCGCACAGGAAGCGCCGCCGGATACGCCGGTCACCGTGGCCGAGACCGTGCTGCTCGGCAGGTCGCCGTGGGTCGGTGCGTTCCAGGGGTATTCGCGCGCCGACCGGATCGCCGCCGCGGCCGCGCTCGAACACGTGGGGGCGCGGGCGCTGGCCGACCGCCGTTTCGCGACGCTCTCCGGCGGCGAACGCCAGCGCGTCCTGATCGCCAGAGCACTCGCCCAGCAGGCCGACCACCTGCTCCTCGACGAACCCACCAACCACCTCGACATCCGCTACCAGCACGAATTGCTCACCCTGGTCCGCGGTCTCACCGCGACCACCACGATCGTGGTGCTGCACGAGCTGAACCTGGCCGCCCGCTACTGCGACCGCCTCGTCCTGCTCGACCAGGGGCGCGTCGCCGCCGCAGGCACTGTCGCCGAAGTCCTGACCCCGCGGATCCTCGAACCCGTCTACAAGATCCCCGTCCGCCGAACGTCGGCCTTCGGCGCCGTCCAACTCCTCTTCGGCCCGGCTACCGAACCTCCCGCCACAACACTTCCGTCCGAGACCAGAGAGGCGGCCACGACATGACCGCGACCCTGGTGGCCGATCCGGCCATCGACGACCTCGATCACGCCCGCCACCGCGGCCGCGCAGTGCTGCTGACCGCCGGGCTCACCATCGCGCTCGCCTGCACGCTGGTGGTCGCAGCCGGGCTCGGACCGGTGGCCGTCCCGCCGGGGACCGTGGCGCGGATCATCGGCCACCATGTCTTCGGTCACCCGGTATCCGTCGATTGGAGCGCCGCCCAGGACTCCATCGTCTGGTTGGTGCGGGTGCCGCGCGTGCTGCTCGGCGCACTCGTGGGCGCCGCCCTGGCGATCACCGGCGCCGTCTTGCAGACCATCGTGCGCAATGTGCTCGCCGACCCCCACATCCTCGGCGTCACCTCGGGCGCGTCGACCGGCGCGGCGGTGTATCTGCTGTTCGGGGTCGCCGCGGCGACCACCGCCACCGCCCTCGCGGCGAGCGCGTTCATCGGCGCGTTGATCGCCACCGCCCTGCTGTTCGTGATCTCGCGGATCAACGGCCAGCTCACCTCGCTGCGGCTGCTGCTCGGCGGGGTGACCATCGGCTACATCTTCTCGGCCGCGACCAGCTTCCTGATCTTCGCCTCCGACCGGCCCGAAGGCGCGCGCACCGTGCTGTTCTGGCTGCTCGGCTCGCTCGCGCCTGCCGCCTGGTCCTCGGTGGCGACCACCGTCGCCGTCGTCGCGGTGGCACTGGTCGCGGTGCTGTTGATGGCGCCCCGGCTGGACGCACTGGCCGCCGGTGACGACACCGCGCGCACGCTCGGCATCGCACCGAATCGCATTCGGCTGTGGGCGTTGCTGATCGTCGCACTCGCGGTCGGCGCGGTGGTCGCCGTCGCCGGGGCGATCGGCTTCGTCGGGCTGATCGTGCCGCACGTGGCCCGGCTGTGTACCGGTGGCACACATCGGCACCTACTCGTGGTCAGCGCGCTGATCGGCGCGCTCTTCCTGGTGATCGCCGATGTGGCGGCACGCACCGTCTTCGCGCCACGCGAACTGCCCATCGGGATCGTCACCGCCGCCGTCGGCGCCCCACTGCTCCTCGTCCTGATCCGCCGCTTCCGTGCCACCGGCGAGTCCTGAAACCCGCACTCCACCCCTGCTGTCCCGGTCACGACGACCGGGCGAAATCCCCCCACCGATCGATGAGGACCACCACCGTGTTCACCCGTGTCATCTCCGCCCGCCGCTCCGCCGTTCCCGTACTCGCCCTCCTCACCAGCGCGATCGTTACCGGTTGCGGTACACCAGCTCCCGCCACCGCACCCTCGGCAAGCGGTTTCCCGCTGACGATCTCGAGCTGCGGTCGCGACGTCACCTTCTCCTCGCCCCCACAGCGCGTCGTCACGGTCGGTTCCATCGCCGCACCGCTGATCGCGGCCGCGGGCGCCGCGGACCGCATCGTCACCCGCACCTTCGAAGCCGCCGCCTTCCCCGGCCAGTACGGCGAGGCATTGCAGGGCATCGAAATCACCGCGCCCACCGCCGAACTCGCCCGCGAGGAGATCATCAGCCGGGCCCCCGACCTGGTCGTGAGCGTCGAAGGTCTCTCGGTGACCCCCGACGACCTCGCCCAGGTGGGCATTCCGCTGATCGTGACCCGCGGCTACTGCCGCGACGCGGCCGGCACCTTCGAGGACGTCTTCGCCGACATCGCCCTCTACGGAAAGCTCTTCGGCACCGAGAACGCGGCCGACACCGAAGTCACCAGATTGAAGCAGCGAGTACAGGCGGTGACCGAACGGCACAGTGGCACAACGACTCCCCGTCCCGCCGCCGCGCTGATCCTGTCGCGCGACGGCGCCCAGCTCAAAGCCTATGGCGCCAAGAGCACCGTCCACGAACAGCTGAAGATCCTCGGCCTCGGCAATGTCTACGGCCAGATCGACAAGCGCAACTTCGAAGCCAACACCGAAACACTCATCGCCGCCGACCCCGAAGTGATCATCCTGCTCACCCAGGGCGACCAGACACCCGACTCGGTGCGCACCGCCCTGCGCCAACGTCCCGAACTGGCCGGGCTGCGCGCGATTCGGGAGAACCGGATCATCGTGGCGCCCTTCGGTTACACCGGGCCCGGACCGGTAGCCGTCGAGGGTCTGGAAGTGCTCGACCGCGAATTGGCGCAGCTGCGATGACCGCCGCCACCACCGGCTACCTCGTCCGCGAGGCAGGCACCGCGGATCTCGCGGGCGCGCGCAGCGTCATGCTCGACACCTTCTACCAGGTCTTCGGCATCGGCTATCGGCCCGAATATCACCAGGACGTGATCGACCCGGACACCACGTATCTGCGGCATCCGCGCCACCGGCTGTGGGTCGCCGCGCACGAGGGCGTCATCGTCGGCACCACCGCGATCCGGGCGCAGGGGCCCGCCCATCCCCCACATCCGGCCGAGCTCGCGCGCCGCTACCCCGACGAGACCACCGCGCAGCTGTTCCGGGTCTATGTGCGGCCCGAGCACCATCGACGCGGACTGGCCACCCGGCTCGTCACCGCGGCGGTCGAGCACGTACGCGCCACCCCGGCTTTCGAGCGGCTGTATCTGCACACCGACGCCCGGACACCCGGTGCGCTCGAATTCTGGCTGACCTTCGGCCACATCGTGTGCGACGCCCGAGGGCCACACGGCGGCTTCCAGACGGTGCACCTGGAGATTCCGCTGGATCGCGGCGATGAACAGCCGGTCTGACGGTTCCCTGCTGGCGCCGTGACGGCATACACGGCACTATCGAACGCGTGGAACACTTGCGAATCGCGCGACGTTCGGGTGCTGTGTCGTGACCGCGCTGGCTCCCGGCGAGAACCGGCCCGCGCCCGGTGACCACCTGACCGTCACGGTCGCGAGTTCGGCGTCGGTCGACGTGTCGGCCCTGCTGGTGAACGCGGCGGGCAAGGTGCGCTCCGACGCCGACTTCGTCTTCTTCAATCAGCCGACCGGGCCGGGCGTGGTGTACCGGCACGGCAACGGAGGACCCGATGTGGTGGGCGTGCAGACCTCGGCGTTGCCCGCCGATGTGGACAAGGTGGTGGTCACCGCGAGCCTCGACGGTCGCGGACCCGCGACGTTCGCCGCCGTCGGCACCTTGACCACCACCATCGAATCCGGCTCCACCGCACTGACTTTCCCGATCCCCGGACTCACCACCGAGAGTGGTGTGGTGTGTGTGGAGATCTATCGCCGCAACGGCGCGTGGAAGGTCCGCGCGATCGGTCAGGGTTACGACGACGGGCTCGCGGGCATCGCGTCGGCTTATGGTGTGAACCTCGACGACGAGCCCGAACCCGCTGCGGCGCAGGGTAATTCCGGTGCCGTGGCGGGCACTGCCGGCGACTCCCGAGGCGCACCCGGCCCAGGTCACCTGCCGCCGCACCCTCCCGGTTCCCACGCCCCGATGCCACCCGGTCAATTCGCGCCGCCCCCTGGGGCACCCCCTGTTCCCGGTCAGCCGGGGACGCCATCCGGCTACCCGGCCGCACCCCCGCCGGGCGCACCTGCCTACCCGGCCGCGCCCACACCGACCTACCCGCCACCCGCCTACGGACAGCCCGGCGGACCCGCTCAACAGCCAACGTATGCATCTCAGCAAGGAGCCCAGCCCGTGCACAGCGATCTGTTCGACCCCTCGCATGCCGAGGTCAACGGCCTCGGTATCCAGAAGCAGGGCGGCAAGATGGTGAAGGTCGGCATGAACGGGGAGGTGATGGCGCGATCCGGGTCCATGGTGGCTTACCAGGGTGACCTGAAGTTCGAGGCGCTCGGCTCCGGCGGCATCGGCCGCGCCATCCGCCAGCATCTCACCGGCGAAGGCGTGCCGCTGATGAAGGTGACCGGCCGCGGCGACCTGTTCCTGGCCAACAGCGCCGCCGACGTGCACATCATCGACCTCGACGGCACCGACGGGCTCACCATCAACGGCGCCAACGTCCTCGCCTTCGACTCCACGCTGCGCTACGACATCGGCCGCGTCCAGGGCGCCGCGGGCTACGCCTCCAACGCGGGCCTGTTCAACTGCGTCTTCACCGGCCGCGGCCGCATCGCCATCACCACCCACGGCACCCCGGTCGTCCTCACCGTCGACCAGGCCACCTACGCCGACCCGAACGCCGCCGTAGCGTGGTCGTCGAGCCTGCAGACCGGCATCAAGCGCAACGACTCCTTCGGCCTCGGCCGCCTGATGGGCCGCAGCACCGGCGAAGCGAGCACCCTCGCCTTCTCCGGCCGCGGCTTCGTCATCGTCCAGCCCTCCGAACTTCCCCCGGGCGGCCTCATCGGCGGCACCGGCGGCGGCCAGCAAGCGGGCACCGGCGGCAGCATCTTCGGCTGACCCGAACACGGAAAAGGCCGATACCCGCGCGGTCGCGGGTATCGGCCTGTGTCCTGCCTGCTAGTTCGCGCGCTCCTTGCGGGCTTGGCGGCGGGCCTCACGCATGTCGTTGAGTTCCTGTTCCAGGCTCTCCGCGATGCGGAACTGGCCGGTGTCGTAGATGCTGGTCGGCTCGATCGCCTCGTAGCCGAAATTGGCTTCGGCGAAAGCCTTTTCGACCCGGGCCTCGATGTCGGAGATGGCGCTCTTGCGGGCGGCGGGAACCGAATCGGTGGCCGGCTCCGGCTTGGCCGGCTCCTTGGCGGGCTCCGGTGCCACCACGGGCGCGGGAGCTGACTTCTTGGCGGTGGCCTTGTCCGCGGAGGACGGCTTGCCGATGCCGAAGCGCTTGCGCTTCTCCGGCGAGCGGCCGTTGCCGTTGGCAACCGGCTCGGTGGGCGTCCAGGCGGGTTCGCGGGTGATCGGCGTGGTAGCGGCCGTTTCGGTGGCAGCGATCGCCTCGGCGCGAGCCGCGCCCGTCATCGGCGGGGTGTAGGTGAGGCGGATACCCTCGGTGGCCTGGCGGCCGAGGATGTTGTCGGCGGGGTCGGGCAGGTCCCTGACCTGGCTGGTCGCGCGGGTGATGGCCAAGCCGTACCGGGCGCTGACCGCGTCGTGGATCAGCAGCGCGACACCGATCATCACCGGCGCGACCGCGTGCACGGCAACGTCGTACCACCGCCCTTCCCGCACGTAGGGGTACGTGTTGAGGGTGACGGTGAGCCCCAGCAGCGCGAGCTCGGCGAGCGCGACCTGGCGGCGGTTGTCGATCACGCCCCACTCGGCGACCTTGTTCGTGCCGACCATGATGATGATCAGACACACGCTGATCATCGCTTCGAGCAGATAGCTGAACCAGAACAGCGGATCGCTCGGCCCACCGGGCGCGATGTTCTGCTGCACGTTCACCGCGGACCACAGCATGCCCGCGCCGACCACGCCGGCCAGTGCCTTCAGCGACCACGACCGGTGCCGGTACAGCGAAGCGAGCTTCGCGTGCGGGCTCGATTCGCGACGCTGGGACGCCATCGCCTTCCTGGCGAGCAGCAGATCTCGCATGTCGGCCTTCTCGATCGCTTCGGTGGTCTGTCGGCTGCGGTCCGATGCGGACGCCATCGCCTGGGTGTGCTTCCAGCGCTGTTCGCGATCCTGTTCACGGATGCGTTCGGCGAGTTCGCGTTCGGCGCGCAGCTCATCTTCGGAGAGCGCGTCGGTGAGGGCCGGATCGAATTGGTAAGCGAGACGCCCGCGGGCACGTTCGACTCGCTGGGCGAGCTGGCTGACGTCGTCCTCGAGACCGGATTCGATCGTCATGCCAGACCACCGCCCCGGGCGCGCGAAGGCAGGCAGGTGACCACAGGTGTGAACGGCACGGACCATTCTTACAGCATGTCTGGAAACTCCGATAGTTTTCAGGCACCGCCCTTCTCGGGCGTCGTCGGGCTGACAGTATTTGCTGTCGCCGCTACTGCCGACGGGGTGGAGGTCGCCCGCTTCGATACCGCTCCTGAACCGTTGGCCGCTGGGCTGAGTCAGGAACGACACCTGGCGAAGTCATTGTCTCGCAAAATGGTGCTCTGCCTGTGGAACGATCAGTGCGGCCCTGTCGTTGGCGGATCGAGTATTCCTCTGCGAGTGTGGGTTCAGCGCAGATCGTGACCACAACGCGGCGCGGTCGATCCCGACCCAACCCTGGCAATCACTGTCTTCGCGCGGCTCATGACGGTGCGCCGGATGCAGATCGGACGATTCGGTAGTCAGGCTGACCCGGGCAGAGCCACTGACCGCGCTGTGTCGTGGTCACCGACCCGGACAGACGCCCGCCCGGTTTTCGCCTGGATGCTGCGGAGCCGAAACGACGGGACAGTTTTGCCCTTACTCTCGAAACGGGGAAACCCGATCCGCTTACATTGCGGACCGCGTTCGACAGTCGTGTGGCGGCTCATCATCAGCGAGTGCGACACAGGCCACCGACATCACACTGAACGCGCAGCCACAGGACAGTTCCAGGTTTCACGTGCGCTCAGAGTGGACATCTCGAGGTGACCTGCGTTGATTTCGCGAACACTTGTCGGAGCTCCGTGTCATGCTGTGCGCCACCACTGGGGAGTGGGTGGACTGACTCGAAGGGGACGAGCATGTCTACGGAGGGAACTGTGTTGTCGCCCGCGCCGCATTGCGAGCCGCGGTTGGAGGGTGGGGAAGAGGTGCCGCGTTCTGGCGCCGTGAATACCGCTGTGCCCCACCGGGTTACTGGTTCGGGTCGACCGAGGGCCGCGGGCGGAACGCCGGCGAGTATCCGCAGGGCGGTACGCGCCTCCTGCACGAAGGCAGCGCCGACCGGCGAATCTGTCGCGACCGCAAAGCGATTCGCCGAACAGGTGCTCCGGCTGCTCTTGGAGGTGGTCGATCGGCGCAGATCGTCGACTCACCTGCGCGCTCACACAGACGCGCGAGTACTCGCCGCCATCAACACCATGCTCGCGCAGGACTTGGTCCCCGGCCGGGGCTTGGGCAGCGCCATCCTGACCCGCGTGAAACTGACCGCGACACAAGACGGTGCCGCCGAAGTCTTCGCTTCGTATCAGCGTGGGCCGCGGACTCTCGCTATCGCCGGCCGCATCGAGTCGACCAAGGACAGCTGGCGCTTGGTCGCGGTGCGGATGTTCTGATCGCCGGGACGGTCGAAGCGTGGATGTCGAAGTCGACGAGCTCGTGAGGGAGGTCCGTCGACTGCCTCAACGCAGCGCGGTGACTCCCGAGAAGTCATGGGGTGCACGGTGATTGCGATCGGAAAGGCTGCCGAGAGCGTGGTCGGGGTGAAGGCCGAAGTATTGCCTGCGGGTCCGGCTCGTCCAGGCCAGCGCCGCCGCGGCGGCGATACGGTGGAAGTGGACGGTGTAGCCGTGTTCGTAGATGCGCAGCAGGGCGTAGCCCCCGGGGTACTCCTTCACGGCCGCTACCTCCAGGTATTCGACGTGGCCGGAATCGGGGCGGCTGCGGCGATTCCGGTGGGTGTGGCCGCTGTGGTGCAGGAATACGCCAGGGGCCGTTCGGTAGCAGGCTTGCAGTGCGGCCACGCTCGCACGATCGAGAACGAAACCGGGGCCGCCGGGGTTGCTCAGTGCCGCATAGCGGGTCGCGGGGTGGTGGCCGAAGATCAGCGTCGGGCGGTCGGGGTCGGCGGCGAGTGTCGCGCGGAGCTCGGCGAGTTGGCCGGCGTCGATCGTGCCGCCGGAACCACGCCTGCGCGTGGTGTCGAGACCGATCAGGCGCAAGCCACCCAGCTCATGGCAGGTGAGTTGCCCGAACGGCTGAAACATCTGGCCCCAGTGATCATGCGCGCCGCGCGGAACGTCGTGATTGCCACGGCAGACGAAGTGATCGCTGCCCGCCCTGCCCCAGGCGTCCAGACGCGCCGCGATGCCCGCGCACTGTTCGGCGGTGCCACAATCGGTGAGATCGCCCGCGACCACCAGATGATCTGCCGCGCGCTCGGGTCGGCGGATGTCGTGCAGCAGTGCCTCGGTCATCACCTGCGGGTAGTGGCCGTCGTCGTGGCGCAGACCCGGCGGCAGCCCGGCGACGATCAAGCCGCTGCGGTCCTCGCCCCAGTGCAGGTCGTTGGCGAGGGCGATCGTGCGCAGCAGTCGCCCCGGCGGTGGCGGCGCGGTCAGGAAAACGCCCGTGACCTCCGGAGTCCCCGGGCGTCGAGTCACCCAGGTACGGCCGGGAACAGCGGTTTCGCCGTCGGAGCAGGCCCGGAAGCGATATCGGCGGCCCGGCTCGAGACCGCGCACTTGCGCGTAGTGGTGCGCGGTGCGACGGCCGTCGAGGTAGCGGGTCACCGGTGTGGCCGAGCTGTCGGCGGGCGCGAGCAGCACTTCGGTGTCGGCCGCGGCCGGGCGAAGCTGTCCCGCGCGATCACGTCGATGGGTCGACCACGTGAGGATCGCCGTGTCGTGAGTGACCGTGACGACCTCGAGATCGGTGACGACGAGCCGATCACGCACGCCGCTCCACGAATACGGCCGCGCCATCGGCGCACGCACGGTGGCCGCCGCAGCCCCCGAGGCGGCGTTGACCAACCATGCGGTGTGCAGTCGCGGATCGAGCATGCCGGGCTCCGTTCGCCGTCTCTCGCTGACGGTACGGCGCCCGGCTGAACACCCGTGGGCGGTGATGTGGACGTTGATCGCCCAGGTAGCGACCGGAAAGCGATGACGCCGCCGCTAGTCGTCGCGCGGCATCTTCCGCAGCTGCTGTGTCCCATCGCTGTGCGGTGGGTCGCCGTCGAGTCCGTCGGGTAGCCGCCGCGCCCCACTGGCTACCTCGGCGATGAGATCGTCGTAACCACAAGCCAATTCGTGCAGGCGCAGTTGCGCGGCACGCAGTTGGGCTTCGGCCCCGCAGGCCAGCGCGCGGTAGGTGAGCGCGGCGAAATGGGCCATGCGGTCCACGACGGCGCCGATGCTCTCGGTGTGCATGGGTGCAGAGGTCGCCGGAGTGGGTGAGCGGATCACCACCCAGCGGTCGATCTCGCAGACCAGACGCGCACGCGCCCAGTCGATCTCGCTGGTATCGCCGGGAATCTGCTGTTCGCGGCGTTCGTGCAGGGTGGCCAGCTCGTGCGCGGCGGAGAGGACGGGATCACTCGCACCGGCGACCCCGCAGACCGCCTGCATCATCTGTGCTCGGTCCGGCAGTACCGGTTCCGGTCCGGGTCGTCCCGTCGAACCGCTGCCGTCCGTGTCCACTGTTGCCGCACCGTCCCCGTCGTCGGTTTTGTACCGCTTGTCGAAGGACATTCGTCTCGGCGGGGACGACGGATAGGTCACGAAATGACCCCCCAACAGCGAAAACCGGCCGCGAACAAGAGTTCACGGCCGGTCGGGATCACCGATCGAGCTGGAGTATCACAGGCTCCGGGCGATGATTTCCTTCATGATCTCGTTGGTGCCCGCGTAGATCAGCTGGACGCGATTGTCGACCCACATGCGGGCGATCGGGTACTCGTTCATGTACCCGTAGCCGCCGAACAGCTGCAGACAGGTGTCGGCGATCTGCATCGCCTTGTCGGTGGTCCACCACTTCGCCATGGCGACGGTGGGGATGTCGAGTTCGCCGCGGAGGTGCTTCTCGACGCAGTCGTCGATGAACACGCGCGCGATGCGGGCTTCGGTGGCGACCTCGGCCAGCTTGAACTTGGTGTTCTGGAAACCGAACACCGGACGGCCGAACGCCTCGCGCTCCTTGGTGTAGCGCAGCGTGTGGTCGAGGGCGACCTCCATGCCCGCGACCGCGCCCATCGAGACGATCAGGCGCTCCTGGGGCAGCTGCTGCATCAGCTGGATGAAGCCCTGACCCTCCTGGGTGCCGAGCAGGTTGGTCACCGGGACGCGCACGTCCTCGAAGAACAGCTCGGAGGTGTCCTGGCCCTTCTGGCCGATCTTGTCGAGCACGCGACCGCGACGGAACCCTTCGCGATCGGCCTCGACCAGGACCAGCGAGACGCCGGAGGCGCCCTGGGTGGGGTCGGTCTTAGCAACCAGGATGATCAGGTCGGCCTGTGCGCCGTTGGTGATGAAGGTCTTGGAGCCGTTGATGACGTACTCGTCGCCGTCACGGATCGCCTTGGCCTTGACGGCCTGCAGGTCGGAGCCGGTGCCGGGCTCGGTCATCGCGATGGCGCCGACGACCTCGCCGCTGGCCATCTTGGGCAGCCAGTGCTTCTTCTGCTCCTCGGTGCCGTAGGCGAGGAGGTAGTGGGCCACGATGCCGTTGTGCAGGCTGATTCCCCACGAGGTGTCGACCGCGCGGGCCTGCTCCTCCATGAGCACGGCCTCGTGCGCGAAGGTGCCGCCACCGCCGCCGTACTCCTCGGGGATCGAGATGCACAGCAGGCCGACTTCGCCCGCCTTGTTCCACAGGTCGCGGTCGACGTGGTGCTGCTCGCGGTACTTGTCGATGTTGGGGACAAGTTCCTTGGCCATGAACGCACGGGTCATGTCACGCAGGGCGTCCAGGTCCTCGTTCATCCAGCTGGACCGATTGGCGGCCATCGAGTCTCCTTGTTCGGCTCGGCACAGCACCGGTCCAGGCGTGACCGGTGGTTACGGACACCAGTGTGCCGCAGTATTGGCGTCGTGACAATAGTGCTGCCGAAATAGCCTCTCACCAGCGCATCATCGGTAAAGGTGAGAACGGATGGATGAGCGCGCGCCGGACTGTCAGCTCCACCAGCTTGAGATGGAAGCCGCTGTCCGGGTACCGCCGCATCAGTGCGGAGTAGGCCGCGTAAGGCAGTCCGTAGCGGCGCGCGCCGAACGTCACGTCGATCAGATCGGCCCGCCGGAACAGCTCCACCGGATCGGTCGCGGCGCCCGCCGGGCGCACACGATGGTGGTCGCGGATCATCTCGGTGACGAGCTCGGCGATGTCCTCCCGGTCGTGCGTGATCAGCCAGTCGCCCGCCAGCGCGCACGACGGTTCGAGATAGTCGAAGGTGCACGCCGCCCAGATACCGAGATCGTGGAAGGTCGCCGCGGTGCGGAACTCCTCCCGCGAACTCGGCGGCGGCCCCGGCTCGCCGCTGCGGGCGAACAGGAGATCGGCTGAGCGCAATACCCGCAGCACATGATGGAAATAGGCCTTGCGGTCGGCGCCGAGCCGGGCGGTCCACGGTTCGAGTCGTTCGGCGATCGCCTGGTCGAGTTCGCTTGTGTGCTCGGTCAATTCGTCACTCCGAAGTAGATCTCACGGGCGTGTGCGAACCCCCCGGCACCCCCGAACCAACCCTAGGTGTCCACGATGGGCGCCGCTCGGCGAAACGGGAGTTTCTCTCGAACAGCCCGGGCTCGGCGGATCGGATGTCCGTCAACCTTCATGCCAACGTTGGCATGAAGCGACAACGCTCGATAAGAGCAGCCTCTGAGAACCTGGTCGGATTCCGGACATCCGCTCAGAACAGCGTCATCGGCTCGTCGGACTCGGGTGTCGGCTGGGCGGGCAGGTCGGGGACGATCGCGCGGACCTCGTCGTGGAAACGGCGTGCCAGGCCACGCGCCGCGGCATTGTCGGGCGTGTGCACGAAGACCGTCGGCGAGCGACCTTCGCGCAGCCAACCCGCGACCGTCTCCACCCACGGCTGCCAGCCCGCGACGGTGCGGTCGGTGTCGGCGCGCCCGTGGTAGCGCACGATCGGGTACTCGGTGAGCGCCCGCATCCGGCGCGGAACGCGAGGCTTCTTCGCCCGTGCCTCGAATTCGGAGGGGTCACCCGGTGGCCCGTCGAACAGGACCGTCGTGTCGAACGGCACCCATTCGGCCCCGATCCGCCCGAGCACCCGTTCCAGCTGCACCGCGGCCCGCTCGTCGTCGAAGAACGCTGGATGACGCACTTCCACGGCGCAGCGCAGTCCACCGGGCAACTCGCGCTGGAAGCGCGCGAGGGCGCCGAGATCGGTCGGGCCGAACGATGCGGGCAACTGGATCCACAACGCGTGCACCCGCGGCCCGAGCGGCGCCATCACGTCGAGGAACGCCCCGAGTTCGGCGCCCGCGTCGACGAGCCGGCGCTCGTGCGTCACCGCCCTCGGCGGCTTGAGCACGAACCGGAAATCGGGCGCGGTCTGTCGGGCCCATGACTCGACGGTGGACGCGGACGGCGTCGCGTAGAACGTGGTGTTGCCCTCGACCGCACCGCAGTGCCCGGCGTAGGCACGCAGGCGCTCCCCCGGCGCGGGCAACCGCTGCTGCCACTGCGGATGCGTCCACATCGCACACCCCATCCGCAGCTCACGCACAGGCCGACGGTAATACAGCGACCGGCCGCCCCTAAAATGAGACCGGTTGCCACCAGTTCGCCCTGTGCGCGGGCGGCGGGAGTAGCGGTGTCCGGCCGAGCAGATCGGCGACCGTACGACCGCCACATCCCTGAATTCCGGTGCGCGCACAACGGAAAGGGCCTGTGATGGCGATTCTCACCACCGAGCGGCCCAGTGCTGTCTCCGTCACCCGCGCCTGGCTGGGCGTGTCCGCCGCCATGGTGGCGATCGCGTGGGGCGGCAACGAGTTCACGCCGCTGCTGGTGATGTACAAAGCCCACGGTCTTGCGCTGACCGCGGTCGACCTGCTGCTGTTCTACTACGTCCTTGGCATCGTGCCCGCCCTGCTCATCGGCGGCCCACTGTCCGACCGGTTCGGACGCCGCCCCTTGATGCTGCCCGCCCCACTGATCGCCGCGGCCGGTTCGCTGTTGCTCGCAGTGGGCGCGGCCTCGGTGCCGATGCTGGCGGCCGGGCGGATGCTGTGCGGTGTCGCGCTCGGACTGGCGATGGCGGTCGGCGGCAGCTGGCTCAAGGAACTGTCGCAACCTCCGTTCGCCGCCGCTGCCACGGGCAAGGGGGCCCGGCGATCCGCGATGAGCCTGACCGCCGGATTCGCCCTCGGCGCGGGTGTGGCGGGAACCCTCGCGCAGTGGGGTCCGCTGCCCGATTCGACCGCCTATCTCGTCAATGCGGCGCTCTGCGTCGCGACCGCGTTCTGGGTGGCTCGAACACCGGAAACCGTGACCCGCCGAGCGAATCCGGGCAGGCTGCGCGACGACTTGAAGATCCCCGCCGCCGGGCACCGGCGATTCCTGCGGGTGGCGGTGCCGATCGCCCTGTGGCTGTTCACCGCCAACGCCACCGCCTACGCGGTCCTGCCGACGCTGATGCTGCCGCGCGTGCAGCAGGCCCCGATCGCCTTCTCCGCTCTGGTCACCATGGTGACGCTCGGCTGCGGATTCACCATCCAATCGGTGGCGCGACGCATCGACCGCCCTGGCACCGCGCGCGCGGCGGTGGTCGCGCTCGTGCTGCTCACCACCGGCATGGTTCTGGCGGCGTGGACGGCGGCCACTTTGAGCATCTGGGTGACGCTGCTGACCGCCGTAGTGCTCGGCAGCGGCTACGGCATCGGCCTCGTCGCAGGGCTGCAGCAGATCGAACGCCTCGCGGGCCCCGGCGACCTCGCGGGCTTGAACGCGGTCTTCTACTCGGTGAGCTACCTCGGCTTCGGCGTGCCCGCGGTCCTGTCGTCC
Organism: Nocardia sp. NPDC055165; assembly: GCF_053606985.1. Lineage (NCBI taxonomy): Bacteria > Bacillati > Actinomycetota > Actinomycetes > Mycobacteriales > Nocardiaceae > Nocardia > Nocardia sp. NPDC055165. Next base: position 132,276 of record NZ_JBSGSS010000019.1, read on the forward strand.
CTGCACAGCGGCCTCGGTTTCGGCTACCCCGCCATGTATCTGGTCACCGCCGCGATCGCCGCCGGTTGCCTCGCGCTCGTCGCCGCGAACTACCGCGAACGGATCTGAGCGCAACCCTTTCCCGCTGAAGCCGTCGCCCGCGCGTCGGCCGACCCCGACGATCCGCGACCGCGCGTTACGGTGGATCGAGTGAGCACCGACCCCGTCGAAACCCTTCTCCGCTGGCAGGATTCCGGCGCGGTCTGGCGGGTCGTCAGCCGCCGACCCGACTCCGTGACCATCGCCCTCTACGAGTGCACCGGCGGACAGGAAGCAGACCGCTTCACCTCCACCGATCCCGCGCTCCTGCGGTTTCTCGGCGAACGCGCCACCAGCGAGGACTGACCCGCCCGCGGTGAACGGGGTTACGCTGGTTGGCGCTATCGCTTCACGCCCGTCGGCCCACACGGCCGGATCGCCAAGTGAGGAGAGACCATGTCGGCCCCTACCGGACTACCCGCTGGAACCTGGGTCATCGACCCCGCGCATTCCACGCTCCAGTTCTCCGTGCGCCATCTGATGGTGAGCAAAGTGCGCGGCCGATTCACCGATTTCGCGGGCACGCTCGTGGTTCATCCCGACGGCTCCGCCGATGCCGATGTCGAGATGAAGGTGGCTTCGGTCACCACCGACAACGCGCAACGAGACGGCCACTTGGCCAGCGCCGACTTCTTCGACGTCGCCAACCACCCGATCGCCACCTTCAAGGCCACCGGGTTCACGGCGCGCAGCACCGAGTTCTCCGTCACCGGCGACTTCACCATCCGCGGCAACACCCACCCGGTGACCCTGGAGGTCGAATTCCTCGGCACCGGCCCCGGGATGGCCGACGCCCCGGTCGCCGGTTTCTCCGCGACCGCCACCATCAACCGCCGCGATTTCGGCCTCACCACCGACATCCCGATGGCCGACGGCGGCGCCGTGATCGGCGACAAGATCAACCTCTCGCTCGACGTCGAGGTCGGCCTGCAGAGCTGAGCGGCACCGAGCACAGGAGGGGCGCATGTCAGGACGACGTTTCCGAGCCGGCCTAGCCGCCGGGTTCCTGGTGCTGGTCGCGGCCTGCGGCGGCTCACCCACCGAATCCGGGACCGAATCCGCCGCCCCACCGGCCCCGGCGATCTCGGTCGCACCGGAAGACGGCGCGACCGAGATCGATCCGCTGGGCCCGGTGCGCGTGAGTACCAGCGACGGGCAGCTCACCGCGGTCACGCTGACCAACGAGCAGGGCGGCACGGTCGACGGCATCCTCACCCCCGACCAGTCGGCATGGAAACCGTCGGAACCACTGGGCTACGGCCACACCTACACGGTCACGGCCGAGGCGGTCACCGTCACCGGCCGGGTCGGGCCGATCACCTCGTCGTTCACCACGCTGGCGCCGAACAACCAGACCAAGGTCTATTTCCGAACCACGGGCGGCACGGAACTCTCCTCATCGGGCACTTTCGGCGTCGGCACCGTCGTCGTCGCGCACTTCGACGAGGACGTGCCCGATCGCGCGACGGCCGAGAAGCACCTGTCGGTCACCACCGATCCGCCCGTCACCGGCTCCTGGTACTGGCTCGACAACCGCAACGCCCACTGGCGGCCCGCGAACTACTACACGCCCGGCACGAAAGTGACGCTCACCGCCGACATCTACGGCAAGGATCTCGGCGGTGGCCTCTACGGCCAGGAAGACACGAAGACCAGCTTCACCATCGGCCCCTCGCACGTCTCGATCGTCGACGACAACGACAAGCAGGTGCAGGTGTACGAGAACGGCACGCTGATCAAGACGATGCCCACCTCGCTGGGCATGGGCGGCAGCCAGACCGTCGCGGGCAAGACCATCACCTTCTGGACCCAGCCCGGGGTGTACACCGTGATGGACAAAGCCAATCCGGTGATCATGGACTCCTCCACCTACGGCCTGCCGGTGAACTCCCGGCTCGGCTACAAGGAATCCATCGGCTGGGCGACCAGGATCAGCACCGACGGCATCTATCTGCACCAACTCGACGACACGATCTGGGCGCAGGGCAACACCAACGTCTCACATGGCTGCCTCAATCTCAGCGGCGAGAACGCGCGCTGGTTCTACAATTTCTCCCAACCCGGCGACGTGGTCGAGATCAGGAACACCGGCGGCGCCCCACTCGAGGTGTGGCAGAACGGCGACTGGAGTGTGCCGTGGGAACAGTGGCAGGCAGGTAGCGCGCTGCGGTGAACGGGGACAACGCCTTTCCGCCGCCGCGCCGGGAGACGGCACGACGGGGACCACAGCGCGTCGGCAAGCATGCCGCCACCGACCCTCGCGCGCCACGGCGCGGCCGCGCTCGCCGAGCCGGGTTGATCATGGCCAGAATGCTCGTGGCGACCACCGCGCTGGCCGTCCTCGCGGGCACCGGCCTGGCCTGGTCGGCCAAGCAGGACTTCGATTCCGGCTTCACCCATTCCACCGCACTCGGTGAGGACGCCCCGCGTTCCGGCGGCGGCGCCGTCAACATCCTGTTGATCGGCCTGGACACCCGCAAGGATCTCAACGGCAACGACCTGCCGAAAGAGGTGCTCGACCAGTTGCACGCCGGTGACGGCACCGAGGGCGGCTACAACGCGAATTCGCTGATCCTGCTGCACATTCCGGCCGACAAGAGCAAGGTCGTCGCCTTCTCCATCCCCCGCGACAACTATGTGCCGGTGACGGGAATCCCCGGCTACCAGCAGATCAAGATCAAAGAGGCGTACGGCTTGAAAAAGGCCGCGGTGCAAGCGAAGTTGATCGATCAGGGCGAAAAGGATCCGGTGGTACTGGAGCGGCGCGGCCGGGAGGCCGGACGCGCGTCCATCGTCACCACCGTCCGCAATCTCGTCGGGGTTCCGATCGACCGGTTCGCCGAGATCTCCCTCGCGGGCTTCTACGACCTGGCCACCGCTGTCGGTGGGGTCGACGTGTGTCTCAACCACGCCGTCGACGACAGCGAGTTCTCCGGCGCGAGTTTCCCCGCGGGCAGGCAGCATCTCGATGGTTCACAAGCCCTGGCGTTCGTCCGCCAACGTCACGGACTGCTCAACGGCGACCTCGACCGCACCCATCGTCAACAGGCTTTCCTCACCTCGGTCGCCAAGTCGCTCAAGGACTCCGGAACGCTGACCAACCTGAGCCAACTCACGGAACTGATGGACGTGGCGCACCGTGACGTGGTGCTCTCCGACGGCTGGAACCTGTTCGACTTCGCCCGCGACATGGGCTCCGCCGGCTCGGTACCGGTCGAATTCCGCACGCTGCCGGTGGTGCGCTACGACGTGATCGACGGTCAGGACGTGAACATCGTCGACCCGGCCGCGATCAAACGGGAGGTGCGGGCGGCCTTCGGCCAGGAGGTGCCGGCGACCACGACCACGGCATCGCCCCTGACGAGCGTGGTCGATGTGCACAATGTGGGCACCGAGAAAGGGCAGGCGGCGGCGCTCTCGGCCGCGCTGACGAGCCGGGGCTACGGTGCGGGCCTGATCGGCAACGGTGATTCGAGCGACGGCCAGTACTCGGCCATCACCTACGGCCTCGGTGCCGCCGACGATGCGCGTGCGCTGGCGGAACTTCTCGGCGGGCTGCCGGTTTCCGCCTCGCCGTCGATCGAAGACGGGCGGATCAAGGTCGCGCTCGGCGCGGACTTCACGATGCCCACCGAGCTGAGCCCGGCCACATCGACGACCACTCCCCCCACGACCACGACATCCGGCTCGATGCCGCTGCCCGACCAGGGAAAACCGTTGTCCACCAACATCGGCGACACCATTCCCTGCGTCAACTGAGCGACCTGTGCCGCTTCAGCCGGGCGCCGGAGCCGGACGCACGGGGCGGATATCGGTCGGCCACCGGAATGCCCAGTGGCCGACCGTCTCTCACTCCTCCGGTGCGTCCGGATAGGCCTGCTGCCGGTATCCACCGCGCAGCGTCCCGTCCAGATACGCGGCCTTGCAGGCCCGTCGGGCGATCTTCCCGCTCGACGTCCGCGGAATCGACCCCGCGGGCACCAGCAACAGGTCGCGCACCATCACCCCGTGCCTGCGGGCGATCGCCGCACGCACCGCGTCCGTGATCGGGCCCGGCTCGAGTTTCGCCGCGCCCGTGCCTCTTTCGGCGACGATCACCAATTGCTCCGCCGCCGGATCGGACACCGTCCCGGCCTCGAGCACCGGTGCGGGCAACTGGCCCGCCTGCACCGAGAAGGCCGCGATGAAGCCGGGCCGCAGCGCCGTACTGGCCTCCTGCGCCGAGTATTCAAGATCCTGCGGGTAGTGGTTGCGCCCGTCCACGATCACCAGGTCCTTGACCCGGCCGGTGATGAACAGCTCGCCGTCGTGATAGGCGCCGTAGTCACCGGTCCGCATCCACTTCGCGTCATCGGGCGCACCCTCGGCGCGACTACCGACCGGCATGCGCGCGACCACCCGATTGCGGAAGGTCTCCGCGGTCTCCTCCGCCCGGCCCCAGTACCCGATGCCCATATTGTCACCGTGCAGCCAGATCTCGCCGACCTCGCCGTCGCGACGCTCGATCCCGGTACCGGGATCGACGATCACCGCCCACTGTGACCGCGCCACGTGTCCGCACGACACCTGCGCCACCGCGTTCTCGGCGTGCTCGTCGCACTCCACCATCCGGCCGTCGTTCAACTGCCCACGATCGACATAGACCACCCGCGCCTCGTCGTCACGCTTGGTCGCCGACACGAACAGCGTCGCCTCGGCCATCCCGTAGCACGGCTTGATCGCGGTCTTGGACAGCCCGTAGGGCGCGAACGCCTCGTTGAACTTGCGCATCGAGGCCACCGACACCGGCTCACTGCCGTTGATCAGACCGATCACGTTCGACAGGTCGAGCGATTCGTCTCCCTTGGGCAACCCACGCATCGCCGCGTGTTCGAACGCGAAATTCGGTGCCGCCGAATAGATTTCGGCACCATCTGCTTGCGCGGCCAGCTCCTTGATCCAGCGCGCGGGCCTGCGCACGAACGCGCTGGGCGACATGATGGTGATGAACTTGCCACCGATGGTCGGCAGGATCACCGTGAGCAGCCCCATGTCGTGGAACAGCGGCAGCCAGGTGACCCCGCGGGCGTTCTCGGTGATCCCGATGGCATCGATCATCTGCAGCAGGTTGGTCCCCACCGAGCGGTGGGTGATCTCGACACCGGCGGGCACCCTGGTGGACCCGGAGGTGTACTGCAGATACGCCACGCTGTCGATATTGATGTCGGGCCTGCGCCAGCGCGTGCCGACGGTGTCGGGAATCGCCTCGACCGCGATGATTCTGGGCCGTTGCGCCGCGGGCTGTTCGCGGAAGAAGTTGCGCACGCCGGCCGCCGCGCTACCGACGGTGAGCACCGCGGCCGGTTCGCAGTCGCCGAGAACGGCGTGCAGCCGGTCGCTGTGGCCCTGCTCCTCCGGATCGAACAGCGGCACAGCCACATTCCCCGCGTACACCGCCGCGAACAGCGCGACGACATAGTCGAGACCCTGCGGCGCCAGCACCGCCACCCGGTCGCCGGGCTGGGTCACCTGCTGCAATCGCGCGGCCACCGCGCGCAGCCGCACGCCGAACTCACGCCAGGTCAGCTCCTGGTATTCCCCCTCACGTTCTGTCGAATAGTCGATGAAGCGATAGGCCAGGTCGTCCCCGTTGGCCTCGCTGTGTTTGTCGACGAAGTCGATCAGGGTCTGATCACCGGGAATCCGGATAGTCCCCAGTTCGTCTACATAGTCGTCGAAAGTCTCGCCGATCATTCCCAATCCTTTTCAACGCACATTGACTCCGAATCCGCCACCACAAGGCGAACCGTCAATACCGTCCGAACGAGATCGCCACGTTGTGACCGCCGAAACCGAAGGAGTTGTTCACCGCGTAATCGATGCGACCACGCCGCGCCTGACCCGACACCACGTCCAAATCGATTTCGGGGTCCTGATTGTCCAGATTCAGCGTGGGCGGCACGATGCCGTCGCGCACACTGAGCACCGTCAGCACCGATTCGAGCGCACCGACCGCGCCGATCGAATGCCCGAGAGCCGATTTCGGCGCGTACACCGACGCGTGCGAGCCGATCGCCTTCGCGATCGCATTGGCCTCGGCGGTGTCGCCGATCGGGGTCGCGGTGGCGTGGGCGTTGATGTGGGTGACGTCGGTGCGGCTGATCCCGCCGGTCTGCATCGCCCGCGTCATCGCCCGCGCGGCGCCGGTGCCCTCGGGATCCGGTGCGACGAGGTGGAATCCGTCGGAGGTGACGCCCGCGCCGAGCAGCCTGGCGTGAATCGTCGCGCCCCGCGCCTTCGCGTGCTCCTCGGTCTCGATCACCATCATCGCGCCCGCCTCGCCGAAGACGAACCCGTCACGGTCGGCGTCGAAGGGACGCGAGGCCGCCTTGGGATCGTCGTTGCGGGTGCTCATGGCTCGCATCTGCGTGAACGCCGCGATCGGCACCGCCTGGATGGAGCCCTCGACACCGCCGGTCACCACCATGTCGGCATCGCCCATCACGATCATCCGCCACGCGTTGGCGATCGCCTCCGAGCCCGACGAGCAGGCCGACACCGGCGTGGAAACCCCGGCCCGCGCACCCAATTCGAGGCCGACGCAGGCCGCGGGACCGTTGGGCATGATGGCCTGCACGGTCAACGGCGAGACCTTGCGGTAGCCGCCGTTGCGCAGCCGATCGCGGGCGTAGATCAGCGATTCCGCGCCGCCGAGGCCGGTACCGATCGAGACGCCGAGCCGGTCGCGGTCCACGACGGGGCTGCCCGCGTTGCGCCACACCTCGCGGCCGAGAACCACGGCCATCTGTTCGACGTAGGACAGTTTGCGCGCCTCTTCGCGGGTGAGCGAGAGGGTGGGCGACACCTTCAGGTGGCCGCCGATCCGCACCGGCAGTTCGAAATCGTCGATGAAGGAGTCTTCCAAGACGTCGATTCCGCTCTCGCCGTTGAGCAGACCTTTCCAGGTCGAGTCGACGTCGCCCGCGATCGACGTGGTCGCCGCCAGGCTCGTGACCACGATGTCCGTCATAATTTTTCGCTCACTCTCTCTAGCTATGCCACGACTGAACGGGAACCGCTGATGGAGCTGAACTGGTGGAGCGTATATGCACACGGCGCGACGCGCCCAAATTCCGAAACAGTGCGAAGGAACACCGTGTCGTTTCCAGGCGCGATGCGCCGGGTCTATTGTGACGACGGGCAACACTACCGGACCGACGCAACTCTCGCTTTTCACTAACCGGAAAGGGCAACGAGCGTGGCCAGGAACCTGACCCAACTGGAACTACTGATCGAGCTGGAACCCATCGCCGCGAGCAATGTCGACCGCCATCTATCGATGGCCAAGGACTGGCACCCGCACGATTATGTGCCGTGGGACCGTGGCCGCAACTTCGCGTCCATGGGCGGAATCGATTGGGACCCAGAACAATCCGCTCTCAGCGAACTCGCCAAGGCAGCCATGGTCACCAACCTGCTCACCGAGGACAACCTGCCCTCCTACCACCGTGAGATCGCCGAGAACTTCTCCAAGGACGGCGCCTGGGGCACCTGGGTGGGTCGCTGGACCGCCGAGGAGAACCGGCACGGCATCGTGCTGCGCGACTACCTGGTGGTGACCCGCGGGGTCGACCCGGTCGCGCTCGAACAGGCCCGAATGATCCACATGACCAACGGATATTCGGCGATGGCCGTCGTGGACGACAAGGCGCCGGGCTTCGACATCCACGCCTCGACCGGCGCCGGATTCCTGTTCTCCGTGGCCTATGTGACCTTCCAGGAACTGGCCACCAGGGTGAGCCACCGCAACACCGGGCGGGTCTGCGACGACCCGATCGCCGACCGCATGCTCGCCCGCATCGCCGCCGACGAGAACCTGCACATGATCTTCTACCGCAACCTGTGCGCCGCCTCGCTCGACCTGGCCCCCGACCAGACCATCGAGGCGATCAACACCATCGTGCAGAACTTCCAGATGCCCGGTGCGGGCATGCCCGGCTGGCGACGCAACGGCGTGCTGATGGCCAAGCACGGCATCTACGATCTGCGCCAGCATCTCGAAGAGGTACTGATGCCGGTGCTGCGCAAGTGGAACATCTTCGAGCGCGATGACTTCGGGCCTCGAGGCGAGCGCGCTCGCGAGGATCTGGCAGCCTTCCTCGATCGGCTGGGCGGGGACGTTCTCCGCTTCGAGGAACAACGCGATCGCTCACTGGCGCGAGCGGCCGGGCGCGAGCGGCAATCGGTCTGATCGGTTCCGGCCCGGCCGCTACCGGGCCGGATCGCGGCGCGCGTCGTTCTTGTTGCGGTACATCGCCGCGTCGGCGGCGTGCACCAATTCGTCTACGGCGCCGGGCAATTGCTCGAAGAAGGCGGTGCCGATGCTGGCGCCCACGGCGAGCATGTGTCCGTCCACCTCGAGCGGCTCGGTGAGCGCGGACAGCAGCTCGCCGGCCAGTCGCGCCAATTGCGCTTCACCGGAGCACCTTTCGACCAGCACCAGGAACTCGTCACCGCCGATGCGGGCGGCGAGCGCCTTGTCCGGGCGCACCGCTTCGCGCATCCGGTCGGCCACGACCTCGAGCACACGATCTCCGATCGTGTGCCCCCATAGATCGTTGATCTCCTTGAACCCGTCGAGGTCCAGATAACAGACCCCGATCGGCGGTTGCGCTTGCGCCAGTCGGTTGAACAGGTGCGGGCGGTTCGGGAGACCGGTGAGCGCGTCGTGATTGGCGTCGTGCCACAGGCGGTCGGCGAGCTGCTTGCGCTCGGTGACATCGACCGCGACGCCGATCAGGAACTCGATGCTCCCATCAGTGCCGCGCACCGCCGACATCGACAGGTCGATCGCGGTCACCCGACCGTCGGCATGTAGATGCTCGGTCTCGGTCCGGAAGCTCTCGGATTCGCCGGCGACCATCAACTGGAGTTGTTCGAACGCGAAGTTCAGGTTCTGCGGGCCCAGGATGTCGGCGACGGTCCGGCCCGGCATCGTCTCCGGGGTCTGGCCGAGCATATGGGCCATGATGGCGTTGCAGTTGATCACCTGGCCGGTCATGTCGACGGTGCCGATGCCGACGAGTGCGCCGTCGAAGACCGCCTCGAAACGGGCTTCGGAGAGCGCCCGGCGGTTCTCCGCCTCCTGCGCCGCGGCGAGCACCGCGGCCAGCGTGGCCTCCTGCTCGGCCAGCGCGGCGGCCCGCAGCGCCGCGGTGAAGCCTGCCGCGAAGTCGGCGGCCAGGACGATCGCCCGGTCGCGGATCTGCGGTAGCGCGGGGTCGGCCGGGCCGTCGGCGACGAGCTCGACCAGATCGGCACAGATCACCGGCACCGAACGGCTCACCGCCGACGGGTCACGGTAGTTGGCGGCGACCAGCATCCGAGCCGCCCGCCGCGCGATGTCCGGATCCTCCCCACCGCGCGCCGCGTCGATCAGACCGGTGCACAGGGCAGCCAGCATCTCTTCGATCTGCGAGCGGTTGAGGGTAGGAGCTACGACGCCATCGAGGGCATCCGCCCACCGCCGCGCCAGCTCCCACGACCCCACTGCTTCATCCACCTGTCATCGTCTATCGCACCCGCCATGTCAGGCGGTCTACTTCTTGATCGCGACACCGCCCATGCCGAGCGAGCGGCCCGGCTTCTCGTGCTGATCGCGCTCGGACTCGGGCCGCCACAACGGCAACTCGACAACGCCTGGCTCGACCGAATCCCATCCCTCGAACAACGCGACGATCTCATCCTTGGACCGGAAATGAATACCGACCTTGGACTGGTTCACCGAGTGCGTACCCAGTTTACCGGCGTCATCGGGCCGAAGCTCGGAGGTGAGATGTGAAATGGCTATAAAACTACCCGCTGCCACCACTTCGCGCAGCGCTGCCACCTTGCCGACCGGATCGTCCACATCGGGCACCAGATGCAGCACCGCGATCAGCAGCAACCCCACAGGGGCGTCGAAGTCGATCAACCCTGTCTCGCGCACCGCGGCGACCAGGTCGACAGGTTTGCGTAGGTCGGCCTCGATCGCACCCGCGCGCTCGTTGCCCTGCAGAATGGTTCGCGAATGAGCGACGGCCACCGGGTCGATGTCGACGTAGAGCACCGTGGCCTCCGGGTCGAGCTCGTGCACGATCTCGTGCACGTTGCCCGCGGTGGGGATGCCCGATCCGACGTCGAGGAACTGCCGGATTCCGGCATCGAGCATGAAGCGGACCGCCCGGCGCAGAAACGCGCGATTACTCAGCGCCAACCGCGGCAGGTCTGGAACGAGCCCGGTAGCCATCTCCGCGGCGTCCCGGTCGACCGCGAAGTTGTGCGAGCCGCCGAGCAAAGCGTCGTACATCCGAGCCGGACTCGGATGCTGCATATCGACACCTTCGGGCGCCCATACCGGCCGTTCCATCGAATTCCCCTGTCTGCCATTACCGCACCGCACCCTCGCAACCCGCGATGACGCCTCCCGCATCGTAATCGGCGCCACCGACATCGGCGCGGCTATCCATTAGCGAGAGTCATGGCCTCGACCGATGGTGGTGCCGGAGCCTATTTTTCGGAGCCGTACGGCTGGGCCCACAGGGGGGCCACATCCGGGGTCATAGTGGCGACGACCGGGATACCGGCCGCCAGAAAATTGTCCAGAGCCCGGCGCATATGGTCGGCGGAGGTGATCAGGACAGCTTTGGTCACGCCGAGCGCTTCCATCATGCGCGCCGAGAACTCGGCATTCTGCACGGTGGAACCGGCTTCGGTTTCCGCGTGCAACCGGTTCCTGGCGACACCACGAACATTGAGCCAGTCCGCCATCACCTGTGCCTCGGTGACACCGTTGCGTGGGTTGCCGCCGGTCACGATCACCGGCGAAGCGGGCGACATAAAGGCCTGAATCAGCGCCGCGTGCAAGCGATTACCCAATTCGGGCCGCATCGTGCCATCGGGCTGCAGACCGTATCCGAGCACCACGATCGCCGTCTCGGGGCCGTAAGTGGCCGGCAGCACGATCCCGGCGAGGCCGGCGACCGACCCGACCGCGCCGATCAGTGGATCGGCGGATGGCGCGGCGGCACCGAGTGGCGCGGTCGCGACCGCGCCGACCAGTGCGGCAGGCAGCACCAGGACGGCCGCACAACGGCGCAGTGCCTGGTGAGTGAAGAGCCAGTTCATGGTGACCTCCCGAAGCGACGTCGCATCATCGTCGCTGACCGGAACCGCCGACATGCCCATTTCTGAAATGTTCATGGTTCGGACTGTTCGCCCCGGTCCGGGAGGTATCCTGGGAACGCAAAAAGGCCCTCCAACCGAAGTTGGAGGGCCTTTCGCAAAGATGTTCCGGCAGTGTCCTACTCTCCCACACCCTGTCGAGTGCAGTACCATCGGCGCAGGTGGCCTTAGCTTCCGGGTTCGGAATGGGACCGGGCGTTTCCCCACCGCTATAACTACCGTAACTCTATGAAACTGTCACACAGAGAGCCACAACCAGAAAACCCACACCCTCCCTCACGGGAAAGCACGGACCAACCGATCATTGTCTCCATGATCTGTGTGCTGTTTCAGAAACCGCACAGTGGACGCGTAACACCTTCGTAGTAAGCCCTCGGCCTATTAGTACCAGTCACCTACACCAGTTACCTGGCTTCCAAT
>NZ_JBSGSS010000020.1:0-142003 GCF_053606985.1 Nocardia sp. NPDC055165
TTCCCCACTGCTGCCTCCCGTAGGAGTCTGGGCCGTGTCTCAGTCCCAGTGTGGCCGGTCACCCTCTCAGGTCGGCTACCCGTCGTCGCCTTGGTGAGCCGTTACCTCACCAACAAGCTGATAGGCCGCGGGCCCATCTCGCACCGATAAATCTTTCCACCACCGAACATGCATTCAGTGGTCATATCCGGTATTAGACCCAGTTTCCCAGGCTTATCCCGAAGTGCAAGGCAGATCACCCACGTGTTACTCACCCGTTCGCCGCTCGTGTACCCCGAAGGGCCTTACCGCTCGACTTGCATGTGTTAAGCACGCCGCTAGCGTTCGTCCTGAGCCAGAATCAAACTCTCCGTTGAAGACTCTCGAAACAACCCTCCGAAGAGAGCGAATCAAAATTATCTAACTAGAGTCCGAAAACCTAGCAAAGCGAACACCAGCAAAAAGATTCGCTGTTGTTCAATGTCCAACCTCCCACGACCGGGGGGTACATGAAAGATTGGAACCAATAATAACTATTGGCACTGACATTCATCGACACACTATTGAGTTCTCAAAGAACACACGCACAAACGGAATGACCGGATCGTTCCGGATCTTCCGAAGGGCAACTGTTCCAGCCTAACCTCACGTCCAGACGAAGTCAATCGTAAGCCTGGTCACAAGATCTTCAGCTCTGTCAGGCGTTTCCCCGTACTACCGCGTTTTCCCATGGCCCGCCAGCCTCTCGGGCTAGCGTCTCGGCTCCGGGTTGGTGTCCGTGTCGCTCTGACTTCCAATAAGTTACGCGCCGGATAACGCCGCGTCAAATCGCCTGGACAGCACCGGATCTCCGCAGGTCACGGCGGTGCGCTCAGCCCTTGCGCCGGCCTGAATCACACGCATGTGACTCAGGCCTCCGCAACGACGTCAGGCTATCCGATGCACGCCCGCCATGTTCTTCTTTCCGCGCCGCAGCACCAGCCACTCGCCGTGCAGGTAGTCGGCATCGGAGGGAGTCCATTCGAGGTCGCTCACCCGCTGGTTGTTCACCGACGCACCGCCTTCGTTGACCACCCGGCGGGCCGCGCCCTTGCTTTCGCACAGGCCGGACGCGACGAGCAGGTCGACGATCGTGTTCGGTTCACCCGGCACCACCTCGGCGACCTTGCCGTCGACCGCGGCTTCGCGCAACGCGGCGCCGAGCGTGGACAGCGGAAGTTCGCCGAGCTCACCGCGGCCGAACAGGGCATGGCTGGCCAATTCCGCCGCGCGGGTCTCGGCCTCGCCGTGCACCAGCGTGGTCATCTCGGCTGCCAGGCGCTTTTGCGCCTCGCGGGCGAACGGACGTTCCGCTGTCGCCTGCTCGAGTTCGTCGAGTTCTTCGCGGCTCAGGAAGGTGAACCAGCGCAGGTAGCGCACGACATCGGCGTCGGCGGTGTTCACGAAGTACTGGTACCAGGCGTAGGGGCTGGTCAGTTCGGGGTCGAGCCACAGGCTGCCGCCACCGGTGGACTTGCCGAACTTCTTGCCGTCGGCCGAGGTCACCAGCGGCACGGTGAGCGCGTGCACATGCGCGCCGTCGACGCGCCGGTTCAGTTCGACGCCGGCGATGATGTTGCCCCACTGATCGGAGCCACCGACCTGCAGCGTGCAACCGTGCTCGCGCCGCAGCTGCAGGTAGTCGTTGGCCTGCAGCAGCATGTAGCTGAACTCGGTGTAGGAGATGCCGTCGCCTTCGAGCCGCCGTTTGACGGTGTCGCGGGCGAGCATCACGTTCACGGAGAAGTGCTTGCCGACATCGCGCAGGAAGTCCACGGTCGACAGCGGGCCGGTCCAGTCCATGTTGTTCACGATGACCGCACCGGTCGGCGACTCGTCGAGGTCGACGAACCGCTCGAGCTGGCCCCGGATGCGCTGTGCCCACTCGGCGACGGTATCGGTCGAGTTCATGATGCGTTCGCCCACGTCACGTGGGTCGCCGATCATGCCGGTCGCGCCGCCGGCGAGCACGATCGGCCGATGCCCGGCCAGCTGGAAGCGCTTGAGCGCGAGCAGCGGGACGAGGTGGCCGGCGTGCAGGCTGGCGGCGGTCGGGTCGAAGCCGGCATAGAGCGTCAGGGGCGCGGTGGCCGCGGCAGCGCGCAGCTCGTCCAGGTCGGTGGACTGCGCGATCAGGCCGCGCCAGGTCAGTTCGTCGAAGATGTCGCCGGTCACGCTGACCCATCTTTCCGCATGCGGTTCGTCAGTCGCGTGCGCGGGTGAGCCAGGCGAGCAGATCTGCTTCGACCTCGTCGCGGTTGGTTTCGTTGAGGACTTCGTGGCGGGCGTCCGCGTAGACCCGGTAGGTGAGGTCGGCCAGGCCCGCGTCGCGGTAGCGCTGGACGAGCAGGTCGGACAGGCGGAGCTTGTTGTTGAGCGGGTCCTTGTCGCCGACCATCACGTAGATGGGCAGGTCGGCGCGCACGGTACTCGGATCGGACAGCCGCGTCTGGGCGTTGCCCGCGAGCAGGCCCATGTTGGCGTCGTCGATGGCGAAACCGCACCAGGGGTCGGCGTTGTAAGCATCGACCTGGGCTTCGTCGCGACTGATCCAGTCGGCGTCGGTGCGGGTGGGCTGGAACTCCGCGTTGAAGAAGCCGATCAGGTCACCACCGGCGGCCGCGATCTCGCCGAACAGGCCGTCGACCGCGGTCGTGCCGCTCAGCACCACCTCGTCGACGAGGCCGGAATGGTCGAGCAGGTACTGCTGCACGGCGAAGGAGCCGAGGCTGTGGCCGATCAGGGTGACGGGCAGCCCGGGGTGACGTTCGCGAAGGATCTCGGTGAGCGCGACCTCGTCGGCGACGAGCAGGTTCCAGCCGTCGGGGCCCAGGTCACCCGGTACGGCACCCATGCTGAGCCCGTGCCCGCGGTGGTCGTCGGCATAGACGGCGAACCCGAGACCGGCCAGTCGTTCGGCGAGGTGGCTGTAGCGGTCGGAATGTTCGCCCATGCCGTGCGCGATCTGCACGACCCCGCGCGGCTCGGTCTCGGTGGGGAGCCAGCTCCGCACGTGGATCGTGGTGCCGTCACTACTGGGGAAAGTGAACACGGGCGCTCCTGCTCGTACGGTCTTCTCAACGTGGTTCTCGATCGTCGCACCTGCGAGGGATTCGCCCTATTGGGTTCGGCGACGAAATCGGGAGCACGAGATCAGCTCCGTCACCGAACTCTCGGCACGCCGACAATCGCCGGAACCTCACGGCTCCGGCGATTGTCAGCGTGTCGAGTGGTGGCTCATCGCACCAGCGCGGTGATGGTGGCGCGGCGTTCGTAGGCGATCCAGGCGAAGATCGCGGCCAGCACCAGTGGGAAGATCCCCATCGCGGGCTTGTCGGCGATGAAGGCCTGCGTCGCCGCGGCGAGCACCGTGAGCACGGACAGACCGGCGGCGGCCAGGCCGGACAGGCGCGGCACCATCAGGCCGATTCCGCCCGCCACCTCGACGACTCCGATGAAGATCAGCAGCCCGATCGGGATGGTCAGGTTCTCGGGGGCGTTGTCCATCAACGTGTTCGGGATGACGAGCTTCGGGCCGCCGGAGGCGATGACGAAGAACAGGCCGAGCACGATCTGCAGGGTCCACAGGACGCGGTTGCGGATCTTGCCGGGGCGGTAGCCGGCGGCGTCGGAGAGGTTCGCGGAGGGGGTCGCAGTGGTCATGGTCTCGTCCTTCGAGTCGGTCGCGCCGGGTTGGTAGCGCGTTCAACAGATAGGACGGACCGTCGCCGGAAAACTCATCGCTGTCGGCGAAGTCTGTCGAAATCGTCGCTAGGGCATCGGGGCGCGAGGGCTGCGCCGATAGACCGAGACGGCGGGCGAGGCCGGTAGCCAGAACCGCCACGGGATCTCGGCGGCCACGCTGACACCCACTCGGGGACCGGTGGCGATATCGGACTGCGGCACCGGTGGTTCCAGTGCGAGGCGCAGCGCGGAGAACGGGTCGAACAGCTCGGTTCCGTAGTCGGACATGCTGATGCCGAGCGCGCTGCCGACATTGCCCGGCCCCCGCGCCAGATCGGCGTCCGTGCGGGCGGCGGGCCTGCGTTCGCGAGCGAGGTCGATGCCCTCGACTACTTCCGCCGCGCGCACGAGCACCGCACCTGCCTCACCGTCGTAACCACCGGTCACGTTGACACAGAGATGAATTCCGTACGAGCGGTAGACGTAGAGCCGCCCGGCCGGGCCGAACATCACCGCGTTGCGGGCCGTCGGCCCCGGCCAGGAGTGTGCGGCCGGATCGGGCCACGGTCCGTCGGGGTTGCTGCCGTAGGCCTCGACTTCCACGATGCGCAGCGCCACCGGTCCCGACCACAGGATCGCGCCGAGCAACCTGCGGGCGGCGGTAGGGGGATCGACGGCCAGTTCCTGGGCGGACACGACCGTCATTGTCACCCAGTCGGGCACCCACGCGCGGCATTCCGTTGCCGCGCGTGGCCGAAGGTACGCCGATGCGACCGGTACTCAGGCGTAGGCGCTGTGCTGCCCGGCGCGCAGGATGCGCCGATCGTCGACGATCACCACCGCGTAGGCGACCGCTACCAGGGCGGCGAGTTGGCCCCAGGCGAGCCAATACACCCCGATCGGCGTGGTGGCGGCGACGGCGAGGGCGCCGAGCAGCCTGCCGCGGGCACCGGACAGACCGAGCGCGGTCCGGAACCAGGACTGTCCGGCGAAGTAGAGGGCGACGCCGCCGGACAACGCGCCCGCGGCGGCCCAGCTCACCGGTTCGCCGCCGTGCGCGATGCTGAGCGCGATCCCTGCCGACGTGAGGATGACACCGACCAGGAGCGGATAGAGCGCATAGTCGTAGGCGACGAGCGCAGGCCGCACCCGTTCGAGGTCGGGTCGTTCGCCCAGCGCGTGCTCGCCGCGTTCGTCGTCGAAACCGAAGTAGGCCCACCACAGCACGTACGCCAGCGCCAGCCCCAACGCGACCATGGCCAGCAGCGCGACGGTGATCGGTTCGCCTGCCAGCCCGACGCCGAGGGCGACGATCGATTCGCCGAGCGCGACGATCACCACCAGCCCGTGCCGCTCGCAGAAGTGCGAGACGCGCACCCGGAACCCGGCGGTGTCGACGAGGTAGGGACTGAGGATCTGCACCGCGAAAGCCCCTGCCCAGAGCACGTATTGCAGTGGCGGGTGGGTGAAGCCGCCCGCCACGACCAGGGTGGCCGATACCGCGTTGAGTGGCCCGATCCGGCGGATCGCCAGGACGGCCGACGCCCCGCCCGCCGAGGCGAACATCGCGGTGTGGATCGCGGTCACCAGCAGATAGCCGATGCCGAAGGCGACACCGGTGCCGTGGAAGGCGTCGGGCACGGCGAGCGCGAGCATGAAGAACGCCGACATCCCGACCAGCAACCAGGTCCGGCGCGAGGACGAGCTCGGCGCGACCTCGTTGGTCAGCCAGACGTACCCGCTGTACATCCACCAGATCACGCCGAACATCAGCGAGACCTGCAGAACTGCTTCCCATCCCGGATGGTGCACGAACACGTGGGTGAGCTGGGTGATCGTGAAAACGAAGACCAGGTCGAAGAACAGTTCCAGGGTCGAGGCCCTGACCTGGCCACCTTCGGCCCGGTCGTTGAGATTGCTTGACACGGCAGAATGGTAGGGCCAGTGACCGGTTCGCGCGAACCCAGCGCGGGACGCGGTTTCACCCCTGATGCAGGAGGGGTTCTCGGCCGGGACGAGCTCGTCCCGGCGCGACAAACGGTCAGCGAGGGGTTGCTCAGCCGAGCAGGTCGGTGCCGCGGTACAGCCCGGCCAGCTTGCCGGGGTTGACCTGGAAGCGCAGATTCTGGATGTGTCCGTCGACGAGGTCGAAAGTGAAGGCGGCGCCGGGGTTTCCGGCGAAGGAGGCCAGGGTGCCGAGCTCACCGTTGATGCCGGTCGCGGTGAGTTCGAAACCCGCGGACGACGGTTTGGCGAGGACGCCCAGGATCCAGCGGGCGACGTGGTCGGGTCCGTGCAGGGGGCGACGGGCGGCGGTGACCACGCCGCCGCCGTCGGACCAGCACGTGACATCGGGGGCGAGCAGGTCCATCAGGGCATTGAGGTCGCCGCCTGCGCAGGCGGCCATGAACTGTGCGGTGACCTGGGCGCGGGCGTCCTTGTCGGTATCGAATCGTGGACGTCGCGAGTGGACGTGGTTCTTCGCGCGGTGCGCGATCTGGCGCACGCTCGCCTCGGACCGTTCGAGGGCTTCGGCGATCTCGGCGTGCGAGTAGCCGAACACTTCGCGCAGCAGGAACACCGCGCGTTCGACGGGGGTGAGGGTTTCCAGCACGACGAGCATGGCGGTGGAAACGGTGTCGGCCAATTCGGTGTCCTCGGCGATATCGGGCGATGTCAGGACCGGCTCGGGAAGCCAGGGGCCGATATAGCTTTCGCGAGTCGCGCGGGCGGAGGTGAGTCGGTTCAGCGAGAGATTGGTGACCGTGCGGACCAGGTAGGCCTTGGGATGGGTGACCGCGGCGCGGTCGGTGTCGTTCCACTTGAGCCAGGTGTCCTGCAGGACGTCCTCGGCGTCGGTGACGGTACCGAGCATGCGGTAAGCGGTCGCGAACAGCAGGCGGCGGTGTTCGAGAAACGGATCCTGATCGGCCATACGATCTACCATGTCGCACGCTCCGTCACGGTGGCCACTCGGTGGGCGCCGAGCAGGCTCGGCGCCCGATCGGCGACGGTGCAGGCTGTTCACGCGACGGCGCGAGTCACCTGGCCGCCCTTGGACAATTGCACGTTCATGGTCATCTTCTTACTGGCCTTGAACGTCGGAACGGGGCTGCTGCTGACCAGCTCCTTGTAGATGCGCGCGGCCCAGCCGGTGAGGTAGAGGCGGCGCGGGGTGTCGTCGGCGTTGGTGAACTGGATGACCGCGTCGCGGCGGCCCAGGCTGACCGGCTGGTGGAAGTACCCGAAGCGGAACGGCCGCACTGTCTTGCCGCGCAGTTCGGCGGCGATCAGGTCGGCGGTGTAGGCGGCGGTCGGCAGGCCGCTCTGACAGGTACCGTGCACCTGCCCCCACTCCTGGCGGACGGCGGCCGCGTCACCGATGGCGTGAATCATGGGGTGCGACAACGACTTCAGTGTCGGGTCCACGACGATGAGGCCACGCGCGTCGGTCTCGATCCCCGCCTCGGCGGCCAGCGGTGAGACCCGCACGCCGGTGGTCCACAGCGTGAGGTCGGCGCCGATCACCGAGCCGTCGGCGAGCTCGACCGCGTCGGGCTGCACCTTGGCGACGCGCACGCCGATCTCGCGGACGATGCCGAGCAGGTCCATCGCCTTGTTCAGGTGGGCGCGGGCTTTGTCGCCCATCATCGCGCCCGGCTCGCCCGAGCTGATCAGGGTGACGCGCAGACCGGGGTGGCTTTCCGCGATCTCGGTCGCGGCTTCGATGCCGGTGAGTCCACCACCGCACACGGCGACACAGGCACCCTGCGCCGCGAGGGTGGCGAGCTTGCCCGCGAATTCGTGGGCGAGGCGCGGGTCGTCGAGGGTGAAGGCGTGGTCGGCGACACCGGGCACCAGGGAGGTCTCGGCGGTGCTGCCGAGGGCGTAGATCAGCTCGTCGTAGGCGAGTTCGCCGATGCCGTCGACCTGGACGCGCCGCGCGGCGGGGTCGATCGCGGTGACCCAGCCCTGCACGAATTCGACGCCGGTGCCGTCGAGGATTTCCGGGATGTCGTGGTGGGCGAGTTCCTGACCGGCGGCGATCTGGTGCATCCGCAGCCGCTCGGTGAAGCGGGCCGACGGATTGACCAGGGTGATCGCCACATCCAGTTTTCTGGTGCGCCGGGCCAGGCGGATCGCGGCCAGTATGCCGGTGTAGCCGGCCCCGAGGACGACGATGCGGTGCGTAGTGGTGGTCATTGCGGTACTCCTGTCGGTGGGATGTTCATGGGACAAAGCAGCTCGCAGGAACGTGACAACCCGGCAATGTGATCCAAGTCACATGGCTCTGACCTGCGGGAAACCCTGAAATCCGCGACCGGAAATCAGGGTCGCACCGGGGACGCACCCGGATGTGGCGCCGGGTTCGCGTCCCTACCGTCGACGCATGGCTTCTCCCCCACGCCGGCTACGCCGCATCCTGCTCGGCGCGTGCGCCCTCGTCGTCACCCTGGCCACCGCGATCGGCGCCGGGGTGGCGTGGACCTGGAGCTCCGCCGACATCGCGACGGTCGGCACCACGGAATTCACTCAGCCACTGCGCATCCCACCGCTGGCGGATTCGACTGTCGACTCCACCGGAACACGGGTGTTCGCCCTCGATATGCGCACCGGGACAACCACATTCGAGCCCGGCCGCGCCACCGAGACGTGGGGCTTCAACGGCAGCTACCTCGGCCCCACCGTGCGCGCGGCCCGCGGCGAACGCGTGCGAGTCCAGGTGCGCAACCAGCTCCCCGAGGCATCGACAGTGCACTGGCACGGCATGCACCTGCCTGCCGCCATGGACGGCGGGCCGCACCAGATGGTCGACTCCGGTGCGACATGGACACCGGAATGGACTGTGGATCAACCGGCTTCGACTCTCTGGTACCACCCGCACCCGCACGGCGCGACCGAGGACCATGTGCGCCGCGGCCTGGCGGGCCTGTTCCTGATCGATGACGCACCGAGTGCGGAACTGCCGCTGCCCAGCACCTACGGCGTGGACGACATCCCGGTGATCGTGCAGGACATGCGTCTGCGCGGTAGCCGCCTCGACAGCGCGCACGCGATCTTCCGGGACATCGGCTTCCTCGGCGACCGCACCATGGTCAACGGCACCCTGTCCCCCTATCGGGAAGTCGGGGACGAACTGGTGCGGCTGCGCCTGCTCAATGCCTCGACCGCGCGGATCTACACCTTCGCCTTCGACGACGCCCGCGCGTTCGCGATGATCGGTTCCGACGGCGGCCTGCTCGAACGCCCCACCACCCTCGATCACCTCCGACTCTCACCCGGCGAACGCGCGGAGATCGTGGTGCGGATGCGGCCCGGTGAGCGCACGGTGTTGCGCAGCGAGAAACTCGCGGCGGGTCTCGACTTCTGGTCGAACCGGTTCTCGGGCGGTGACGACACGTTCGATGTGCTCGAACTGCGCGCGGCGGCGACCTTGCGCCCCTCCGCTGGGTTACCGGAAACTCTTGTGCCGCTGTCGATTCCCGATGGGACCGACTCGGTCATGCAACGGCGCTTCGACCTGACCCTGGCCGGTATCAACGGCGAGCGCATGGACATGAGCCGCATCGACACCACGGTCACCCGGGGCACCACCGAGACCTGGGTCGTGCGCAACATCGACGGCATGCCGCACAACTTTCACGTCCACGATGTGCAGTTCCGGGTGCTCGAGTACGACGGCAGCCCGCCCCCGCCCGAGCTGACCGGCGCCAAGGACACCATCTTCCTGCCACCGAATACGGCGACGACGCTGGCCCTACGGTTCGACGGGCCCGCCGATCCGACGACGCCGTACATGTATCACTGCCATCTGCTGTGGCACGAGGATGTCGGGATGATGGGCCAGTTCACCGTTGTCGAACCAGGTCAGCAGGCCGTGACACCTTCGGGACACGCCCACTGACCTTGCCACCTCGAAACCATCGCGCTAAATTCATCACGTAGTGAATTCAACACTCGATGAATTGAGGCGACCATGTCGCGCACCGCACCGCCACCGATCGCCGTCCGGGTCGCGGACCTGACCGTCAAACGCGGAAAACGCCCCGTCCTGCACGGCCTCACCCTGGATATCCCCCGCGGCTCGATCACCGGCCTGCTCGGACCGTCCGGTTGTGGGAAGACCACCCTGCTGCGCAGCATCGTGGGAACGCAGCTGGTGGAATCGGGCACCGTCACGGTGCTCGGCGAACCGGCGGGCAGCGCCGGGCTGCGGCGCCGGGTCGGTTACGTCACCCAGGCGCCGAGCATCTACGCCGACATCAGCGTCCGCGACAACGTGGCGTACTACGCCGCGCTCTACGGGCGCGACCGCGACGACACCGAATCCGCGCTCGTCGCAGTCGGTTTGGCCGATCACGCGGATCAGCTCGGCGACCAGCTCTCGGGTGGCCAGAAGACCAGGGCATCCCTGGCATGCGCGCTCGTGGGCAAGCCGGAACTCCTGGTGCTCGACGAACCGACAGTCGGCCTCGATCCGGTGTTGCGCGTGGAACTGTGGAAGCAGTTCCGTGAATTGGCCGCGGCGGGAACGACTCTGCTCGTGTCGAGTCACGTGATGGACGAAGCCGAGCACTGCGACAAGCTGCTGCTGATGCGCGAGGGCAACCTGCTCGCCCAGCTCAGCCCCGACGAACTGCGCGAGCGCACCGACGAACAGAACCTCGAGGCCGCTTTCCTGACCCTGATCACGATGGGAGAGCACGCATGACCACGCTGCGCCCCTACACCGCCACGACCGCCCGGATCCTGCGACAACTGCGCAACGATCACCGCACCGTCGCGATGATCCTGGTGGTCCCCGCCCTGCTGATGACGCTGCTGTACTTCATCTACCAGGACGCACCGCGCCCGCCGCACGCCCCGCTGACGATGTTCGACCGGGTCGGCATCACGATGCTCGGGATCCTGCCGTTCATCGTGATGTTCCTGATCACCGCGATCGCGATGCAGCGCGAACGCACATCGGGAACCCTCGAACGACTGCTCACCACACCGCTGAGCAAGCTCGACCTGCTCGCCGGATACGGCAGCGCGTTCTCCCTCGCCGCCGCCGCGCAGGCCGCGGTCGCCTGCGTGGTCGCGTTCTGGCTGCTCGGACTGACCGCCGCGGGCAGCCCGGGCTGGGTCATGCTGATCGCGATGGTCGACGCGGTGTGCGGCGTCGGGCTCGGCCTGCTGGCGAGTGCGTTCGCGCGCACCGAATTCCAGGCCGTGCAGTTCATGCCGGTGATCGTCGCGCCGCAGATCTTCCTGTGCGGGCTGCTGGTACCGCGCGACCGGCTGCCCGGCTGGCTCGAGGCGATCAGCAATGTGATGCCGTTGAGCTACGCGGTCGACGCGCTCCAGCAGGTGTCGGTTCACGCGGAGCCGACAGCTGCGATGTGGCGCGATATCGCCGTCGTCGCCGGGTTCGCGCTGGTGGCGCTCGGCCTCGCCGCGGCTACTCTGCGTCGACGCACCCCGTAGCGAACACGACCCGACGAGAGGATCCACGATGAGTGACGGCGAATCCGGTGCCGGCACAGCGAAATCCGGGCGCACCGGACGCAGGCCGGGCAACGCCGACACCAAGCTGGCGATCCTCGACGCGGCGCGGGTCCGGTTCGCCGGCGCCGGGTTCGACAAGACCTCGATCCGCGCGATCGCGGCCGATGCCGATGTCGACCCGGCGCTGGTGCACCACTACTTCGGCAACAAGCAGCAGCTGTTCGCCGCCGCCGTGGACTTCCCGGTCGACCCGGACACCACGCTCAGAGCCGTCGACGCCGCGCCGATCGCCGAGCTCGGCGCGACGATCGTGCGCGCGGTCGTCACCGTGTGGGACTCCCCCGCCGGACCCGGCATCGTGGCCATGGTCCGCAGCATCTTCGCGGGCGGCGATCAGAATCTCGCGCGCACGTTCCTACTCCAGGTGGTGCTGGAACGGGTCCGGGTGCGCATCGCCACCGCCGACGACGACGGTCGCGCCAGGGTCTCGCTGGCGGCATCCCAGATGATCGGGGTCCTGACCGCCCGCAAGATCATCGCGCTGGAACCGCTGGCCTCGATGCCGATTGATGCCGTGGTCGATGCCGTCGGCCCAGTCGTACAGCGCTACCTGACCGGTGAGATCGAGACCGGCAGTTGGTGATTCAGCGCGACCTCACCCGCACGATCGCCGGTGGCACATCGCGCAGCAACGGCAACGCGCCGAAGATCGGCAGGGTCGCGGCCAGCGGACCGTGCGAGGGACCGTAGGAGCTCACCGTCACCTCGCCGACCGCCGGACTCCACGACCGCAGCAGCGCCGCGATCTTGCTGCGCTCGATCCCCCACGGCATCGGCGGCGCCGTGTAGTCCGGCGTCGTGTGGAACCCGCGCACGGTCTTGCGGGAGAACCACGGCGGGATCGTGTCGAACATCAGCTCCACGCCGGGAAATCGTTCGAGAATCGCGGCGACAAGACGGCGCACGTCGTCGGGCGCGAAGTACATCAACAGCCCCTGCGCCGTGACGAAGACACCGCGCTCGGGGTCGACGTGGTCGAGCCAGGTCAGATCCAGCGCACTGATCGGCAGATACGCACACCTCGGCGTCGGCGGCAGGAATCGAGTGCGGATCTCGATCGCCTCGGGCACATCGACGCACAACCATCGCACCGCGCCGTCATCGCACCGCTGGAACTGGGTCTCGAGCCCGGCGGCCAGTTCCACCACGGTCCCGCCGGGATGCGCGGCCAGCCACGGCCGCAGTGCCTCATCGAAGCGGGCCGAACGTACAGCGTGGGTGCCGTCGGGCTCGCCGAAGGTCCGCGTGTAGTCGAAATCGATGGTGTCGTAGAGGCGTTCACAGTCCGGATCGGTCAGGACCGCGTCGGCGCGCTTCACCTCCGCACCACGGTTGTGCAGGGTCCACAGCATGGTCAGCGGAATGCCGCTCAATGCGACGTCATCAGCCATCGGACGCACTCTTTCCTGATCGGGTCAGCACCTCAGCACGAACTAAGGTAAGCCTAACTCCGATTCGGGAGCGGTGGGGAAGCTGCCGAATGGGCCGATCAGGATTCGGCGACGAAGAATTCGTGCTCGGCGTCGGAGACGTCGCGGGCCTCGTCGATCAGCAGCACCGGGATGCCGTTGTCGATCGGGTATGCGCGACGTAGACGCGGGTTGTAGAGCACGCTCACATCGGCTTCGGTGCGCACCAGCTGCAGGGGACCCTTGTCCTGGGGGCAGGCCAGCAGGCCGAGCAGGGTTGCGTCGATGGTGGATTCGTGCGCCATGTGCCTAACCTACCGCGCCCGGCGGAACGAGATGTAGCGGTGTCCGAAGAAGCTCACGACCGCCACCAGACCCATGACGATCACCGAGGCGGGGGCGGCGGGAAACCCGAGGCCGGTGACCGCCAGTTCCACCAGGATCACGTTGAGCACCAGACCACCGGCGTTGACCCCACAGAACGCGAGAAAGTCACGCAGGAGATGGCCGTGCACGCGGAACACCAGGGTGCGGTGCAGCACGAACGCGACGACCGTGCTCACCGCGTAGGCAGCGACAACGGCCAGACCGGGCCTGCCGTCGCCGAGCACCTGCAGCCAGAAAACGACGAGCGCCATGCCGAGCAGGGTGTTGAACCCGCCGACGATCGCGAACGCCAGCTCCTGACGTTTCACGATCCGCAGCAGCGGGCCGGGTGTCTCGAGCACGCCGCCCGCCGCCTCGGCGGTCATCGCACCGCGTTCGCGAGCGCGGTGTCGTCGGCGGCGATCGACTCCGCCGCCGGGGCGTCCAGCTCCTCGTCGTCGGGCTTACGCCCACGCACGTACAGCCACTGGAACACCGCGAGTCCGAGCAGCCCGAGGCCGATCGCGGCGCCGCCGATCTTCCAGCCCGGCGGACGCCAGGTCAGCTCGAGATCGCCGTTCTTCGTCCCGGCCGGAATGTCGACCGCGACGAAACTCTTCGCGACGACCTTGAACGGGATGTCCTTGCCGTCGAGGCTCACCCGGTAGCCCGGCCAGCCCAGACGCGCGAACACGACGCGGCCACCGGCCGCCGAGCTCACGGTGACCCGGCTCGTCGTATCGCTTTCCGAGGTCGAGACCGCGGTGGCGTTCTCGACCGCCGAGATCCGGCCGTTGCGGGTGGAGATCAGGCCGTCCGCACGTTCGAGGACCGAGATGTAGTTCTCGTGGCCGGGGTAGTCGACCCACTTCCACCCCTCGGGCGCGGGCTCGGTCCGCGCGGCCGGGTAGAGCGCGCGTTGCAGCACCACCCGGTCGATGTTCATCAGATCGACGACCGTTTTGCCCGTCGACGGCTCGACCGCGAACGCGCGGCGGTAGGCGTCGGGGCACACGCTGGTGTCCCAGCGCATGCAGAGCATGTCGCCGAACCAGAAGTGACCGTTCGGGGTGTAGCCGCTGACATAGGTGCGCTCGATGTCCTTGGCGTAGTTGCCGAACACCAGCGAGCCGTAGGCACCGTCGAGGGTGCGCTCCCCCGGTTGGATCAGCGCGCGATCGCCGAGCTGCAGCGTGGTCCCCGCGAATTCCGGGAACGCCGCGCGCGCCGCGGCCCGATCGCTGGGCAGATTCCAGCTCATCGGCGTCGGCTGTGCCCGTTCCACCTGGACATACGCGATCGGGGACACCGCGATGATCGCCAGCGCCACCGCCGCCGAGATCCCCTTGTTCACCGCCAGCCACACCAGCGCGGCCCCGAGCGCGGCGATGGCCAGCGCGGCGATCACATGCGCGATCCAGTTGTGTGGGTCGGCGGAGAACGACCGCACCCACAGCAGCCCGATCAGTACGGCCGCCGCGATACCCCGCGCACGCCAGTCCTTGAAGGTCGCGAACCGCCCGAGCAGCACGCACACCAGCAGCAGCAGACCCAGCGCCACCATCGGCAGCACGCGGGCGGGCCAGCGCAGCGGGCCGATCGTGCCGGGGCCGGCCGTCCACATCAGCGCAGCGATCGCGAACAGGCCGATGCCGCTGAGTTCGCGCCAGGCCGCGCGCGCCTTGCCCCAGTCGATGAACGCCAGGGCCGGAATGAGGAACCAGGCGATGTAGACCACCGGCAGCGGCTGGACGTAACCCCACCACGAGGTGAACGCGGGCAGGGTCGAGGGCAGGCTCGCGTTCAGCGATTCCGACCACGGCACCGTGAGGAACATGTCGTTGTTGATCTGAGCGGTGCCACGCCAGGTGACCTTCGCCGACAGCATGCTCGGCAGGTAGGTCGCCGCTCCGGCCAGCGCCGCCAAGCCGGCCACCATCAGCAGTTTCAGCGAAGGGCGCCAGGTCCGCTGGTAGATCAGCTCACCGACCGCGACCGCACCGATCATCAGACCGGCTTCCACCGCCGGGAAGATGTACTGCACCGAAATCGCCAGGTAGAGATACACGAACACGGGGATCGGCCCGCCGCGACCGCGCGAGTAGCGCACCCCCGACGCCCACGCGTGCACCATCCACGCGGTGCCGGTGAAGGCGGTCATCCAGCTGGCCTCGTCGAAGAACAGCAACCAGCCGGTGAACGGAATCGAGACCCCGGCCAGCGCCGCCCACTGCACCCGGGAGCCGTAGGCCAGGCAGATCCGGTAGACGCCGAGTCCGAGGACGATCGCGAAGATCAGCTTCACCACGGTCGCGTACAGCACCAGGTTGTCCACCGAGGGCGCGATGAGATCGATCAGCAGCTGCGGCGGATTCAGCAGCCCGGCTTCCTCGATCGAGTAGTTCCCGGCCATCCAGTGCTCGGGCACCATGACCGGCAGATCACCGTTGCGCAGCCGGTTGCCGAGCATCACCCACAGCGGGACGTACTGGGATTCGGTGTCGTCGGTATAGAAGTGCCGAACGTTGGCCAGGAGAACCGCACCATAGCCCGCGATCACTCCGAGGGAGGTGATCAAGCCCCAGATATAGACGGAACGACGGGACGGGGTTCTACTTTCCACCACGAGGACCAGACCCTACAGGCACACGGCCCGACTGGCACCGTCGCACAGCGGGATCGCTTCCACCGACGTGTCACGCGCCGGTGTTAAAGTGCGCACACTGCTGGGTCAATACCTCCGAAACACCGAAAGTGTCCGCGATGCCGATTCCGTCCGCACCTTTGTCCAGGCCCGACACTGTCGTGCGATCGGGCGCGCCCGATCGCAACGGATCGAGCCCGGTGCATTCGGTATCGGTGGTCGTCCCGGTGTATCGGGGCGAGGACACGATCGCGGCACTGGTCGCCGAGCTGGACCGGCTGACGGGCCCGAGTACGACCGCGGCGGGCGCCCGGTTCGCGGTCGAGGAGATCATCCTCGTGCACGACAACGGCCCCGACCGCTCCGATGTCGTCCTGCAGGAACTGGAAGGGTCCTTCCCGCAGGTGCGCGCGGTGTGGTTGAGCCGCAACTTCGGTCAGGACGCGGCGACGATCGCCGGTATGGCGGCGGCACAGGGCGACTGGATCGTCACGATGGACGAGGACGGTCAGCACGACCCCGCGTTCATCGCGGACTTCCTCGACGCGGCGCTGGCCTCGCGCGCGGACCTGGTCTATTCGAAACCGTCCAATACCCGCCCGCACGGCTTCCTGCGCAATCTCACCTCACGCGGCGCCAAGATCGTGCTCGCGACGGTGTTCGCGTTCCCGGATTCGACGCGCTTCGAGAGCTTCCGGCTGATCCGCGGCGACATCGGCCGCCAGCTCGCCGAGGTCGCGGCCAACGGGGTGTACCTGGACGTGGCGCTCACCTGGGTCGTCGGCAATACGGTCTCGGTGCCGGTGGTGCTGCGCGCCGAAGGGCGCGAGGAGTCCGGCTACAACTATCGCCGCCTGTTCTCCCTGTTCTGGAAGATGGTGCTGTGCAGCGGCACTCGCGGCCTGCGGCTGGTGAGCATGCTCGGGGTCACCCTCGCGCTGGCCGGGGTGATCATGGCCGCGGTGGTGATCGTGCAGGCGTTGACGCAGGACAACCACGATCCAGAGGGCTGGGCGTCGATCATCGTCGTGATGCTGCTGTGCTCGGGCGCGATGCTGTTCTCGCTCGGCCTGATCGCCGAGTATCTCGGTGTCGCACTGCACATCCTGGTCGGCAAGCCGCTCTACCTCACCGTGCAGACCCCGACACCGCGCCCGGATACGATGCATGCGCCGGCCGTGAACCATCGAGTCGACGCCGCGGTACCGGCAGCCGCGACGGAGAAGGGCCATCGCGCGTGAGCGACCGCATCATCTTCAGCAGGCCGTTCCGCGCTGCCGCTGAACGCCCCAATCTGATGACCGTGCTCGACTCCGATCACAGTCACGGCGACGGTCAGTTCACCAAGTCGGCGACGGCGAAGATCAAAGCCATCACCGGCGCCGATCACGCGCTGCTCACCACCTCCTGCACGCACGCGCTCGAATTGGGCGCGCTGCTGCTGGAGCTGGGTCCCGACGACGAGGTGATCGTCCCCAGTTTCGCGTTCACCTCCGCGGCCACCTCGATGGCCCTGCGTGGTTCCACCTGCGTGTTCGTCGACATCGACGAGTCCACCGGCAATATCGACCCCGCCGCCGCGGCCGCCGCGATCACCGACCGCACCAAGGCCATCGTGGTGATGCACTACGGCGGTGTCGCCGCCGACATGGAGCCGCTGCTCGCGCTGGCCGCCCAGCACGGCGTGGCGATCATCGAGGACAACGCACACGGTCTGGGCGGCACCTGGCGGGGCAGACAGCTCGGCACGATCGGCACCCTCGGCACACAGAGTTTCCACGACACGAAGAACGTGCACTGCGGTGAGGGCGGCGCGCTGCTGCTGTCGGACGAGATCCTGATGGGTCGCGCCGAGATCATGCGGGAGAAGGGCACCGACCGCGCTCGCTTCCTGCGCGGCCAGGTCGACAAGTACTCCTGGCAGGACATCGGTTCCAGCTACCTGCCCAGCGAGCTCAACGCCGCCGTGCTCGACGCCCAGCTGGCCGAGTTCGACACCATCCAGGCCAACCGCCACCGCGTGTGGGACACCTACGCGGCCGCGCTGCCCGACTGGGCGGCACGCAACGATGTGCGCCCGATGACGGTGCCCGCCGACGCGGGCCACACCGCGCACCTGTTCTACCTGCGGATGCCCAGCGAGGACAGCCGCGACGGCATCATCGCCCACCTCGCCGAACGCGGCATCGTCGCGCCGTTCCACTACATTCCGCTGGATTCGAGCCCCGCGGGCCTCAAGTACGGCCGTACCCCGGTGCCGTGCACGCGCTCGGCGAACTTCTCGGCGACGATCGTGCGTCTGCCGCTGTGGCCGTTGCTCAGCGAGGCTCAGCTCGGTCGCGTCGTCGACGCCGTCACCGAATACCAGGTGTAGCCGCAACGAACGAAGGCCGCCCGGTTTCTGCCGGGCGGCCTTTTCGTTGTGCGGTCAGCGGTTGGGTCGGGTCACCGGTCAGCTTCCGCCGAACAGCGTCGCCGCGGCGGCGTCGCTGAGTACCTCGTAAGCCTCGGTCTCCCGGTTGTAGATCCAGGTGCCCGGTCCCGCCTTGGGCAGGCCCGCGGCCTGGATCGCCGACGCCGAGGGGCGGAAGCTGGAGCTACGCGGGATCTCGGCGACGACGTAGACCAGGTCGGGACGCTGGGAAGCCTCCAGCCCGCGCATCGCCTCGGTGACATCGCCCGGTTCGATCCGGAATCCGTGACGCACGCTCAGCGCGGCCGCGGCGATGACCCCGGCCGCGGTCTTCAGCCCGAACGCGACTTCCATGTCGACCGGTGTGATGTCGTTGAGCATGTCCACGATCGGCTGGGTGAACACCGGGCCGCGCGCGGTGCGGATCACCGTGTCACGGCGATCGACCAGCCAGTAGTCACCGTCGCTGTCGCGGCGGAACAGATTCTCCGTCGGCCACCAGGCGTCACCGGCGCGGAACACACCGCGCAGCCCACCGTCGGAGATGTCGCCGCCGTCGACGGCCTTGCCGAGCAGCAGGCCGGGCTCGTTGTCGGCGCAACGGCGCGCGAATCCGTCGTCGCCGACGAGGATCTGCTCGCTGATCGGGTCGTAAGCGACCAGTTCCACCCGTGCGGTGCCGGGCACGGGCCTGCCTTTGGACCCGATCTTGGCGCCGGTGACATTCGCCAGCACCACATCACCGTCGATCGAGGCGTAGAACTCGAGCACCCTGGCCGGGTCGAACTGTTCGACCGTGCGCCGCCACAGTCCAGCGGGCATGCCGGAGCCGATGAACAAGCGGATCGGATGGTTGTGGCCCGCGGGGAAGACCTGGGCGTCGAGCAGATCGCGCAGCATGGTCCAGGTGTAGGTGACAACAGTGACGCCGTACCGGTGCACCTCTTCGGCGAAGCGACCCGGGTCCATGTCCACCGGCCTGGCCAGCGCGATCCGGCTGCCACCGGCGATCGCCCCACCGAGGCTCACCAACAGTCCCGACGAATGGTGCAGTGGCGCAAGGCAGTACACGGTGTCGCGACGGTCCAGATCGGCCGCGCTCGCGGTACCGAATGCCGACAGCGCCCAGCGATGGTTGGTGATGTACTTCGCCTCGAGGCGGTCGCCGGAGCCGAGCACGAGTACGAACGCGAGTTCGCGCGCCAGACCCGGGTTCGGCCGGTACCACGCGGGCACTCTGACCTTCGCCGGGTCGATCTGCTCCAGGTCGACCACCCGGTCGCTGGTGGCCACCGCGAGCGAACGACTGTCGCCGCCGCCGAGCACGAGCACCCTGGCGGCGGTCGCGGCGGCCGAACGCAGGTTCTCCGGGTCGGCGATCAACGTCTGCACGCCGGTCAGCTCGATGGCCCGGTCGAGTTCGGCGCCCGGCGCGAGCAGCACCGCGACAGCGCCGATCCGCGACAGCGCGGCCACCGAGGCCAGCGCACTCGGGCGCGTCTCCATCATGACGCCGACCCGCATCGCGGGCCGGATACCGACAGAGATCAGACCACGCACCACATTGTCGACGCGCTCCTCGACAGCGGCATTGGTGTGCACCCGGTCGTCGAAAAGCACCAGGTCCTTCTGCGGAGCGCGGGAGGCGTGCTCGCTGAGCAGCTTGCCGAGGGAGATACGGGTGTGCGGCTGGATCATCCCGAGCCGCGTCAGCCGCGGCAGCGCACGCGCCGCCTCGCCCGCCATCTCGATCGATCCTCGAATCGTATTGCCCGCGATGCCTTCCAACGCCTTGCCGACACCCGCGCCGGCCTCGGCCAGACCGGCGGCGGTGTGCACCATCCGGGTGGCAGCCGTGCGCGGCGCGTTGCTCGAGACGTGTTCCTGCATGGGGGTGATCTGCTCGGGCAGGGTCCCGTTGCCGTCCATCCAGGCGATCCAGTCGCGCACCATCGGCCAGGTGTGGTTGGTGGCCGTCGAGCCGGCGACGAGCCCGAAATGGCCTGCCACCAAACTCGCTTCGTATACCTCGGCATTGGGTGCGGCCCGCACGATGCCACGCACCGCGGCGGGCTGACCGATGTCGTCGACCTCGCCGACGAATGCCAGGATCGGGCACTTGAGCTCGGCGAGCGACACCGGGTGGTCGCGAATCACGAAGCCGCCGAGCATCATCCGGTTGTGGGCGACGAACTGCTTGAGCAGATCGGCCACGGCCGGACCCGAATACCCCACCCAGCCATCGCTGTTGAGGAATCGACGCTGACGTTCCTTGGGCAGCAACGCTTCCCGATCGTGCAATTGCAGCAGGAAGTCGATCCGCGACTTGGCGGTCTTCACCGGATCGAGCATCTGGAAACCGATGCGTACCATCGATTCGGTGATCGGCAGCCGGTGCATCACGTGGTCGGCGAGGAAATCGGCGACTTCGGAAACCAGACCGTAGGGCAGGCCGAACGGCATCCCGTTGACTATGTCGACAGGGCTGCCGAAGGTGACGATCGAGGCTACGCCCTTGCCGTAGCGATACGCGGTGGTCTGGTAGGCGAACATGCCGCCCTGGGAGTACCCCATCAAATGCAGCTGCGCGCCGGTGGCCTCACAGACGGTGTCGATGGCGGAGTTCACCGCGAGCACGTGGTCGGCCAGGTCGCGTTCCCAGCCGCCCTCCTCGGTCGCGGGTGAGCCGAAATCGATTACCCAGCAGTCGATTCCGCTCGCGTGCAGGATGCCGACCGCGCCGCCCGCCGCATTCACGTCCCAGATGTCGGCGTTCACCATCAACGGCGGCACCAGCAGCGCCACCGGACGCCCCGGCGTCGTATCGTCGGGGAAGTAATGTCGCAGCCGGTACATGCGTCGACGCTCGACGACCTCGAAAGGCGAGGACTCGACATCGTGTGACAATCCGCCGAAGCGGATCACCTCCAGCCCGTTCTGCGCGGTAGCCAGCAACCGCTGCACCGAACCGACCACACCTTTTGGACTGATATCCACCGTTCCCACCTGGCCCTACCTGCTCAAAGTGACACACCTCACACACCCCGATGTGCTCATATGAGCTTGCCACATCGGACCTCCATTATGTGTCGGCTGTGACAGGCCGCATGTTCCGGCGATTCGAGTCACATGCCCCGCTCACCGGCCGATCACACTGAGGTCACAACTCTCGTACGGTTCGCTGTCACGCCGAGATCGCCCGGGAACGGACAGCCCGGGGCGAGGTGGCCGCCGCGATGAGGCCGAGCATCAGCGCGCAGAACACATCGCCGGGCGATCCTCGGACACCCGTCTGTCCGCAATCGCCTCCCGCACAACGGTTCTCCCGGTCATCATCATGTTTTCCCGAATTTCCGGCGGGCGGCCACCGCAACCACCTACCATCGTAATCGTCCGGAACGTACTGACACGCATCAGATTTCGTGTAACACCGTTTCACACGCCCGGTTATCCGCGCAGGACCATTCGCTTCGCACCATTACCCACACCCGAGCCTGTCGCGCATTGTCGCGCCACACAGGTCGATCGGCCGTGCCGGTTTCCGTCCCGAGGTGAGGACATATCTCATGACCATCGAAATGCCGTTGCCCACAGACAATTCCGTGCGCAAGAGCCTGAGCACCACGGCTGCGCACAAGCTGACGCACACCACCAAATCCGAACCGCAGATGCAGGGCATCAGCTCGCGCTGGCTGTCACGCGCCCTGCCATGGGTGCAGGTCGCGGGCGGTATCTACCGGGTCAACCGCAGGCTCACCCACACCGTCGGCAACGGCGAAGTGGAATTCGTCGTCGACGGGTCACGGGCCAGGGTGATTCCGCAGGAACTCCGCGAGCTTCCGCCGCTGCGCCATATCGACGACGACGAACTCCTGCGCCCGCTCGCGGAAAAATTCGTGCAATACGACCTCGATCCGGGAACGGTGGTCGCCGAATTCGGTAATCCGATGGATCAGGTCATCCTCGTCGTGCACGGAAAACTCGCCCGGCTCGGCTCCGGTCAATACGGCGAGTCGACCAAACTCGGTCTGCTGTCCGGCGGCGACTACTACGGCGAGGAAATGCTCACCGAGCCTTCGGCGATCTGGCCGGACACAGTGAAGACGGTGA
Source organism: Nocardia sp. NPDC055165 (assembly GCF_053606985.1). Lineage (NCBI taxonomy): Bacteria > Bacillati > Actinomycetota > Actinomycetes > Mycobacteriales > Nocardiaceae > Nocardia > Nocardia sp. NPDC055165. The sequence continues at coordinate 22,196 of NZ_JBSGSS010000020.1, forward strand.
CCAGAACCACCATTCTCTGCCTGCCGAGACAACAATTCGAGCAATTTCTCGAGCTGAACCCGGAGCTGGATCAGATCCGCGCCGAAGCGGCCCAGCGGTCGAGCCGGCTCCAGAACTCCAAGGGTGAAGCCGACATCGAGATCTCCTCCGGCCACTCCGGCGAACCGCTGCTCGAGGGCACTTTCGTCGACTACGACGCCAGTCCCCGCGAATACGAACTCAGTCTGGCCCAGAGCGTGCTGCGGGTCCACACCCGCGTCGCCGACCTGTTCAACGATCCGATGAACCAGGTCGACCAGCAGCTGCGGCTCACCGTCGAAGCGCTCTACGAGCGACGCGAGCACGACCTGGTGAACAATTCCGAGTTCGGGCTGCTGCACAACTGCGACCTCAAACAGCGCATCACCACCGAATCCGGCGCGCCGACCCCCGACGACATGGACGAGCTGCTCAGCATGCGGCGCGGCACCAAATTCTTTCTCGCACATCCGAAAGCGATCGCCGCGTTCGGTCGCGAGTGTTCGCGCCGCGGTCTGTATCCCGATCCCGTGGAGTACCAGGGGCACCGGGTGCCCGCTTGGCGCGGCGTCCCCCTGCTGCCGTGCGGCAAGATCCCGGTCAGCGACACCCAGACCACATCGATCATGGCGATGCGCATCGGTGAGAAGGATCAGGGCGTCGTTGGTCTGCATCAGACGGGCATTCCCGACGAATACGAGCCGAGCCTCAACGTCCGGTTCAAGCAGATCGACGACCAATCGATCATGTCGTACCTGGTGAGCTGCTATTACTCCGCGGCCGTCCTCGTTCCCGATGCGCTCGGCGTGCTGGACGACGTGCTCGTCGCGCGCCGCGCCGACTGATCGGCGCGGACCGTGTCCATCCTCACCAGGGTCGGCGCCCCGATCGCGGCAGGCGATCTGGCTGTCGCGGTGGCGGCCCTGTTGCACGGTGCCGCCGCCCCGGCCGACCTGTTCTCCGGCACCGCGACGCTCCCCCGACGCACACCCGATGCGGCCACCGGCTCGGTCACGCCGCGTCGTCTTCGCGGCCCGACCGGGATCGGCACTTCAGGCCTGCGATTGTTCCCGGCACAGAAATCGCCTGTCGCACCCCCTGCGGAGACGGCGAATTCCGCTGGGCAACAGCCGATTCCCGCTCTCTACTGCCCACCTCCCGAGCGCGATGACCCGGCGCTCGCCGAGGCCGTCAACGCGGGTCTGCTCGCCTGGGCCGCCGAGATCGGCCTCTACGAAGGCCGGCTCGACGAGCTCGCCAAGGCCGACTTCGGCCGGCTGATCATGCTCGCCCATCCCGATTGCGACGATCCCGACCGGCTGCTGGCCGCCGCACGCTGCGCGGTGGCGGAATGGTCGGTCGACGACTACTACTGCGAGGAGGACGCCCCTGGCGACACCGCACCCGACGGCACGCCGTCCAGCGCCGCCGCCGAACTCGGGCCGCGGCTCGAATTGGCCGCCGCCGCGATGGATCCGGCCCACCTGCCCACGCGATACGCACCCAGGCTGGAACAGGCCATGCAGGCCGACCCGATCCTGCGCGCGTTCCGCACCTCGTTCGCGCACCTGGCGGGGTACGCGAGCCCGGCGCAGCTGACCCGGTTACGCACCGAGATCGCGGGGTGGTTCATCGCGCTCGGCGCCGAAGCGGGCTGGCGCACCGCGGACCGGATGCCGCCGGTCTGGGAGTACCTGACCAACCGGCAGCCACACAGTTTCCTGCCGTGCATGGCACCGATCGACGCCGTCGGCGGCTACGAACTCACCGCCGCCGACTACGCCGACCCGGCGGTGCGGCGGGTGACCACCACCGCCGCGCTGGCCGCCCAGATGGTGAACGACCTGTATTCGATGGCGCGCGAGGACCTTTCGGGCGGCAGGGAGTTCAATCTGCCGACGGTCCTGGCCGCCGAGGAAGGCTGCAGCCGGGCCGATGCCGTGCTGCGCACCGCCCAGATCCACGACGAACTGATGCATCGCTTCGAACGGGAGGCGGCCCCCCTCGCCGCCTCGGGCTCACCCCAGCTGCGCCGCTTCCTGGCCGGGCTGTGGGCCTGGATGGGCGGCAGCCGCGCCTGGCACGCGGGCAGCCGCCGCTACCACGACATCGCACCAGGAGAGGACGACAGATGACCATCGTCAACACCCCCGACCGCTCGGTCCTGCGCACCACCTATCAGCGTTCGGTCGCCGCGTACTGGAACAACAATCCCAACGACGACCGGGTCAATACCGAACTGGGCAAGGTCGACGGCCTCTACCACCACCACTACGGCATCGGCGAACCCGATTGGTCGGTGCTGGAAGGCCCCGAGAAGACCCGGCAGGAACGGATCGTGCGCGAACTGCACCGCCTCGAGACGGCCCAGGCCGACTATCTGCTCGACAACCTCGGCGCCATCACCCCCGACGACCGGCTGATCGACGGCGGCTCGGGCCGCGGCGGCACGAGTTTCATGGCCGCCGATCGTTTCGGCTGCCATGTCGACGGCGTCAGCATCTCCGAGTACCAAGTCGGCTTCGCCAACGATCAGGCCGAGGCCCGCGGCGTGACCGAGCGGGTCGGGTTCCACTTCCGCAACATGCTCGACACCGGCTTCGTCGACGAGTCGGCGCGGGCCATCTGGACCAACGAAACCACCATGTACGTCGACCTTTTCGATCTCTTCGACGAATTCGCTCGCGTGCTCCAACCGGGTGGGCGCTACGTGTGCATCACCGGCTGCTCCAACGATGTCACCGGCGGCCGGTCCGCCTCGGTCAGCTGGATCGACGCGCACTACGGCTGCATGATCCATCCGCGCAGCGAGTACTTCCGCGCACTGTCCGACAGCGGCCTCGTCCCCACCACGGTCGTCGACCTCACGCCCGACACCATCCCGTATTGGGAGTTGCGCACCCATTCCGAGCTCGCCACCGGCGTCGAGCAGCCGTTCCTCACCGCCTACCGCGAGGGCAGCTTCCAATACCTGATGATCGTCGCCGATAAGGTGGCCAGGTGACCGAGAAGCTCGCCGACCCGTCGACCGACCGCGAAACCATGCTCGTCGAGTTGGTCGACGAATCAGGCGCGGCGATCGGAGCGTGCTCGGTGGCCGATGCCCATCGGCCACCGGGCACGCTCCACCGCGCCTTCTCCGTGCTGCTGTTCGACTCGCACGGACACGTCCTGCTCCAGCAGCGCGCGGCGGTGAAGACCCGGTTCCCGCTGCAGTGGGCAAACACCTGCTGTGGGCATCCGCTGCCGGGTCAGAGCGTTGTCGAGGCCGCCGCGATCCGGTTGCGCGAGGAGTTCGGGATGGCGGCCGAGCTCACGAAGGTCGGCGTGTTCACCTATCTCGCCGGCGACGAGAAGACCGGCCGTGTCGAGCACGAGTACGACCACGTCTTGATCGGTGTGGTCGGCGACGTGCCGCCGCGGCCGGACTCGGCCGAGATCGCCCGCTGGGCGTGGATCCCCCCGCAGGAGGTGCGTGCGGATCTGGCGGCGAACCCCGGCAAGTTCACGCCGTGGCTGTCCCAGGTGCTCGAGATCGCCGACCAGGCACACGAGCGCTGACCCGGCTGTCCCTGTTTTCTTTCTCGTCTCGGGTGCCCCCGTGGCGATCAACCGGTTAGATGCGCATATCTATATTTGTAGATGGTTCCGAGTTCCTTGGGGAACTCACAGGCTCACCACAGTCCGTGACCAGGCCGCCCGGCGAAACTGGACATCGAACGGTCCGCACGATGGCGAGTGAGGTAGCGATGGTCGAGGTCGAGATCAACGACGACACGGTGACGGTCAATGTGCTCGGTGGGCATCGCCTGCTCGCCCTGCGCCAGCAGGTCGTGATCGACCGCGCCGCGATCACCGAGATCGCCACCGCCGAAGTGGACCTGCGGCCCCCGTGGGTCCGCGCGCCCGGCACCTTCATCCCCGGCGTGATCGCCGCGGGCGTCTACCGAGGCAAGGGCCGCAAAGAGTTCTGGGACACCACTTTCGGCGGCAGCGCCGTGCGGATCGACCTGGACGGGCCGGACTTCACCCGTCTGGTCGTCGACGTCGACGATCTCACCGCGGTGCTGAACGCGCTGAGCACCGAGACCGCCGGCGTCTGAGCGGCATTCACGAACCGAAGGATTCCAGCAGTCCCGCGTAGGTCTTCGGCGGCGGCGTCGCGAACTCTCCCCTACCCGACTTGTGCAGGCCCATCGTCAGCAGCGACTGCACGGTCAATGTCGCCGCCGCGACGCCGTCGATCACCGGCACCCCGATCTCGCCGCGAATGTGCGCGCACAGCTCCGCCATTCCGGCGCACCCGAGCACCACAGCATCTGACCCGTCCTGCGCGACGGCGACCCGGCACGCCTCGGTGACGATCTTGCGCGCGTCCGGGTCGGTGTCGAGGGCGAGTACCGGGATCTCGCACGCGTGGATGCCCCGGCAGAACCGTTGCATCCCATAGTGTTCCGCGAGATCGGCCGCTCGCCCGATGGTGCGGCCGAGCGTCGTGACGACACTGAATCCGCGGCCGAGATGACTCGCGGTGTGCATGGCCGCCTCGGCGATCCCGATCACCGGCCCCGCCGCCAGTTCCCGTGCGGCGTCCAGGCCCGGATCACCGAAGCAGGCGATGACATACCCGTCCACACCGTCGGCCTCGCCCTGCCGGATCGCGGCGAGCAGGCCCGGCACGCTCATCGCCTCGTCGTAGTGGCTCTCGATCGAAGCGGGCCCGATCTCGGAGGTGACCGCGTCGAGCAGTGTGCCCCGGCCCGCGACGGCCAGCGCACACTGCTCGATCGTGTCGGTCATCGCCCGCGTGGTGTTCGGGTTGACGACCCGGATGCGCATCAGACACCGACCTCCTCGGCAGCGGCCGCCCGCGCGGCGCCCGTCAGCAGGTAGTAGACGGCGAAGCCGATGCCGCACCCGATGAACCAGCTGTATTGGGCGGCGGAGTGCATGCCGGGCAGGCTGTTGGCCAGCACCGGGAACACCGCCACCGCGGCGGCCACCGCGGTCGCGATGATCGCGGCCGGGTGATAGCCCTTCGCGTAGTAATACGTCCCCTGCTCCGACATCGTGAACAGGTCGTCGACGACCACCTTCTGCTTGCGCACCAAGTAGTAATCGCAGATCAGCACCCCGAACAGCGGTCCGATGAAGGCCCCGAGAACCTCGAGGGTGTAGTGGATGACGTCAGGATTGTTGTACAGATTCCAGGGGGTGATCAGCACGGAACCGACCGCCGCGATCATGCCGCCCGCCCGCCAGCTGATCCGCTGCGGACTGACGTTCGAGAAATCGAAAGCCGGCGAGATGAAGTTCGCGACGATATTGATCCCGATGGTGGCGACCGTGAAGGTGAGTGCGCCGAGCACGATCGCGAAAGTGGAATCGATCTCGGCGACGGTGGCGACCGGATCGGTGATGAGCTCGCCGTACACCGGCAAGGTCAGGGAGGCGGTGACCACCACCAGTACCGAGAAGACCAGGAAATTCACCGGAAGCCCGAGGAAGTTCCCCTTCTTCACCGCGGCGAAGCTCTTGCCGTATCGGGAGAAGTCACCGAAATTGAGCATCGGCCCCGAGAAATACGACACGACGAGTGCGATCGCGCCGAGCATCACCGGCACCGACGCCCAGCCGGTGTATTTCACATCGCCGAGTTTCAGGTCGATGGCACTCCAGCCCGCCTTCGCGATGAGGTAGCCGCAGAGCAGGAACATGACGACGTAGACGGCGGGACCGCAGAAGTCGATGAACTTGCGGATCGATTCCATGCCGCGCCAGAACACGCACGCCTGCACCACCCACAGCAGCAGGAAGCTGCCCCAGCCCAGGGCCGACAGTCCGAGGAACCCGTAGTCGGCGGTGACGGCGTAGGGCGCCAATCCCGGAAACAGTTTCACCAGAACGACATCCAGCGCCGCCGACGCGAGGAAAGTCTGAATGCCGTACCAGGCCACCGCGATCAGACCGCGGATGATCGCGGGGATATTCGCGCCGAGCACGCCGAACGCACTGCGGCAGATCACCGGATAGGGCACCCCGGTCATCTGACTGGGTTTCGCCACCAGATTGCAGAAGAAGTACACGATGGTGATGCCGATGAGCAGTGCGGCGAGCACTTGCCAACTGGCCAGTCCGAGTGCGAAAAGGCTTCCCGCCGTGACATATCCGCCGACACTGTGCACGTCTGACATCCAGAACGCGAAGATATTGTAAGTGCCCCAGCTCTGCTTGCGCAGCGGCGCCAGATCCTCGTTCGTCAGCCGCGGGTCGTACGTGGGCGGTTCACCGGCGGGAACCGCCGAGGACGTAAGGGTGTCGGTCATGATCGTTCCCGTCCGAAAGGGTACATCTGCTGAACAGACGGTAAGTATCAGCAATTGCCCAGCGGTTTCCCGGGAATTTCGCGCCTATTGCACCGAAGATATATCTTCCGGCGCGAGCAGCCCGGTATCGGTCGGCAGGGTCGCGACCACGGTTTCCAGCCTGCGGTGGTGTTCCTCGGCGGCCACGAGCAGTCGGTCGACATCGCGGGCGAGAAACGCGTCGAGCATGGCGATGTGGTCGATGTGCAGGCGCTCGCGGTCGAGTCGGTCGATGTGGACCATCGACTGCACCGGCTCGGTGACATTCCACGCGGCTTCGAGCATGTACAGCAGCCGGAACATCCGTGACGGCCGCGTCAGCGCTACGTGGAAGCTGCGGGACTGACGCTGGTACGACTCGGGATCGTCGTCGAGGATGGCGCGTTCGAGCAGGTCGTTCACCGCGAGCAGGTGCGCGCGTTCGGCCTCGTCGGCGTGCAGCGCGGCCGCGGCGAGTGATGCCGTCTCCAAAGTGTCACGCACGATGTACATTTCGCGCAGTTCACGGGCGGTGAGCTGGGCCACCTGGTAGCCGCGCTGCTGACGGTGGGTGACCAGGCCCTCCCCGATCAGCGTCTTGAGCGCCTCACGGACCGGGATGTGACTCACCCCGAACAGCTCGGCGACTTCGCGCAGCGGGATCACGGTGCACGGCGGTACGGCGCCGTCGAGGATCACCCGGCGCAGTTCGCCCAGAATCACTTGCGGTCGGCCTGGCTCATCGACCACAAGCCTTGCGAGCAGCGCCGATCGTCGTCTCGGGGGCATGCAAGCATGCTATGGACCGCGTATTGCGTGCGCGGTGTTCGGTGTGACAGTTAGGAAACGATCACCGTACCGACCGGTCCCTAGTGTGTGATGGCATGCTCGAAGGATGGGAGTTTCGACAGCGCAGTCGGTGGATCGCCGTTTCGTCCGCTTGGTCACCGTCTTCGACCATCTGTTCCGCAAGCCCTCGCACGGCGGTGGCGCACTGTGCGTGTATCTGCACGGCGAGCCCGTCGTCGATGTGTGGGCGGGCTACGCGAGCCCTGGTGTGCCGTGGACGGCGGACTCGGTGGCGCTGGGCTTCTCCACCGGAAAAGGCGTGGCCTCCACCGTGATTCATCAGCTGGCCGATCGGGGACAGCTCGACTACGACAGCCCGGTCGCCGAGTACTGGCCGGAGTTCGCCGCGGCGGGCAAGGCCGCCATCACCGTGCGCGATGTACTCACCCACCGCGCCGGCCTGCACCGGCTGCGTGGCCTGCTGCCCGGGCCGATCGAGCGTTTCCTCGATGACGCTGCCGTCACCGCCGCGCTGGCCGCCGCCACTCCCGATCCGCGGCATCGGGTCACCAGCGGCTATCACGGAATCAGCTACGGGCACTTGGCCGCCGAGATCGTCGCGCGGGTGACCGGCCGCGCATTCGTCGATGTGGTGCGCACCGAACTGGCCGAACCTCTCGATGCCGAAGAACTCTGGTTCCGGGTGCCGCACGATCAGCGCCACCGCATCGCCACCACCTTCCCGCGCCTGCGCGCCGCGGGCATGGACTGGGACACCGGCTCCGATCTGCTCACCCGTACCCGTTTCGCCGCCGCCGCGGAGACCACCCCGCGCGGGTTCGCCGACCTGATCGTCGATGAGCGCGTCCACGATTCGGTGATGCCCGGCGTGAACGGTGTCTTCTCCGCCCGCGCGCTCGCCCGCGTGTATGCCGCCCTGGCCAACGGCGGCGAACTCGACGGCACCCGCATCCTCTCCCCCGGCTCGATCCCCCGCTTCGCCGCGCGCCAGGTCTTCACCCCCGACTACGTCCTGGCGTTCCGCATCCCCTGGGCCATGGGCTTCCACGGCGTCCCGATGAAACCCTCCAAGGCCGACCCGATCTCCGCCTTCGGCCACTTCGGCCTCGGCGGCTCCGGCGCCTTCGCCGATCCCGAAACCGGCCTCTCCCTGGCCTTCGTCACCAATCGTCTCGGCGGCAAACTCACCCCGCTCGGCGACGCCCGCCTCACCCGCCTCGGCACCATCGCCCACAACATCGCGAAGTCCTCGCAACTGCGCTGAGCCACTCGCCGGGCGGTTGATCACTGCACAAAATGGACGCAACCCCGGGATACCCGACTGGCGATGCCGAACCTGGCACCATGTGGCCGATGGAGACCGTGGGACTGGAGCGGATCGAGGAAGCCGCGCGATTGCTGGCGCCGGTGATTCGACGGACACCGATCGTGGGGTCGCGGGTGTTGTCGGAGCGGGCGGGTACGCAGGTGTTGCTCAAATGCGAGAACCTGCAGCGGACCGGGTCGTTCAAACCGCGCGGGGCCTACAACCGGATAGCCCATCTCCCGGCGGCGGATCGCGCGCGGGGCGTGGTGGCAGCCAGCGCCGGCAACCATGCGCAGGGGGTGGCGTGGGCGGCGAGCGAGCTCGGGATCGCCTCGACGGTGTTCATGCCGGTCGGGGCCTCGTTGCCGAAGCTCGTCGCGACGCGCGCCTACGGTGCCGACGTGCATCTGGTGGGCGACACGATCGACGAATCCTTGGATGCCGCACAGGAATTCGCCGATCGGACCGGCGCGACCCTGATCCATCCTTTCGATCATCCCGACATCGTCGCCGGACAGGCGACGGTCGCGCTGGAAATCCTCGAGCAGGTTCCCGAGGTGGGCACGGTCGTCGTGCCCACCGGTGGTGGCGGGTTGCTCGCGGGTGTCGCGGTGGCGTTGCACGCGCTGGCGCCGAATGTCCGGGTGATCGGCGTGCAGGCGGCCGAGGCGGCGGCGTGGCCGGATTCGCTGGCGGCGGGCAGGCCGGTCCGGGTGCCACGGATGTCGACGATGGCCGACGGTATCGCGGTCGGACTACCCGGCGCGGTGCCCTTCGCCCATGTCGCCGAACTGGTGTCCGAGATCGTCACCGTCGACGAGGACGCCCTGTCCAGGGCCCTGTTGCTCTGCCTGGAACGGGCCAAACTCGTCGTCGAACCCGCGGGTGCGGCGGGCGTGGCCGCCTTGCTCACCTCCGCTCTCGAAGATCTGCCCGGCCCGGTGGTGACCATCTTGTCGGGCGGGAATATCGACCCGCTGTTACTCACGCGCGTGATCGGCCACGGTCTCAGCGCCGCGGGCCGCTACCTGGCCATGCACGTGACGATCGACGACCGGCCAGGCGCCCTGTCCGCGCTGCTCGCCGTGGTCGGGCGCGCCGGCGCGAGCGTGGTGGATGTCGTGCACTCGCGAACGGGGCCGTGGCTGGCCGTCGACGAGGTCGAGGTGTCGCTCACCGTGGAAACCCGCGGCTCCGCGCACCGCGACGACGTTCTGGACGCACTGCGTGACTCGGGTTTCCGCGTACACGCCGAGCTCTAGAACCCCGTGCGCGCACCGGGTTCCCGCACCACGCGCCCGGGGATCACCGCGTCAGTGCGCCATTTTCAGCCCGACCACACCGGCGACGATCATCACCAGGAACACGGCCTTCACGACCGAGAAAGCTTCCGCGCCGGTGACCATGGCATAGACGACGGTCAGGACGGCGCCGATGCCCACCCAGACCGCGTACGCGGTGCCGACGGGGAGATCACGCATGGCCAGCGCCAGCCCGGTCATGCTGGCTGCCAGGGCTACGCCGAAAACCACGGTCGGGACGAGCCGGGTGAACCCTTCGGTCCGGCCCAGCGCGGTGGCCCACACTGCTTCCAGTACACCGGAGATGACGAGCAGAATCCACGACATGACGAGCCTCCTGTGGCCGTCTTGTCGCGTTCCGGGTACGGCTACCCTCGTCCGGGAGCCCCGTTCGGGCTCACTGCCAAGTTGTCACACCGGCAATCTCTTGGCAAGCAGGTGGTGGGTGAAGTCACCACCTCCCCGCCTCAGCTCAACCAGGCGCGAGCGTCGTCCGCGGTCTTGCGGACCTCGTCGAGCTGTTCGGCCACACGCACACCGGCGGTGCCACCCCGCGCGTTACGCGAGGCGATCGAACCCTGCACCGTGAGCACCTCGCGCACACCGGCGGTGAGCGCGGGGTCGACGGCGGCGAACTCCTCGTCGGTCAGCTCGTCGAGACCGACACCGCGCGCCTCGGCGACGCGCACGCACGCACCGGCCGCTTCGTGGGCGACGCGGAACGGAACACCTCGGCGCACCATCCATTCCGCGATATCGGTGGCGAGGGTGAACCCGGCGGGTGCGAGTTCGGCCATCCGGTCGGTGTGAAAGGTCAGGGTGGCGACCAGGCCCGCGATGGCGGGCAGGAGCAGTTCGAGCTGGGCGACCGAGTCGAAGACCGGCTCTTTGTCTTCCTGCAGGTCCCGGTTGTACGCCAGCGGTTGGGCTTTCAGCGTGGCGAGCAGGCCGGTCAGGTTGCCGATCAGGCGGCCCGCCTTGCCACGGGTGAGCTCGGAGACATCGGGGTTCTTCTTCTGCGGCATGATCGACGAACCGGTGGACCAGGCGTCGGCCAAGGTCACGTAGCCGAATTCCGGTGTGCTCCAGATGATGACCTCTTCGGCCATCCGGCTCAGATCGACGCCGATCATGGCCAGCACGAAGGCGGCCTCGGCGGCGAAGTCACGCGAGGAGGTGGCGTCGATCGAATTGGCGGCGGAGGCGGTGAAGTCCAGTTCGGCGGCGATCTGCTCGGGATCGAGGCCCAGCGAGGAACCGGCCAGCGCGCCCGAACCGTACGGGGAGATGGCGGCGCGCTTGTCGAAGTCGCGCAGGCGTTCCAGATCGCGCAGCAGCGGATGCGCGTGGGCGAGCAGGTGATGCGAGAGCAGTACCGGCTGGGCAGCCTGGAGGTGGGTCTTGCCCGGCATCACGGCGTCGGGATGCGCGGCGGCCTGCGCGACCAGCGCGTCGACCACGTCGAGCACACCGGCGGCGACGCGACGCACACCGTCGCGCAGCCACATCCGGAACAGGGTCGCCACCTGGTCATTGCGCGAACGACCGGCCCGCAGCCGACCACCGAGCTCGGTCCCGACCCGCTCGATCAGCCCACGCTCGAGCGCACCGTGCACATCCTCGTCGGAGTCGGCGGGGCCATAGGCACCCGAGGCGACATCGGCGGCGAGCGCGTCCAGACCGGCCAGCATGGCGGGCAGATCCTCGTCGGCGAGCAGCCCGGCCTTGTGCAGCACCCGAGCGTGCGCCTTGGAGGCGCGAATGTCATAGGGCGCCAGCACCCAGTCGAAATGGGTCGACTTGCTCAGCGCCGCCATCGCCTCGGCCGGCCCGGAAGCGAATCGCCCACCCCAGAGCGCACCTTCGTTGGTTCCACTATGGGTCATCGTGTGCCCTCTCCTGGGTATAGGCGGTCGCGCTCACAGTCGCACATCGGCTGCCAGCGCACGAAGGGCAACCGAATCGAGCCTACGGTTGCCAACTGATCTAGCGAGAACATGGGTAACTCATCGGGCACGCCCAGAACAGATGTACACCTCAGGCGAGCCCGGAACCGACGCCAACCGCCCCCCTACGACCAGCAGAAGTCGCGGGGAGGCGGGAAGGCGGCGGGCGTGCTTACTTCTGGTTCAGGTCGCGGCGGGCGGCGACCTTGGAGGACAGGCCGTGGATCTGCACGAAGCCCTTGGCCAGCGACTGGTCGAAGGTGTCGCCCTCGTCGTAGGTGGCCAGGTTGAAGTCGTAGAGCGACTGCTCGGAGCGACGGCCGTTGACCACCGCGGACCCGCCGTGCAGCACCATCCGGATCTCGCCGGTGACGGTCTGCTGGGTGTCGGAGATGAAGGCGTCGAGTGCGCGCTTGAGCGGGGAGAACCACAGGCCGTCGTAGGCCAGCTCGCCCCAGCGCTGCTCGACCTGCCGCTTGTAGCGGGCCAGCTCGCGCTCGACGGTGACGGCTTCGAGCGCCTGGTGCGCGGTGATCAGCGCGATGGCGCCCGGCGCCTCGTAGATCTCGCGGCTCTTGATACCGACGAGGCGGTCCTCGACCATGTCGAGACGGCCCACGCCCTGACGGCCGGCGCGGGTGTTCATCTCCTCGATGGCCTGCAGCACCGAGACGGGACGGCCGTCGATGGCAACCGGCACACCCTTCTCGAAGGTGATGATGACCTCGTCGGGCGCCTCGAAGTTCACCGTCGGGTCGGCGGTGTAGTCGTAGACGTCCTTGGTGGGCGCGTTCCACAGGTCCTCGAGGAACCCGGTCTCGACCGCGCGGCCCCACACGTTCTGGTCGATGGAGAACGGCGACTTCTTGGTGACGTTGATCGGCAGGCTGTTCTGCTCGGCGAAGGCGATGGCCTTCTCCCGGGTCCAGGCGTAGTCGCGGACCGGGGCGATGACCTCGAGGTCGGGCGCGAGCGCGCCGATGCCGACCTCGAAGCGGACCTGGTCGTTGCCCTTGCCGGTGCAGCCGTGCGAGACGGTGGTGGCGTTGTGGAACTTCGCGGCCTCGACCAGGTGCTTGACGATCAGCGGGCGGCTGATGGCCGAGACGAGCGGGTACTGGCCCATGTACATGGCGTTGGCCTGGATGGTGGGCAGGCAGTACTCGTCGGCGAACTCGTCGCGCGCGTCGACCACAATGGCCTCCACGGCGCCGCAGTCCAGTGCGCGCTGTCGGATCGCGCTCATGTCCTCGCCGCCCTGGCCCAGGTCGATGGCCACGGCCACCACCTCGGAACCGGTCTCCTTCGCGATCCAGCTGATGGCGACGGAGGTGTCAAGCCCACCGGAGTAGGCGAGTACGACGCGATCGGACATGTCTGTTGTGCTCCTCGAAGTCTGGTACGTAAAAGGGCTGCCCTGAGCAGTATGGATGCTCCGGCCGCCGGTCGGCTCACGCCGTTGCTACAAATGATTATGCATGATGATGCAATCTCATTCATAACCGGGGGGTACAGCCTCGGACCTACGCCGACGAAATAGCCGATCACCTGCGACGACACCATCGCAGCCCTTGGCGAGTACTCTCGGCTATGAGACGCTGGTCACAGCAGATAGCCATCAGGTCGGGACCGAAGGAGAGCCATCATGCAGTCGCTACGTGATTTCGCCGAGGCCAACTACGACCTGATCGGAACGGTTGTCATCGGACTCGGGAACCTCAGCCTGACGGTGGCCAAGGCTGTCATCGACCTCGGCACTCCCCTGCTCCAGGGATTCTTCGCCTGACTCACCGACCTCGAATCCAGGGAGCACATCATGGATGAAGTCCTGCAGTTCCTCTCCGACAATTACGAGGCAGGCGCCGCCCTCGGCCTCTATGTCGGCCGTGCCGTCTTCGAGATCACCGCCCCACTGACCCTGCTGATCCTGAACTTCCTCAACTCCTGACTCCTCACCTGTGGCACTCTGGGAGAGCACTATTCGGCTCGCCACACGTGAGGACGAACAAGATGCTCCACTACATCGCGCAGGAATTCTCGACCCTCGGCAACGGTGTTCTCGATGTCGGTAGAGCAGTCGTCGAGCTGGTCCAGAACATCATCGACATCGCCACGCCGAATAATCGCGGTGGCGGCGCGGGCGGCGGGCAGTACCCGTTCAACTGAAGACCACATCCCAGCTTTCGGCGTGAGTTACCGCTGACGACATAGTCACGCGGCTAGTGTGCGAATCATGACCGACGATGTGCGGCTCGATGTTGGCTCCGCGGGTCTCACGATCGTCCCCGGCGACGGCGGCGCGATCCACAGCCTGACCGTCGACGGCACCGAACTGCTCCGGCAGGATCCGGGCACCGGCTGTTTCGTCATGGCGCCGTGGGCAGGTCGGCTCGGCGACGGCGAACTGACCGTCGGCGACCACACGTATCAGATGCCGATCAACAACCCGCCGCACAGCATTCACGGCACCGCCCGCGACGGAGTGTGGGAGGTGGTCGCGGCTTCGCCGACCGAGGCGACGATCAGCCATCGCCTCGGTGATCCGTGGCCGTTCGCGGGCACGGTCACCCAGACGTTCACCCTCACCGACACCGGCCTCACCCTGGCGATGCGCATCGCCACCGACCACGACGCCTTCCCCGCCCAGGGCGGCTGGCATCCGTGGTTCCTGCGCGAAGTCCCGCCCGCGACCGGGCCGGTGCGGCTCGATTTCGACCCGGCATGGCAGTACGAACGCGGCGACGACTACCTGCCCACCGGCCGCAAGATCGCGCCGACGCCGCCACCGTGGGACGACTGCTTCGGCATGCCCGACGGCGTTCTCGCCCGCCTCACCTGGCCCGGATTCCTGGCATTCACCATCACCAGCCCCGTCCACGACGTAGTCGTCTGGACCCTGCCGGAGCAATCCCTGTCGGTGGAGGCCCAGTCCGGCCCACCCAACGGCCTGACAACCGCACCACGGATGGTCACACCCGACTCTCCGCTCGATGTCCACGTCGACTGGACATGGCAACGCCTGTCGCGGAACCGAACGACTCCGCAGCCCGAGTAGCCCAGCACCACCGCCGATTACGGTGATTGCGTGCCGATCACGTTCGCCCATCCCGTCGCGGTGCTGCCCTTCGCTCGATATCTCCCCCTTCCCGCACTCGTCGCGGGATCCATCGCCCCCGACGTCGTCTACTACCTGCCCGGTCCCCTGTCCGGCACCACCACCCACTCGGTTGTCGGCGTTCTGTGCTGGGACCTGCTGATCGGCCTGGTGCTACTCGTCGCTTTCCGGCTTTCCGCCGGCCCGGCCTCGGCGCTTCTCGGCCTGGCGCCCGCCTCGTCCCCTGATCCCAGATCAGCGGGGCTCGCGGCGGTTTCGACGGTCACCGCCCTGGTACTCGGTGCCGCGACACACGTGGTCTGGGATTCTTTCACTCAGACAACAGGTTTCGTGGTCCAGCACTCGGCTCTGTTGCGGACGTCGGTCATCGAGCCGCACAAGACCTACAACGTCCTCGGCTATCTCTCCTCTCTCGCCGGAACGGCGGTCCTCACCTACCTCGTGGTGCGCCGCACCCGGCGCAAGGTTCGCCCACCCACGTGGACGCACCGGGCCGTCGTCGCCGTGCTGCTCGTCGCGCCGGTCATCGGTGCGGCACTCGCCGTCGACGACCCGGTCACCCGGGTCAGTACCTACGACCTGATCCGACACACGATCGTCGGTGCGGCCCGCGCGACAGTTGTCGCCTGGGCCGCCTACGCCGCGCTCTGGCACCTCGGCACAGGTCGCGTGCGCTCACCGCGGCGAGCGGACGCTGCGGAAGGTGAGCGCGACCAGGAAGGTCAGGGCGGCGATGACTGCGGCTGCCGCGAAGGCGGCGGTCATGCCGCCGACCAGGGCGTGGGTCGGTGAACCGCCCGCGTCGCGCGCGGCGGTGCCGAAGATCGTCACCAGGATCGCCAAGCCCAGCGCGCCGCCGGTCTGCTGCATGGTCTGCAGGGCGCCGCCCGCCGCACCCGCCTCGTCGGGCGAGACCGTGGACATGATGATCACGTTCAGCGGCGAGAACGCCAGCCCGATACCGCAGCCCATCGCGACCATCGCCACGAACAGCAGGGGGAAGTAGCCGGAGTCCTCCGAAAGCCTGGTCAGCAGCACGAGTCCGGTGACCATGGCGACGGCGCCGGTCAACGTCACCGGCTTGGGTCCGAAACGCGCCAGCAGCCGCGGGATCAGTCGGATCATCGCGAACATCAGCACCGCCGTCGGCAGGAACGCGAAACCTGTTGCCAGCGAACTCATCCCCAGCACATCTTGCAGATACTGGGTGAGGAAGAAGAACATCGACATGCCCGCCATCGGGCCGAGGAACATGTTCAGGTAGGCGGCGGCGCGATTGCGGTCGGCGAACAGGTGCAGTGGCAGAAGCGGTTGCGGCGCACGCAGTTCGATCGCGATGAACGCCGCCAGCAGGGCCACCCCGACCGCGAGCCAGATGTCGGTGCCCGCCGCGCCCCAACCGTGCGAGGCGGCACTGATGAAACCGTAGACCAGGGCGGCCACGCCCGCGGTCGCCGTCACCGCGCCCGGCAGGTCGAGCCGAGCGGCGCGACGCGGCAAATCAGGCAGGTACCGCAGTGCGAGTACTGCGATGACCAGGCCGAACGGCACATTGATGAACAGCACCGAGCGCCAGCCGAACCATTCCGTGAGCAACCCGCCGACGATCAAGCCGATCGCGAATCCGGCGCTGGACATCCCGGAGAACAGGGCGAGCACCCGGATTCGAGCCTTGGGCTCGGTGAACGTAGTGGTCAGTAGCGCAAGGGTATTCGGCCCGGCCATGGCGCCGCCGATGCCCTGGAGCACACGGGCCGCGAGCAACCACCCGGCCGACGGCGCCAGGCCACCGGCCAGCGAGGCCACGGTGAACAGCACCACGCCCCCTATGAACATGGTGCGCCTGCCGAACAGGTCGCCCGCGCGGCCGCCGAGCAGCAACAGGCCGCCGAAGACGAGCGTGTAGGAGTTCATCACCCAGGACAGGCCGGTCGCGCTGAACTCCAGGTCGGTCCTGATGTGCGGCAGCGCCACATTCATCACGGTGATGTCGAGAATGATCATGAGCTGACAGGTCAGCAGGGTGACCAGGACGATCCGTGGCCGAACGCGTTCGACCCGGTCGATTTCGGAGAGTGTGGGGGCAGTCAAGAACGCTCCATCAACAAGGAACTCAAACGGAGAGACTCTCCGTTTATGGCAGAGTTAGCATAGGGAGAAAGTCTCCGGTTCCGCAAGACTAAACGGAGACTTCATCCGTTTCCAGTGGAGGATCTTGTGGACGCACCGTCGCGGCCGATGCGCGCCGACGCACGCCGCAATTACGAGCGCATCGTCGACTGCGCCCGCGACGCGTTCGCCGAGCACGGCACCGACGCACCGCTGGACGACATCGCGCGACGCGCGGGGGTCGGTCCCGGAACGCTGTATCGCCACTTCCCGAATCGCACCACGCTGATGGAAGCGGTGTATCGCGCCAATATCGAGACACTCGCCGCACGGGCAGACGAACTACGCCGAACGCACGCCCCCCTCGACGCGTTCGACGCCTGGTTCGGCGAACTCGTCACCTACATTCTCGAAAAGCACGGCCTGGCAACCACTCTCAAAGCCGCCATCGACCGAACCTCGGACACTTTCGCCGCCTGCTCCGCCCTGCTGGCCGAGGCCGCGGGCAGCGTTCTGATCCCGGTACAGGAGGCAGGCGAGATCCGCCCCGAGGTGAGCCCCCGCGACATCCTGCGCCTCGGCCACGGCATCGGCGCGGGCTGCCAGGCCGCCCCGGAGTCCGCCCCACTGCTCACCGACGTGGCGCTGGCCGGCCTTCGCGCCCAGCGCTAGCGGCGCTCAGGCCAGGTCTTCGATTTTCGCCGCCAGTTCGGCGCCGGTGAGCGGCTCGCGGGCGATGACGGCGATGGTGTCGTCGCCGGCGATCGTGCCGACGATGTAGGGCAGGGCGGCGCGGTCGAGGGCGCTGGCCAGGAAGTGGGCGGCGCCGGGCGGGGTGCGCAGGACGGCGAGGTTGCCGCTGGCGTCGGTGGAGACGAGCAGGTCACCGAGAAGTTTGGACAGGCGGCCGGTGCCGCCGGTGACCCCACGCACGGGGCTGCCGTCCTCGGGGACGATGTAGACGCCCGCGCCACCGTCGGCCGCGCGCAGTTTCACCGCGCCGAGTTCGTCGAGGTCACGCGACAGGGTGGCCTGGGTGGTCTCGATCCCCTCGGCCGACAGCAGCGCGGCGAGTTCGGTCTGACTGCGGACCGAATGCGAGGTCAGCAGTTCGATGATGCGTGACTGGCGGCCGGCGCGAGTGCGAGCGATCGCGGGCGAGCCCTTTTCGGGCGCGCTCATCGCCCAGCCCCCACGCCGGCCCCGGTTCGCGGTCTCACGCGGCGGCTTTCGCGAGCAGCCACACCAGCAGCGCCTTCTGCGCGTGCAGGCGATTCTCGGCTTCGTCCCAGACCACACTGTGCCCACCGTCGAGCACCTCGTCGGTGATCTCTTCGCCCCGGTGCGCCGGAAGACAGTGCAGCACAATCACTTCCGGAGTCGCGTGGGCGAGCAGCTCGGTGTTCAGCTGGAACGGGCGGAACGGGCCGACGCGGTCGAGACCGTCGTTCTCCTGCCCCATGGAGGTCCAGGTGTCGGTGACGAGCACGTCCGCGCCGGTCGCGCCGACCACCGGGTCGCCCGTGACCGACACGGTCGCACCGGTTTCCGCGGCGCGCTTGGCGGCGGCGTCCAGGATCCACGGCAGCGGTTCGAAGCCCGCGGGCGCGGCCACGGTCACGTTCATGCCCGCCGTCACGCCACCGAGCAACAGCGAGTGGGCCATATTGTTGGCGCCGTCGCCGAAGTAGGTGAGGTTCAGCCCTGCGAGCGAGCCCTTGCGCTCGCTGATCGTCTGCAGATCGGCGAGCACCTGACAAGGGTGGAACTCGTTGGACAGCGCGTTCACCACGGGAACCGTCGCGGTGACGGCCATCTCGTCGAGGCGGGACTGTTCGAAGGTCCGCCACACGATGGCGTCGACGTAGCGCGAGAGCACGCTGCCGGTGTCGCCGAGGGTCTCCTCACGACCCAGCTGGGTGTCGCGACCGTCGACGACCACCGCATGCCCGCCGAGCTGAGCGATGCCCAGCTCGAACGAGAAGCGGGTGCGGGTGGAGTTCTTCTCGAAGATCACCCCGACTCCGCGCGGGCCGTCGAGCGGCCGGTGCGCGAAGGGGTCCTTCTTCAATTCGGCGGCGATGGCGAGGATCTCGGCCTGTTCGGCCTGCGTCACATCGTCGTCGCGCAAGAAATGACGCAGGGTCACTTGGTCGCTCCCTTAGCATCGGCGGCGGCCTTGTCGAGGATCTCGGGCAGGTCGGCGACGAAATTGTCGGCCTGGGTTTCGGTGAGCACCAGGGGTGGCGCCAACCGGATCACGTTGGGCTTGGCGGGGTTCAGCAGGTAGCCGGCCTCGCGCGCCCGTTCGTCGACGTACGCGGAGATATCGTTCTTCAGCACGATGCCGATGAGCAGACCCGCACCACGCACGTGGTCGATCTCCGGATGCTCGAGCAACGCGATGCCGTCGCTGAGCTTCTTGCCCACCCACTCCACGTGGGTCAGCAGGTTATCGGAGTCGATCGTGCGCAGCACGGCCAAAGCCGCTGCCGCACAGACGGGATTGCCGCCGAAGGTGGTGCCGTGCAGACCCGGCGTGAGCAGTTCGGCGGCGCGGCCCTGGGCCAGCACCGCGCCGATCGGCAGGCCGCCGCCGAGCCCCTTGGCCAGGGTGATCGCGTCGGGCACGATGCCCGCCGCCTGGTGCGCGAAAAATGTTCCGGTGCGCCCGATTCCGGTCTGGACCTCATCGAGGATCAGCAGCGCCCCGGCCCTGGACGTGATCTCCCGCGCCTTGGCGAGATAGTCGAACGGCGGGACGACCACACCGCTCTCCCCCATCATCGGCTCGAGGAAGACCGCGGCGGTGTCGGAATCGACCACGGCTTCGAGCGCGGCGGCGTCACCGTAGGGCACGTGCACGACGCCGGGCGGCATCGGCTCGAACGGTGTCCGCTTGGCAGGCTGACCGGTCAGGGCGAGCGCGCCCATGGTGCGTCCGTGGAACGCCTCCTCGGCGGCGACGATCTTGGACCGCCCGGTGAGCCGCGCGATCTTGAACGCGGCCTCGTTGGCCTCGGTGCCGGAGTTGCAGAAGAACGCCTTGCCCTCACCGTCGCCGAAGTGGGCCAGGAGCTTCTCGGCCAGCTCGATCACGGGCTCGCTGACGTACAGGTTCGACACGTGGCCGAGCGTGCCCAGTTGCTGGGTGACCGCTTCCAGGATGGCGGGGTGGGCGTGGCCGAGGCTGTTGACCGCGATGCCACCGAGGAAGTCGATGTAGCGCTTGCCATCGGCGTCGTAGAGCACCGCACCGGCGCCGCGCACCAGCGCGACCTTCGGGGTGCCGTAGTTGTCCATCATCGCGGCCGACCACCGCTGCTGCAGCATCTCTGTTTCGCTCATGATTGCGTTCCATCCGGCGACCCGGCGGGGGTCACCATGGTTCCGATTCCTTCTCCGGTGAACAGCTCCAGTAGTACCGAATGCGGGACGCGCCCGTCGATCACGTGGGCACTGGGGACCCCGCCGAGCACGGCGCGCAGACACGCTTCCATCTTCGGCACCATGCCCGCATCCAGGCGCGGCAGCAACTTCGCCAACGCGTCGGCGTCGATCCGGCTGGTCAGCGAGGAGCGGTCCGGCCAGTCGGTGTAGAGGCCCTCGACGTCGGTGAGCACCACGAGCTTCTCCGCGCCGATGCCCTCGGCCAGTGCGGCGGCGGCGGTGTCGGCGTTGATGTTGTGCACCACGCCGTCGGCGTCGGGGGCGATGGTGGAGACCACCGGGATGCGGCCCGCGTCGATCAGGTCGAGCACGGCGCCGGGGTTGACCTCGGTGACGTCGCCGACCAGGCCGATGTCGGTGGCGACGCCCTCGACGGCGACGGTGCGCCGGGTGGCGGTGAACAGGTGCGCGTCCTCGCCGGAGATCCCGACCGCGTACGGGCCGTGCGCGTTGATCAGCCCGACGAGCTCACGGCCCACCTGACCGAACAGCACCATCCGGACCACGTCCATCACCTCGGGGGTGGTGACGCGGAACCCGCCGCGGAATTCGCCTTCCATGCCCAGCCTTTTCAGCATGGCGTTGATCTGCGGGCCACCACCGTGCACGACTACGGGATGCACGCCGACGGTGCGCAGGAAGGCCATGTCGGCGGCGAAGGCCGACTTGAGTTCGTCGTCGACCATGGCGTTGCCGCCGTACTTCACGACCACGATCTTGTCGCGGAACTTCTGCAGCCACGGCAGCGCATCGGCGAGCACGTGCGCCTTGTCCAGCGCCGAAAGAGTGTGCACCACACTGTTACTCATGAGCTGTACGCCGAGTTCTCTTCGACGTAGGCGTGCGAGAGGTCGGTGGTGCGCACCATCGCGGTGCCCTCCCCGACATTGAGCTCGATCAGCACGTCGACGTCCTCGCCGGACAGGTCGACCTCGCGGGCGCCGGGCGCGCCGACACTGTCGACGCAGACCGGATTGCCGTTGAACGACACCGCGATCCGGTTCGGGTCGAGGGTCACCGGTGCGATGCCGACGGCGGCGAGCACGCGACCCCAGTTCGGGTCGGAGCCGAACAGCGCGGTCTTGACCAGACTGTCGCGGGCGACCGCGCGGGCGACGGTGAGCGCCTCGTCCTCGGAGGCTGCGCCGGTGACGGTGACCTGGACCCGCTTGGTGACGCCCTCGGCGTCGGCCATCAGCTGCGCGGCCAGGTCGTCACACACGGTGAACACCGCGGCGTCGAGATCCTCCTGCGCGGGCGCGACGCCGCTGGCGCCGTTGGCCAGCAGCAGCACGGTGTCGTTGGTGGAGCAGGAACCGTCGACGTCGAGCCGGTCGAAGGTGTATTTCGTGGCCTTGCGCAGGGCGGAATCGAGCTGCTCCGGTGTTGCCACGGCGTCGGTCGTGAGCACGACGAGCATGGTGGCCAGCGACGGCGCGAGCATGCCCGCGCCCTTGGCCATGCCGCCCACATTCCACTTGTCCTCGCTGTGGAATGCCGACTCCTTCGGCACGGTGTCGGTGGTCATGATGGCGTGGGCGGCGTCGGAGCCACCCGACATGCCGCCGCCCATCTCGTGCACGATCTCGGTGATCGCCGGGACGAGCTTGTCCATCGGCAGGCGGTCACCGATGAGACCGGTGGAGCAGACCGCGATCTCGCCCGCACCGGTCTCGGTGCCCCAATTGCTCAGTGCCGCGGCGAGTTCCTCGGCGGTCTTGTGGGTGTCCTGGAAACCGCCGTGGCCGGTGCAGGCGTTCGCGCCACCGGAGTTCAGGATCACCGCGCGCAGATGACCGGTCTTCAGCACCTGCTGCGACCACAGCACCGGCGCGGCCTTGACCTGGTTGCTGGTGAAGACGCCGGCCGCCGCGTATTCGGGGCCCTCGTTGAGCACCAGCGCGAGGTCGGGCTTGCCGCTGGCCTTGATACCGGCCGCGATGCCCGCCGCGCGGAATCCCAGTGGCGCGGTGACGCCCTGGGTGTGGATCAGTTTGCCGTGGTCCGGGGTCTGCGGATCAGGGGTCGTCACGGTGCCACTCCTACGGTGGAAAGTCCTGCGGTCTCGTCGAATCCGACGGCCAGATTCATCGATTGCACCGCGGCGCCCGCGGTGCCCTTGGTCAAGTTGTCGATCGCGCCGATCACCACGAGCAGACCCGCGTCGGCGTCGACGGTGACCTGCAGAGTGATGGCGTTGGATCCGAGCACCGAACCGGTCTGCGGCAGTACGCCTTCGGGCAGCAGGTGCACGAAAGGTTCATCGGCATAGGCTTTTTCATAGACGGCGCGTGCCTGCGCGGCGTCGACCTTCACCGGGGCGGTGCAGGTGGCGAGGATGCCGCGCGGCATCGGCGCCAGCACCGGGGTGAACGACACCGAGACATCCACGCCGCCCGCGGCTTTCAGGTTCTGCGCGATCTCCGGGGTGTGCCGGTGCGCGCCCGCGACGCTGTAGGCCCGAACGCTGCCCATCACCTCGGAACCGAGCAGACCGACATCGAGCTTGCGGCCGGCACCCGAAGTACCGCTCACGGCAACGACATTCACCGCGGGCTCGATGATCCCGGCGGCGATCGCCGGGGCCAGCGCCACACTCGACACGGTCGGGTAGCAGCCGGGCACGGCGATCCGGCGGGCACCGGTGAGCTTCGCCCGGCCGCCGGGCAGTTCCGGCAGGCCGTAGGGCCAGCTGCCCGCGTGGGGGCTGCCGTAGTACTTCTCCCAGGCGGCGGCGTCGGTGAGCCGGTAGTCGGCGCCGCAGTCGATGATGACGGTCTCGTCGGGCAGGGCCGCCGCGATGGCGCCGGACTGACCGTGCGGGAGGCCGAGGAACACGATGTCGTGACCGGCCAGGACCTCGGGAGTGGTCTCCTCGAGAATCCGGTCCGCCAGGGGCAGCAGATGCGGCTGCAGCGCGCCCAGTGCGGTACCCGCGTTGGAACCGGCGGTCAGCGCCCCGATCGCGAGGCGCCCCGCTCGGTATTCGGGATGACCGAGCAGTAGACGCAACACTTCGCCACCGGCGTATCCACTCGCACCGGCAACCGCCACCCGCAACACGGGTCCTCCCGACGAATCAACCATGTGATGATTATGCACGACTATGCAAGCTCATTCATGAGCGGGTGTGACCGACTTCGCCTCCGACGCCCCGATCAGGCGTGCGACCAGCGGAAACACCAGAACGGTCGTCGCGCCCGCCGCGACCAGGATCGAGGCGACCTCGGCGGTCAGCAAGCCCGTTTGGGTGGCCACCTGGGTCACCGCGACGATGATCGGCAGGCCCGTCGCGGCAAAGAGCGCCAATTCGACGCGTTCCCGGGCGGTCGGCAGGGTGTCCGCGCGCGGCACGAACCGCTCACTCAGCCAGACGGGCAACCCGCGGGCGATCGCGATGGTGACCACGAACCACAACCACAGTGCCGGATTCCGGCCGACCGCCGCCACATCGATGCCCATGCCCGACACCACGAAGAACACCGGGATCAGCAATCCGTACCCGATGGCCTCGAGCGACGAGTCCACATCCGGATGCCCCGCCGCGATGAGCCGCCGCAGAATCATGCCCGCGGCGAACGCGCCGAGGACCACGTCCAGATCGAAGACCTCGGCGACCACCATCAGCACCAACAGCAGCAGCACCACCCCGCGCACGGGCAGCTGCGACGTGCCACCGCCCAGCTTGGCCAGCCCGGCGCCCAGATCCGGCATGCGATCGAACATCCGCACCGGCACGAATCCGACCACCACGGCCGCCACCACGAACATCACGACGACCACCACCGCGCTGCCCGCATCGCGACTGGTGAGCAGCACCGACATCGCCACGATGGGCCCCAGCTCGCCCACCGCGCCGTGCGTCATCACCGCCCGGCCCAGCCGCGAGTCGAGGATTCCCGCCTGCTTCAGAATCGGCAGCAGGGTGCCGAGCGCGGTGGAGGTCAACGCGATCGCGACCGCGACGCGGGTGCCGTTGGAGGTGTCCGTCGCCACCATGACGATCACGAACGCGAACAGCAGACACACGATCCACACCACCCACGCCGTCCGCCCGGAGCGGCCGCGCAGCAACCGCGGATCGAGCTCGTAGCCCGCCAGCAGGAACAGCATCCCCAGGCCCAACTCGCTGACCAGGTCGACCCCGCCCGCGCTGCTCGCCCACCCGAGCACGTGCGGTCCGACCACCGCCCCGGCCACCAGCAGGATCACCACATCCGGCAGATACCCGCGCACCAGCCGCGACAGCAGCGGTGCGACCACCGCGATGAGCGCGATCCAGAACAGCGAGACGATCGGCGAGGGATCGCCGACACCCTCGGAAGCGAGCAGATCCATGCAGGTCATCGTGGCACAGCGGTATGCCCGATCCCCGAAACCGCGCGCGGGCGATCGGTCACACCACCGCGCGCGGAGGGATGACTCAGTGCTTGCGGACGACGGTTTCGCCCGCGCCCGGTTTCCAGACGGTGATGTCGAGGTGGTCGTCGTTGGTTTCGACGGTGGAGGCTCCGGTGAGGTCGGCGACGTAGAAGTGGTCGAATTTCTCGCCGCGGATGTCGAAACCGCTGTCGTCGAAGAGCTTTTGGGCGAAGCGGGCGTGGACGGTTTCGTCCTTCAGGTCGGTGACGGTGCCGAAGAGTTTCGCGTCGCCGTCGGAGACCATGGTGTCGACGGTGGCGGTGTGCAGGCAGAAGCGTGGGTCACGCGCGAGATCGTCGAACTTTCGGGTATTGGGCATGCCGGCCAGGACCAGCATGTCCTCGAAGACCATCGGCTCGATCGGGCTGATGCGTGGCGATCCGTCGGCGCGCAGGGTGCCGAGCATGCACAGTTTGCCGGTGGCCTGGTGTCTGCGCTGGAACAAGGCCGCGATGCTCGGTGCTTCTTCGGTGAACTGGCTCCACGTGGTCATATCTCGTACGGTACGACCCAACCTTGACATCTTGTGTCAGGTTTCGCGGCTAGTCTCCGAATATGCGAGCGAGCAGGTTGGTGCAGTTGCTGCTGCTGTTACAAGCGGGCGGCGGCGCGACCGCGAGCGAGTTGGCACGCGAGCTCGAGGTGTCGGTGCGCACGGTGTATCGGGACGTGGAAGCACTCTCGGCGGCAGGAGTTCCGGTGTACAGCGAGCCGGGGCGCGGCGGCGGTGTCCGGCTGATCGACGGCTACCGCACCCGGCTCACCGGCCTCACCTCCGACGAAGCCGACGCCGTCCTGCTCGCCGGCCTCCCCGGCGCCGCCGCCGACCTCGGCCTGGGGACCGTGCTGGCCACCGCACAGCTGAAAATGCTCGCCGCCCTGCCACCGGAACTCCGCGGCCGGGCGACCCGCATCGCCGAACGCGTCCACATCGACATGCCCGGCTGGTTCCAGCGCCCCGACGACACCCCCACCCTGGCCACGGTGGCCGACGCCCTCTGGCACGACCGCCGCCTCGCGATCACCTACCGGCGCCGCGATCGCACGGTGGAACGGACCCTCGACCCACTCGGCCTGGTCATGAAGGCAGGCACCTGGTATCTGATCGCCCGCGAACACACCGACATCCGCTCGTACCGGGCGAGCCGCATCGCCACCGCAGTCCACATTGGCGAATCATTCATCCGCCCAGAGCCTTTCGATCTAGCCGAGCACTGGCAGTCCGCCGCCGAGGAGTTCGCCCGATCCATGCTGCGCGTGAGCGCACACTGCCGGATCTCCATCGAGCACCTGAGCCTGCTGCGCCTCATGAACGACCCCGCCGCCGTCCGCGAAGCCCTCGCCTCGACGGGCACCCCCGATGCGGACGGCTGGGCCGACATCACCATCCCCGCCGAGTCCTACGAAGTCCTGGCCCACGCCCTGCTCCCCCTCGGTGCACACATCGAAGTCCTCACCCCACCCGAGCTCCGCGCGAGCATGACCGCCATCGCCGCAGCCATGCTCGCCCGCTACCGGCGACCGACGGCGACCTAGGCACCCGAGCACCGCGAAACCTACGCCGACTGCGAGGTGCCCGGCCGGCTGAACTCGACGCAGTCAGGGCATTCGTCGACGATCGGGTGAGTACAGCGCAGCACGTGATCGAGGAAGTCGATGGTTCGGGTGAGGTCGTCGACGTGCGCTCGCAGTTCGGCTTGCTTGTCCGCGAAGAGTGCTACGCGCCGGGCCCTCGACCTCGTGTCGAAAAGATCTTTGATCTGCGCCAGGGACAGCCCCGCTCGTTGACAGAGCTGGACGAGGCGGGCCTGAACGATCAGTGCGCCGTTGTAGATCCGTTGCCCGCCGGGCGCGCGGGGCGGAACCAGGACACCGGCGTCCTCCCAGTGGCGCAGGACATGAGCGGCAACGCCCAATTCGGCGGCGGCGTCACCGATGCGGCGCAGCCCGTCGGCATGCGGCATATTCACCCCTTTACTTCAGGTCGACCTGAAGTTTTAGCGTACTTCGCATGGGACACAACGACAATCGGACTCCATTGATCGACTCGGTCGCGACACCGGACTTGTGGCGCTGTTGCCGATCCGTGGGATCGGCGGTGACGGGCGCTCTGCGGCCACGACAACCCGACCGCCGGTTCCTGGCCTCGTTGCCCGATCACGGCCTACCACGCGGCACAACGACGGTCGAGCTGACAGTTCTGGCGCAGAACGCCAAGAGTGTGCCGGCGGCAGCGATCGTCGAAGGCCTGTTCGCCCCGCGACGGATCGATTCCGCGATGACGGCTTTCGTGGTCCGGCATCCGAAGGCGACCTTTCTCGTGGACCCGGGCATCTGCGTCGACGTCCACGACCGAGCGGTGGTGGAACTCCCCCGGATATTGCGGCTCGCGGTGACGCCTCCGAAGGACGTACTCGACATACGCGAGTCACTGCATCGCAGTGGAATCGAGGCGAACGCCCTCGACTTCGCGCTGCCGACACATCTGCACTGGGACCATATCGCCGGCCTGCTCGATCTCCCCGGGCTGGCACTGCGCCTGCACCGACCAGAGCACGCGTGGGCGATGGAGGGTCCGGTGGCGCCGGTCGGCGGCGTGCGGCGAGCCGTTCGCGAACGGCCTCTCGATGTCTACGATCTGGACGGTCCACCCGTTCTCACCTTCGCCCGCAGCCACGATCTCTTCGGAGACGGCGCGGTGCTACTCGTCGACCTGTCCGGCCACACCCCGGGCAGCATCGGTGTGCTCTTACGCACCGAACACGGTCCGGTCCTGCTCGCGGGGGACGCGATCTGGCACAACCTCCAGACCGAGGAGCTACGGCAGAAGTCCGGCTATCCCGGCATGCTGGCCGACAACGACCGCACCGAGACCTGGCGTACTGTCCACCGGCTGCACGCGATCCGCAGCGCTGTTCGCATCATTCCCAGTCACGACCATCGGGCGGCGTGCGCGTGGCACGAGGACTCGCGAGCACTGCGGTCGAGGCAGATGTGACCTCACGACTTCCAGTCGAGAATCTCTGCCATGGAACGCAATTGGGTCGAGGTGGGGGTCAGGCGTAGGGCCGTGTTGCGGAGGGTGACCAGGGGGCGCGCGGACAGCTGGGCGATGGTGCCGATCCGGGCGGAGCGGGCGGTGATCATCTGGGTTCGGGGGCGGCGTTCTCGGTCGTAGCGGGCGAGGCCGTCCGGCTCGCTCGCCGAGCGGGCCAGGACCACCGCGTCTTCCAGGGCCTGGCAGCCGCCCTGGCCGAGGTTCGGCGTCATCGCGTGGGCGGCGTCGCCGAGGAGGGCGATGCGGCCGGCGGTGAAGGTCGGTAGCGCCGGAAGGTCATAGATGTCGTTGTGCAGCACCGTGTTCTGGTCCGCGGCGGCGAGGAGGGCCGGGATCGGGTGGTGCCAGTTGTCGAAGCGGTCGCGCACTTCGGCGAGGCTGCCGGGGGCGTTCTCGGGGGCGTCGTAGACGGCGAAGCAGTAGACGCGACCGTCCGCGAGCGGGGCCATGCCGAACCGTGCGCCGCGACCCCAGGTTTCACCGAATTCGGTGAGCGGCTCGTCGATGTCGACCACCGCGCGCCAGGCGGTGTAGCCGGCGTAGCGTGGCGCGACTTCGCCGCACACCGCACGCCGGACGACGCTGCGAATGCCGTCGGCACCCACGACCAGGTCGGCGGAGGAGGTGCCCGAGGAGTGCACGACCGCGCCGTCGGTCGTCGCCTCGCGCACCGAGATCCCGGTGCGCACAATCCCTTCCGGAAGCGCCGCGCGCAGAATGTCCAGCAGCCGGGCGCGGTGGATCACGACCGGAGCACCGAATCGCTCGCGCAGGGTCGCCACATCGGTGCGTGCGAGCCATCGCCCACGGTCGTCCCTGATTCCGGCCGACACCTCCGCCAGACCCTGCGCACGGACCGTGTCACCCACACCGAGGGCATCCAGCGCCCGTAAGGCATTGGACCACAGGGAAATCCCGGATCCCACGTCGGCGATCTCCGGCGCCCGTTCCAGTACCTGAACCGACCACCCCTTCCGAACGAGCGCGAGCGCCGCGGCCGTTCCGCCGATTCCGCCACCGACGACGATTGCTGTGGACATCGCACACTCCCTCATTTCGAGTACGACACGAACGGCGTCCGCACGCAGGCGCGCTCGGCGCTGTCGGCGAGTCGCAGACGATGCCCATTCTCGCCGAGTCGGTGCATCGTGGGCGCCAGCGGCTGCGCGCCCGGCATGTCCCGACTTCGTCCGGACCGGTCGCGGATCCGTGCTCGGCCCAACACGAAGCCGGGCTGCCCCGTGGGGACAGCCCGGCTTCGCGGTAGGTGTCAGACGATCGAGAACAACAGGGCCGCGACCGCGAAACTGACCACCGACAGGATGGTTTCGAGAACCGTCCAGGTCTGCAGGGTCTGCTTCACCGTCATGTTGAAGTACTTCGCGATGATCCAGAAGCCGCCGTCGTTGACATGGCTGAGGATGATCGAGCCCGCCGCGATCGCCATGGCGATCAGCGCGATCGACATCTGCGAGTAGCCCTGCTCGGCCACCAGCGGCGCGACGATGCCGCCGGTGGTGACGATGGCGACCGTGGCCGAACCCTGGGCGATGCGCAGTCCGCAGCTGATCAGGTAGGCGAGCACGATGATCGGCAGTCCCGCCGCCGACATCGTATCGGCCAGGGCCGTGCCGATGCCGGTGGCCGAGATGACCTTGCCGAAGAAGGCGCCTGCGCCGACCACCAGCAACACCATGCCGACCGGCTTGAGCGACTCGGCGGTGATGGTGCTCAGTTCCTGCACCGTCGAACCGCGCCGGATGCCGAGGAGATAGAACGCGACGAGCACGGTGATGAGCAGCGCGACCGCCGGGGTGCCGAAGAAGGTGAGCACCTGCAGCAGCGTCGAATCCTTGTCCAGCAGCTGGTAGCCGAATGTGGCGCCCAGGATCAAGACCAGCGGGATCGCGATGATGCCGCCGATCAGCGCGACCGAGGGCGGCGATTTCGTGAGCACCGCGGTCCCACCCGAACCGTCGGCCTGCTCGAGCTCGGGCTCGGGCTCCAACGGAACGAACTCCTCGGGCACCGACACCTGCACGCGCTTACCGATATAGCTGCCCCACACGATGCCCGCGGCGATGAAACCCGGAATGCCACAGACGAAGCCCATGAGAATCAGCCAGCCCAGACTCACCCCGAGCAGCCCACCGAGCGCGACGGGGCCGGGGTGCGGCGGCAGGAAAGCGTGCGTCATCGACAGACCGGCGAGCATCGGCATGGCGTAGAGGACCAGCGAGCGCCCGCCGCGCTTGGCCGCGACATAGACCAGTGGCGCGAGCACGAAGATGCCGATGTCGAAGAACACCGGGATGCCGAAGATGAGCCCGAGTAGGCCCATCGCGACCGGAGCGCCCTTCTCGCCGAACATCTTCAGCAGTTTGTCGGTGAGAACATCGGCGCCACCGGATCTTTCGAGGATCGCGCCGAGCACGGTTCCCAGACCGATGATCACCGCGATGTGACCGAGGATGCCACCGAAGCCTGTTTCCAGCAGTGACTCACCGGCTTTCAGCGGTGTGCCGACGATCTGGGAGATCGGCAGCCCGGCGGCCAGCGCCAGCAGGAGTCCGGTCAGCAGCAGCGCGACGAACGGCTCCAGTTTGACCTTGATGATGGCGATGAGTAGGACAGCGATCGCGAGACCGCACAGCACCAGCAACCCGGGGGTGGTGGTGCGCAACCAGTCGATGGTGGCGCCCATGGAAAACCTCTCAATCCAGCGAATGAACGAAATGCGCGGCTTTGGAGCCGATGTGGGACCAGCGCGCGGCCTCGACGTCGGCCGGGGCGACCACTTCGGTGCCCGCGGCGACGGCGATCGCGCCCGCTCGGAGGAAATCGCGGGCGTTGTGGGAATTGACGCCGCCGGAGGGGATCAGGAACATGTGCGGGAACGGCCCGAGCAGATCCTTGAAGTACTGCGGGCCGAGCGCGCGAGCCGGGAAGATCTTCACCGCCGCCGCCCCCAGCTCCGCCGCGGCGAGCACCTCCGACGGCGTGAACGCGCCCATGATCACCGGAATCGTGTGTGCCGCTGCCACTTCGGCGACCTCGGGGCGCAGCGCGGGCGTCACCAGGAAGCGGGCGCCGACCTCGATGGCCGCTTCGGCCTGCGCACGGGTGGTGACGGTGCCGACCCCGATCACGGCGTCGGTGACCGCGCTCGCCTTGCTGATCGCGTCGAGCACACCGAGAGTGGTGAAGGTCAGTTCGACCGCGCGAAGACCGGCGCCGGCGAGCGCTTCGGCCAGCGCGGCCGGGTCTGGGATATCGGGGGCGCGGACCACTGTGAGGGCACGATCCGCGCGGATCACGTCCATGGCCTCCGACGACGAGCTCAGCAACGGGTTCATCGGGTTTCCTCCTTCGTGGGGTCCAGGCGCAGGGAGCGACCGGCACGCGCGCCGGTCGCGGTGCCGTTCTCCAGCGCGAATTCACCGTTGACCAGTACGTGCTGGATGCCACGGGCCTGCTGCTGGGGATGCTCGAATGTCGCCGTGTCGTGGATCGTCGCCGGATCGAAGACGACCAGGTCGGCGGCATAACCGGGCCGGACGAGGCCGCGTTCGGCCAGGCGGAGCCGGGCGGCCGGGCGGCCGGTGAGGTGATGCACGCAGTCCTCGAGATCGAGCACACCCAGTTCCCGGACATAGCGCGACAGATAGCGCGGGAAGGTACCCCAGGCGCGCGGGTGCGGTCGGGCGCCGACGAGCAGGCCGTCGCTGCCGCCCATGTGGCCGGGGTCGACCATGATGGCGCGCACGTTCTCCTCGTGGCCGACATGCTGCAGGATCGTCGTGGCGAGCTGGTCGCGGCGCAGCAGGTCGAAGAACACCTCCGCCGGGGCGGTGCCGCGCTCGGTCGCGAGCTCGGCGACAGTGCGGCCCACCGTGTCCGCGAGCGCGTCGTCGCCGACGCCGCTGATCTGGATGGTCTCCCATTCGACGGTGACGCCGTGGCAGCCGTCGGAGCCGTTGACGTCGACATCTTCGGTGATCCTGGCGCGCTCGGCCGCATTGTCGAGCCGAGCGAGTGCGGCGTCAGGACCGCCCGACATCGCCCAGCTGGGCAGCAGTGCGGACAGGGTGGTCGAGCCGGGCAGATAGGGGTAGGTGTCGAGGGTGATGTCGCAGCCGTCGGCGCGAGCCGCGGCGAGCATCGCGAGGAATTCCGGTGCGCGGCCGCGGTTCACGCCGAAGTTCATGGTGGCGTGGGTCAGGTGCAGCGCGCAGCCGGTCGCTGTTGCCAGGCCGATCATCTCCGCGTAGGCCTCGAGCGCGCCCGCGCCGTAGGAGCGGGTATGCGGTGCGTAGAAGCCGCCGTAGGACGCGACCACCGAGCACAACGCGGCGAGTTCGCCGGTGTCGGCATACATTCCGGGTGTGTAGGTGAGACCGCTGGACATGCCGACCGCGCCCTGATCGAACCCCTCGGCCAGCAGCGCGCACATCCGGTCGATCTCGGCGGCGGTGGCGACCCGCTGCTCGCTGCCGACCACGAGCATGCGCAGCGTGCCCTGGGGGACGAGGTAGGCGGCGTTGGGCGTGATGCCCTGATCGAGGCGGTCCAGATATTGCGCGACGGTGCGCCAGCTGAAGTCGAAGTCCCCCGGGTTACCGTTCCAGCCCGCGATCTGCTTGCGTACCACCGCGAGTGCGGCATCGTCGATCGGCGCGTAGGACAGCCCGTCCTGGCCGATCACCTCGGTGGTGACGCCCTGGGTGATCTTCGGGAAGTGATCGGGATGGGTGAGCAGGTAGAGGTCGGAATGCGCGTGCATGTCGATGAATCCGGGCGCGAGAACCGAACCCGGCTGCACCGGAACGACTCTCGCGCCGGAGTCGACGGTGCCGGGTGGCGCGATGTCGGCGATGCGGCCGTCGCGGACCAGCACGTCGCCCCTGGTGCGTGGGGCGCCGGTGCCGTCGACGATGTCGATGTCACGAAAGAGCAGGTGCGTCATGGTCATCCGTCAGAAGTAGGTGCGGATCAGATCGATCACGCGCGGATCGGGCGCGTCGACGCTGTCGATCACCGGGATCAGGCGCCACTTGTCGAATGCGGTGCACGGGTGTGAGAGACCCAGGCGCACGACGGAGCCGACCGGAAGGTCGGCCGCATCGGCGCCGGGCAACCGCAGGAAGGTGTGCTGATCGTTGAGCGCGGTGACCACCGCGTTCGGTGGAAGAGTGCCGCCGACCACCAGTTGGGGCACCGGCAGACCCTCGTCGAAGGGAAAATCGCGTTTGCCGCCGTCGAGCAGGGCCAGCTCCGGTTCGGGCCGCGAGACCACCCTGGCCCAGCCGTGCATCGCGGACCGGAGGCCGGGCTCCTTCGCGGGCGCGGCGAGCGGGGAGATTCCCGCGTAGAAGCCGTCGTCGTGGACGACGTAAGCGCCACTGCGCAGAACCACTGTGGTCGGCACACCGCGCGCACCCTCGGGGTCGGCCAGTCCGGCGAGTTCCTCGACCACGAGCTCGGGGTAGGCGCTGCCGCCCGCGGTGACCACCGCGGGACCCGAATAGGCGCCTGCTGCACCGAGTTCGGTGTGCAGCGCGGCCAGTTCGCGCAAATAGCCGCGCACCGCCGCGACACCCTCGACGCTGCGATCGTGAGCCAGCGCGCCCTCGTAGCCCGCGACTCCGGCCAGGCTCAGCCGCTCGCTCGCACCGATGGCGGCGGCGACCGCGTGCGCCTGGGCCCGGGTGCGGGCACCGGTCCGGCCGTGCGGTCCGCCCAGCTCGACCAGCACGCGCACCCGCGAACCCGCGGCGGTCTCGCGCAGGATCTTGTCCATCAGTTCGACGGTGGCGACGCCGTCGGCCCAGCAGTACAACTCGAAATCGGCCTCGCGTGCCGATTCCGCTGCGGCTCGAGCCAACCCGACCGGGTCGAGCAGGGTATTGGCGAGCATGATCCGGCCGACACCGAACGAGCGCGCGAGCTGCGCCTGCCACGCGGTGGCCACGGTGATCCCCCACGATCCGGCCACGAGCTGCTCGCGCCACAGCTGCGGCGCCATCGTCGTCTTGCCGTGCGGGGCGAGCGCGACGCCCGCCGTGGCGGTCCACTCGGCCATGAGGTCGCGGTTCGCGTCGAGCCTGCCGCGGTCGAGGGTGAGCAACGGCGTCTGCCACTGGTCGAGTCGCGGTGCGCCGGCGAGATATTCGCGCACGGCGCTGCCCCACGCCGCAGGCGGCGCACTCTTGTCGTGGGGTCCGAGCAACTCGTCGGCGAGGGCGTCCACGACGTCGTTGTCGATGATCACAGCATCCCTTTCTGTCGACCGAGCCCGGGATGGCGGCTCGATCAGTCATATCGAACAAACATTGCACAGTATGCAACGGTGGTTGCGCTGAATGTTTCTGCTCGTTATTGTGCATCTCGAAGGCAGTGACCGCAAGCACGAAAGGGCGAACAAGGTGACCCAGGCAACATCCACTCCGCCCAGGGCGGTCACTGTCGGCGAGGGGCTGGCCGTGCTGATCGCGGGCGCGGGACCCCTGGAACTGTCCGCGCGGTTCGATAGGGGCGCGGGCGGCGCGGAGGCCAATGTGGCCGTGGTGCTCGCCCAGCTCGACGTGTCGGCGGCCTGGCTGTCGCGGGTCGGCGACGACGGATTCGGGCGATATCTGGTCGCCGAGCTCAGCGCGCAGGGCGTGGATGTCGCGGCGGTCGCGGTCGACCCGATGCGGCCCACCGGCCTGTACGTCAAGGAACGTGGTGCGGGCTCCGGCCTGGCCAACGATCTGGACGCCGATGCCAGCCGCATGCACTACTACCGCACGGGTTCGGCTGCCAGCGCACTGTCGCCCGCCGATCTCACGGACCGGGCGGAGTTGCTCGAGGGCGCCGATCTCGTGCACTTCACCGGCATCACCCCGGCGCTGTCGGAATCGGCGACCGAACTCACCCGCGCGCTGCTCGCCAGGCCGCGTCGCGCGCTGGTCAGCTTCGACCTGAATTATCGTCCGGCAGTGTGGGGTTCGCGCGTCGACGAGGCCACCGACGAACTCGCCGCGCATCTTCGCGGCGCCGATGTGGCGTTCCTCGGCGCCGACGAGGCCGAGGAGATCTTCGGCACCGGCGAACCGGCCGCCCTGCGCGCGTTGTTTCCCGAACCCGCCCAGCTGATCGTCAAGAACGACAAGCACACCGTCACGGGATTCGACGGCGATTCCTCGATCGAGGTGCCCGCGTTGACACTGGAGATCACCGAGCGCATCGGCGCCGGCGACGCCTTCGCCGGCGGTTATCTCGCCGCCCTGCTGCACGGCGCCGACCTGCGCACCCGGCTTCGATACGGCCATCTGTGCGCGGCGGCAGCGCTGACCGCGACCGGCGATTCGGCGAAACTGTCACCGCCCCAAGATATTCAGCGCCTAGCGCTGCTTCCTGACGATATCTGGGCCACGCTGCGCTATCCGGCGGCACTGGATGAAACGATCAGCGCATGAGTCAAAGCGTGTCGCGGGCCCTGTCCATTCTCATCGCCCTCGGCGAGAACTCGCAGTCCCTCGACGAGTTGGCTGTCCGGCTCGGCGTCCACAAGTCGACAGTGCTGCGCATACTGCAGACCATGCAGGCCGATCGGTTCGTCGTGCGCGACAACGCGCACCGCTACTCGCTCGGCACCCGCATGTTCGAATTGGCCAGTCGCGCACTGGAGAACCGTGACGTGCGCACCGTAGCCCGCCGGCATCTGAGTGCGCTGGGCGCGGCCACCGGGCAGACCGTACACCTGGCGGCCTACGAATCGGGCGACGCCGTCTACATCGACAAGGTCGACGCCGAGCAGGCGGTGCGGATGTACTCGCGGATCGGCAGGCCCGCGCCCCTGCACTGCACCGCGGTCGGCAAGGTGCTCGTCGCCGCGCTGCCACGCAGCGAATGGGCGGCAGTGGCAGCCCGATTGGACTACCACCCCTTCACCACCCGTACCCTGCGCACCCCCGAGCAGTACCTGGCCGAACTGAAACTCGTTGCCGCGCAGGGCTTCGCCGAGGACCACGAAGAACACGAGAGCTTCGTCAACTGCGTCGGCGTCGGCGTCCGCGACGGCATCGGCGCCGTCGTCGCCGCCGTATCGGTCTCCGTTCCCGACGTGCTGCTCGACCATGACCAAGTGCTGGCACTGTTGCCGCAGCTCAGGGCGACGGCCGACGCCATCTCCACCGAACTCGGCTGGGACCCCCGCCGAGACGTCACCGCGAGGAAAGGCTGAACCCATGTCCGACAAGACCGCCGTGCGCACCTCCGACGCCCCGGCACCCGCCCACACCTTCTCCCAGGGTGTACGCAAGGGCCCGTTCGTCCAGGTGTCCGGCCAGGGACCCGTGGACCCCGAGACCAACGAGTACCTGCATCAGGGCGATGTCGCCGCCCAGACCACGCGCACCCTGATGAACGTCAAGGCGATCATCGACGCGTCCGGCGCCACCTTCGACGATGTGATGATGCTGCGTGTCTACCTCACCAAGCGCGAGGACTTCGCGATCATGAACGAGGCATACGGCGAGTTCGTCACGAAACACACCAGCAACGGCGTGCTGCCCTCGCGCACCACCGTTTTCACCGGCCTGCCGCGCGCGGAGATGCTGGTCGAGATCGACGCGATCGCCGTCGTAACCGGCTGAGCCACCGCGAATCCCGCCATGTCGTGGACGCCGTCGGCGCATCGTGTTGAGATGGGGTCGCCCCCGCACGGGGGTGTTCACCCCGTTCTACCCGAGGATCAGCCTATGTTCGCCAAGATCGCCCGCCCGCTCGCCGTCGCCGCCCTTGCCCTGTCCGTGACCGGGATCGGCGCCGCAACCGCATCGGCCGCCCCCGCACAGCCGGTCGTCGGCTCGGTGTCGATCTGCACCGGCATCCCGGTCGGACCCTTCACCATCAGCGTCTGCCTGTAGCCGCTCACCCGAGTTGCCGCTACCCCGAGTTGCGCAGCGCGGTGGCCAGGCCGTTCATGGTGAGCAGGATGCCCCGCTTCACCAGTTCGGAATCGTCACCGCCGCGCAGCCGGGCCAGCAGGTCGACCTGGAGCTGGTTCAGCGGCTCCAGGTAGGGGAAGCGGTTGTGGATCGACTCGGCCAGCGACGGGTTGTCGCTGAGGAGTTCGGCGTGGCCGGTGACCGCGAGGTACATGCGGACGGTGCGGGCGTGTTCGTCGGCGATCATGGCGAAGATCTTCGCGCGCAGTGTTTCGTCGGTGACGAGCTCGGCGTAGCGGGCGGCGATGTCGAGGTCGCTCTTGGCCATCACCTGGGCCAGGTTCGACAGCACGGTATTGAAGAACGGCCACCGCTGGTAGAGGTCGGTGAGACGCGCGAGGCGGGCCGGATCGTCGCCGACCCAGTCTTCGAGCGCGGTACCGGTCCCGTACCAGCCGGGCAGCATGACCCTGGCCTGGCTCCAGGCCATCACCCAGGGGATCGCGCGCAGGTCCGAAACCGAATTGGTGGGTTTACGGGAGGCGGGGCGGCTGCCGATATTGAGGTCGCCGACCTCGGCGACCGGGGTGGATTCGCGGAAGTACTCGACGAAGCCGGGGGTGTCGTGCACCAGGTTCGCGTAGGCGGCGCGAGCGCGGGCGGCGAGGTCGTCGAGGAGTTCATAGGCCGGTTCGGCGTCGTCGCCGAGACCTTCCACGTCCAGTAGCGTCGACTCCAGGGTGCCCGCGATCAGCGACTCCAGATTGCGGTGTGCCGCACCGGATTCGGAGTATTTCGCGGCGATCACCTCACCCTGTTCGGTCAGTCGCAGCGAACCACGCACCGCGCCCGCGGGCTGCGCCAGGATGGCGTCGTAGCTGCGGCCACCGCCGCGACCGACGGTGCCGCCACGACCGTGGAACAGCCGCAACCGGATACCCGACTTCCTGGCCACCTCCACCAGGTCCAGTTCCGCGCGGTAGAGCGCCCAGTTCGCGGCGAGATATCCGCCGTCCTTGTTGGAATCGGAGTAGCCGAGCATCACCTCCTGGCGCATGCCCGCCGCCTCGACCAGCTCGCGATAGACCGGAACCTCCAGCACCGCGGCCAGCGTCGACGCACCGGCGCTGAGGTCCTCGATGGTTTCGAACAGCGGGACGATGCCGACGGGACAGCTCGGCGCGGTGTCGGCGGTGCCCGGATCGAGAATGCCGGATTCCTTCAGCAGCAACGCCGCTTCGAGCATGTCACTGACCGAGGTGCACATGCTGATGATGTAGTTCGGGACGGCGGCGGCACCGAAGGTATCGATGACCTCCTTGGCGGCGCCCAGGACCCCGAGTTCCTTGGCAGCGAGTTCGCTCAGCTGCGCGTTCGGCCCGAGAAGTGGTCGGCGCGTGCGCAATTCCGCGGCGAGCAGCTCCACCCGCTGGGCTTCGGACAGGCTCGGATAGTCGGGATGCACGCCCGACCACACCAGCAGTTCGGTGACCACCTGCTCGTGGACCTCGGAGTTCTGCCGCATGTCCAGGCCCTGCAGGTGGAAACCGAAGGTCTCGATGGCGTGGCGCAGCGCGGCCAGGCGATCGTCGGCGAGCAGTCCGTCGCCGCTGGCACGCATGGACTCGTCGATCGCGTCGAGGTCGTCGAGGACCGATTGTGGCGTCGGATACGGCGCGGCGCCGGTGTCGAGGCCGTGTTCGGGCAGTTCACCGAGCGCGAGCTCGGCAGTGGCACTGAGCCGGGCCCGAATCGCATGCAGCGCACGGCGATACGGCTCGTCGGCGAACAGGCCGGGGTCGGGGTAACCCGCTGCCGCGAGTTCCGCGACCCGGGGTGTCACCCGCACCAGGCGGGCCGATTGCGACAGGGTCTTCTCGAGTTCGACCAGCTCGTCCAGGTAGCGACCGAAGGCGTAGGCGGCGGCCTGCTCGGCGGCGGTGTGCACGACTTCGGCTGTCACGAACGGGTTTCCGTCACGGTCGCCGCCGATCCACGAGCCGGGGCGCAGGATCGGGCGCGGCAGGAGGTCTTCGGCGGGCCAGCGCGTCCGCAGCGCCGCGCGCACCTGCGCGTTGATCGCGGGGATCACGTCGTAGAGGGTCAGGTCGTAGTAGCGCAGACCGACGGAGATCTCGTCCTGGATCCGCAAGCGCGCCAACCGGATCAGCGCCGTGCGCCACAGGGTGAGCACTTCGCGGCGGATCCGCTGTTCGGATTCGTCGAGGCCGGGCTCGCCGGGTTCGAGGCGCCGGCGCAGGCGCATCAGCTCGGTGATCTTGGACTGCACGTCGAAGACGGTGCGCCTGCGGGTTTCGGTCGGATGCGCCGTGATCACCGGGGAGACGAGCGCGTCGGTGAGCAGGTCGGCCACCACGGTGCCGTCCAGGCCGGCCGCGTCGAGTTTGTCGTAGGTGGCGGCCAGGGAGGAGTCCTGGGGTGGCTCGCCCGCCGCCACGTGCACGGCGCGGCGTCGATCACGCTGGATGTCCTC
Organism: Nocardia sp. NPDC055165; assembly: GCF_053606985.1. Taxonomy (NCBI): domain Bacteria; kingdom Bacillati; phylum Actinomycetota; class Actinomycetes; order Mycobacteriales; family Nocardiaceae; genus Nocardia; species Nocardia sp. NPDC055165. The sequence goes on from NZ_JBSGSS010000020.1 coordinate 61,502, forward strand.
GGCCAGGTTGGCCAGCAGCACGAAGTAGCTGAACGCCCGGATCAGCGGGATCGCGACCTCGGTGGGGGTGCCGTCGAGCATGTCGGCGACGGCGCTGCGCTCGACCTCCTCGCGGCGCACCCGGAACGCCTCGATGCGGACGCGCTCGATCAGGTCGAACACCTCGGGACCTTCGTGGTCGCGGATGGTGTCGCCCAGGATGCCGCCGAGGAAGCGGATGTCCTCGCGCAGCGGCCGGGTAGCTTCGGGTTCCATCTCGATTCGCGATTCGCCCATGGTCAAACAGTATTGCCGCCGGGCCGCGGGCGCGACCCGACGCCGCACCCGCACCGCATGTCGCGCTCAGCCGTGGTGGCGAGCGGTGAAGCGGATCTGATTGCCCCACGGGTCACGGAACGCGCAGTCGCGGCCGTATTGCTGGTTCACGATCTCCTGGGCGACTTCGGCCCCGGCGTCGCGGATACGGGTGAAGGTGGCGTCGATGTCGTCGGTGGCGAAGATGACGGTGGACTGGGCGCCGCTGTCGATGCGCGCGAGCGCGGCCGCCCGGTAGGCGGGGTCGGGGGCCATCTCCGGGACCTCGAGCACGAATTCCAGGTTCTTCTGGTCGACCGGGCCGACCGTCAGCCAGCGCGTGTTGTCGCCGAACGGCATGTCGGTGCGGACCTGCAGGCCGATCAGGTCCCGATAGAAGGTGAGGGCCTGGTCTTGGTCGCCCACGAGCAGCATGACGTGGGTGAGGGAGAGATCTTCGCCGTGGCGCATCCGGTCTCCTTCGGTCGGGCGTCAGCGGTGCGCAGGCGCCTGCGTTCCAGCGTAGCCAGCGAACCTAGAGTTGCCGGATCACCCGCGCCGGATTGCCCGCCGCGAACACCCGGTCGGGCAGATCGCGGGTCACCACGGCGCCCGCGCCGACCACCACGTCGTCGCCGATGGTCACACCCGGGCACACGATCACCCCGCCACCGAACCAGGCATTGTTCCCGATCCGGATCGGCGCCGCCGATTCCCAGCGCTGCCTGCGCTTTTCGTGATCCTGCATCGGATGCAGCGCGGTGAGCAGCTGACAGCGCGGCCCGATCGAACAGTCGTCGCCGATGGTGATCGGCGCGCAGTCGAGCAGGATCGCGTCGTAGTTGAGGAAGCTGTTCGCCCCGATCTCGACCAGGTATCCGTAGTCACACTGGAACCGCGGCATGATCCACGAACCCTCCCCCAGCTTGCCGAGGAGATCACCCAGCAACTCGGTGCGCCGCCCGGTCTCGTCGGGCCCGGTGCGATTGAACTCGTCGCACAACCGTTGTGCCCGTTGCCGTTCGGCCACCAGTTCCGGATCGTTGTCCTTGTACAGCTCCCCGGCCAGCATCCGTTGCTTCTGTTCGCCCACCCCGCCGAGTGTAGGGGTGGGCGAACACGGCGGGTTCGACCTACTTGGCCGGGTCGACCTCGAAGGTCTTGGCGATGTCGTCGAGGACCGCGTGGGCGCCGGTGAGGCCGACCGAGGTCAGCCAGACCAGGTCGTCGACCGGGGTGACCTTGCCGCGCAGCTGGTTCCACAGCGGGTTGGCCTCGGCGGCCGCCTTGCGCTGTGCGGCGGCGTCCTCGCCGTTGCTGGTGAGGAAGACGTAGTCGGCGTCGGCGTCGAGAAGCCGCTCAGGGCTGAGGGTGATCGAGAAGTCGTTCTTGGGGTCGTCGGACTTGTCGAGCTGGTTCAGACCGGCGTCGGCGAAGATGTCGCCGACAAAACTGACCCGCTGCATCAGCCGGTCTTCCTTGGGCAGGAAGCGCAGTAGCGACACGGTCGGCGCGTTGCCGCCGTTCTTCGCCTTGATCGCCGCCCCGATCTTGGTGGCACGGTCCTGGTACGCCGCCAGCTTGGCCTGCGCCAGGTTCTGCTTGTCGACCGCCTTGGCGAGCAGCAGCAGGTTCTCCTTCCAGGTGGCGCCGGTGGTCTGGCTGAACACGACCGGCACGGTGCCCGAACCGAGCTTGATGCCCTTGAACTGCTCGTACTGCTTCTCGTGACGCACCTTCGCCGACACGATCAGATCCGGCCGGGCGCCGGCCAGTTTCTCGATATCGGGGGTCTGCAGATTGCCGATGTTCACCGCTCGCCCGCCGCAGGTCTGGGCGGCCGCGCCGAGGAACGCGGGCAGCTTCTCGCCCATGGACTGGTAGGTCGTGTACGCGACGACTTCGGTGTTCAGCACCAGGGCGGCGTCGACGAACGTCTGATCCAGCGCCGCGACCCGAACCGGTCGGGTGGTGATGGTCGCCGGGTCGACGACCGTGCCGACATTCGTGCCTGCCTTGTCCTTGACCGCCCCGGCCTCGATGGTGCGCGGGTACGCGCCGCCGTCGAGGTTGCTCGCGGTATCGCAATCGCTGCTCGCGGCGCCGGTGGCCGACCGGTCCTGGCCACACGCGGACAGGCTCAGTACGGCGGCGGCGACTGCCGCGGCGGCGGCGAGCCGACGGCTCAGTGGGGTGTTCATCGAGGTCTCCCGAGTGGTTCAGAGTTCTTTAGGGTTGCTAACCTAGCGAAGCCTTACCTAATTACCAACTATGAAGAGGGACAGTGCCCGCATCGCCGCCCGGAGTCGTGTTCGCCAACACACGGTCTCGCCGGTTGCTACTCATCGCCGGACTCTTGGCCGCGGTGTTCGCGACCGTCCTGCTCAGTTTGGCCATCGGTTCCAAATTCATTGCTCCCCTTGATGTTCTGCACGCACTCGGCGGCACGACCGACACCGAGACCGGCGCCATCGTCAACGGTCTGCGCCTGCCACGCACGCTGCTGGGGGTCCTCGCCGGTCTCGCGCTCGGCATCGCGGGCGCGGTCATCCAGGGTCACACCAGAAACCCTCTCGCCGACCCCGCGCTGCTCGGCATCACCCAGGGCGCGGCGCTCGGCATCGTCCTGGCGGTGATGATCGGCGGCATCTCCAGCCTGTTCGGCTACGTGTGGTTCGGCTTCGCCGGCGCGCTGATCGCCACCATCACCGTGTTCGTCATCGGCGCGACGGGCCGCGGCGGACCGACCCCGGTGACCCTCGCGCTGGCAGGCGCCGCCGTGAGCTACCTGTTGCAGGGCCTGATCTCGGCGGTGGTGCTGTTCGACACCGACGTCACCGACATCTACCGCTTCTGGAAGGCCGGTTCGCTGGTCGGATCCAACCTGGACCTCCTCGGTAAGGCCACCCCGTTCATCCTGGTCGGGATCGTCCTCGCGCTGGCCAACACCTCCGCGCTCAACGCGCTCAGCCTCGGCGAGGACACCGCCCGTGCGCTGGGCCATCGCGTTTCCCTGGCACGCGCCGTCGGTATCGGCTCGATCGTGCTGCTCACCGGCGCGGTCGTGGCGATCGCGGGACCACTCGGCTTCGTCGGGCTCGTCGTCCCGCACCTGGCCCGCGGTATCACCGGGCCCGACTACCGCTGGCTGGTCCCGGTCGCCGGGTTGCTCGGCGTGGTCATGGTGCTGGTCGCCGACATCGCGGGGCGGCTGGTGCTGGACAAGGGCGAACTTCCGGCGGGCATCATGCTGGCCTTCGTCGGCGTCCCGTTCTTCATCGTGTTGGTCCGCCGCCGAAAGCTGGTGAGCATATGAGTACCGTCCGGGCGGTCCGGCTGGGACCGGTGTCCTGGCAACTGCGACTGCGCACGACGGCGGTCCTGGTCGTGGGGCTCGCGATTCTCGGCGCCGCGAGTTGCGTCGCGCTGGCGCTGGGCACCTACACGATGCCCGACGGCGGTCCGGTCACGCCGTGGGACGTGCTCGCGGTGCTCGGCGGTGGCGGCGACGACGGCCTGGCCTATGTGGTGTGGGATCTGCGGCTGCCGCGGATTCTCACCGGGGCGCTGGTCGGCGCGGCACTGGCGCTGTCCGGCGCGATCACGCAGGGCATTGCCCGAAACCCGTTGTCCAGTCCCGATATTCTCGGCGTCACGGCGGGCTCGAGCGTGGCCGCGGTCGCGGTGATCGCGCTGTCGGGCAGCCGTGGCCAGATCAGCGGTGCCGCCGCCGAGATCGGGGTGCCGGTCGCGTCCATGCTCGGCGGCCTGCTCGCCGCGCTCGGCGTTTTCCTCCTGGCCTGGCGCGGCGGTATCGAGGGCTATCGGCTCGTGCTCGTCGGTCTCGGCGCCGGTTCGCTGCTGTCCAGCGTGACCTTCTGGCTCCTCAGCGTCGGCGACGTGGACATCGCGACGCGGGCGGTGACCTGGCTGACCGGCAGCCTCAACGGCAGCAGCTGGATCCAGGTGACACCGGTGGCGATCGCCCTGGCTGTCCTGGTGCCGGTCGTCCTCGGGGGCACCCATCTGCTCGGCGCGCTGCATTTCGGCGACGACACCGCCCGCTCACTCGGCGTGCGGCTCAACGCCGCCCGGCTGACGCTCCTGGTGCTGGCCGTGTTGCTCGCCGGAGTCGCCACCGCCTCGGCGGGCGCCATCATCTTCATCGCGCTCGCAGTGCCGCAGGTAGCACTGCGTCTCACCGGTTCGGCACAACCACCGCTGCTCACCTCGGTGGTGCTCGGCGCGGCCTTCACGGTCGCCGCCGATCTGGTCGCGCGCACTCTGCTGCCCGCCGGCGAACTGCCCGTCGGGGTGATCACCGCTGTCCTCGGCGCGCCCTATCTGATCTATCTGTTGATGCGGCGCAATCGCGTCGGGAAAGCGGGCGTGTGATGACCGTTCGGCTGCAGGCCAGCGAGCTGACCCTCGGCTACGGGCCGACAACCGTCGTGGACGGTCTGGATCTGGACATCACCGGTGGCACCGTCACCGCGGTGATCGGGCCCAACGGGTGCGGCAAATCCACCCTGTTGCGCGCGATGGCCCGGCTCCTGCGGCCCGCCGGTGGTCATGTCCACCTGGACGGCAAACGGATCGACCGCATGTCGACCAAGGAAGTGGCACGCGTGCTGGGCATCCTGCCCCAATCCCCGCTGGCTCCGGAGGGTCTCACCGTCACCGACCTGGTCGCCCGCGGCAGGCACCCGCACCAGCGCTGGTACCGCCAGTGGTCCGACGACGACGAAGCCGCCATCACCGAGGCGCTGACCTGGACCGACATGGTCGAGTTCGCCGATCGCTCCCTCGACGAGTTGTCCGGCGGCCAACGCCAGCGCGCGTGGATCTCGATGGCGCTGGCCCAGAACACCGACCTGCTCCTGCTCGACGAACCCACCACCTTCCTCGACCTCGCCCACCAGATCGAGGTTCTCGACCTGGTCCGGCGCCTGCACGCCGACGCGGGCCGGACGGTGGTGATGGTGCTGCACGACTTGAATCTCGCCGCGCGGTACGCGCATCGACTGGTCGCGATGCGCGCGGGCCGGGTGGTTGCCGCGGGTACGCCCGCCGAAGTGCTCACCGAGGACGTGGTGGCGCAGGTGTTCGGACTGCGCGCCAAGGTGATCGACGACCCGGTCACCGGCACTCCGCTGGTGGTCCCGATCGGCCCCGTCGACGCCGGCGCCTCGACCGAATCCTGAACAGTAGGGTCATGGGGTGACCTCTGGGCGGACTCGACACAACTACACCGGCACCTCGGTCGCCGAACGACAGGTCGAGCGCCGGGCGCTGTTCATCGACGCGGGACTCACTGTGTTCGCGGAGAAGTCGTACGCCAACAGTTCGCTGACCGATGTGTGCGCGGCCGCGGGGCTCTCGCGTCGGCAGTTCTACGAACAGTTCGCCGGGCGCGAGGAACTGCTCGTCGCGGTGTACGACTCCGTGCAGGACAAGGCCGGGGCGGCGGTGGCCGCCGCGCTGGCAGCGGCGGACTCCGACGAACTGCGCACGCTGATCGACGCGGCCGTGCGGGCGTACACGACGGCGATCACCGACGACATCCGATGCGCCAAAGTCGCTTTCGTCGACATCGTCGGGGTGAGCCCCGAGATCGAGGCGTATCGGGCGCAGGTCAGGGATCGGTGGGGCGAGGTGGTCACCGCAATCGCGGCCGGTCGCGACGGGGTGCGGATGCCGCCCGGCGGCTGGCGGGTGCCGATGGCGGCGTTCATCGGGGCGGTGAACGGCGCCGTGCACCAGTGGAGCCTGGACGACCCGAGACCACCCGTCGACGAACTGGTCGACGTGTTCTCCACCATCCTGAACAGCCTGATCTCAGCGACGCCCCCCGGCGTGTGATTGCGATCTGCGCCACACCCATGTCATAGTTGCCGCTATTGAGACGAAGGCGTCTCAATTCATGTGAGGACTGTGCGCGATGAGATCTCCCTTCGTTCAGCGATGGCTTGCCCTTGCCACCGGTGTGCTCGCGGCGGCAACGGTGATGACCGCCGGGCCGGTCGCGGCCGAGCCGCCTGCGGCGCCCCCGCCGGTGATTCCACTACCGCCCGAATGGGATCCGGGCTTCTACCTACCGCCCGCGGACGTGGTGGCGGCGACCGCGCCGGGTGCGATCATCGCGGTCCGGCAGGTACGGATCGCCGATTTCGGTCTGCTGCCGATCGATGTCGACGCATGGCAGGTGTCGTATCGCTCCAACAACAGCCGTGACGAGGCGATCCCCGCGGTCGCCACCCTCATCAAGCCGCGTGGGCAGGCGCCGAACCCGCGCAAGCTGCTGTCGGTGCAGCTGGCCGAGGACTCGACCGCGGGCTACTGCGCACCCTCCTATGCGCTGCAACATCTCTCGGCGGCCGCGGTAGCGGGCCAGATCGTGGTGCCCGCCGAGTTCCTGTTCGCGCAGGCAGCGCTGTCACAGGGCTGGGCCGTGGTCGTTCCGGACCATCAGGGCCCAGATTCGGCCTACGCGGCCGGACCGCTGGCGGGCCGGATCACCCTCGACGGCATTCGCGCCGCGACCAACTTCGCCCCGCTCGAGGCGGGACCGACCGCACCGGTGGGCCTCTACGGCTACTCCGGCGGTTCCATCGCGACCGGTCACGCCGCCGAACTGCACAGCAGCTACGCGCCCGAACTGAACATCGTGGGCGCGGCAGAGGGCGGGGTCGGGGCCGATCTCGGCGCCGCCTTGAGCATGGCGAACAACCAGGCGACCTCGGGTCTGGTGTTCGCCGCCGTGCTGGGACTCACCCGCGAATATCCCGATTTCGCCGCCTACCTCGATCAGCGGCTCGATCCGCTCGGCAAGGCCCTGTTCGCGATCAAATCGCCGCTGTGCGTGCAGTATCAGTCGGCGCTGCTGCCGTTTCTGAATCTCACCGGCATGATCGGTTCCGACGGTAATCCCCTCGACGATCCGCCGGTCGCGGCGATGCTCGACGACACCCGCATGGGCAAGTCCGTCCCCGGCATGCCGCTGTTCGTCTGGCATTCCGCGTGGGACGAGATCCTGCCGCTGGCCGCCACCGACACCTTGGTCGACACCTACTGCCGCGATCCGAACACGTCGCTGACCTACACCCGCGACCACGCCAGCGAACACATCGTCGCGGAGGTGGTCGGCGGTCCGGCCGCGCTGATCTGGCTGCGCGACCGCCTCGACGGCGTCCCGGCCACTGCCGGCTGCACCACCTCCGACGCGGGCACCATGGCCGCGACCCCCGGCGCCCTGGACTTCCTCGGAGACTCGCTCGCCGCGAAGTTCGCGTCCCTGTTCGGCATGCCGCTCGGGAGCCGCTGACTCGACGAATCGGCGAACTCGGCGATACACATTGACGTTCGATGTTGATTTGTATCATACTCGCCGAGTTCGTCGATCATGAGCAGGAGGTGCCCCGTTGACCGACAACGCGCGGGCCGCGCTGGAGATTCTTCGCGATGCGAGCCAGTTCAAGTGGTATGTCATTCCGCTGTTACTGGTGGTCATCTACATCTACGCGGTCGAAGTCGAGCGGCGTAACTGGAATGTACTGTTCGCCGGGCTCGCACTCTGGGGCATGGACTGGTTCAACGAGATCTGGAACGCGCTGGTCTTCCACTTCACCGAGCGGGCGCCGGTCTGGGCGGCGAGCGGACCGACGGCCTACCAGATCCTGATCGGGCTGAACATCGAGATCTGCTTCATGTTCGCGATCATGGGCATCGCGGCGGCGAAGATGCTGCCGCCGAAGGAAACCCGGATCTTCGGGCTGCCGAACCGGCCTGTGCTGATCGCGGCCAACTCGATCGCGGCGGTGGGTGTCGAGATACTGCTCAACAAGGCCGGCGTGCTGACCTGGGATTGGTCGTGGTGGCAGCCGAGCTTCCCGTTCCTGATCTGGATCATCGGGTACGTGCCGTTCTTCGCGGCCTGCTTCTTCGTGCACGATCTACCGAGCGTGCGGAGCAAGGCGCTGGTGGTCGGCACGATCTTCGGGATCGACGCGATCGCCCTGATCGGTTTCGGTGCGGCGGGATGGCTGTGAGGCGCGGGCACGCCGTCCGGCGTACAGCGCTGATCGCGGCAGCCGGACTGGTATTCGCCGGAGTGACAACACAATCGGCGGCCATCGCCGATCCGGGGTGTCTGCCGGTGGGTACGGTCGGCACCCCGGAGGTGAGCGTCGACGCATCCGACGCCGGACTGGCGGCGTTCGCCCCGGCAACGGTCGCGCTGCCCGAGCAGGTGTATTTCCGCACCACCACCGAGTCGTTCAACCGCCGCTGGACCTTCGCCACCCGCGACGGTCAGGTGTACGTGAAACCGGCTGCCGCGCCGGGTGGTTGGCGCATGATCGCGCTGCCGGGCTGCCTGGCGGGCACGATCGCCGGTGTCTCGGCCGACGACGACGAAGTGATGATGATCGACCGCGACGGCCGGTTCGTCACGATGGATCACGCACTCAGCGCTCCCGCGGACTGGAACTGGAGCAGCCGCTACGGCGCCCCGCTGTGGACCGGGCCCGGCAACACGCTGCCGCCGGGCGCGCCGGCCTGGTCGTGGTCGGTGTTGTCGCCCACCGAGGATCACGTGTGGACAGATACCGCGGGCAACGAACACCCCGTCGGCGGGGCGAAGGTGTCGCACGTCTTCGCGCTGACCCACGGCGGTCAGCGGATCCAGTACGTCGACCCGTGGCTGCCGGTGGACCACAGCTACGAGATGAGCACTCCGCTCGGTGGGCGGTTCCAGGCTGTCGCGTTGTCCACCAGCGCGTCGACCTCGCTGGTCGTCAACCGGTACGGCGACTTCTACACGCGCCTCTACGATTTCGACATCTCCGGCGCGGACAAGGTCTTCTTCCGCTACTCCTACGAGGACCAGCGCGGCCTACCCGAAGCGCCGGACATGCTGTCGGAGCGCATCGATCCTCGCTACGCCGCCATCCAGCTGCCCGCACCGGACTGGGTCGCGCAGCCGAAGGTGCCCGGTGAGATCACCGACCGCATCTCCGTCCACCGGACCGGGCCCGGCTCGGCGGCGCGAGAGCTGCGCGTCGAAGGGCGCGACGGTGGCCGGACCGGGTTCTGGCGCAAGATGCTCACCGACGCGTCGTGGACCTTCGTCGTCACCGATCAGCCGCTTTCCGGTGCGGCACTGGAGAACTCGCCGGTGCACCGCGCTCACGAGACGCTCGGTCCTGTGTCCGAGTACGACTACCAGGGCGTTTCGGCCCAGGGATGGACCGCACGCATCCAGTCCTTCGATCCGGCCGTCTCCCCCACACCGCTGCGGATCGAATTCGGTGACGGGAGCGGGCTTGACGTCGTGCTGCACACCGTCGACGGCTTGCGGCAGACACCGCAGCAGCCCGGAATCACCGCGCAGCCGCGGTTCTTCGACGGGACCATCGAAGTGCCGCGGGAACTTCTCGCCTCGGTAGACGCGCAGCCGAGCACCGTGCGCGACTTCCTGCGGAACACGCTGGGCGCCAAGCGATTCACCGACACCTCGATCGATGTCACCGACACGCGGTTCCACCTGGCCCTGTCGGACCTCACACTGCATCGACGCTGACCGGTGCGACGGGAGGTGGGCTCAGCTCACCTCCCGCTGTCGGGGTTGGACGCGGTGCAGCAGGACCTGCTCGAGCAGCGCGACCAGGACATCGCGCACGGAGTCGCGGTCGCGGGCATCGCAGTCCAGCACCGGGATCCAGTCGTCGAGGCCGAGCGCTTCACGGACTTCACCGAGATCGAAGCGGGTCGCGTCGGCGAAGCGGTTCACCACCACGACGAAGGGCGTGTGGTGTTCTTCGAAGTAGTCCAGGACCGGGTAGCAGTCTTCGACCCGGCCGGTGTCGACGACGATCACCGCGCCGAGGGCGCCGTCGACCAGGTCGTCCCAGAGGAACACGAACCGATCCTGGCCGGGAGTGCCGAAGAGGTAGAGGATCAGCGACCGGTCGAGGGTGATCCGGCCGAAGTCCAAAGCCACTGTGGTCGCGGTCTTTTCGGCGCGGCGACCGGGGTCGTCGACACCGATGGAGACCTCGGTCATCGACGCTTCGGTGACCAGTGGCTCGATTTCGGAGATGGCGCCGATGAAGGTGGTCTTACCGACGCCGAAGCCGCCGCTGATCACGATCTTCACCGACGACGGCATGGCTGGTGCCTCAAAGTGCGCGGACAAGGTCGCGGATCCTCTCGATGGCGGCGGTCGACAGTTCCGGCGCGTCACGGACGGTCACATGCCCCGCCGCCGCCAGATCGCTGACGATCACCTTGGCGATGCCGACCGGAACCCGCAGGGCGGCACCGATTTCGGCGATGGAGTGCGGCGTCAGACACAGCTGCACCACGGTGCGTTCTTCGAACCGCAGCGGCGCCGACAGTGCGGACGGCGGTGCCTGGACGAGGGTTTCGATGCGCAGGCCGTCCAGCACCGGGACGGTGCGGCCCGCGGTGACCACGAACGGGCGAACGAAGCGGTCGTCGACATCGTCGTGGTCGGTGGGGGTCACCGGCACCGACGGGACGAGACCACGCCACCCCGCCGGCTGGTTCATCGGGATCATGCGCGGGTCCGGCAGCCGCGGGAGATCGAAATCTCTCATCTGCGCAACGACTCTCGCAATTCGCTGATCAGCAGCGGGTCCAGCAGTGATCCGGCGCGTTCGGCGAGGATCGCCATCTCGTAGCCGACCAGACCGACATCGCAACCGCCGTCGGCGATCACGCCGAGGCAGCTGCCGTCGCCCAGCGCCGACACCAGCAGGAAGCCGCGCTTCATCTCGATCATGATCAGTTTGAGGCCGTCGAAATCGTAACTGCGCGAGGCGCTCCGGGCGAGGCTGGACAGGCCCGACACCATCGCGGCGAGCCGGTCGGCGCCGGTGCGGTCGAGTCCGTCCGACATCGCGATCAGCAGCCCGTCGGAGGAGACGGCGACGGTGTCACGCACGCCGTCGGTATTGCGGACGAAGTTGCCGAGCAACCAGTTGAAGGTGTGTGGATCGGCGGTCGGTAGGTGGGTGGTCACCGGGTCTCCTGGGGTCTTGTCCGATCGGTCAGCGGGTGGGATCGAGTGGAGCGGAAGGGGATTCGGTCTCGCCGCCGCGTTCGTGGCCGGTGCGGAACGAGGAGAGCATGCTGCGGGTCTGGTCGGGGGTCCGTTCGACAACCGGGGGCCGGGCCTGGCCTGCGGCCGGATCGCGGCGGGGCCGCTCGGGCGCACCGGTGATCTTGGCGCGCTTGCTGCGTTTGACCAGGCCGTTGCGGGTGCGTTCGACGGCGGGTGCGCCGATGGACTCCACGGCGGGCAGTTCACGCGATGGCGGTACCGGCGAGCTGGTGTGTCCTCGGGCCTGCCCCTCCGAGCGTTCCGGGGCTACCACGCCGTAGTGGTCCTCAGCCGACGCCCCGTTGGGGGCCGCACCGTTGCGCGGACGCGCGGAATCGGTGGAACTGCTGAGGAACTGCGCGTAGACGGAGCCGGTGGACGAATGGTTCGCCGCGGCCGGACCACTGCCGTTGGTGCTGTTGCCGGCTCCCGATTCCGGATTCCGGCTGTGCCGCGACCGCCCGTTGGTGCCGGTCGGCGACGCCGAGCCACCGCGGATGGCGTGCGACGTCTCGCCGAGGAAGCCGACCGGTCGATCATCGCTGCGGTCCGCACCTGGCACGCCGGCCGGGGTCACGTGGTGTCCCGATGTCGCCGAACCGATCGTGGCCCCAGCGCCCGCAGGTGCCACCGCGTGACCCACGGCGACGGAGGTGTCCGTGCGCTCCAGGGTTGCGGGTTCGGCCAGATCCTGACTCGCGGGGCCGCGGGCGGCGCCCTCTCGCGGATCCGCTGCCTGCCCGGCTTTTCCGTCGGCGAGCAGCGACGGCGGGAGGAGCAGGCGGGCGACAATGCCGCTGACCGGTGACGTGTTCAGTTCCACGTCAATGCCGAGGCGCCCCGCCAGCCGACCGACCACGTAGTGGCCCAGGTAGCGGGTGGAGGCCACGATGAAGTCCTGCTCGCCGCGCAGCCGGGCATTGGCTTCGGCGAGTTGCTCGGCGGGCATGCCGACGCCGTGATCGACGACGGCGAGCAGGTAGCCGCCCGCGACCTTGCGGCCGTACACCTCGACCTCGAGATCGGGCGGCGAGAAGGCCAGCCCGTTCTCGATGAGTTCGGCCAGGATGTGCGCCAGTTCGCTGACGACGGCGCCGGTCACCGCGATGTCGTCGATCCGGCGCAGCACCACCCGCCGGTAATCGTCGACCTCGGACAGCCCGGCCCGGATCACGTCGGTGAGCGCGATCGGCTCGGCCCATCGACGCGGACTCGCCTCGCCGACCAGCACCAGCAGACTTTCGGCGTTGCGCCGCATGCGGGTGGCCAGGTGGTCGAGTTCGAACAGGTTCGACAGTGCCTTCGGGTCGAGCTCCTCGCGTTCGAACTCGCTGATCAATCCCAGCTGACGGCGCACCAGGTTCTGATTGCGGCGGGCCAGATTCGCCATCGATTCGGTAGTGTTGCGACGCACCAGCGCCTGCTCGGAGGCGAGGTCGAACGCGGTGGTCTGCACGCGATCCAACGCACCCGCGACAGCGGCGATCTCCACGCTCGCGCCGGGAGGCGTGCGCACGGAGGCGGGCGGATCGGGTTGGGCGTCGGCGGCACTGTGCCAGGCCGCGATCACCTCGGGTAGCCGGGTGGAGGCGACGTCGTCGGCTTCGGTCGCCAGCTGGGCCAAGGGGCGGACGATGGCCCTGATGCTGGCGAAGACGAGCGCGAACTCGGCGGCGATCGCCAACAGCGCGGCCAAGGCGAAGGCGGCCAGCATCAGCGCGGCGTCGCGGCGCAGTGTCTCGGCCCGCGCGCCGACGTCGTCGCCGATGACCTGCTGGACCCTGCGTTGCTCGTCGATGACCGCGGTCATCTGCGTCCACCACACGGCCGGGTCGACCGGCTGAACCAGCGGTCCCAGCGTCGAGGCGATCGCGACGTTCTCCGATTCGGTTGCCCGCGTGGCGTTCTCGCTTGCCAGCACCGCGTCCAGACGTGCCTGCTGGGCGGGCGTCGCGTCGTGGCCGAAGGCGGTGAGCGCGGCATTGCGGGCAGCGCGGATGTCGAGGAACTGCACGTACTCCCCCGGCGCGAATTCCCCCGCGGCGAAAACGCCGTTGAGGAAACCGCGTTCACGAGCCGCGAATTCCTTCGCGTCACCGAGCGCGTAGAGCGCTTGCAGGCCGTGCCGGACGGCCGGGTCACGCGCCTGGTCGAGACCGAGCGAGAGGCGGTTCAGCGCGTCGATGCCGTCGGTGTAGAACTGGAACGCCGCCTGCCGGGTGACATTGCGATTGTCGACCTGAGAGCGGATCGCGGGCAGACCCGCCAGATGACCCAGCGCCGAGCGCACCTCCCCCGCACCGGGCGGGTTCCCCACGACGGCGTTCACCAGGGCATGCAGGGCGGCGTCGGTACCCGTGCGCTGGTCGGTGACGGGTTGGCGCAGGCGCTGATCACCGCCGAGCAGACCGTTGCTCAGACCGCGTTCGCGCTGCGCCTGCTGCACGAGGTCCTGCGCGGCCAGCGCGACCGCCACCGAGTCCACGGTCTCCCCGCTGCGGCGGTAGGCGCTGACCTGTGTCGACATGGTCAGCCCGAGCAGTGCGAGCACCAGTACCAGCGACACCACCAGGATCCGGGCGAGCTGTCCGGAGATGGTGCGCGGCCGGATCAGCCCGGCGCCGGCCCGCTGCCCTCGAGCGCCGCCATCCGATCGGGTTCCGGTCGGGTTCGGCCGGGAACGTGCACGCACACCTACTCCTTGGCAATGCCACCGCAACGTCGGTCACGGTGGCTCACGGAAAGTCAGGTGCAAACTTGCACTCCGCGCAGTGCGCGGTCAATGCGGAACGGTGTAAAGCAGCAATTCGTGCACTGATCTAAACATGCCGGAAATCCAGCGGGCTTTGTGTAGCCGAATGCTCACAGCCGCACCGGCGGCGAGTTGGTCGGCCGGTTCACTGCCGGATACATACAGGTCACCAGAGAGCGTGACACACAGCACATTTGATGCGACCGATCAGAAGCGGCAATTCGAATGCTCGACATCACTACCGGTTGCGGCGATGTCACGCAAATCGAGAAGCAAAGTCGTATCGATCAATTCGCGTTACCGAACGGTATTCGAGAGAATTACTCGCCGCCGAGAATTCCCAGCACCTGATCGGAGTAGAAGAACGGCTCGAGCCGCTCCCGGATCAGCCCGGCCAACACACCGTTGCGCTTGGCCGCCTCGATGACAGCCGGCCCGTAGCGCAGGATCTCGGTACTGATGTCGTCGGCATCGAGACCGAGTTCGGGCAGCATCGCCGAGAGCGTGTGGTCGCTGTACCTGGCGTAGAACACCTCGACGCACTCGCGCACGAGCAGGCCGAAGTACTCCTTCTCCCTGGTCGTCACCGCGATCTCGTAGCAGATCTGGACCAGCTCGTTGAGGTCCTTCTGGGTGAGGTATTCGCGCAGGCCCGCGACGGGTTCGTCGGCGTGCAGGTCCCAGAATTCCATCGCCGCCGAGTGCACGGGCGCGTCGCGCAGCATGTCGCGGATGGCGTTGTTGGTGCGCTTGAGCGCGAACAGCGCGCCCTTGCCCGCGAGGTCACCGACGAAGGTGCTGTCGGCGGCGACCTTCTTGGCCCGGTTGGCAGCGGACTGACCCAGCGACATCAGCGAGGAGACGCCCGGAATCTTCTCGGCGCGCTCGCGATTGGCCTGCATGAAATCGCCGATCAGCTTGTCGACGAAGCGCGAGGCCACCGTGGCGACGAGCGGGCTCTCGGTGAGCCGGTCCAGGATCCGCTCCTGGGCCTGGTGCATGCCGAAGATCTTCTCCAGCAACGCTTCCACCGGTTCGCGGTCGACCACGTCGCCGAGGGTGTATTCGGTGTTCGAGGCGATGTGGTCGTAGATGGCGTCGGAGAAGATACCGACGGTATCGGCGATCACGGGGCTGCCGCCGATGCGGTCGAACACGGTGGCCACCGTCTGCTCGCCCTGTTCCAGGGAAACCACGTCACCGAACCTGATCGACTCGCCGACGGCCAGCACGGCGGCCACATCGCGGGCGATCACCTCGGCGAACCGTTCACCGGTCACCTCGGCGAGCAGGAATTCCACCTGCGCATCGAGCAGTCGGTCGGCGATCTGGCGCGCCTGCGTCATCTGTGTATCCACCCATCACGTCGTTACCGGAAGGGAGGACGCGTGGCTACTTCTCGCCGGAATCGTTGCCCTGCACCGATTTCCGGATCTGATCCAGCCGCTCACGCGCGGCCTTCTCCCGCGCCTCCCATTGCTCGTCGACGCTGCGACCCGCGGGAGTCTGCCGGTCGAGCTCGTCCATTCCCTGCGCGGTGCCGAAACGCTGCTCGACCTTATCCCGAACCGAGTCGAATGTCGGCACTCCGGAAGTGGAATATCCGCCGGTGGCGGTGGGTGCGCCGGTCACCGGTAGCCCGGACGGTACCGGCGGTACCGGCATCGCGCCTCCGACCTGCCCGGATGCGACGGGCACCACATCCGCGTCGATGACGTTCGTGTCCAGAGTCACAGGCGATCCGGTTTCGGCATGACCGATCTCAGCCTGGGCCAGCGCGGCGGCGACCGCGCCGAGCCCGGGGCGTCCGGCGACCGCGGCGCGCAGCACCGACACCAGCTCGTCGTCGGGCAGCGCAGCCAGGCGGCCGAGGAGTTCGCTCGTTTCGCTCATACCGCCAGGCTACGCAGAATCAGCGACCCTCGACGACGACCGGGCTGCGGCGTTATCGAGCCGCCCAGTCGGCGATGATCTTCGGCCACTGGGCGCCGAGCGTGTCGATCACATCGTTGTGACCCGCGCCGGGCACCACGATCAGCTGTTTCGGTTCCCGCGCCGCCGCGTACAGGCGTTCGGCGTGGCGCAGCGGGAGGAGTTCGTCGCGGTCACCGTGCATCATCAGGACCGGGACGCGCAGGTTCGCGATGTGCCGCAGGCTCGGATACGCGTTCGGGATCAGCGGCGCGGGCAGGAACGGGTAGACCGAACGCGCGGCGGCGCGCATGCCGCTGAACGTCGACATGAGGATCATGCCCGCGGGCGGATATTCGCCCGCAAGTTCGAGCAGTACCCCGCCACCGAGAGATTTGCCCAGGTAGTAGACCCGATCGGGATCGACTTCGGGTTGCTCGAGCAGGGCTTGGCGGGCAGCTCTGGCGTCG
This sequence comes from Nocardia sp. NPDC055165, assembly GCF_053606985.1. Taxonomy (NCBI): domain Bacteria; kingdom Bacillati; phylum Actinomycetota; class Actinomycetes; order Mycobacteriales; family Nocardiaceae; genus Nocardia; species Nocardia sp. NPDC055165. Next base: position 78,054 of record NZ_JBSGSS010000020.1, read on the forward strand.
AGGTAGGTGCCCTGTTCGCTCGGGGTGCCCGTGCTGTGGCCGAAGCCTCGGTAGTCGAAGGCGAGCACGTCGAAGCCGGCGTCGACCAGCAGCGCGATGATCGAGACGCGGTCGCCGATGGTGCCCGCGTTGCCGTGCGCGTAGAGGATGTGACCGCGGGGGCGCTCGGCCCGCACGAACCAGCCGTGCACATCGACGCCATCAGCGGTGCGCATGGTCAGATCGCGATAGTCCAGGCCGAGCGCCGCCGGGGTCTGGGCGACGTGCTTGTCGGGGTGGTAGACCAGCGCGTTGAGCACGCGCGTCGCGGGATGCCGGATCATTTGCCGCGGCCCGCCTGGAAGCCGAAGTCCCAGTTGTACAGGCGCGCGATCTCCACGACACCGCCGCCCGGTTGCCCGGCGGGCGGGCGGACGAAGCTGCCCTCGCGGCGCACTACGAACTCGCCGTCGACGTTCTCCAGCGCGAACAGCACCGCGTCGCGGGAGTTGTCGGTGCAGCCGTCGAGCGTCATCTCGATGGGCGCGGAATTCACCGTGTGCAGGGTGACGGTGGCGTGCACATTGCGGAAATCGCTGGCACCGTCGTAGATCGAGGCGAACACGAGGATGCGGCGGATGAACTGGGTGTAGTCGAGATTGACCGACAGGTTCTCGCCGGTGATGCTGGCACCGGTGCGGTCGTCCTGATCGAGGTGGATGAACGGCGGTTCGTAGAGGGCGCCGAAGCGGCGGTCGAGGGCTCGCACGGAACCGATCGCGCCGTTGACCAATTCGAAGAAGCAGCACAGGTCGAGGTCGATGTTCTTGCCGCGGAGTTTCCCGAAGAGGCGGCCGGTGGCGGCCATCGAGGTCCAATTGAGGTTCACGCGCATGACGCCGCCGGTGGCGCCGTGTTTCGTCAGGGAGACCGACGGGGCTTCCTTGGTGAGCGAGACCTTGGCGAGGTCGACCGGAGGTGGTGTGGGCGGAGCGAACTGGGGGTTGCGCTGGGGTGGGATGCCGGGCTGGTTCGGCGGCGGCGCGTACTGCTGCTGATTCGGCGGGAACACCGGGGTCGGCGGGCTCGGCGGCGGGGTGTGGGGCCGGTTCGGCTGAGGCGCGGGGATGAAGGGCTGTGTCGGCGGGGCGTACGACTGTTGCGGAGTCGGCTGCCCCGAGCCGAACGGCTGCGGAGGCGCGGGAGGCGCGGGAGCATCGTCGACGGAGATGCCGAAATCGGTAGCGAGCCCGGCCAATCCGCTGTCATAACCCTGGCCGACCGCGCGGAACTTCCACGCACCCTGGCGGCGGTACAGCTCGCCGAGCACGAACGCGGTTTCCGTGGTCGCCCCGCTGCTGTCGAACCGCGCGACCTCGGCGCCGTTCGCGGTGTCGATCACCCGGATGTAGAGCCCGTGGAACTGACCGAAGGTCCCCCCGTCGGCGGACGCGGCGAGCACGATCGTCTCGATCTGCGGCTCGACCTGCCCGAGATTCACCGAGAGCGCGTCGACAACGATGTGTCCCTGCTGTTTTCCTTCGTGCCGCACCGCGCCCGAGGGATGCACGGCCTGGTTGTAGAACACGAAGTCGTCATCGGAGCGCACCTTCGCCCCGGCGAGCAACAGCGCGGACGCGTCGGCATCGGGCACACCCGGCCCCGACTGCCAACCCAATTCGACGCGGACCGCGGAAGCAGGCACCGCGACGTTGGCACCTTTCATCATCGACACACCCTCCAACCTAGCCCGCCCCCGGTCCGAGCCCAACCGCTCGCCCCCACTCCCCGCACACCACCGCCGAATTCCGGCGTCGTGCCGCGAAGGTGGATCCTTGCGCCGACCGCGCGTGCCGGTCGTGATCGGCGGCGCGCCACCGGTGAGCGACAGCAGCCGCACTCGCGTCGCAGCGCAGGGTTCGGGTTCGGGTTCGTCAGACGTGAAACAACCTGAGGGACAACCGCTCACGACGAAGGCCGCCCGGCGGAACCGGGCGGCCTTCGGATGTCGGGTGAGGATCAGCCGCGCAGTTCGGCGCCGACCGCGGTGGTGGCCGAGGCGACGGCGGCGTCGCGGGCGGCGCTGGCCTCGTCTTCGGTGAGGGTGCGGTCGGGGGCCCGGAAGCGCAGGGCGTAGGTGAGGGATTTGCGGCCCTCGCCTGCTTGGGCGCCTTCGTAGACGTCGAACAGAGCGATGCTCTCGAGCAGGTCGCCGCCGCCGGTGCGGAGCGCGGTTTCGACCTGCGCGGCCGGGACGGTCTTCTCGACGCTGATCGACACGTCCTGCAGGACTGCCGGGAACGCCGAGATCGTCGGCGCGGGCAGGGATTCACTCAGCGGCAGGGCGTCGAGGTCCACTTCCAGCGCGCAGGTGCGCGGCGGCAGACCGGCGCGCTCCAGGACGGCGGGGTGGAGTTCGCCCGCGTGGCCGACGACCACACCGTCGACGAGCAGTTCCGCGCAGCGACCGGGGTGCCACGGGAGGTAGGCCGCGGCCCGGCGTTCGATGACCACACCCGCCGCGTCGGCGATGTCGTCGACCAGCGCGAAGGCATCGGCGGCATCGGCCGCACGGCCGGGGCCCCACGGCCCGCGCGGATCGTGCTTACCGCTGAGCACCGCGACGACGTGCACCGGCTGAGCGGGCAGCGACGCTTTGAGCTCGGCGATCTGCTCGTCGGTGGGACGACGGTCCACCGGCAACGCCTCGACCGAGTGGGTCTGCGCGCCGGGCTGCACCACCTGGGCGATGCCGTAGATCGTCAGGTCACGCGCACCGCGCGAGATGTTGCGGGCGGCCACTTCCAGCAGACCCGGCAGCAACGTGGTCGCCAGTTCGGGGCGGTCGCTGTCGAGGGGGTTCAGGACGCGGGTGGTGTTGCGGCGCGGGTCGTCGGCGTCGAGCCCCCACACCTCGAACACGCCACCGGGCAGGAAGGCCGGCGGCGGCACCTCGACGGCACCGGCGAAGGCCAGCGCCCGGCTCACCGCACGACGACGCTGCTGCTGCGCGGTCAGACCGCGACCGCCGGGCGCGGTCGGCAGCACGGACGGGATCTGCTCGAGGCCCTCCAGCCGCAGGACTTCTTCGACCAGGTCAGCGGGCTGCGAGAGATCGGGGCGCCAGCTCGGCGGGGTCACCAGCAGCTGGGTCTTGCCCGCGTCGTTGACCTCGATCTCGACGCCCGCGCCGATCTGGGCCAGCCTGCGCACGGAGGTGCCCGCCGGGTAGGTGACGCCGGCGATGCGGTCGGGCAGGTCGATGTCCATCGCGATCGGCGCGACCGGCTCCAGCGGCACCCGGATGTCGGTGAGCGCGGATTCGATGGTGCCGCCGGTGATGTCGGCGAGCAGGGTGGCGGCGCGGTCGAGCGCGACGATGTTGATCTCGGGATCGACGACGCGTTCGTAGCGCTTGCCCGCCTCCGAGGAGAGCTTGTGCCGACGCGAGGTCCGGTACACCCGCAGCGGATTCCAGACGGCGGCTTCCAGCACCACGTCGGTGGTCTCCGCGCCGACCTCGGTGCTCGCACCACCCATGACACCGGCGAGGGAGATGACGCCGGAATCATCGACGATCACCACGTCCTCGGCGTCGAGGGTGCGCTCGGTGTCGTCGAGGGTGCGCAGGGTCTCGCCCTTGTGCGCCGAGCGAACCACCAGACCGCCGTGCAGCTTCGCGGCGTCGAAGGCGTGCAGGGGCTGACCGAGTTCGAGCATCACGTAGTTGGTGACGTCGACAGCCGGGGAGATCGGCCGCATGCCCGACAGCATCAGCCTGCGCTGCAACCACAGCGGGCTCACCGCGTTCGGGTTGATCCCGGTGACGCGGCGCACGCCGAAGCGGGTGCAGTCCGCATCGTCGTCCAGGCGAACGGGCCAGGCCTCGGAGTCGGCCTCCGGCAGCGTGCGCACGGCGGGGTCGGCGTATTCGAGGTCGAACCCGCAGGCCAGCTCGCGGGCCAGGCCTCGCACCGAGAAGCAGTAGCCACGATCGGGGGTGATGTTGAGTTCGATGATCGTGTCATCGGTCCCGAGCAGCACGTTCGCGTCGTCGCCGGGCTGCGCGGAACCGGGCTCGAGCACCAAGATGCCGTCGTGATCCTTGCCGATGCCGAGTTCGGCGACCGAGCAGATCATGCCGTTGGAGGTGTGCCCGTAGGTCTTGCGCGAGGAGATCGTGAACCCGCCGGGCAGCACGCCACCGGGCAGCACGACCACAACGAGGTCGCCGACCGCGAAATTGCGCGCGCCACAGACGATTTCCTGCAACTCGGGGTTGCCGACGTCGACCTTGCAGAAGCGGATCGGCTTCTTGAACTCGGTCAGTTCGGTGATCTCGGCGACGCGGCCGACGACCAGCGGCTTGTCGATACTGCCGCCGATCGGCTCGAGCTTGTCGACCTCTTCGACTTCCAAACCCACCCGGACGAAGCCCGCGTCGAGCTCTTCCGCCGACACCGACCACTCGGGGGTGGTGCGCTGCAGGATCTCGGTCAGCCAGGACTGTGCTACTCGCACTTGACGTTTCGCTCTCTCTCTAAGACCGGATACCGAAGGGCAGGGTGAACCGCACGTCACCCTCGACGATGTCGCGCATGTCGGCGATGGTGGTCTGGAACTGCAGGGTGCGCTCCATGCCCATGCCGAACGCGAACCCGGAATACACCTCGGGATCGATGCCGCTGGCGATCAGGACCTTCGGGTTGACCATGCCGCAGCCGCCCCACTCGATCCAGCCCGCGCCGCCCTTCTTGTTCGGGAACCACACGTCGACCTCGGCCGACGGCTCGGTGAAGGGGAAGTAGTTGGGGCGCATACGAGTACGGGTCTCGGGGCCGAACATGGCCTGAGCGAACGCGTCGAGGACACCGCGCAGGTGCGCCATGGTCAGGCCCTTGTCGATCGCCAAACCCTCCACCTGCGAGAACACCGGGGTGTGGGTGGCGTCGAGCTCGTCGGTGCGGAAGGTGCGACCGGGGCACGCGACATAGATCGGCACCTCGCGCTCGAGCATGGACCGCACCTGCACCGGTGAGGTGTGCGTGCGCAGCACCTGGCGCGAACCCTCCGGGGCGATGTGGAAGGTGTCCTGCATGGTGCGCGCCGGGTGGTCGGGCAGGAAGTTCAGCGCGTCGAAGTTGAAGTGCTCGGTCTCCACCTCGGGACCCTCGGCGACCTCCCAGCCCATGCCGACGAAGAAGTCGGCGATCTGCTCGGAGATCACGGTGATCGGGTGCCGGGCGCCCACGGGCCGACGACGGGCTGGCAGCGTGACGTCGATCTTCTCGGAGATGAGCACCGCCTGATCGCGCTCGGCCAAGAGCGCGGCACGGCGCGCCTCGAACGCGTCCGATACCCGCTTACGCGCGACGTTGACCCGCTTACCGGCCTCGGCCTTCTCCTCCTTGGGCACACTGCCCAGACCGCGCTGCGCGAGCGCGATCGGCGACTTACCGCCGATGAAGTCGGTCTTGGCGACCGCCAGCGCATCCAGATCAGCCGCCGCGGCAAACGCCTTCTCGGCCTCCGCCGCCGCTGCCGCGAGTGCCTCCTCGGTCAAAGAGGCGTTTTGCTCGACTCCACTGTTGTCGTCGGCCACGATCTTCTCGACTCTCCCCTGGGGATCGGTTCGCGGGCGCGTCATTGCCATCCCGCATCGGTGCTGCGTAAATCCTATGGGATGGGGTTGACGCGATTCATCCGGATTACTCGCGACGCGATCAGCGCAGGTCGGCAGGGTCGCGAGACAGACCGATCAGCGCACTGGAGGGCGCGGATCCACAGCGCGGGTCGCGCGAATTCTCGCACCCGGTTCCGGCGCGGGTTGTCGTCGACCGCGAACCACATGGATGCCACTCGAACATCCTGTGCGGGAAGTTCAGTGGCTCGCGAGCAAACTCGCGCCGACGTTCGTCGGTGAACCAATATCGATGCCGCCCCGTATCCGCGAGAACCGGTTGGGAACAAGCTTTTCCGACCTCACACCCGGTGCCCATGAGGTCGGTGTCGGCGGCATCCACGCCGACGCGCCGGTCACGACCGTCACCCGCACAGACCTCGTAGGGGATCCCGCAATCGCGGACTGACCGATCTGGTCAGGGGTCGTGGCGCGGCTACTGGTCGTATCGGGGCAGGCAGGCAGTGTCGAGGGACAACCCCAGGGGATCGAGGAGGCTGATCGGGTCGCCGTATATGCCTTCGATCAGTTCGGCGTAGCCGCCTGCGGCGGGACCGGCGAACAATGCCCAGCGGCCGACGCGAGGGTCGATGACGAGCAGGGCGCGCACGCCCGCCGCGGCGTACCAGCCGTTCTTGCCGTTGATCTGCGCCGCCCGCTCCGACTTCGAGATCACCTCGACGGCGAGTTCGACATCGAGGGGGTCGGCGAGCCAGTCATCGTCGGTGTCCCAGGTATCAGGGAGGATGACCAGGTCGGGAGTGCAGTAATCGTCGTCATCATCGGGCATCGCGATCGAGGTGACCTCATATGCGGCCAGCCCATTCGGCATCGATGCCTCCAACTGCTGACGCAGTCGGCGGATGGAACCCGCGTGTTTTCCACGTGGGGTCGGTGACATCACGAGCGCCCCTCCCAGAATCTCGACACGCAGACCGGTCGCGCGTTCGATCTCCTCGGCGACCTCACGAAGGTTGCCTGGCCGAGGATGCATCGCGGGAAGGGTCATGCGGTCGCTCCATTCGTGCGGACTGCTGTGGTCAACGATACCGCGACCTGGTCGAGCCAGTGATCAACCGGCTCACCGCGGTGACCTGGCAACGAATTCCTCCACGGTCCCCACGGAGCGCTCCGTACCGCGCGATATCGGAGCTGCGCGCGGCGTCGGGTGTTGTGCCTGAAATCGGCTGTTTCCCAGGGCAATCGGAAAGCAGTCCGAATTCGAGGGAACCGAATGGGATCGGGGCGCGTCCAAATGAGCAAACACACCAGCGTGTTCGACTCGAGAACAGGACGACTCGATGGCTGAACAGACCGGCGATCCGACGTCTGCGCGGGGGCGGCGTGCTCGACTCACCGCTGCGGGGAGCGGGCTTGCGTTGTGTGGCTTCGGGATTCGGCCCGTGGGGCGGCGTCCGTTCCCGCGTGCGGCGGGGTTGTGCGCGCACCGGCCCGAACAGCAGGCGGCGCCCGAGCAGGGCCAGCACCCGGACAGTGTCGGATGACAGGGCCGAGCGGCCGTCGGGTCACGTCGGCGAGCGCACTGTCCTACGTTCGATTCCAGGCTGCGCAGCCCAATCGACACGGTCGACATCCGGGCGTGTTCGGCCTGGTGAACGGGCTGTGGACCGCAGGGCACCTGAGTGCCGGGGAGGTGCGGTTCCGCCGGGGCGGCAACGATTGGTTCAGCGAGAATCTGACGAATCCGAGTGACGTCGACCCGGGGGTGTACGACCTCGCACGGCATCCAGGTGCCGCCTCGTGGTTCAAGGCGAGCGCGGTGTCGATGATCGAGCGGGTCGAGGGATACCTCGCGATCCTCGACGCGCACGGCGTCGAATGGGAGCGGTTGGACTCCGCCGCACCGGGCACCATCATCTATGACGATGCCGAGCAGGTGGTTGTCGTGCCGTTCGCCGACAACCACCTGCTCAGGGAACCGATCAGCGGCTATCGCGCGGGCTGAGTGTGCCGGGGCAGGAACGCTGCCACCACCGCTGCGCAGGCGACCAGGGCGGCACCCACCCACACCGCAGGGACGAGGCCGTCCACATAGGCCTGGGGGTCGGTGTAGGAGCCGTGGGAGGCGAAGACCGAGGCCAGGACGGCGATGCCCATGGCGACGCCAACTTCGCGAACGGTGCTGCTGATGCCCGACGCCATGCCCTGGTCGGCGGGGGAAGCGCTGGCCATGACGATGGTGGACGAGGGCGCGAAGGTGAGGCCCATGCCGATGCCGCCGAGGACGAACGGGGCGACGAAGGCGAGATAGGGGACGTCGGCGGTGGTGATCATCGCCATCCAGCCGAGGGAGACGGCCAGGCAGAGCTGGCCGATCGCGATGAGGGTGCGGGCGCCGACGCGGTCGACGATCAGGCCGGCCAGCGGTGCGACGACCATCGGGACCATCGTCCACGGCATCGTGCGGATGCCCGACTCCAGCGGTGAGTAGCCCTGGACCACCTGGAAGAACTGGGCGAGCAGGAAGATCGAGCCGAAGACGCCGGACGAGAACCCGAAGGACACGATGAAGCTCAGGCTCAAGCCGCGGGATCGGAACATGCGTAGCGGGAGCATCGGATCGGTGGCATAGGTCTCCCAGACGACGAACGCGACGAGCAGCACGGCGCCGCCGATCAGCGCGGTGAGAACCTGCGGTGCGGTCCAGCCGTCATCGGCACCGTGGATGACACCCCAGACCAGCGCCAGCACGCCACCAGCCGAGAGCAGCACGCCCAAGTAGTCGAGTTTCCGTGCGGCGCCCCGTGATTCGGACAACATGCGGGCAGCGAAGGGCAGCGCCAGCAGACCGATCGGGACGTTGAGCCAGAAGATCCACTGCCAGTTCAGGCCGTCGACCACCGCACCGCCGACGACCGGCCCGACGGCGACGCCCAAGCCGGCGATGCCGCCCCAGATCCCGATCGCGGCGCTGCGCATCTTCTCGGGTACCGCGGCGGCCAGCAAGGTGAGCGACAGCGGCATGACGGCCGCACCACCGACGCCCTGCACCGCACGGGCGGCGATGAGCATCCACGGCTCGGTGGCCAGCGCGCACGCCGCGGAAGCGACGACGAAGATGCCGATTCCGGCCAGGAAGACCCGGCGACGGCCGATCCTGTCGCCCAGGGCCGACGCCGACAGCAGCAGCGCGGCGAAGGACAGCGTGTAGGCGTTGATGAACCATTGCAGGTCCGACAGTGACGCTCCCAGTTCGGTTTTGATCACCGGGAGGGCGTTCGTCACGACGAGATTGTCCAGCGTGACCATGAACATCGGAATGCCGACGGCGGCGATCACCGCGCCGAGCGGCTTGTTCTTCGCCCCGGAGTTCGGTGGCGTCACGGCGGCTCGCGCGCCGCCGGATTCGAGTGTCTGCGTCATGCCAAACCCTTAGTTGTTATTGACTGATAACTTCCTCGCTTATCGTTATGCATCGACTGATAACATGTCAAGAGGCATTCGAACGAGGAGGCAGTGACGCCCATGACGAGAACCCGGATGACCGCGTCCGAGCGCAGCGCCCAGGTGCTCGAAGCCGCGATCCATGCCTTTGCCGAAACCGGCTATGCCGCAACGAAAACCGATGAGATCGCCCGACTGGCGGGAGTGTCGCAGCCCTATGTGATCCGCCTGTTCGGAACCAAGCAGCAGCTGTTCATCGCCTGCCTGCTGGAGGTGTGTACGCGCATCGAGCAGGTGTTCCGTGACGCCGAGATCGCCCCCGGCGCCGACACCTCGGAGGCATTGCGCACCCTCGGCCACGGCTTCGATGTCTTCCTGGCCGAACGCGAACTCCCCCTCGTACTGCTGCACGGCGCCGCCGCGAGCGCGGACCCGGCGATCGGCGACCACATGCGGGAGCGATTCGGGCGCATCTATCGCCTGATCGGCGAACTCACCGGCGCCGACACACTGGAATCGCGCCGCTTCGTAGCCACCGGCATGCTGCTCACCATCATGACCGCGATGCAGGTCGCGGGCAGCGATGCGATCACACTCCCCTGGGCCACCGAAATCCTCACCGACCTGCGCAGTGCCACCACCCCCTCGTGCTGAGGCCGGTCAGCGCGCGAGCAGCGCGGACCAGTTCTGCGCATCGGCCCAGTCCGTGAACGAATGCCAGGCGACGTCGGGGTACGCACGACGCAGGCCGCTGACATCGACGTCGAGGCCGACGGTGGCGAAGTAGTCGAACATGGCGGCCAGATCCTCGGAATGGCCGCGAACGTAGTCGAGCGAAACTTCGTGGTGCGCGATCGGACGGCCGAGGGCGACAGCCAGGGCGGCGGCGAGCCGGTCCGGGGTGAGTTCGTCGGCGGCGATGTCGATGCGGCGGCCCGCGAACTCGGCGCGGCGATCGAGGGCGAGCGCGGCGAAGGCGCCGATGTCCTCGGCACAGATCAGCGTGAGCGGGCGATCGGCGGGCATCGGCCAGGCGAAGGTGCCGTCACGGAGGCCGTCGAGGGTCCAGCCGGTGGCGTAGTTGTCCATGAAGGCGGCGGGCGCGATGACGGTCCACGGGACGCCGCTCGCCCGCAGATGCTCTTCGATCGCGAATTTGCTGTCGTAGTGCGGGATTCCGGTGGCGCGGTCGGCATGCGCGGCGGAGGTGAAGACGATGTGGCCGACATGTGCGGCACCGGCGGCATCGATGAGGGTGACGCCGTGGCGGGTTTCGGCGGCGGTGTCGGTGCCGAACGGCGTGGTTACGGCGAAAAGGGAGTCGACACCGGCCAGGGCGACGCCGAGGGAGCCACGGTCGTCGAAGTCGGCGTAGTGGATCTCGGCGCCGAGATCGCGCAACGCCACCGCGGCGGGGCTGTCGGGAAATCGGGTGAGCGCGCGGACGCGGCGACCCAGGGCGAGCAGGGCGCGAGCGGTGGCGCCGCCCTGTGCGCCGGTGGCACCGGTCACGGCGATGGTGAGCATGATGTTTCCTCCGGTATGATTTGCTGTGTGACACATTAACTGTATGACACAGCAATCTATCCGTTTTAACTGCGTCGCGCAGCTGATAAGGAGTGTGATCCGGATTACAGAGCAGAGTCGACGTGCCCGCTACGCGGAGTTGTCGCGCGTCTCACGGCAATACATGGCCTCGTATGTCCTGTTCAATCAGGCAGTCGCCGACCATCTGGGCCTCCACCCCACCGATCTGCAATGCCTGAGCCTGCTCACCGCGGAGCCGCAGCCACTCACCGTCAAACAGATCGCCGATCTGACCGGACTCACCACCGGCTCCGCCACCCGATTGGTCGATCGACTCGAACGCGACGGCTATGTGATGCGCGAACCCGACGCCGAGGATCGCCGCCGAGTGCTGGTCTCCCCCGTGCCCGAGCGCGTCGCCCGCGTCACCGCCGTCTGGGACGACCTCGGCGAGGGCTGGGAGGCGCTACTCGACACCCATACCGAGGACGAGCTCGCGGTGATCACCGATCACATGCGCAAGGCCGAGCAGCTCAGCCACACCCAGATCGACTATCTCCGGGCCCGCACCGCACCGGCGTGAGAACTACCTCGCGTGCTGGACGCGGGCGCTCGCATAGAGGCAGATAGCCGCTGCCGCAGCCAGATTCAGGCTTTCGGCGCGGCCGTGGATGGGGATGCGGATGCGGTGATCGGCGCGGGCGGCGACGGCGGGGTCGAGGCCATGGGCCTCGTTGCCGAAGAGCCAGGCGACCGGTCCGCGCAGGATGTCGTCGGCGGCGTCGAGGTCGACTTCGCCGTTGGCGGCGGTCGCGAGGATCGTCACGCCCGCGGCGGAGATCGCGTCGAGAGTCGCGGTGATGTCGCGGCTGCGGGCCACGGGGACGTGGAAGAGGCTGCCCGCGCTGGCGCGCACGCATTTGCCGTTGTGCGGGTCGACGGTCTCGCCCGCCAGCACCACCCCGTCGGCGCCGACCGCATCGGCGACCCGGATCAGGGTCCCCGCGTTGCCGGGTTCGGCGATCTCCACCGGGACGGCGAGCATCCGTGGGCGACCATCGAGAATCTCACCGAGCGGCACGTCGATGAGTTCGCACACCGCGACCAGGCCGGGCGCCGTGACGGTTTCACCGAGATGTTCGGCGGCGCGATCGCTGACCAAGGTGGTACGGACGCCGTCGGCGGTGGCACCGGCGATCAGCGCGTTCTCACGACCGGCGGCCGCGAGCGAATAGAAGATCTCCCGGACGCGGCCGGTCTCCAGAGCGGCGGACACCGCGTTGGCCCCCTCGGCGAGGAACAGGCCGGACTTGCGGCGCTGGGCCGCGCGCTGGAGCTTGACAGCGGAAACGACCCGCGGATTGCGCTCGGAGAGCGCGTCCACGGGCCGTTCCGACAGATCGCTGTGTGTTGTCAAGCTCAGGCAGCGGTGGCCGGGGCGTTGACGTCGGCCGGCAGCGCGGCCTTGGCGACAGCCACCAGGCCGGCGAAGGCCTCGGCGTCCGAGACTGCGAGCTCGGCGAGGATCTTGCGGTCCACCTCGACACCAGCGGCCTTGAGGCCCTGGATGAAGCGGTTGTAGGTGATGTCGTTCAGACGCGCGGCGGCGTTGATACGAGCAATCCACAGCTTGCGGAAGTCACCCTTGCGCGCCTTGCGGTCACGGTAGGCGTAGGTCAGCGAGTGGAGCTGCTGTTCCTTGGCCTTGCGGTACAGGCGCGAACGCTGGCCCCGGTAGCCCTTGGAGGCCTCGAGGATGGAACGGCGCTTCTTCTGAGCGTTGACGGCCCTTTTGACGCGTGCCACTGTGATAGTCCTTGATCATCTGGGGGCGCGGCGGCGCCCGAATTCGGTAGTTGTCGGCGTCCGGTTATCCCGGCCGCGGAATCGTCGGGTTGCGACGGTCGAGCTGACCGGAAAGGTCAGGCGAGACCGAGCAGCCGCTTCACGCGGGGGACGTCGACGGAAGCGACGGACTCCGTGCCTTCCAGACGACGAGTCCGGCGAGAGGACTTGTGCTCCAGGAGGTGGCGACGGTTCGCCTGCTCGCGAAGCAGCTTGCCCCGGCCGGTCACCTTGAATCGCTTCTTGGCGCCGCTGTGGGTCTTGTTCTTCGGCATGGATTCCTCTATCTAGTCGTTGAAATCGTTTTACTGCGGGTCGGCCGGCGCAGCCTGCTCGGCAGGCGCGGCCTGCTCGACCGGTGCGGCCGGTTCGACCGGCGCGGCCGGGTCTGCACTCGCGGGACCGGTCGGCAGCGGCTGACGTGTCGCCGCCGGCGCCGAAGAGTCCTGCTGGGCCTTCACCCGCGTCTTCGCACCCTTGTGGGGAGCGAGGACCATGGTCATGTTGCGGCCGTCCTGCTTGGCCGAGGTCTCGACGAACCCGAGATCGGCCACATCGGAGCCCAGACGCTGGAGCAACCGGAAGCCGAGTTCGGGACGCGACTGCTCACGACCGCGGAACATGATCGTGACCTTGACCTTGGACCCGGCTTCGAGGAAGCGAACCACGTTGCGCTTCTTGGTCTCGTAGTCGTGGTCGTCGATCTTCGGACGGAGCTTCTGCTCCTTGATCACGGTCTGGACCTGGTTCTTACGGGACTCGCGCGCCTTCTGCGCGGTCTCGTACTTGAACTTGCCGTAGTCCATGATCTTGCAGACCGGCGGACGGGCATCGGGTGCTACCTCGACGAGGTCGAGGTCGGCTTCGAGCGCGACGCGTAGTGCATCTTCAACACGCACGATCCCAACCTGTTCGCCGCCGGGTCCGATGAGACGAACCTCGGGAACACGGATGCGATCGTTGATGCGGGTCTCAGTGCTGATGGGGCCTCCTAGGTCAAGCGGTGTCGTCTTAACGACCGCACGCAATAACTGCAACCCCTGATTCAACACGAAAGCCCCGCTGCGGTATTTCTCCGCGACGGGGCCCGATGTCGACCGATCGCCCACAGCCGATGCCCTCACGAGCTCGGTTGTCGACCCCCGCGCGCCAGGCACACGGGAAACCCACCACAATGAGCGGGTGACCGGGACCGTTTATCCGAACGATGGATCGCCGGTAACGGTGGGAGTCGGGCTCCACTTATCTGCCCCACGGATGCATGACACATCCAGGGGCGGTCGTCAGCGGAAAGTCTAGCATGGCGTTGGGCTATCACCGAATCGGCCGGGCGCGAGCAACCGCGATCGGGCTCGCTATAGCCTGATCAGCATGACTGACGAGCTCGATCCTCCTGTGCGCGACCTGGCCGACATCCCCGCTGTCGAGGTGATCAGCCGGGCCGCCGTGATGCTGATGAGTTCGGCCGCGGAGAAGCTGGGCCTGGCAGGCGAGAACCCGGATTCGGGCGCGGGCGTCGACCTCGACGAGGCGCGCCGGGTGATCACCGCACTGGCCGGACTGGTCACGGCCTCGGTGGAGTACCTCGGCCCGCACGCGGGCCCGATCCGCGAGGGTTTGCAGGCGCTTCAGCGCGCGTTCCGCGAGGCATCCTCGGTACCGGACGCGCCGGGGACGGGACCGGGCGAGAAGTACACCGGTCCGGTGCACTGAGTTCCGCACAACGAAAAGATCCGCCGGCGCAGTGCGTCGGCGGATCTTTTTCTGTGCTGCGAGCGAACGTCGCGACTCAGACCACGGGGGTCGGAGTGGGACCGCCGGGGGTGACCGAGACGGCCGAGCCGGAGGAGATCATGTTGGCGAGTGCGGTGAGCAGCGCCGCGCTTCCGGTATCCATTACAGGCGTTCCTTTCGAATCCAGGTCAGACGGTCGGCTTGGTGGGCTCGTAAGCCAACGATGACCCGCCGGCGAGGAAACCGAGAATCTGGGCGATGAGCGCCGTGGTGGCTTCATCCATGAGGACGTTCCTTTCGAACTACACGACGATCGAGCCGTCGACAAACCGCTACTACCCGGCATTCCGGGGACGGTGAGGCGAATGTTACCCACGGCTGTTTCACTTCGTGGCGCTTTCGGAAAGTCCCTGCCGGAACGTCTCGAAAGGACGGTAGCCCGGCTCAGCGCAGCGCGGCCGCCTTTCGCGCCAACCGCTTGGCCGCGGTCGTCTCCGCCGGTGCCTTCTTCGCCGGGGCGGCTTTCTTCGCCGCCTTCTTCGCGGCGGGCTTCTTCGGCGCCGGCGCTGCCAGCACCTCCTTCAGGAACTGACCGGTGTAGCTGTCCGACACCCCGGCGATATCCTCCGGCGTGCCGGTGGCGACCACCGTACCGCCGCCGGAACCGCCCTCGGGGCCCATGTCGATGACCCAGTCGGCGGTCTTGATGACGTCGAGGTTGTGTTCGATGACGATCACCGTGTTGCCCTTGTCGACCAGTCCGTTGATCACCTTGAGCAGTTTGCGGATGTCCTCGAAGTGCAGGCCGGTGGTCGGCTCGTCGAGGATGTAGACCGTCCGGCCCATGGACCGTTTCTGCAGCTCGGCGGCCAGCTTCACGCGCTGGGCCTCACCGCCGGACAGGGTCGGCGCGCTCTGGCCCAGCCGCACGTAACCCAGGCCGACCTCGACGAGGGTCTTGAGATAGCGGTGAATCGAGGTGATCGCCTCGAAGAAGTCGGCCGCCTCGTCGATCGGCATGTCGAGGACTTCGGCGATGGTCTTGCCCTTGTAGTGCACCTCGAGGGTTTCCCGGTTGTACCGAGCGCCGTGGCAGACCTCGCACGGGACATACACATCGGGCAGGAAGTTCATCTCGATCTTGAGCGTGCCGTCGCCCGAGCAGGCTTCGCAGCGCCCGCCCTTGACATTGAACGAGAACCGCCCGGGCTGATAGCCGCGCACCTTGGCCTCGGTGGTGGAGGCGAACAGGGTGCGGATCTTGTCGAAGACGCCGGTGTAGGTGGCCGGGTTCGAGCGCGGGGTGCGCCCGATCGGCGACTGATCGACCTGCACCAGCTTGTCGAGGTTGTCGAGGCCGTTGATCCTGGTGTGCCGGCCCGGCACCTGGCGGGCACCGTTGAGCTTGTTCGCGAGAACGGTGGCCAGGATGTCGTTGACCAGGGTCGACTTGCCCGAACCGGAGACACCGGTGACCGCGGTGAGTACACCCAGCGGGAACGCCACGTCGACATTGCGCAAATTGTGTTCGGTGGCGCCCACGACGGTGAGCTTGCGCTTCTTGTCGATCGCGCGCCGCACCAGCGGCAGCTCGATCTGCTCGCGGCCGGAAAGATAAGCGCCGGTGAGCGATTCGGGCTCGGTCAGCAGCTCCTCATAGGGACCGCTGTGCACCACGCGACCACCGTGCTCGCCCGCGAGGGGACCGATGTCGACCACCCAGTCCGAGGCGCGGATGGTGTCCTCGTCGTGCTCGACGACGATCAGCGTGTTGCCCAGCTTCTTCAACCGCAGCAGCGTCTCGATGAGCCTGCGGTTGTCGCGCTGGTGCAGACCGATCGACGGCTCGTCGAGAACATAGAGGACACCGACCAGACCGGAACCGATCTGGGTGGCCAGCCGGATGCGCTGGGCCTCACCGCCGGACAGGGTCGCGGCCGCCCGCGACAGCGTCAGGTACTCCAGGCCGACGTCGAGCAGGAAGCCGAGCCTGGCCTGGATCTCCTTGAGCACCTGTCCGGCGATCGCGGTCTCGCGCTCCCCCAGCGTGAGCGCGTTCAGGAAGTGCGCGCAGTCGCCGATGGACAGTTCACTGACCTCGGCGATCGACTTGTCGGTGCCGTCCGAGGCCAGGGTGACGGCCAGGATCTCCGGGCGCAGCCGGGAACCGTTGCAGACCGGGCACGCCACATCGCGCATGTACCCGTCGTAGTGCTCTTTCATCTGCTCGGACTCGGTGTTCTCCATGCGCCGCTGCAGGAACGGCATCACGCCTTCGAAATCGGCGTAATAGGAACGCTTGCGCCCGTAGCGGTTGGTGTAGGACACGTGCACCTGGTCGGAGCTGCCTTCCAGCACCGCCTTGCGTGCCTTCGCGGGCAGATCGCGCCACGGAGTGTCCATCGAGAAGCCGACCGCCTCGGCCAGCCCGGAGAGCAACCGGTTGAAGTACTCGGCGGTCTGCCCGCGCGACCACGGGGCGATCGCGCCGTCGGCCAGGCTCAGGTCGGGGTCGGGCACCACCAGTTCCGGATCGACTTCCTTGCGGATGCCGAGGCCGGTGCAGTCGGGGCAGGCGCCGTAGGGCGAGTTGAAGGAGAACGAACGGGGCTCGAGGTCCTCGATGTCGAGGGGGTGGCCGTTGGGGCAGGCCAGACGTTCGGAGAAGCGGCGCTCCCGGTCGTGGGCGTGCTCGTCGCGGTCGACGAAATCGAGCACCACGATGCCGTCGGCCAGGCGCAGCGCGGTCTCGATCGAGTCGGTGAGGCGCTGCTTGGAGGCCGCCTTGACCGAGAGGCGGTCGACGACCACCTCGACGTCGTGCTTCTCCTGCTTCTTCAGCTTCGGCGGATCGGTGAGCGGGTACACCACGCCGTCGACCCGCACGCGCGAGTAACCCTGGGTCTTGAGCTGGTCGAACAGGTCGACGAACTCGCCCTTGCGGGTGCGCACCACAGGCGCCAGCACCTGGAACTTGAGGCCGTCGTCCATCGCGAGCACCTGGTCGACGATCTGCTGCGGGCTCTGCTTTTCGATCAGCTCGTGGCAGACCGGGCAGTGCGGCGTGCCCGCGCGGGCGTAGAGCAGGCGCAGGTAGTCGTAGACCTCGGTGATGGTGCCGACCGTGGACCGCGGGTTGCGGTTGGTCGACTTCTGGTCGATCGACACCGCGGGCGAGAGCCCCTCGATGAAGTCGACATCCGGCTTGTCCATCTGCCCGAGGAACTGACGCGCGTAGGCCGACAGCGATTCGACGTAGCGACGCTGTCCCTCGGCGAAGATCGTGTCGAACGCCAAGCTCGACTTCCCGGAACCGGACAGACCGGTGAACACGATCAGGCTGTCGCGCGGCAAATCCAGGTCTACACCTTTCAGGTTGTGTTCCCGAGCTCCGCGCACAGTGAGGCGTTCCGCCACCTGGTGAATCCCTTCTCCATCGTCATCCGCCGACCGGACATATTCCCCCGTCGTCAATGCTAGGCCGGGGGTCCGACAAGTTTCGGTCCGCAGGCGAGCGTCCCCGTCGACCCAGGGCTCTGCGCAGGGGGCGTGACATTTCTCGTTCGCCGACAGGCCCCACGACCGAGATACGCGGATTATGTTGGACCACAAGGGGGGATCGCTCGACATGATGAAGGAGCCGGCGTGCTCGAGGTGTTCCTGGTCGACGACCACGAGATCGTGCGGCGAGGGTTGATCGACCTGCTGGAAGGTGATCCAGAACTCACTGTGATCGGTCAGGCGGGCGGTGTCGCCGAGGCGATGGTGCGCATCCGCGAGGCCCGCCCCGATGTCGCGGTCCTCGACGTGCGGTTACCCGACGGCAACGGCATCGAGCTGTGCCGCAACCTGCTGGCCGAATTCGACGACCTGCACTGCCTGATCCTGACCTCGTTCTCCGACGAGCACGCCATGCTCGACGCCATCCTGGCCGGCGCCAGCGGGTATGTGGTGAAGAACATCGACGGGATGAAACTGGCCGACGCGATCAAGCAGGTGGGCGCGGGCCACTCGCTGCTCGATACCCGCGCCGCCGACGCCCTGCGCGCCCGGCTGCGCCGCAGCGCCGAACCCTCCGGGCCGCTGGCCGGGCTCACCGACCAGGAACGCCGGCTACTCGAACTGCTCGGCGAGGGTCTGACCAACCGGCAGATCGCCGCGCGCATGTTCCTCGCGGAGAAGACAGTCAAGAACTACGTCTCGCGACTGCTGGCGAAACTGGGTGTCGAACGCCGCACCCAGGCGGCCGTCCTGGCGACGAAACTCCGCGAGCCGTGACGGTTCAGGACGGGACGACGATGGTGAGGTTCCCGTCGTAGCGGCGGTAGAGCAGGTTGCCGCGGCCGGTGTGGCTGTCGGTGAAGAACAGGTAGGGCAGCCCGGCGGCGCACAGCGCGTCGGAGGCCTCGTCCTCGGCGAAGACGGGAGCCGCGTCCTGCACCACCCGGACCGGCATCGCGCTCGCGGTCAACGGCAGCTCGACCGAGGAGTCCGCCGCGGCGGTGAGCCGCTGCCTGGCCAGCGCGACGCCGTGCGGGTCGGCCCACGTGACGATGGCGTCCTCACCGGTATCGGCGTCGGTGAACAGGTAGGCGTCGTAGTCCATCGCGTCCAGCACGGTGCTGGCTTCCAGCGGCGTTCCGGTCATCAGGGCACAGTCCTTGCGACGGATGATCGGCCGCGTCTCGGTGATCTGGGCCAGCGGCCGACGGGCCGGGTCGGGCCACGCGCCGCGCGCTTCCTTGCCCGCGCGGCGGGCGAGCTGACGGTCGAGCCGTTCGGCGGCGAAGGTGACCGCGAAACCGCCGGGGCCGGTGACCTGGACACGGGTGAAGGTGTCGTTGGTACGGATATTGGCCTGCACCAGGGTCGGCTCGTCGTACCCCTGCGGCGCGGTGACGCGCACCCTGGCCGGACTGTCGAGATGATGCCTGCGCATCACGCGGGTGATGGCCCGAACAGCACGGGTGACGTCCTGGGCCGGCACTTCGCCACGCGTGGTCACGGCGAGCTCCGGGTCCGCGGCGGTCGTCCAGTGCTGGGTGCTCGACAACGAATTCATCATGTGCCCCACTTCTCGATCCCAATTCCCGGTGCCCAATGCCACCACTACCGCCGGTGCGAGTGAAGGGCCGAAAGTCCCCTCATTGCGGACTAGACTTTGCTTCGACTCACTCGAGGAGCTGCGAAGACGGGGTACTGCGATGGCGAACGACGGTCGGGGCGGCCGCTATTCGGCTGACCAGACGGTGTCGCGGCAGATGTTGCGCAGCCTGCTCGGCGAGGTCGCCGATCGGGTCGAAGTGATGATCGGTTCGCGCGATCGGATGGACGGCCTCGTCGAGGCCATGCTCACCGTCACCGCGGGTCTGGACCTGGACGAAACCCTGCGCACCATCGTGCGGACCGCGATGAGCCTGGTCGACGCCCGCTACGGCGCGCTGGCGGTCCGCGGCCACGATCAGCAGGTCGCGCAGTTCATCGACGAGGGCATGCCGGATCAGATCCGCGACCGGATCGCGCGATTACCCGCGGGCCACGGCGTACTCGGCGCGGTGTTCGCGCACAAGGCGCCGCTGCGGCTGGCCGATCTCACCCAGCACGAATCCTCGATCGGGTTTCCGGCGGGACATCCGCCGATGCACACGTTCCTCGGTGTGCCCGTACGCATTCGGGACGAGGTGTTCGGCAGTCTCTATCTGACCGAGAAGTCCGACGGTCAGCCGTTCACCGAGGAAGACGAAGTCCTGGTACTGGCGCTGGCGGCCGCCGCGGGCATCGCGGTCGACAACGCGCGACTCTACGAGCAGGCACGCACCAGGCAGGCGTGGATCGAGGCGACGCGCGATATCGCGACGGAATTCCTGGCCGGTACCGAATCCGATCGGGTGCTCGGTCATGTGGTCGATCACGCGCGCGGGCTCACCGGATCGCATCAGGCGTTTCTCGCCTCGGTGCCGGTGCCCGACGAATTGCCCGGCGAGATCAGCGAATTGGTGGTCACCCAGTGGACCGGCCCCGATGCGGGCCAGGACTGGCAGACCATCCCGATCGCGGGGACGGTGGTGGGCGACGCCTTCAGCAGACGCACACCGCTGCGCTTCGACGACGTGTCGAAGGTGACACTGGGCGTCGAGTTCCCCGTGGCCGAATTGCCCGGCGCCGGACCGGCTCTCGTGCTGCCGCTGTGCACCCCCGATGCCACCCTCGGCGTCCTGGTGACGTTCCGGCCGCCGGGTTTCGCGCCGTATTCCGACGAGATGCTCGAGCTGACGGCGGCCTTCTGCGATCAGGCCGCGCTGGCGGTGCGGCTGGCCGACGCGCAGCAGCGGATGCGCGAACTCGACCTCGTCGCCGACCGCGACCGGATCGCGCGCGACCTGCACGACCATGTGATCCAGCGCCTGTTCGCGATCGGCCTCACCGTGCAGGCGACCCTGCCCAAGGCAGTGGTTCCCGAAGTGCGGCAACGGCTTTCGACGGTGATCATGGATCTGCAAGAGGTGGTGCAGGAGATCCGCACCTCCATCTTCGATCTGCACGCCAGCGGCTCCGGTCACAGCGAAGGGCTGCAGCAGCGCCTCGAGGTGGCGATCCGGCGCCAGACCTCCGATATCGCCCTGCGCGCGACGATCCAGGTGTCGGGCCCGCTGTCGGTCCTCGATCCGCAGCTGGCCGACCACGCCGAGGCGGTGGTGCGCGAGGCGGTGAGCAACGCGGTGCGCCATTCCGGCGCCGACACCGTCGCCATCGTGATCGAGGTGGCCGACGATCTGGTGATCACGGTGTCCGACAACGGCTGGGGCATCCCGAACCACGTCATCCGCAGCGGGCTGCGCAATCTCGAGCAGCGCGCGCAGGAGGCGGGCGGGTATTTCGAGGTCGGTCCGGCCAAACGCCCCGACGCCGACGGCAACCACCCCGAGATGCCGGGCACACAGCTGCGCTGGGCGGTGCCCCTGCCCCAGGACGCGCCGACGACCGGCGGGTTCGCCCTCGCCGCCGGACCCGAGACGGGCGAGGATTGAGTCAGGCCGCGGCCAGGACCACGGCGGCGTTGTTGCCGCCCATTCCCATCGACAGTTTCAGCGTCGCGCCGTCGAGCAGCGGGGTCGGGCCGTTGAGCAGTCGCGGGTGCGCGGTCGCCACAGCCGGCGCCGAGGCGACGATGCCGCGCTCGTAGGACAGAGAGATCGCGGCGACTTCGACCGCCGCGCAGGCGCCTTGACAGTGCCCGGTGAGCGGTTTGAGCGCGGCGATGGCGGGCCGGTCGTCGAAGACGGTGCGCATCACGTGGCGTTCGGCGGCATCGCACTGCCTGGTCCCGGTGCCGTGCGCGTTGTAGTACGCCACGTCGCCGGCGTCGATCCCCGCATCGGCCAGAGCGCGCCGGACACACGCGATGATCTGGGCGTGGCTGGGATCGACCGAGACGACATGGAAGGCGTCGTTGGTCATCGCACCGCCGAGCAGCCGCGCATAGGGCCGCTCGACCGCGTCGGTGAGCAGCAGCGCCACCGACGCCTCGGCCATCGTGAAGCCGAGGGTGCCCTCCTGGAAGGGCCTGCAGGCGGTGAACGGGTCGGCATCGGCGATCGCGGCACCCAGACCGACGAAATGTTCGAGCATGTCCGGGGTAGCCGACAGGTCGGTGGTGATGCACAACACATCGTCGACCAGACCCGCGTCACGCCACATCTTCGCCGTCAGCAGCGCGACAGTGCCCGAACTGCACGCCGCCGACACGTTCATCGCGGGCCCGTGGAAACCGAACTCCTGCATCACCACCGAAATGGGTGTCGACGGCAGCATCCGCAGATAGTCGCGTGAGCGCCGGTGGCCCTCGTCACGACGGTAGAAATCGCGCCAATCGGCGACATCGCCCAGGGTGAACGCGTGCACGAGGCCGACGGTGCGCCCCTCCCGGCGCCACCCGCGTTCCTGCGCGTCGGCGATCGCCTCGGCGGCCGCGGCGAACACGGCACGCCCGAACAGACCGGTTCCGTAGGCTGCGTCACCACCGTCGGGAATCAGCCCGACCCAGGCGTGCTGATCACGTCCGGGCCCGTAACCGGGGTACAAACGGGCTGCCGGTTTGCACCCCAACAATCCCTGCCACAGCGATTCCCGACCCCACCCGTAACCGGAGACAACACCCATGCCGGCGATCGACATAGAATCGAGGCGGTGGGTCATGCCGCCCGTGAGCACATCCAGTGTCACATCGCTCCTCGCGGATCTTCATGAAGGATCACCAGACTAGTCCGGTATGCCGTTCGCAGACCAGGCCGAGATCGGGGGTTTCGCAGTGGGAGAAGGAAGGACCGACGCGGCGAGCGCCGAGCAGCTCGCGCAGCGCTACCGGTCGCTGGTCGAACACACTCCCGATGCCATCTGTGTGCACGAGTCGGGGACGATCGTCTACGTCAATCCGGCGATGGTTCGCCTGCTCGGCGCCCGTTCGGTGGACGACCTGCTCGGCTTGTCGATCACCGACTTCGTCCATCCCGATTCCGTCGCGGCCATGCTCGAACGGATCGATCAGCTCACCGCCGAGGGATCGGCCTCGCCGCCGACCGACATGGATCTCGTCCGGGTGGACGGGCGCACGGTGCCGGTGCAGACCGTGTCGGTGCTCACGGTGTGGCAGGAGAAGCTCGCGTTCCAGGTGGTCGTGCACGATCTCACCGCCCAACGCGCGGCGGAGGCGTCGGCGCGGCAGGCGGAGGCGTATTTCACCACCGTGGTGTCGCAGCTGGAAGAAGGCGTGCTCGTCGTCGATCGGCGCGGTCGCCTCGAATCGATCAACCCCGCAGGCAAACGCATACTCGGCATCGCCGCGGAGGCCGAGCCGGTACTCGGACTGCACATCGACGAACTGCCCATGAAAATGCTCGACCGCGACGGCCGGCCACTCGCGCCCGACCAGCATCCGATGGCGCGCACCCTCGCGACGGGAGAGGCGGTGACCCAGTTCATTTTCGGGGTCGAGCGCACCGACGGGCAGCTGGTATGGCTGTCGTGCAACTGCCGATTACTCAATCCGGACAGCCCGGAGTCGGCGGGGGTGTCCTCGTTCGCCGACATCACCGCGTTCCGGGCCAGCAAGCGCCAGCTCGAGTACCAGGCCACCCATGACGCGCTGACCGGGCTCGCGAATCGTTCCCTGATCCTGTCGCAGCTGTCCACGGCGCTGGCCGACGACGGCGGCACGCTGATCACCACGGTGCTGTTCATCGACCTCGACGGCTTCAAAGCGATCAACGACACCCTCGGGCACGCCATCGGCGACACGGTGTTGCAGATCGTCGCCCAGCGGTTGCAACAGGCGTTGCGCACCGAAGACCTGGTCGGGCGGCTGGGGGGCGACGAATTCCTGGTGCTGCTGGCCGGTCATCCGCAGCGCGCCGACCTGCCCGCACTGGTGGAGCGCCTGCGCGTGAAGATGGCGGAACCGATCATCGCCAGCGGTCACCGTCTCGAGGTGAGCGCCTCGGTCGGCATCACCGAACTCGGCCCGCACGAGCGGCGCACGCCCGAAGCCGTGCTGCACGACGCCGACCTGGCGATGTACCGCGACAAGCCGTCGGCCCATCGTGAGCTCGGTCTCGGTCAGAATCGACGCTCGAACAACACCCACGCCTCCTGACAGACTGGTCGGCGTGATCGTCGAACACGCGCTGTTACCCGTTCGCCCCGGCGCCGCCGCCGCTTTCGAAGCGGCCTTCGCGCAGGCGTATCCGATCATCGCGGGAATGCCCGGTTTCGGTGGGTTGTCGTTGTCGCGCTGTGTCGAGCGGCCCGACTGCTTCCTGTTGCTGGTGCGCTGGGAGCAGCTGGCCGACCACACAGTGGGATTCCGCGAGTCACCGGAATATCAGCGCTGGCGTGCGCTGTTGCACCACTTCTACGAACCTTTCCCGGTGGTCGAACACTTCACGCCGATCCTCGGCAACGAAGTGTTCCCGGTCGCGGCGGCCCTGCCCGCGGACACGTAGACTCGACAACTCTGTTCTCAACGCGGTGACAAAGGAGTCCTGTTTTGCCCGACCGCCTCGCCGACGCCTCCCCGGCCGCGCACAACCGCGAGATCGAACAGGAGCAGCAGTACCTCTCGGTGCTCTACGACCGGCTCGACGGCATGCGCGACTACGCGCAGAACCGGCTCAAGACTGTGCTCCTCGAATCCGGTGGCACACCGCAGGCGCGCAGTGAGCGCGAGTCCTTCACCCAGCTCTACAACGAGGACCTGTCCAAATACGACGCCGCCGAGCACGGTCTGTGCTTCGGCCGGATCGATCTGGAAGGCACCGAGGACGCGGCGCGCTACATCGGCAGGCTCGGCATCCTCGACGAGGACAACGACTACGAGCCGCTGCTGCTCGACTGGCGCGCTCCGCTGGCCCGACCGTTCTACCTGGCCACCACCGCCAATCCCGAGAACGTCACCCGGCGCAGGCACATCCGCTCGCGCAACCGCGCGGTGACCGCGATCAACGACGAGTACCTCGATCTCGATGCCGCCGAGCGCGACGGTGTGGTCGGCACCGACGACGGCGTCGGTGGCGAGAGCGCGCTGCTGTCGGCGCTCAACGCCGCCCGCACCGGGCACATGAACGACATCGTCGAGACGATCCAGAGCGAGCAGGACGCGATCATCCGCTCCGAGCACAAGAGCGTGCTCGTGGTGCAGGGTGGGCCGGGCACCGGCAAGACCGCCGTCGCGCTGCATCGCGCGGCCTTCCTGCTCTACACCTATCGGCAGCAGCTGGCCAAGAGCGGCGTGCTGATCATCGGCCCGAACGCCACCTTCCTCGACTACATCGGCCAGGTGCTGCCCTCGCTCGGCGAGACCGGCGTGCTGCTGTCGACCATCGGCGACCTGTACCCGGGGGTGAAGGCGGTGCGCGAGGATTCGCTGCGCGCCGGGGAGATCAAGGGCTCCCTCGACATGCTCGAGGTGCTCAAGCAGGCGGTGCGCGACCGTCAGGAAGTGCCGTCGGAGCCGGTGCGCCTGGCGTTCGACGGCTACCCGGTGACGCTGGACCGCAAGATCGCGACCAGGGCGCGTGGGCGGGCCCGCTCCTCGCGCCGCCCGCACAACCTGGCCAGGCCGATCTTCGCGTCGTCGGTGATCGACGCGCTCACCGATCAGCTCGCCGCCACGATGGGCGCCGACCTGTCCGGTGGCACGAGCCTGCTCAGCTCCGCCGACCTCAGCGAGATCGGCGACGAGATGCGCGCCGACCCGCACGTGCAGGCCGCGATCAGCGCGCTGTGGCCGGTGCTCTCGCCCCAGGAAGTGCTGGCCGACCTGCTCGCCGACCCGGCGCGTCTCGACCGCGCCGCCAAGACGTTGAGCCCCGAGGACCGCGCCGAGCTGGTGCGCTCCGACGACGGCACCTTCGGCGCGGCCGACGCCCCGCTGCTCGACGAGCTGGCCGAGCTGCTCGGGGTCGACGACACCGAGGAACGCGAACGCTCGCGTCGCCGGTGGCGAGCCCAGATCGAGGAGGCCCAGGACGCCCTCGACATCCTCACCGGTTCCGCCCCGCAGGACATCGAGGACGAGCTCGATCCCGAGATCCTGATGGCCTACGACCTGATCGACGCCTCCCAGCTGGCCCAGCGCCAGGAATTCGGCAACCGCCAGACCACCGCCGAACGCGCCGCGGGCGACCGGACCTGGACCTACGGGCACGTGATCGTCGACGAGGCACAGGAGCTTTCGGAAATGGCGTGGCGCATGGTGATGCGGCGCATCCCGAATCGCTGGATCACCGTCGTCGGCGACGTCGCCCAGACCGGTGATCCGGCCGGCGCGTCGTCCTGGCAGCGGGTGCTGGAACCGTATGTGGCACAGCGCTGGAAGCTCACCGAGCTCACGGTGAACTACCGCACTCCCGCCGAGATCATGGCGGTCGCGGCCGATGTGCTCGCCGAGATCGACCCGGGTACCAAGGTGCCGCGTTCGGTGCGCGAGACCGGCAATCCCCCACGCGCCTACCGGGTGTTGCCCGCCGACGTCGCGGGCGAGGTGGCGCGGTTGCTCGAGGTCGAGCACGGTCCGGGTACCTCCGCGGTCCTCGCTCCCGCGACCCTGGTACCCGAATTATCCTCGCTGGCAGGTGAATCCGTTCAGGTCCTCACCGTGCACGACGCGAAGGGCCTCGAGTTCGACCGGGTGTACCTGGCGGAGCCACAGGCGATCCTGGACGAGTCCCCCCGCGGACTCAACGACCTGTACGTCGCGCTGACCCGCGCGACCCAGCGACTGGCCGTGGTGCACACCGAGGACCTCCCCGAGGTGCTGTCCGCGCTCGAACCGGCCTGAGACACAAGGAAGGCCCCTGACCGCAGTCGGTCAGGGGCCTTCCTCGTCGAACTAGCGGACGGTGTGCACGATCAGCACGTCCGAACGGGACTTGCGGGCCACGTCCGAGGGGACGGAGCCGAGCAGGCGACCGGTGAGGGTGTTGAGGCCTCGGTTGCCGACGACGAGCAGGTCGGCGTCCACTTCGTTGACGAGGTCGAGCAGCGAATCGACCGGCTCGCCGACGATCGCGCGGTCGACGATGTTCTTCGCACCGGCGGCCAGCGCCTTCTCCCGGGCGACGTGCAGGATCTCGTTGGTCGGGGCCGAGCCACGGACCTGGTAGGCCTCGTCCTTGAGCACATCGGCGGCAGCGGCGACGTCGCGGTCGTCGGTCGGGAAGTAGGCGCAGGCCAGCACGAGAGTTGCCTCAGCGTCCCCGGCGAGCGCCGCGGCCTTCTCCACCGCCACGTACGACGAATCCGAGCCATCAGTACCGACGACAATGGTCCGGTAGGCGGTCATCTCTCCTCCAACTTGGTCGGTGCCAGCACCGAACCACTCGGGAATCGAGCGTCAGCGCGGCAATTGGCTCGACCCTAACGCCAAATCAGGCCGATTTATCAGAAATCGCAACAGATCACACCGGGAGTGTTGGCGCCCCTGCCCGATGTCACGGTGGCCTTCGCAACAATCGAGAAGATTCACCTGCGGCAACAAGACCGCAGTTCGAAGAAATTGTGGCCTATCACAACACGATCAACGACGTAGTGCGGCTGGGACTTTGATCACATCAACCGGAGAAACTGGGGAACCCGCAGGCCGCGCTTCCGGTGCCGGTATTCGCCGCCACGGTCACCGTGGCGGGGGTGATCCACCAGCTGTTGAGATAGCTGTCGACTTTCGCCGTCAACTGGTGCGAGCCGGCGGCGGCGGGACGCCAGGAGGTCTTGGTCTCGCCGATCGCCGGGATCGCGACCGTGTCGATCACGTCACCGTTGTCGTAGAAGGTCACCGGTGCGCCGGCGTGGCCCGAGCTGTAGCCGACGACGTTGACCGCGACCACCGTGTAGGAACAGCCGACCTTCGGATCGGCACTCGATACGCTGACCCGCTGGCCATCCGAGATGTCCGCGTGCGCGCCCGGCGCGAGCAGAGCCGTGGCGGCCAGCGCGGTCGCGAGGGCGGCGCCGAGACGGGCGGTCCGATCGAATGATGTTGTCACTGTTGATGTCCTGACTTCTCCACGCAGCAACGGCCGCTGCGAATGCGGTGACACTATCGACGAACACCGCTGTTCCAAGGTGGAACGCTAATATTTCAGACCCCCTACTTCTCGGGTCTGGACGCACCCGGTCAGCACGCCGTGGGGACAGCGCTCACCGCCTGTGCGCTGCGCGCGTATTCCGTCGGCGACATCCCGATCTCGGCGGTGAATTCACGGCTGAAATGCGCCTGGTCGAAATAGCCGAGCTGGGCCGCGAGTACCGCGAGATCAGGGCGGCCGTGCGCGAGCAGATCGGCGGCGTCCTGCAATCTGAACCGGCACAGCACCCACTTCGGGCCTGCCCCGATATAGCGGCGGAACAGGCGTTGCAGGGTGCGGATCGGAACGGCGAAACGATCGGTGACCTGGTCGACCCTGGTCAGCTCCGGATCGTTCGCCATGGCGGTGACGATGCGGGTCACCAGCGCGTAGTGCGGATCGTCGGTGCGACCACGGCCCGCGAAGAACTCCTCGACGATGTCGCGGCGGCGCTCGTCGGACTGTTCGGCCAGCACTCGGTCGGCCAGGCCCGCGGCCTCGGGCAACACCGCACACAGCGGGGCCGAATCATCGCGCAGCGCGCCGACATCCATGCCGGTGAAGGCACCGAATCCGCCGGGGGCGAACCGGATGCCGAAGGTCTCGCCTTCCCCGGCGAGCTCGCGCACGTACTTCGTCGTGCACACCCCGGTGACGAAGCCGCCGGTGCGGATGGTGCTGCGTTCGAAGGTGACGTTCACACACGGGAACGACAGCACCTGCGCCGAATAGCTGGGCCGGCCGCGCAGATCCCACCGCACCACCCAGTACCGGTCCGCGAACTCGGCCAGCGCGGGCCCGACCCCCAGCCGGTTCAGCGACCGGTGTCTCGCCTGCTCCTCCGGGTGCAGGATTCCTTTCACATCACCGGGATCCGGCGCCGCCGTCATCATCGGCCGATCTGTCGCGTTCTTACAAGACGGGCCGTCGGCAGCGGAGCAGGATCGTAGTCATGACCAATCCCGTTGCGCCCATTCCGGAGGGCTACCACTCCATCACCTGTTTTCTGGCCGTGCCGGACGGAAACGCGGCCATCGACTTCTACACCGCGGTCTTCGAGGCGAAGGTGCTCAGCCGCGCCGATCTGCCCGACGGCCAGCCCGCGCACGCCGAACTGCTCATCGGGGATTCCACCCTGCAGCTCGGAATGCCCATCCCCGACAACAATGTTCGCGCCCCCGAGGACTGGGTGCACACCTCGGTGGTGCACTACTGCCCCGACGTGGACGCGGTGATCGCCCGCGCGCTCGCCCACGGTGCCCGCAGCGCCGAGGAACCGCAGACCTTCGTCACCGGAGATCGCTTCGGCGTGGTGATCGACCCCTTCGGCCACCGCTGGGCGGTGATCACCCGCGTCGAGGACGTCTCGAAGGAGGAGGCGGACCGCCGCGTCGCCGCGTGGATGGCCGAGCAGGCGTAGCGCCTCGCCGGGCCGGGTCCGCAGCGGCCTCGCCTCCGAGCAGCACCCGCGCGATCGGTCGCGCGACTCGGGGGCGGGGTCGCCCGGGGACCGTGGCGCCGGCATGGTCAAGAAATCCCCGCGGCGTCCATCCCGCGCAGCTCCTTCTTCAGGTCGGCGATCTCGTCACGCAACCGGCCCGCCAGCTCGAACTGCAATTCGCGGGCCGCGTTCATCATCTGCGCGGTGAGTTCGGTGACCAGGGCGGCCAATTCGGCACGTGGCATCGACTTCACATCGCGTTCGGCGTAGATACCCGAGCTGGCCCGGCCCGGTTCGCCCTGGGCGCGCCTGCCGCGGCTGGCATTGCGGCCCGATCCGCCGACGGCCACCTCGTCCTCGGCCTCGGTGTACACCTGATCCAGGATGTCGGCGATCTTCTTGCGCAGCGGCTGCGGGTCGAGGCCGTTCTCGGTGTTGTAGGCGATCTGCTTGGCACGGCGACGGTCGGTCTCCTCGATGGCGTGCTGCATCGAGTCGGTGATCTTGTCCGCGTACATGTGCACTTCGCCGGACACGTTGCGCGCCGCGCGGCCGATGGTCTGGATGAGGCTGGTGCTCGACCGCAGGAAGCCTTCCTTGTCGGCGTCGAGGATCGCGACCAGCGACACCTCGGGCAGGTCGAGGCCCTCACGCAGCAGGTTGATGCCGACGAGCACGTCGTATTCGCCCAGGCGTAGCTGCCGGAGCAGTTCGACGCGCCGCAGCGTGTCGATCTCGGAGTGCAGGTAGCGGACCTTCACACCGAGGCCGAGCAGGTAGTCGGTGAGGTCTTCGGACATCTTCTTGGTGAGTGTGGTGACCAGAACCCGCTCGTCGCGCTCCGACCGCTCACGGATCTCGTGCACCAGGTCGTCGATCTGCCCCTTGGTGGGCTTGACCACGACCTTCGGATCGACCAGGCCGGTCGGGCGGATGACCTGCTCGACCACCTCACCGCCGACCTGACCCAGCTCGTAGTTGCCCGGTGTCGCCGACAGATACACCGCCTGGCCGATTCGACCGGCGAACTCCTCCCAGGTCAGCGGCCGGTTGTCGACCGCCGACGGCAACCGGAAACCGAAATCGACGAGGTTGCGCTTACGCGACATGTCACCTTCGAACATGCCGCCGATCTGCGGCACCGTGACGTGCGATTCGTCGATCACGAGCAGGAAGTCGTCGGGGAAGTAGTCGAGCAGCGTCGCAGGCGCCGAACCCGCCGGGCGCCCGTCGATGTGGCGCGAGTAGTTCTCGATGCCCGAGCAGAAGCCGACCTGACGGATCATCTCCAGGTCGTATTCGGTGCGCATGCGCAACCGCTGAGCCTCGAGCAATTTGCCCTGACGTTCCAATTCCTCGAGCCGCGCGGCCAATTCGGCCTCGATGTCGCCGACCGCGCGCTCCATCCGCTCCGGACCGGCCACGTAGTGGGTGGCCGGGAAGATGCGCGCCGAATCGACCTGGCGCACCACGTCACCGGTGAGCGGGTGCAGGTAGTAGAGCGCCTCGATCTCGTCACCGAAGAACTC
Source organism: Nocardia sp. NPDC055165 (assembly GCF_053606985.1). Taxonomy (NCBI): domain Bacteria; kingdom Bacillati; phylum Actinomycetota; class Actinomycetes; order Mycobacteriales; family Nocardiaceae; genus Nocardia; species Nocardia sp. NPDC055165. Next base: position 108,813 of record NZ_JBSGSS010000020.1, read on the forward strand.
GATGCGGATCGCCAGCTCCTCATAGGACGGGATGATCTCCACGGTGTCGCCGCGCACCCGGAAGGAACCCCGGGTGAACGACATGTCGTTGCGGGTGTACTGCACGTCGACGAGCAGCCGCAGCAACGCGTCGCGGTCGATCTCGCCGCCGACCTCGAGCTGCACCGACCGGTCCAGATACGACTGCGGGGTGCCGAGACCGTAGATGCACGACACCGAGGCGACCACCACGACATCGCGACGCGAGAGCAGACTCGAGGTCGCCGAGTGCCGCAGCCGCTCGACGTCGTCGTTGATCGAGCTGTCCTTCTCGATGTAGGTATCGGTCTGGGCGATGTACGCCTCGGGTTGGTAGTAGTCGTAGTACGAGACGAAGTACTCGACCGCGTTGTTGGGCAGCATCTCGCGCAGCTCGTTGGCCAGCTGCGCGGCCAGGGTCTTGTTCGGTGCCATCACCAGCGTGGGGCGCTGCAACTTCTCGATCAGCCAGGCGGTGGTCGCCGATTTACCGGTACCGGTGGCGCCGAGCAGGACGACGTCCTTCTCCCCCGCGTTCACCCGGCGCTCGAGCTCGGCGATGGCCGCGGGCTGGTCGCCGGCGGGCGAGTACTCGCTGACCACCTCGAATCGAGCGCCCGAGCGCTCGATCGTGCCGACGGGGCGGTGTTCGGAATGGGCGATCGGGTGACCCCGCTCTTCGTACCCTTCCGTCGGGATCTCGGTTGCGAATGCCATGGATCCAGCTTAGGCGCGACCACTGACACGTTTGCGCTCCAAGCGAGCCGCCGCCCGTCCGCCACACCCCGCGCCGCGCCGAGCGCCGCCGGTCGGGTCGTGGTCGTTCTGGTGAACTTCTGCTCATCGATGCCGTCGCGGCACTGCGCGACTGTGACGACAGCCACCGGCAAGCAAACCGTCGGCGACCCCCATTTCGCCTGGTCGAGGGGACCGCCCACGAACGCGGCGAATGCCCGGCACTTCGCGCGATGTCCGAAAAGTCCCTTGCGCCAAGGATATTCGACGATCGAGGCGCCGAATCGACCACGCCACAACTCCCGATGCGGGCGTACCCTGAGTTGATCATCGGACGTGGTGAAGGACAAGGCCATGAGCGTTCTACTTCCCCTGCTCGTCGCGGCTCCCGCGGTAACCGGATTCGCCGGCTATTTCGCCAGAGAGATACGCGGCCCGCTAACACCGACCACCGTCACCACGACCGTCGCCCCCTCTGCCAGACCCCGGGTCGAATACTTCGACCTGGCCGAGCTGACCAGCACCGACGCCAAGGGCTACATCCGCCCGGTCGACCGGTACGAAGTGCAGCCGTGGGGCATCTACCTGGCCCGCATCCTCGACCGGCCGCACGGTCGCTACGAGGAGTCGTGGATGCTGCCCGGCCAGGCCATTCGCGCCACTATCAGCCACGACCGGCCCGGCCATCACCGCAGCCACGACTACGTGCTCGACATCATCGAGTGCGTCCAGGTCGGGCCGAAACGGTGGCGGGCCACCGACTACTTCCTCGACATCGCGGTGCGGCGCGGCCGGTCCTCGACGCTGTCGGGGTCCAGCGAACTGCTCGCCGCGCACGCCGCGGGCCATGTCGGCACCGAGCACGCCGACCGGGCGTTCGAGCGTGCCGCGCGCGTGCTCGACGGGCTGGCGGCCAACGACCACGATGTCGAACAATGGTTGCGGTCGCAGGAGATCACCCTGACCTGGATGTGACCGGCGACCGGGCGCGGGTCGGCACGCGCCGGTAGATTCTGCGCTCATGACGCAGGCATCCACCGTGCACGTGCATCCACCCAAGGTCGAGTACTTCGACGTCGCGGCCGGAACGAACACCGATCCCAAAGGTTTCGTCCGGCCGGTGGAGATCTATCGGGTGGAACCGTGGGGCCTGTACATGGGTCGCCAGTCCGATCACGCGCACTTCCACTACCTGGAATCGTGGGTGCTGCCGGAGCTGTCGCTGCGGGCGTCGAAGCTGCACTACAACCCCGGCGTCGAGCAGTGGCAGGACATCTATGTCGATGTGGGCGCGTTCACCAGGGAGTCGCCGACGCTGTGGCGCTCGGTCGACCACTACCTCGACGTACTGGTCCGCACTCGGCGTGATGTCCGGCTCGTCGACGTCGACGAGCTGCTGGCCGCGCACACCGACGGCCTGCTGGACGCCGCGCAGTGTCAGGCAGCGATCGAACACGCCACCGCGGCGATCGACGGGATCGCCGCGCACGGCTATTCACTCGAGGAGTGGCTGAGCACCTTCGGGATGACGCTGACCTGGCGCCGAAACGACGAACCGCCCGGACCTCGGTAGGCGGGTCCGGGCGGTGCGGGGAGTCGGTGTCAGCCGGCCGACAGGCTCGGGAACAGATCCGCGAGGCCACCGCCGCACGACGCGCTTCCGGTGCTGCCCGCCGCACCCACGGTGACGGTGATCGAGTCGCTGATCAGCAGCTGACGCGCTTCGAGCTTGTGCTGGCCCGCCGTGGTCGGCTTCCAGGTGATGCTCACGGTGCCCGAGAGCAGCGACGGCGACACCGGGCTGCCAGGAATATCCACGCCGTTGTCGGTGAACTTCACCGAGGTCAGCCGGTCGACCTCGACGCTGGCGGTCAGCTTGTAGCTGCAACCGACCTTGTGGTCGGTTCCGGCCACGCCGAGATTGCCGACCCAGGCCGAGGCCTGCGGAGCGGCCAGCACGAGGCTGGCGGCGACGGCGCCGAGTGCGGTGATGCCGAAGCCCGCACGGCCGAACTGACGGTGATGTGTTGTCATACGCGCTACAACTTCCCTGTGAATCGAGTCACCCTGTAGTGACTTCGCACAATTTACACAGCGCGCGACAGCGTGCGGACAGTTTCCGAAACATTGATGTTTAACAGATTGGTACGCGGTTCACGCGCGGGCGGTGGCCCACTCGGTGACCACCGGATAGACCGCGTCGAACCACGGTTCCTTCACCACGTAGTAGGCGTCACCGGCCGCGTCGCCGGTCAGATCCGCCGCCGCGAGCTCGGCTCCGCGCTTGACCGCCAGGTACTCCGACCGCGCGCTCTCGTTCGCGCGCAACCAGTCACGCAGATCGAGCGCGAACCGCTGGCCGAGCGAATCCCGCACGCGCAGATGGATATTGGCCGGCCTTCCCGGATCGGCGTTGCCGTGCAGACGCTTTCCCCACCGGGCGAGGTCGGTTCCCTCGGGATCACTGTGGCTAGGTTTCGGATTGTCGTGCGTCACCTGGGGAGCGAGCGGGAACCCGGCGGCCGTCAAGGCATCAGTCAGCGATTCGGCCGTGGCCATGTCGGCCACCGTCACCTGGATGTCGATGATGTCCTTGGCGGGGAGCCCGTGCACCGCGGTGGATCCGACGTGATCGATGCGCACCGCCGACGCACCGCAGGCCAGGTGCAGCCGGGCGATGATCCTGCGCGCCTGCATATCCCATTCCGGGTCGGTGACGAGAACGTAGCCGGCTCGCGCCCGGACGCCCTCGCGCTGATTGCGCTCGAACGGCACCAGCCGTCGCGTCCACAGGTCACGAACCTGCGCCTCGACCACCTCCGGCGCACCGTTGTTGTCGAGCCACACATCGGCGACCGCGCGGCGCTGGTCGTCGGTGGCCTGGGCCGCGATCCTGACCCGCGCGTCGGCTTCGGCCACGCCGCGGTGTTCGACCAGCCTGCGCAGCCTGGTCTCCTCCTCGGCCCCCACCACCACGACGAGCTGCATCAGCGGCGCGAGCCCGTTCTCGACCAGGAGCGGAATATCCTGCACCACAACGGCATCGGTGGCCGCCTCGCCGATCAGATCCGCGGTGCGGGCGCCGACCAGCGGATGGGTGATGGCGTTGAGCTTGCCCCGCGACACATCGTCGGCGAAGGCGACCGCGGCCAGCGCGGGCCGGTCCAGGCTGCCGTCGGGGCTCAGAATGCCCTCGCCGAACTCCTCGACCAGCGCGGCCAGACCCGGTGTCCCGGGGGCGACGACCTCGCGGGCGATCGCATCGGAGTCGATGAGCACCGCCCCGAGTTCGACCAGCGTCCGCGCCACTGTGGATTTACCCGCTCCCATGCCTCCGGTGAGGCCGATCCGCAACATGGGCCCAGTCTCGCATCCCCGCCGCCGCGCCGTGGCACCTGCTCCGACACGCCCATGCCCGGAGCGGCGGAAGATCCCGGGCCGGGCGCGTCGCGTGGATTAATCTTCCGCGCAGGCGAGAAGGCCGCACGACTACCGGAGGATGATCATGAGTACCAGGAACCACCGGGCGGCTCGCCACCGCCTCGGTATGCCGGGCGGTGTGCACTGCATCGAATTCCCGGCTGTCGCAGCGACTCTCGCCGAGTACCGGCGCTCCTGGTTCAGTACCCTGCTCTCCCCCGCCAGACACAGCTTCGCCGCGATGCGCAAACGCCCGAGCATGGGCACCGGATACTGGTCGCCCGCCGCCGCAAGCTGACAGTGGGCCCGGCGCGATGCCGAGCCCACCCCCGGCTCAGACGCCGACGAGACCGCTCGGCGCGCGCCGCGCCCCCGGCTGCTGCGCCGGCATCGCATTCGGCGGCACCGGGTACGGCACACCCTGTCCGAGAGTGCCCGCCGCGATATTCGGACCGCACTGCGCGATCGCCGCGTCGGCCTTGTGGCGGGGGTCGGGCAGCACCGGTTTCGCGGCATCAGGCGCCGCGGCAAAGTCGAACGTGGACGTCATATCGCCGGTGACGCTGCGCCGCCACGCGGTCAGATTCGGCACATCGACACCGAATCTGGTTTCCAGCAACCGCAATTGGGACGTGTGGTCGAAGGTCTGCGAGGCGACCAACCCACCGCGGCTGTACGGCGAGATCACCATGCACGGCACCCGGTAACCCAGTCCGATCGGGCCGGTGATCCCGCCCGCGGCGGGCACCCGATCCAGTGGCACCGTCAGGAATTCGCCCGTGGTGCCGGGCGGCGGGGTCGGCGGCGTGACGTGGTCGAAGAAGCCGCCGTTCTCGTCGTAGCTGATGATCAGCGCCGTCTTCTCCCACACCGCCGGATTCGAGGTGAGGATATCGAGGAGCTGCACTATCCCGAGCGCACCGAAAGCCGCGGGCAGCGCGGGGTGTTCGCAGTGCAGCAGCGACGGCACCACCCAGGACACCGCGGGCAACGTGTTGTTGGCTACGTCGGCCTGGAAGTCGTTCGGGTAGGTCGGTGCGATACCGCGTCGTGCCAGTTCGGAATTCGGGTCGGCGGCCTGGGTGAAGCAGCCCATCATGCCGTCCAGGATCATCGACGAGGCCGGGCCGACATCGCGATTGCTGTAGATCTTCCACGGCACCCCACCCTCGGACAGGTTCTCCGGGTAGGTACGCCAGCTGTAGACGTTCTTCGGAAGCAGGGTCGGCGTCTCCACCAGCGGACCGCCCGCCAGACCGTCGGGGTCGATGCTCGCGCTCATCCAGTACAGCCGATTGGGGTCGGTGGGGCCGAGCACCGAGCAGTGGTAGTTGTCGCACAGCGTGAACGCCTGCGCGAGCTCGGTGTGGATCGGAATGTCTTCCGGCAGGTAGTAACCCATCGCCGCGGGCGCGTTCGCCGGCCCGACCGAGGCCACCGACATCGGCATCCAGCCGTCGTTGCGGCCGTTGTTGAATGCCTTGTGCATGCCCGGCCAGGTGTGGTCGGGGTCGTTGATGCACTCCCCGTCCAGTGTGGCGCCGCGGGTGGTGTCGAGCCGGAACGGTTCGACGAAACCGTCTGCGGTGGGCCCGATTCCGGGCGACCACCCGTACTGACGCCACGACGCGGAGGATTCGCCGAACCCACGCACCCCCGACAGGGTGCCGAAATAGTGGTCGAAGGACCGGTTTTCCTGCATGAGCAAGACGAAGTGCTCGATATCGCCGAGCCCGCCCATCCCCACCGGATCGGCGGCGAAAGCTCGGTCGATAATCGGATTCGCCCAGGTGGCAAGCGTTCCCACCGCACCGGCGGCCATCGCTTTCGCGAGGAACTGTCGCCGGTTGAGGCCGGCGAAGGGACCAGAACTCATCGGAGTGGAGCACCTTTCCCGTAGGGGATGGAGCAATCGCGCACACGCTACACCCACCGGAAAAGGCCGAAGGCCCCGGTCCGTATGGACCAGGGCCTTCGGTAGTGCAAAGGGTGATTCAGCCGTTACCGGTGAATCAGGCGTTGCCGCTGAGCTTCTCCCGCAGAGCCGCGAGCTGGGCATCGCTGGCCAGCGAGCCGCCCGTGGACTCGGCCGGACCGGAGGTGGACGCAGCCGCGCTGCCACCGGTCTCGGAGGAGTAGTTGCCCGCGACGGGACCACCAGCGGCGGCCTCGGCGGCAGCGTCGGCTGCCATCTTCTCCATCTGAGCAGTGTGCATCTTGTGGCGACGCTCGGCCTCGGCGTAGCGGCCTTCCCACTCTTCACGCTGCTTGTCGAACCCGTCGAGCCACTCGTTGGTGTCGGGGTCGAAGCCTTCGGGGAAGATGTAGTTGCCCGCATCGTCGTAGCTGTCGGCCATGCCGTACTTCGACGGGTCGAACTCGGCGTTGTAGTCCTCGTTCGCCTGCTTCAGCGACAGCGAGATACGACGACGCTCGAGGTCGATGTCGATGACCTTGACCATGGCGTCGTCGCCGACGGCCACAACCTGGTCCGGGACCTCGACGTGGCGCTCGGCCAGCTCGGAGATGTGGACCAGGCCCTCGATGCCCTCTTCGACGCGCACGAAGGCGCCGAAGGGAACCAGCTTGGTGACCTTGCCGGGCACGATCTGGCCGATGGCGTGGGTCCGGGCGAACTGACGCCACGGGTCTTCCTGAGTCGCCTTGAGCGACAGGGAGACGCGCTCGCGGTCCAGGTCGACGTCGAGAACCTCGACGGTGACCTCGTTGCCGACCTCGACAACCTCGGACGGGTGGTCGATGTGCTTCCAGGACAGCTCGGAGACGTGCACCAGGCCGTCGACGCCACCCAGGTCCACGAAGGCACCGAAGTTGACGATGGAGGACACGACGCCCTTGCGGACCTGGCCCTTCTGGAGCTGGTGCAGGAATTCGCTGCGGACCTCGGACTGGGTCTGCTCGAGCCAGGCGCGACGCGACAGAACCACGTTGTTGCGGTTCTTGTCGAGCTCGATGATCTTGGCCTCGATCTCCTTGCCGACGTACGGCTGGAGGTCGCGGACACGACGCATCTCGACGAGCGAGGCGGGCAGGAAGCCGCGGAGACCGATGTCGAGGATCAGGCCGCCCTTGACGACCTCGATGACGGTGCCCTTGACGGCCTCGTCCTTCTCCTTGAGCTCCTCGATCGTGCCCCACGCGCGCTCGTACTGCGCCCGCTTCTTCGACAGGATCAGGCGGCCTTCCTTGTCCTCCTTCGTGAGGACCAGGGCCTCGACCGCGTCGCCCACGGAAACGACCTCGTTCGGGTCGACGTCGTGCTTGATGGAGAGCTCGCGGGAGGGGATGACGCCTTCGGTCTTGTAACCGATGTCCAGCAGGACCTCGTCACGATCGACCTTGACGATGGTGCCTTCGACGATGTCACCATCGTTGAAGTACTTGATCGTTGCGTCGATGGCGGCCAGGAAATCCTCGGCGGAGCCAATGTCGTTAATGGCTACCTGCGGCGAGGTGACGGTGGTGGGCATATGTGGGTTTGCTCCGGACGGATTGTGGTCGGTTGCGGACATTGGATCTTTCGGTACGCTGCGAGATCACCGCGACGACGCGACGAAGGGATACCGGTAAAGTATCGCACGGACCGTCGCACTTGCCGCTGATCAAATTCAGCGTCCCTCTACAGCGTGCATCAGCCTACGCGACCCGCGCCGAGCCGGGCAAACCACCCCCCGCACCACGCCGATACCCTGTTGGCCGTGTCCGACGACGAACGCCACGCGCAGGCCAACGCGCTGCTGGGTACCTCAGCAACCACCCGAACCAAGATCGATTCGCGCGACAGCGAGCGCGCGAATCGCCGCTGGTGGGACGCCGACGCCGAGCAGTACCACCAGACCCACGCCGACTTCCTCGGCGTCGACTCCCCGGGCGGCGAGTTCGTGTGGTGCCCGGAGGGCCTGCACGAGGGCGACATGGGTTTCCTCGGCGACGTGACCGGCAAGACGATCTTGGAGATCGGCTGCGGGTCGGCGCCGTGCTCGCGGTGGCTGGCCGGGCACGGCGCGTTCCCGGTCGGGCTCGATGTGTCGAAGGGGATGCTGGAGCGTGGCGTGGCCGCGATGGATCAGGGCGGACCGCGCGTGCCCCTGGTTCAGGCGGGTGCCGAGGCGCTGCCCTTTACCGACGCGTCGTTCGATCTGGCCTGCTCGGCGTTCGGCGGGGTGCCGTTCGTCGCCGATTCGGCGCTGGTGATGCGCGAGGTGGCTCGGGTGTTGCGCCCGGGCGGGCGCTGGGTGTTCTCGGTGAACCATCCGATGCGCTGGATCTTCCCCGACGATCCGGGCGAAGCGGGTCTGACCGCCACGATCCCGTATTTCGACCGCACTCCTTATGTAGAGGTGGACGGCGACGGTGTGCCGACCTATGTCGAGCACCACCGCACGATCGGTGACCGGGTCCGCGAGATCGTCGGCGCCGGTCTGCACCTGGTGGACATCGTGGAACCGGATTGGCCGGAATGGCTCGACCGCGAATGGGGTCAGTGGTCGCCGCTGCGCGGGCAGATCTTCCCCGGGACCGCCATCTTCATCGCCGAGAAGCCCTAGAACTCGGGCAGCGCGGCGAACGAGGGGTCCACGCGCACGTTCGGCACGGTGTCGGCGACCCAGCGGCGTGCCCTGGTGAGCGCGTGATCGGGGAATTCGACATCGAAGCGGACGTCATCGGACAGCAGATAGGGCAACCGGCCGCGCAGACCGGGCGCGTACGGGTGGGGTGGGCACATCTCGTCGCGCCGAACCTGCCGGCCGATCAAGGTCTCACGCGCACCGGGCACCCCGGTCTCGGGGCAGATCACCTGGAACACCGCCGAGCACCGGTCCTTGGGCACCACGATCGACGCCGCGAAAACCAGCTCACCGTGCGGGCCCGGCAGTTGGGTCTTCTCCACCCGCAGCAGGGCGGGCAACTGGTCCACCCACACCACGAAGGCCTCGATCAGGCAGCCGGTCCGGGCGTGGTGCTCGGCCAGCCGCCTGCGCAGCCGTTTCAGGTCGTGCAGGCGGGCGGGCAGGTCGGGCGTGCCGTTGACATAGGTCAACGCGACGACGTCACGAGTGGCCGGATTCCCCCAGGTCGTGTCGTCCAACTGTTGCATTCCAGGAATGTCGAACGAGATGGGCACCGGATCAATTTACCGGCGGATTCGAGTTCGGTTGTCCCCGTGGGGCGCCCGGCGCGTCGATCAGGCCGAAATCCGCTCGTCGACCACGTCGACGAGCCAGGCTTCGTGACTGATCACCATCGCGCGGCTGCGCGGGGTGGCGAGCACGGTCGCCAACGCGGCGCGGAACGCCTCGGCGGCCGCCCGATCGTCGAAATCGAGGTCGATGAGGACGCGGGGTGGTGTGCCCTCGACGCGGCCGACGCGGTAGGCGCGAACGCCGTTGTCGGCGCGGAAACGCTCGAACTGATCGAACGCGGCCTTCCAGTCGTCGTAGTCGCGAACGGTGTTGTCGATGTGCAGGGTGACGGTCATGGTGACCTCCGTGGTCGTGCTGGATGGGTAGCTCAATGGTCGGCCCGTTCCGGGCGCCGGAACATCCCTGATCCTGGGGGTTTTCCGCCGTAGACTGGGTGCGTGCCGAGCACCTTGGCAGACCGGATCGGCCGTCTGTGCCGCGCCGGGCACTCCGCCAAACGATTGCGTGAACTCGTCCTGGTCGAGATCCGCGCGAGGATCCCGTTCACCGGCCATGTCTTCGCGCTCACCGATCCCGTCACCGCGGTCGCGACGGCGCCGCTCGCCGACGTCCCCGGCCTCGATCTCGCGCTGTTGCCCGACTTGATCCGCGCCCGGTATCTCACTGCGCTCAATCGCTGGGACACCGTGCGCGGCACCGGCGCCCACTCTTTGCTGGGCGCCACCGACGGCGACCCGGAACGCTCCCTGCTCTGGCGCACCGCCCAGCACGATCTCGGCGTCACCGACTCCGCCACCGTCACCTTCGCCGACCGCTACGGCTGCTGGGGCTTCCTCGAACTGCTCCGCTACAGCGAACCCCCGTTCACCACAGCAGAACTCGGTGAGCTGAGCACGCTGACAGCACCGGTCACCGCAGGCCTGCGCCGTACCGTCGGCGCCACCTTCGTCGAATCCGACGCCCAGCTCGCGTCACTGGGCCCCGCGGTCGTCCTGCTCAACGACACCCTGCGCGTGCGTTCCCAAACGGCAGCCGCCGCGGATTCCCTCCTGCGCCTGCTCCCCCCGGACGAACCGATTCCCCCCGTTCCCGCCTCGGTCTACAACGCGGCCGCCGCCCTGCTCGCCACCGAGGCCGCCGTCCCGCTCGGCCCCGCCGTCTCCCGCATCCACCTGGGTGGCAACCGCTGGCTCACCGTCAAAGCCGACCGCATCGGCCCCGACATCGCCGTGGCCCTGGAACCGAGCACCGCCACCGAACGCCTCGACCTGTTCGCCCGAGCCCACGCCCTCTCCACCCGGGAATCCCAGGTCCTGACGCTGCTGGCCACCGGCCTGGACTCCCACGAACTGGCCGCGGAACTGTTCCTCTCCGAACACACCGTCAACGACCACGTCAAAGCCGTCCTCGCCAAATCCGACACCCGAACCCGCCAACGCCTCCTCACCCGCGTTCTCGGAGTCGGCTGAGCCAGTCAGGCAGAGCTCGAGTCCGACGTTGGTGGGCATGCGGATCGTGCTCGGCCGACTCCCGCAGTCGCCACATCGGCACGCGGACGGCATCCCACCGCTGCGACGGAACCTTGCGCAGGTCTGTGTGTTGCAGCATCAGTCGCAAATGCCGATCCGCCGCGTTGGCGCCCGCACCACGATCGACCACCACGCCCCACACCGAGCCGTCCGGACGCCGATCGATCGCGTCGGTGTAGTGGCCGGCCATCGGAGATCCGAAGGCGAGGTCGGTCGCCCCCCGGCGAATCATGTAGCGGTGCAGTCGATTCAGCACAGGGTCAGCCTCGCCGACCGCCGCCGCCGGTTCGGCAGCAGCGGCGAGCGCGCTACCGATGCGGCGCGACTGCCAGACGCGGCTGTCACCCACGACGAACAGGTGCGCACGGGCGCGGGTTATCGCCACATTCCACAGGTTCGGTTGCCGGTCGAGCCATTCGATCGATCGGCGGGGCATTTCCGGCGAGGCCACAAGGGAGAAGATGATGATGTCGCACTCACCGCCTTGGAAGGTGTGCACTGTGCCGACAACGACCCCATCGGAACCGTCGAGCCGGCGTTTGATCTCGTCGGACTGCGCCTTGAACGGCGTGACCACACCGATCGTCGTTCCACACGGCAATCGTCCCGGCTGCTGGAGTTGCGCGATCAGGCTGAGCACAACATCGATCTCTTCGCGGTTGTACCAAGAACTCTGAGCTCCGCGCTGCGCGATTCCGGCGACATCGCGCCATACGACCGGCGCCTGGTCGGTGCCATTCTGCTTGCGCACATCGGTCAGCACCGTCAGTTGACCGCGGTAGAACAGGTCGTTGGCGACCCCAGCGATGTCGGGATGGCACCGAAAGTGTTCGTCCAACAGCAGGCTCTCGCCGAACGACTGTTCCGCCGCCTCGAACGCGGAATGTCGCAAATACGACATCCGCCGCCGTTCGAGCCACGCGGCTGAAATCTGTGCGGTCGCCGCCGCGGCGATCTCGCCTCTGCCGTCCAGGGTGGTGATATGTGTCAGCTGCATCGGGTCACCGATGATCAACGCCCGCTTCGCCCGGAACAGCAACGGCAGGACCGCAGCGATGGAGCACTGCGACGCCTCGTCGATCACGACCAGATCGAACAACGCGGCGTCGAGCGGAAAGGCACGCGCCGATTGTGCCGTCACCGCCCATGCTGCAGCTCCGGCCAGCGCCGCACGTTTTGCCGGCCAATCGGGACCGGACTGGTGCCGCAACAGCGCGTCGATCTGTCGCCGCCCGCGCACGGCGTTGGACCGCACCACGGCATCGAGCAGTTCCGTCGAGGCTGTCTGCAGTGTGTCCGTCGAGTGGGTGAACCGTGCGAAGAGCTCGGCATCGCTGGGCCGGGCGGACTCCGAAGCATGGAGTCGGCGCCAGGTGAGCTCGGCTGCGGCCAGTTCGCTCAGCAGCTCGCACTGACGCTCAACTGTTTCCGGACTTTCGGCCAGCCCGAGCCGACGGACCAGTCGTCGACACCTCCAACCTGCGATCAGGGAGAACCGCCGTACCGCGACAGCTTTGCGGATGAGCGCGGCAGGATCGATGCGCTCGAACAGCAGGGCAATCTGTTCGACACGCAGGCCGAGTTTCGCGGCAACCGCTTCCCGGACGTCCGCGACGTCGAGCAATGTCACCTCGTCTCCCGCAAGGTCGGCGAGCTCGCGGCGCTGACGGTCGAGCTCGGCGGTGGCGGCATCGACCATGACCGTCAGTGTCGACATCGACTGGACGGCGGGTCGGAGACCGGCGAGGTGGTCGAGACCCGCCTGTTGGTTCGCCTGATAGGCCTGACTGCCCGTTCGGATCACCGTGCCAGGAATCAGCTTCTCGCAACGACTCCACACTTCGTCGACCGCTTTGTTGTTGGTGGATGCCACAAGTACCGTTTCGCCCGCGCACACCGCGGTGGCCACCAGGTCGACCACCAGCTGACTCTTGCCGGTGCCCGGCGGGCCGGTCGCAACCGTCAGCGGACGAGCCATCGCCGAGCGGATGATCTCGGCCTGGGCCTCGTTGCACGGCAGCGGCGTCACCAATCGCCGAGTCGACACCGGCACGGGGGCGGGTACGGCATCGGCGGGGCCGAGGCAGGCCAGCGCGGTACGCGGGATCTGCGAGACCCGCTCCGCGAGCGCGGCGAGATCGGCGAGGAGTTTCTTGTTCGGACCGCCATCGGCTGCCGACATGCGGAACAACACTGCGACGTTACGCGCACCGACCGCGCCGGTAGCAGCGGTCAGCGAGTCATCGAGAAATTCCGGCTCGGGTTCATCGACGGTGACGACGCCGAGCTCGTTGCGCAGAATCTGGCGTACCTCGGCGGCTAACGCTGTGTATTCGCCCGCGTGCCAGGTGGGTTCGTAGCCCTCGTTGAACGCCGACGCGGCCTCGGATTCCAGATATTCTTGCAGCAGAATCGGATTCACGATGGGCGGCCCGACCGGGACGAGCCGGTCGGCGGCCCCGCCGAGCTCGAGGCGCCGGATCAACAGCGGAGCGAATTTGCGAGTCGCGGTCGCACGCGCCGAACGACCACCCGGCCGCACGACTACCGCCGGATACCCGGTCCAGAGCTGTTCGTTCGCGTCGGCGACCTGAGCGACGAACTTTTCGAGTTCCGTCGGCACCTCGATGGCGTGATCGTCGTCGAGATCGCCCACCAGCAGCCGTTCGCGCCCCGGGATGCAGGCGTACGTGTCGTGGTCGTCCAGTGACAACCAGGCGAGTTGCTCGGCACGCAGACACGTCTCGTAATAGGTCAGCAGTCGCTTCCAGTCCGGAGTAAGTGACTTCGACGGCGATGCGCCGATCTCAGCGCCCGATCTGGGGCTGGCCGCGACGTCGAGCTGGATGGGCGACAACGGTGATGCCGCCAGAATGATGCGGCCGTCCACTCCCGATGCCGAGATCACCGGCGTCTGCCCGGCATCCTGACGACGAAGTCGGTCGTTGACAAATTCGAACAGCGCCGCCACCGAAAGCTCCGACTTGCCACCCGCCGCCGCACCGGTTCGCATCGCCTCGACGAACACCCCGGTGAACACCGACGGCTGTGTCGCGTCGCGACCGACGAACGATGCCTCACCTGCCCGCGAGGACGACACCACGTAGACACCTCGGCTCGCCAGGGCGGCAGGGTGACCGTCCACCGCGCCCTTAGGGACGGCATCGGAGGTGCGTAGGCCAACCGAGAACCCGCCACTACGGCAGCTGTCGATGATCACCACCTTCTGCGGTGCCACGCACTGTTCGAGCAACTGGTTGACGAATCCGGCGCGCATGCTGGTCTCGCCCAACCGATCCGGGTCGGAGTCGGTGCCGATGAAATGGAATTCGCCGTCGGACCGAACGCTTCGCGCCCCGTGTCCCGAGAAGTAGAAGACCATCAACTCGTCTTCTCTGCTGTCGGCGACGAATTCGTCTACTGCCGTTCGCATCTGGTCGGTGGTCAAGTCGATCAACGACTCGACATCGGAGAAGGCTCCAACGCGGCGGTCGCGCAGCACCTCTTCCACCATGGTCAGGTCGGTGCGCACCGACGGCAACGGCGCGAAGCCCGGGTGGGTGTAGCTCTCGTTACCGATCAACAACGCGCGACGACGGGCCAGCCGACTCACGATGACACCGCCTGGTCCTCGCCCGAGCCGGAATCAGCTGCGGCCTGGTGGACCGGCACCGCCGTTTCGACGAACTTCTCGATGATCGCAAGCTGATCGTCCGGGTTGCCGTCGATCACGAGCACCCGGTCCGGCAACCGCATTTCGACCCGCCGGTGACGGTCTCGTCGGCACCATTCCTTGACGATCGTCGTGACCGCCGTGGCTGTTCCCGCTGAGGAGGCGACGCCCACAACCAGCACCAGCGCGTCCCCAACCGCACCTTTGTGTCGCGCGAGCGGCTCAATCGCTTCGGCGAAACGAACCTCGACCTCGTGTCCTGCCAGATGTCGGGCGAGATCGCGGGTGAGCCGCTCTGTCAGCAAACTCCCCGAGCCGGTCAATACCTCGACATAGACGAGCTCTTTCGACATCCAACCCCCGTAGTTCAGTCGAGCACCGCTGTAAACGATCCTCGAATTTCCCTCTGAATGCTGGATTCGATTGTGTCACAAGGCTTAACGCGAGGTTGCTCAACGCGGCTTTCGGCCTGCTCGGTCGAGGGCAAGGCGGAGGGCGTATTCGATTTGGGAGTTTATGCTGCGCAGGTCGTCGGCCGCCCACTTGGCTATTGCCTCGTGGACGGCCGGGTCGAGCCGTAGCAGGATCTTTTTGGGGTCCTTCTTCGGCTGGGTCATCGGGCGGCTCAGGAGTAGAGGGATCCGGTGTTGACCACCGGCTGGGTGGCCCGGTCGCCGCACAGGACGACGAGCAGGTTGGAGACCATGTTGGCCTTGCGCTCCTCGTCGAGTTCGACGGTGCCCTGTTCGGCGAGGCGGTCGAGGGCGAGAGCGACCATGCCGACGGCGCCTTCGACGATCTGGGTACGGGCGGCGACGACCTGGGCGGCCTGTTGGCGGACCAGCATGGCCTGGGCGATCTCGGGGGCGTAGGCGAGGTGGGTGATACGGGCCTCGATCACCTCGATGCCGGCGGTGAGGGTGCGTTCCCGCAATTCGACGGTGAGTTCCTCGGCGACTTCGGCCCCGTCGCGAAGGCTGGTGCGGGAGTCGTCGTGGGCGTCGTAGGGGTGGGTGGTGGCGAGGTGGCGCACCGCCGCCTCGGACTGGGTCTCGACGTACTCCTCGTAGTCGTCGACGGCGAAGGCGGCCTTGAAGCTGTCGACCACCTTGTACACGACGACCGCCGCGATCTCGACGGGGTTGCCGTCGGCGTCGTTGACCTTGAGCTTCTGGGTCTCGAAGTTACGCACGCGCAGCGAGATGGACTTGCGGTCGGTGAGCGGGACCACGGAAAAGAACCCGGGCTCGCTCACCGAGCCGATGTAACGGCCGAAGAAGGTGACGACCTTGGCCTCGTTGGGGTTGACGATGATCAGCCCGGTGGCGAGCAACCAGACGACCAGGATCACGACGACGGCGGCCACCGCGCCGATCCAGGCCAGTGCGCCACCGTTGTGCTGGGTGGCGGCGATGAACGCGAGAACGGCGGCGGCCCCGAACAACAGGGTGAACACCAGCCACCCCAGCACGACGACGAATCCATTGACGCGGAATGCGGACCGCAGCTCCATGACATCCTCCCGATATCTGAGTGATATCACTAAGATAGTAGATATCGAGAGGCCGAGCAAGCGGCGCTAGGAACCGGGGGCGATATTGCGGTTGGCGCGGAACATGTTTCGCGGGTCGTACTTCGCTTTCGCCGCCGCCAGCCAGCGGTAGGTATCCGGGGAGTAGCCTGCCGCGGTCTGGGCCTCGTCCGCCGCGCCGCCCGCACCGTAGAGGAACGCGAGACTGTGCCCGATCGTCCACGGCGCCAATGCTTCTCGCACCTTCGCAAGCCCTTCGGGTGCGGAGTCACCCTCGCCGGGGCCGGTGATCACCCGCACGATGTACTCCGCATCGCGATGATCGATCGAGGCCGGGCCACCGTGGCGCAGGGCCGCACCGAGATGGCGGATGTCGATGACCGCGTCGACCGATCCCCCCGGGGCCGTCAACGCGCGCAGCGCGGACAGACCCTGCGGGGTCAGCTCCGAGAGCAGCGCGTTGGTCGCGGCGTAGGCGTGCGGAAAAGGCGGGTCACTGTGGATGGTGTGTGATTCGGCGTAGGGCATCGTGCGCAGGTCCTCGTGCAGTCGAGGTCCGATCCGCCGCAACGGCGCGACCCACCGTTGCCCCTCCTCGTCCGGCCCGTCGAAGGCGATTCGGATCGAAGCGACGTGGCGGCCTCGCAAGGATTCCGGCACGGGCGGGATGTCGGGATAGGTCACCAGCGCGATCGTGGAGGTGAGCGCGCTCGGTACGGTCTCGGTCCAGGTGCGCCATGCCTCCAGCGCCGCGTCGACCAGGGGCGCGTCGAAAACCAGCTGACCACCATAGATTTCGGCGACGGGCACGAGATCGAGTTCGAGACCGGTCACGACGCCGAAGTTCCCGCCGGAGCCCAGTACCGCCCCGAACAACTCGTCGTCCGGGCCGAGCGAGCGCATCCTGCCGTCGGCGGTCACCAGTTCGACGCGGCGCACATGATCTGCGGCATAACCGAATTCACGGGCCAGCAATCCGAGCCCGCCGCCGAGCACATACCCGACGACGCCCACCGACGGCGACGACCCGTTCAACGGCGCCAGCCCGTACCGCGCGGCCGCCTCGACCAACGCGCCCGCCCGCACCCCGGCCCCGATGTGAGCGGTACGAGCCTGCGGGTCGACGGTGATGGCGTCCATGCGTCCGGTCGTGATGAGCACCCCGCCGTCGGTGGCTACCGACAGACCGTGTCCGGTCGCCTGCACGGCCACCGACAGCCCGCGCCGTGCGGCGAATTCCACGGCGGCGCGCACGTCCTGGCCGTGCTGGGCGCCGACCACGAACGCCGGACGGTGGGTGTAGGCGGTTTGGAAGCCGGCGATCTCCTCGGCGTACCCGGGGTCGTCCGGAGTGAAGACAGGACCAGTGAACTTCGTTGCGATATCGGTCATGTCTTCGACTCTGCTCGCCGAAGATGAATAAGTACAAGAGATAGATCTTCTATTACCTATAATCAATAGTTATGGAACTGCGTCAGCTGCGCTACTTCGTGACGGTCGTCGACGAGGGCGGGTTCACCAAGGCCGCCGAACGGCTGCACTTGTCCCAGCCCGGCCTCAGCACCCAGATCCGCCAACTCGAACGCGAACTCGGGCAGCGTCTGCTCGACCGCGGTGCGCGCACGGTGACACTGACCGACGTCGGCGCCGCGGTGCTCACACACGCCCGCGCCGCCCTGGCCGCCGCCGACCGGATCGGCGACACGGTCGGGGAGTTCACCGGATTGCTGCGGGGTCAGGTCCGGCTCGGCATGATCTCCGGGGCAGCGTCGGAGGTCTTCGATGTCGCGGGCGTCCTCGCCGATTTCCACCACGATCATCCGCAGGCCGGGATCAGCCTCACCGAGGACACCGCGGAAAGGATGCTCGCCGCCGTCGAACACGGTGAACTCGACATCGCGTTGACCGGATTGACCGGCGCGCCAATAGATTCCGGCATCGGACTCGAGGTGATCCTGGAGACCGCGCTCGTCGCCGCCGTCGCCCACGATGCGCCCATCGGCCCCGCCGAATCGGCGGGCTCCATCACCTTGGGAGCCCTCGCCGATCGCCGCCTCATCTGTCTCACCCGGGGCACCGGCCTTCGCGGGGTATTCGAACGCTCCTGCGCCGCCGCCGGTTTCACCCCGAACATCGCCTTCGAAGCCGCCGCTCCCCCGCTGCTCCTCGACCTTGCCGCACGCGGGCTGGGAACCGCCATCGTCCCAGCCCTCACCACCGCCGAAGCTGACGCCTTCGGCGTCCGATCCCTCGACATCGTCGACCCCACCATCCACGGCCGGCTGGCCCTGGCCTGGCGCACCGATCCCCCGCCCGGCCCGGCGGCGAAGGTGCTGCTCGGGCAACTACGGATCGCCTTCGGCGGCCACACCGCTGCCGGCGATCGATAGGCACGGACGGTCAGGGGGAAGACTTCAGGCGGGCGATTTCGGCTTCGAGTTCGGCGTTGCGGTGTTGTAGACGCTCGATTTCGGCTTCGAGAGGAGCGCGGCCCGCGCGCAGGTAGTCCTGGATCCACTCGGTGCGGTAGCGCGGGGTGATGTTCTTGGTGCAGTTCCGGTCGAACGCCTCGACCCGCACCACGAACGCCCGGTCCGAGCGTGCGTCGATCGGGCCCGCCGACGTGGTCAGGAGGCGGTCGAGCAGGCCGGGATCGTCGGCGCGTTCGACGACCTCGACCCGACCGAAGATCTTGACCCTGGTGCGCGTCGGGTAATCGATGAAGAACAGGGACACCCGATCGTCGATGTCGAGATTGCCCACAGTGACGAACTGGTTGTTACCCGCGTACTCGGCCCACGCGATCGTCGACGAGTCGAGTACGTGCACGAAACCTTGTGGGCCGCCGCGATGTTGGATGTAGGGCC
Organism: Nocardia sp. NPDC055165; assembly: GCF_053606985.1. Lineage (NCBI taxonomy): Bacteria > Bacillati > Actinomycetota > Actinomycetes > Mycobacteriales > Nocardiaceae > Nocardia > Nocardia sp. NPDC055165. The sequence continues at coordinate 127,751 of NZ_JBSGSS010000020.1, forward strand.
AGCCGGATCCGGTGACGGTAGCGAGGTAGAACGAGTCGGCCTGCCGGATCAGGCCCGCCACTTGGGGCTCCAGTTCTTCGGGCTCGCCGATGTCGGCGCCGTCGGCCATCCGCCTGCCGTGGACGGTGAAACCACCACCGCTGCGCTGGCGGCGCTCGGTGGCCGAGGAGAAGGCGATCGCTCCGTATCGGGTCGGCTTGTTCACCCCACCCACGGTACGACGCGTGATTCGTCAATGATCGGTCCGCCGTGCCGCTGATATCGGCGCGGACGTCAGCGCTACGCTTTGGCTAACCGATGAAGGAGAGCTCGACCAGGACGAGGAAGGGCGTGCGTGGTGGAGTCGACTACTGCTGCGAAACTGCAAGAGCTGCGGGACAATCTGAGGGCGGCGCGGGAACCCGCGGGGGATGCGGGGATAGCCAAGCGTGCGGCGAAAGGAATCCCCGGTCCACGCGAACGCATCGAAATACTTCTCGACCAGGGCAGTTTCACCGAAATCGGGGCGCTGGTGAAGCAACCAGGCGCGGCCGACGGACTCTACGGCGACGGTGTGGTCACCGGGCACGGCAGGATCGACGGGCGCCCGGTGGTGGTGATCGCCCACGACCAGACCGTGTTCGGTGGATCGGTGGGTGAGATGTTCGGACGCAAGGTCGCGATGGCGATGGATCTCGCGGCCGATATCGCCTGCCCGTTCGTGGCGATCAACGACTCCGGCGGCGCCCGGGTGCAGGACGCGGTCACCTCGCTGGCCTGGTACGCGGAGATGAGCAGGCGCCAGACCCGGCTGTCCGGGGTGGTGCCGCAGGTGTCGGTGATGCTGGGCAAATGTGCTGCGGGCGCGGTGTATTCGCCGATCAACACCGATGTGCTGATCGCGACCGAGTCGGCGTACATGTTCGTGACCGGTCCCGAGATCATCCGCGAGACCACCGGCGAGGAAGTGACCCTCGACGAGCTCGGTGGCGCGTTCAACCAGGCGCACAACGGCAACATCCATCACGTGGCGGCGGACGAGAAGGCCGCTTTCGAGTGGGCACGAACGTATCTGAGCTTCATGCCGTCGAACTGCTACGAGCGTGCTCCCCTGATCAATCCCGGTCTGGAGCCGGCGATCACGGACTCCGACCGCGAACTCGATTCGCTGATACCGGATTCCGATCGCCGGGGCTACGACATGTACGAGATCCTGCTCCGGATCTTCGACGACGGGGAGTTCCACGAGATCGGCGACGGCGCCGCCCGCAATCTGATCACCGGATTCGCCCGGGTCGACGGGCGCAGCGTCGGTGTAGTCGCCAATCAGCCGCTGGTGGCCAGCGGCGCGATCGACGCGCGCGGGTCGGACAAAGCCGCGCACTTCATCCGCCTGTGCGACGCGTTCGACATTCCGCTGGTGTTCATCGTCGACACCCCGGGCGTGCTGCCGGGTGTGGAGGAGGAGAAGATCGGCGTCATCAAACGCGGCGGGCGCTTCTTCTACGCGGTCGTCGAGGCCACCGTTCCGATCGTCACCGTCGTGGTCCGCAAGGCCTACGGCGGCGGCTACGCGGTGATGGGGTGCAAGCAGCTCGGCGGCGACATCAACCTGGCGTGGCCGACGGCCCGGATCGCCGTGATGGGCGCCGAAGCCGCCGTGGGCCTGACCCAGCGCAAACAGCTGGCCGCCGTCCCCGAGGCAGACCGACCGGCCGTACGTCAGCAGATGGTCGACTTCTACAACGCCGCCGTCGCCACCCCGTGGATCGCCGCCGAACGCGGCTATATCGACGCGGTCATCGAACCGTCCACTACCCGGCTGGAAATCCGCAAAGCGCTGCGCCTGCTCGGCGACAAACACATCGAGCAGGCACCGCGCAAACACCGCCTGATGCCGTTGTAGAGCCGCGTCACCGCGCGGTGGCCAGCACGCACGCTTCTACATAGCCGGCGACGAGTGGACGGTTGTCGTCACGTCGCCAGGCCAGGGCGAGTTCGCAGGGACTCACGCCGGTGACCGGCCTGGTCACCACGCCGTCGTGGGCGACCAGCGCGGCGTTGCCGGTGGCGAGCAGGACGATGCCGTCGAGGTTCACGAGTGCCTCGTAGGTCTCTTCGGTGCTCGACACCTCGGCGCCGATGATCGCCGGTCGCCCGGCGCGTTCGTCGACGGCGAGCCAATAGTCGCGCAGGGGGCCCGCCGAGCGGGGCAACGCGAGGAAAGGCTCGTCGAGCAGGTCGGCGAACTCGATCCGGTCGCGCGCGGCGAGGTGGTGCGACTGCGGAAGGGCCACCAGCCGCGGTTCGGTCGCGACCACCAGCCAGCGGTAGCGGTCGCTGTCGGGCAGCGGCAGCCAGACGAAGGCCACGTCGCTGGCGCCGTCGGCCAGGCCGGCGGTCGGGTCGTCCCAACCGACCAGGCGCAGCACCGGTTTCGCGTGTGGAAACGCGGTGCTGAATCGGGAGCGCACGGCCGGCAGGATGCCTCGACCAGAACTGGTGCTGATGCCGATGGCCAGCGCGGCCTCCTCGGTGGCTTTCGCCGACTCCACCGCGGCCTCGGCGGTTTCCCAGGTCGCGAGGAGGCGCAGCGCGTGCGGCAGCAGCGCCGCGCCGACCGGGGTGAGGGTGACCGAGCGGGAATCACGCACGAACAGTGCCGCACCGAGGTGACTTTCGAGTCTGCGGATCTGTTTGCTGAGCGCGGGCTGCGAGATGTACAGCACCTCCGCGGCGGCGGTGAAGCTCAGGCGGTCGGCCACCGCGACGAAGTACCGCAGGTCGCGTCCGTGGACATCCATAACTCCTGGTTATCACAAAGGATCTTGGACTTCCATCTCGTCCGGGCGGAAGTATTGCTCACGAAACATCAACGGACACAGGAGAACCTGATGAGCATTCCGAAGATCTGGCTGGTCACCGGCGCGAGCAGCGGGTTCGGCCGCGCCATCGCACAGGACGCCGTCGACGCGGGCGATATCGTGATCGCCGTCGCTCGCCGCACCGCCGCCCTCGACGATCTGGTCGCCGCGCATCCCGATCAGCTCGAGACGATCGCGCTCGACGTCACCGATACCGCTCGCATCGACGAGGTCGTCGCCGATGTCGTCGCCCGCCACGGCCGCATCGATGTGCTGGTCAACAATGCCGGTCGCACCCATGTCGGCGCGGTCGAGGAAACCACCGAGGCCGAATTGCGCGGACTGTTCGACCTGCACCTGTTCGGCCCCGCCGCCCTCACCCGTGCGGTGCTGCCCCACATGCGCGCCCAGCGCGGCGGTGCGATCGTGCAGATGAGCAGTGTCGGCGGGCAGCTGTCCTTCGCGGGGTTCTCCGCGTACAGCGCCACGAAGTTCGCGCTGGAAGGGTTGTCGGAGGCACTCGCCGAAGAGGTGGCGCCGTTCGGCATCAAAGTACTGATCGTCGAACCCGGCGCCTTCCGTACGGGACTGTTCGGCCCCGGAGCCGCTGCGTTCAGTCCCGAGTCCGACGTTTACGCCGACACCGCGGGCGCCACCCGCCGCATGGTCGAGGGCGGCGACGGCACCCAGCCCGGCGACCCGGCCAAGGCCGCCGCCGCCATCCGCGTCGCCCTGTCCGCCGAGAAGTCGCCGCTGCGGCTGCCGCTGGGCGGCGATTCCGTCGACGCGGTCCTGGGCCACCTCGATGCCGTCCGCGATGACGTCCTCGCGTGGGAAAAGGTCTCCCGCGCGACCACTTTCGACGAAAGCTGAGGGCACACGCGCACCACACCGTGACGCACCGCTGCCGCGGCGGCGCTGCTCGAGCTGGAGTCTCCGAACCGGACGGTCATGGAGCTCTACTTCACCCCGCCCGGCGAACCGGAGCGCCTCGCCGACCGGGTAGTGCTCACCCGCCGCACGTGAACCACGTCTGCCGGACTCCTCGGAGTCCGGCAGACGGCACTACGCGCTGACCGCGCTCGCCCGCGGCACCGGCGAACTATCGCGTCGGGCGACCGCACGGACCAGCAGGTAGATCGGAAAGGCGATGGGCGACAACAGAATCGTGCCGACCAGCAGTGGGCCCATCAGCAACGGGTGGACGTTGCGCTCGCGACTGTCGAGGTAGATCCAGCGGCCGAGGAACAGGTCCCACGCGATGATCTGCGCCCACAGCGCGGTGAGCACGGCGGGGTCGGCGGCGGCCTCGGTGATGGCGGCCAGGGACGGCGATGTCACCAGCGACCACATCGCACCCAGCACCGGCATCGCGACGATCGCCCACACCACCAAGGGCACCAGCACAATCCACGGTGCGGAGATGATCGTGCGGGTCCAGCGCCACGTCGGGGCGAAGATCATCAGCGCCCAGAACGGCACCGTGACCCAGAACGACAGGTCGAACAACGTGCTCATGCAGTAACCACCTTTCGGGTACCGGCCGCGCTCGCGACCGAAATCATTGCTCCGACAACTACTCCGGTGACGATCGCGGCCGCGGCAGTCAGCGTGGCCTGATCGGGGTGGATCAACGGCTGCCCCCGCAACGCCTGCCAGGTGACCAGCGCGAGCACCGCCGCGTACCCGGCAGACGCGGTGATGATCAGGCCGAGCCGAACGCGCACCGACCGCAGCAACGGGATCCGTGGCGCCAGCACCACCAGCAGTGCCGCGAGCAACGGCAGCGCCTGGAGCGCGTGCATGCCGAAGAAGTGTGGAATGCGCAGGTCACCATCGGTGGTGCTCCACCCCGTGAGCGGCATGCCGGGCGTGCCGTCGGGAGCTCCGACCGTGTGTGCGCCCGCGATGCCCTCGACGCCGGATTCCCGCTGGGGCATCAGATTTCCCAGCGCCAGCCCGACCAAGGTGATCGCGATGCCGCAACGAATCGACCAGGTGATCGAGGCGTCGCCGAGGCGTGCGCGCATCAAGCCGATCCCGATCACCAGGGTTGCCAGGAACAGGATGACGATGGTGGACCCCATGATCACCCAGAGGGTGCCGTCCAGGGCGGTGGTCATGTTGTAGTGGCTGCGGGTCCCGCGGATCACCTGCCCGAAGATGATCGCCTGTTCGATCACCCCGGCGACCACGATCACGGTGGCCATTCGCGACGCGAGCCGAGAAGGGTTGGGCCGCAACGACATCAACCATGCCAGCGCCACGCCGTAGAACACGAACGAGATCGCGAACTTGGTCGGCTTGAACCAGGCCGCCGACCCGGCGATCACCCGGTCGTCGACCAGCATCCCGATCAGGCCGACCACGACGAGCGCGGCATTGACGGCGGCGAAATACATCAGCGGGCGGTGCAGGGGGGCGTTGGGGCGGGGCAGCGAGGGGACGGTCAGGACTGACATTCGAATCTCCCAGAGATAGATAGCTATACTATCCGTTATGGATAGCTAGACTATCCGCTATGGGTGACGTAGGCAAGGGGTAGGAACAACACGGAGGTAAGAGTGCGAATCTCGGAGTTGAGTGATCGCAGTGGCATCGCGGTGGCGACCATCAAGTACTACCTGCGCGAGGGACTGCTGCCGCCGGGTGAACGCACCAGCCCCAACCAGGCCAGCTACGGCGAAGACCACCTGCGCCGACTCCGCCTGATCCGCGCGTTGATCGAGGTGGGCGGGATACCGGTCGCCACCGTCTCCGATGTGCTCGCCGCGATCGACTCCCCCGACATGCCGCTGTTTCATGTGCTCGGCGTGGCGCAGGACAGCCTGTCCACCCCGGTCCCCGCCGCCCATGACGTCGAATGGGATCGCGCCTACGAGGCCGTGCGCGCGGAGATGGACCGACGCGGCTGGGACATGAAACCCAGCCCGCCGGCCGTCGACACGCTCACCGGAGTGATCGTCCGACTCGCGCAACTCGGCTACCGGGACTGGGCCACCACCACCCTGCCCACCTATTTCGACAGCTCGCGGGCAGTCGCGGAAACCGACGTAGCGGCCGCCCTGTCCGCGGGCGGGCGCGACGACATCATCGACGCGGTCGTCGTACTGACCGTCCTGGGCGACACCGCACTGGCCGCCATCCGCCGCATCGCCCAGGCCCAGGTCTCCCTGGAACGCCTGAAGAACCCAGAAACCCCGTAACGCACAGCGGCCCCGCGAGAATCCGCGGGGCCGCTGTGTCGTCTCTCAGAGCAGACGTGACAGGAAAGCCTGTGTCCGCTCGTGTTGCGGGTTGGCCAGCAGCTCACGCGGCGGGCCCGATTCCACCACCACACCGGCATCCATGAACACCAGTTCGTCGGCGACCTCGCGGGCGAAGCCCATCTCGTGGGTCACCACCAGCATGGTCATGCCCGAATCGGCCAGCTCCCGCATCACCGCGAGCACCTCACCGACCAGCTCGGGGTCCAAGGCCGAGGTCGGCTCGTCGAACAGCATCAGCTTGGGATCCATCGCCAGCGCTCGCGCGATGGCGACGCGCTGCTGCTGACCACCGGACAGCTGCGCCGGGTAGGCGTTGCGCTTGGCCGAGAGCCCGACCCGCTCGAGCAGCTCCTCGGCCCTGGCGACGGCCTCGGACTTACGGATCCCGCGCACCTGGATGGGCGCCTCGATCACGTTCTCCAGCGCCGTGCGGTGCGGGAACAGGTTGAAATGCTGGAACACCATGCCGATATCGCGACGCTGGATCGCGGCATCGCGCTCGTGCATCTCGTAGAGCTTGCCGTTCTTCTCCCGGTAGCCGACGAGATCGCCGTCGACGTAGAGCCTGCCCGCGTTCACCTGCTCGAGGTGATTGATACAGCGCAGGAAGGTCGACTTGCCCGAGCCCGACGGCCCGACCAGGGTCAGTACTTTCCCACGCTGGACCTCGAGCGAGATGCCCTTGAGCACCTGCAGCGCGCCGAAGCTCTTACACACCCGGTCAGCCAGCACCATCGGTGGGACTGCCACAACTGGTTCTGTCATTTCGCCTTCACCGCCGCCTGCGCTGTGGCCAGTTCCTGAAGCTGCTTGGCCGTCAGCTGCCGGGTGGCGCCCCGCGAGTAATAGCGTTCCAAGTAGTACTGGCCGACCATGAGCACGCTGGTGATCGCCAGGTACCAGGTGGCACAGACGAGCAGCAGCGGGATCGGCTGGAAGTTCACGCCGTAGATGTCACGGGCGCGGCCGAACAGGTCGGTACTCAACGGAATCGCGGTGACCAGCGAGGTCGTCTTGAGCATGCCGATCAGCTCGTTACCGGTGGGTGGGATGATCACCCGCATGGCCTGCGGCAGCACCGTGCGGCGCATGGTCTGCGTCCACGACATGCCCAGCGCCACCGAGGCCTCGCGCTGCCCCTCGCCGACGGAGTTGATACCCGCGCGCACGATCTCGGCCATGTACGCGGCCTCGTTGAGGCCGAGGCCGATCACCGCGAACAGGAACGCCGCCTGCAGGTGCTGCACATCGAAGTGGAAGAACTGCGGACCGAACGGCACACCGAGATCGATCTGCTTGTACAGCGAGGGAACCAGGCCCCAGAACACCAACTGCACGAACACCGGGGTGCCACGGAAGATCCACAGGTAGATCCACGCGGCGGTGCGCAGCACCGGGTTCGGCGACAGACGCATCACCGCGAGGACCGTGCCGAGCGCCACCGCGATCGCCATCGCGAGCACGGTGAGCTCCAGGGTGACGATCGCGCCGGCGGTGATCCGGCTGTCGAACAGGTACTTGCCGTAGGTATCCCACCGGTAGGCGGGATTCGTGGCGGCGCCGTAGACGAACAATCCCACCAGGATCAGGATGATTGCCGCCGCGATCCAGCGGCCCGGCCTGCGCAGCGGGACCGCCTTGATCGGTTCGGGTTCGGTGCCCGGTCCTGGCACCTCCACCGTGTCTTTCGCGTCGGTCACGTCAGCTCACTGCACCGTTGATCACCGAGGTCTTGATCTGACCGTCCTGCACACCCCAGTTGGTGGTGATCTCGCCGTACTTGCCGTTGTCGATCAGGTGCTGCAGCGCCTTCTGCAGCGCCGCCGCCAGCGGGGAGGTCTTCTGCACGGCCCAGCCGTAGGGCGCGGAATCGAACAGCGGGCCCGCGGCCTCGATCTTGCCTTCGCTCTGCTTGATCGCGTACGCGGTCACCGGGGAATCGGCCGACATCGCGTCGACCTGGCCGAGCACCAACGCGTTGGTCGCGGCGCTCTGCTCGTCGAATGCCTTCATTTCGATGGCGGGCTTACCTTCGGCGACGCACTTGGCGCTCTTGGCGGGAATCTCGTCGGTGTGCTCGACCGTAGTGGACTGTACGGCGACCTTCTTGCCGCACGCATTGTTCGGATCGATCGCTTTACCGGTTTGCTGGGCCCACTGGATACCCGCGGAGAAATAGGTCGTGAAATCGACCTGCTGTTCGCGTTCGCGCGAATCGGTGATCGAGGACATACCCACGTCGTAGGTCCCTGCCTGAATGGCGGGAATGATCTTCTCGAACGAGGATTCGACATAGTCGACCTTCAGTCCGAGGGTGCTCGCGACGGCGTCGAGGAGGTCTACATCGAAGCCGACGATCTTGCCGCTCGCGTCCTTGTACTCGTTCGGCTGGTACGGCACGTTCACGCCGACGACCAACTTGCCTGCCTGCTTCACCTTGTCGGGGACCGCCGCGGCGAGCGCGTCGACCTTCTCCGCCGACACCTTGTTCACCGAGGCGCCGTCGCCCTCGGTGTTCTCGGCGCAGCCGGTCAACAACAACGCACCGCCGGCGACGGTACACAGCAGCCGCACGGCGCCACGGCCGAGGACAGTTCGAACAGACAAAGGAGCCTCCACATTTCACGTCGACGCCGGCCACGTGTCAGCGCCTGTTTGGCAATGTATGCGAACCGGACACAGCGTGGTGCGACAGTAACCGAAGATTAATCAGCCGATGTGAAAGGGGTCCCTTCACCTCCGGTGCACGCGGGCCCGCACCTGCTCGGTGAATTCGCTGGTGGAAGCCAGACCGCCGAGATCCGCCGTCGCGATTCCGGCGGCCAGCGTCGCCGCCACCGCACGGGTAATTCGGTCGGCGGCATCATGGAGCGGACTATTGTCGTCACGAACTGCCAACCAGCGCAACAGCATTGCCGCCGACAATTGCAACGCGGCGGGATTGGCCCGATTGTGCCCCGCCAGACCGGGCGCCGCGCCGTGCACAGCCTGTGCCATCGCGCGCGTGTCGGAGCAGTTGAGCGAGGCGGCCATGCCGAGTGAGCCACTGAGTTCACCGGCCAGATCCGAGAGGATGTCACCGAACAGGTTCTCGGTGACGATCACGTCGAACTCGGCGGATGAGCGAACCAGGTGCGCCGCCATCGCGTCGACGTGTTCGTCGTCGACCGTCACGTCCGGATACTGCTCGGCCACTGCGTAACAGACGTCACGGAACAGGCCGGTCGTCATCGGCAGCACATTGGCCTTGTGCACCACGGTGACCCGCTTGCGCCTGCCCTGCGCGAGCCGCAGCGCCTGATGGGCGATCCGCTCGCACGCCGTGCGGGTGATCACCGCGACCGCCATCGCCACGTCCTCGGTGGGACGGAACTCCCCCGACCCGGCGAACATATTGCGGTCCGCGTAGAAGCCCTCGCTGTTCTCCCGGACGATCACCAGATCGATGTCGGGCGCCATCGCACGCACGCCGGCGAAGGCGGCGGCAGGGCGGATGTTCGCGTAGAGCTCGAGCCGTTTGCGGATGATGCCGCCCGGTGCCACGCGCATGTCCGACGGGTAGGAGGCGTTGTCGTGCGGACCGAGAATCCAGGCGTCGAGATCCTCGAGAGCGGTCAGGGTCTGTTCCGGCAGCGGGTGGCCGTAGGCGGCGATCGCCTCGTGCCCGATCAGCAGCGGCACCCACTCCACCGGCGCGAGCCCGGCCGCGCCGATCGCTTCGTCGACCACCGCCCGGGTCGCGGCCACCACCTCGGGGCCGATTCCGTCGCCGTCGATCACACCGAGTCGCAGGTTCGCCTTCACACCGTTCACTCCCCCATCCTCGCGCGTGTCCGGACCGGATCGAGCGAGTGGGCGGTGCGGACACGCCGCAGCGACTAGTTTCTGCAGATCATGGTGCAGTCGGTGGAGTTGCTCCTCGACGAGGGCGGCGAGACAGAGATCCGCAGGCAATGGGCGGTTCTTGCCGAAGCAGGCCTGGGCAATCGCCACCCCGGGACCGCTCGGCCGCACATCACCGTCGCGGTGGCGCGCGAGATCTGGCCGCGCATCGACCACGCGCTCGAGCGGCTCGCGTTCGAGCCGCTGCCGATCCGTTTGGGCGGGCTGCTCGTCTTCGGGGCGCGCCGGCCGATCCTGGTCAGGGCGGTCGTCGTCACCGCGGACCTGCTCGCCCTGCATCGCCGGGTCAGCGAGGTGGTCTCACCCTGCCCCGGCGTACCGGCGACCATGGCTCCCGGCGCGTGGACACCGCACGTGACCCTGGCGCGGCGCGTGCCCCCCGAACGGCTCGGCGACGCGGTGCGGACGGTCGCGGCCGACACCGATTTCCGGTCGCTCATCGTGGGGATTCGCCGCTGGGACGGGGAGGCGCGGCAGGAGCGAATCGTGATCGGGGGAAGATAGTAGGACGCCCCGGCGTTACAGCCGAGGACACCGACAAGGAGAGGACGTCATGGCCACCCAGACGCTGACCCAGCAGAACTTCGACGAAGTCATCACCGGAAACGACGTGGTCCTCGTCGATTTCTGGGCTTCCTGGTGCGGTCCGTGCCGCAGTTTCGCACCGACCTACGAGACCTCGTCGGAAAAGCACACCGACGTCGTCTACGGCAAGGTCGACACCGAGGCCGAGCAGGGACTCGCCGCGGCCGCCAACATCCAGTCGATTCCGACCATCATGGCCTTCCGCGAGGGTGTACTCGTCTTCGCGCAGCCGGGCGCGCTGCCGCCCGCCGCGCTCGAGGACCTGGTGACCCAGATCAAGGATCTGGACATGGACGAGGTGCGCAAGCAGATCGCCGAGCAGCAGGAATCCTCTCCCGCCGAATAGTCCGGCGCCGAGAACACACAGGGCCCGTTCACCTTTCGAGTGAACGGGCCCTTGTGCGTGTTCGGGTGGTGTCAGCCCGCGAGCAGGTTGACGCCGGCGATCATGGCGCGCACGGTCGATTCCGCGCTGCCGGCGGCGGTGGCCACCGCCCAGCCGCGCCTGCCGTTGAACTCGCACTGCATGAAGGTGGCGGTGCCGTCGGCGGTCGGGCGCTGATGGAAGTGCAGGATCTCGAGGGGGTAGCCCTCGTCGTAGAGCGCGGAGGTCATCGCGGCAACGGGGCTGCCGGTGGCGATGACGGTGCGCAGGTGGTCGGCGAATTCCAGGGTGGCGGTGAAATCCGTTCCGGAACAAGACCATTCGCGCAAGGCGATGGATCCGTCGGCGCGGGTGTACCGGTCGAGGAAGGCGGCGGGGTCGAGGTCGGTGAGCTCGGCGCGCAGGCCCTTGGGGGCAGCGGCGAACAGGGCATGGTCCAGTGTCAGCGTCATTGCAGGTGAGGTCTTCCCGAAGATGTCTTCGTTGGCAGGTGGGACCAGCAGAACGATGAAAAGCAGCCCGCAGCGTAGGGGCTGGTCCGAATCAGACCCCGCTACGGCGGGTTACTACGAGAAGAATTCGCCGTGAGGCTGCCTGCGCGGTCTGCGCAGCAGCGACCGCGAGGTCGCGGTCAGCGACTAGCAGCGCGGCACAGCGGGCGGGATTCGGCACGCAGTCGAGAATAGGGCGATCGTCGCGAAACCGCAACCTGGTTCACTGCCCGGAGTGTCTACCGGTGAGTACCATCACCGCAGCTCAGGATCGGTAACGTCGGCCCCGGCGACGGCGATGGGTACCGGATCGAGTTCGAACAGCGGCCGAGCACGCTGATGCACCGGGAGGACCCTTCGGAGGGTGCCCCGCCGCGGGATCGGGTGGATCTGGCGGGCGGGTCGGCGCGGCTCGTCGCCCGCGAGCGCTGAATCCGGTCAGCGCCGCGACGCTGCACCGGTCAGGGGTTCCACCGAGGCGAGGGCGCGGGCCGAACCGTCGACGTCGACCTGGACCCGCAGGCGCTCGGGTTGCGAACTCGTCCGCAACACCACTTTGTCGCCCATCATCACCGGGCCGACGTGTTCGACGATCGCGCGGTACGGCAACCGATGACGGTCCGGGTGCGCGGCGAGCGCTTCCTCCATGGCCTCCCAGTACACCGCGTTGTTGACATGGCCGAGCCGGTCGACGTCGGTGACGCGCAGCGGGAACGGCACCTCCTCCACCTCCGCGACGTCGAGTTCGGTGAGCGCGGCTTTCCAGCGCAGGCGATGTTCGGTGGTGCCGGCCAGCATCGGCGCCATGAACGCGTCGCTCATCCGCGCGGGACGGCCGGCGACGGGGTCGATGTGGATCAGGAACGCCGCGGCCTCGATGTGCCCGCCCTTCTCCCCGCGCAACCGAATGCGCATGTCGCACCAACGATTCGAGAGCGCGTCGGCCCAGCGGCGGAGCTGGACGCGGTCGCCGAACATGATCGGCTCGTACACGTCGATCACCGTGCGCCGCACGATCCAGGCCTGATGGGTGTCGCCGTCCTCCACCGCGTCGAGATGATCGAACCCGATGTCCTGCAGGTAGCGCGCCACCGCGTCGAGCCGCAGCCGGTCGTCGCCATCGGTGTCGCCGAGTCGTACCGGCCACGACATCGCGAAGGCCTGCTCGATATCGGGGCAGTCGGGCAGCGGGGTCGCGATGACGGGCTCGGTCATAGGGCCGATGCTGCCACACCGGTGTCGCCAGTGACACGCGCCTCAGTACGGATCCGCCGAAGGCATTGAATCACTACGATTTTCGGCCGTAGGGTCGGTTCGACGCCGGACGACAGGATGGATGCGATGCTGATCGATTTCACGCCGGACAAGGCGCTGTACCCCTTCGAATCCCGCTGGTTCGAGTCGTCGGCGGGCCGGGTGCACTACATCGACGAGGGCTCCGGGATCCCCATCCTTTTCTGTCACGGCAGTCCCACCTGGAGTTTTCTCTACCGTAAGATCATCGGTCAGCTGGGCGACCGGTTCCGGTGCGTAGCAGTCGACTACCCGGGCTTCGGACTGTCCGAACGACCACCCGGGTACGGCTACACGATCGCCGAACATGCCGCGGTGGTCGGCGAGCTCGTCGACCATCTCGGGCTCGACCAGTTCGTCGTCATGGGCCAGGACTGGGGCGGACCGATCGGCGCCGCGGTCGGCGCCGATCGAGCCGATCGGGTGCGCGGGCTGGTGCTCGGCAACACCCTGTTGTGGCCGACGGATACCTGGCCGCAGAAGGCGTTCAGCCGGGTCATGAGCAGCTCGCCGATGCAGCGGCGGATTCTGCGCGACAACCTTCTCGTCGAGCGTTTCCTGCTCGGTGAGCTGCGGAACACGATCAGCGAGGCCGAGGCCGATCACTACCGTGCGGTGCAACCTTCACCCGAAGCCCGGCGCGGGATCGCCGCGATGCCCGGACAGATCCTGGCCGCTCGCCCCTTCCTCGAACAGCTGGCGATCGACGTGCCCGCCCGGCTCGGCGCCACACCGACGCTGCTGATCTGGGGCATGAAGGATATGGCGTTCCGTCCCGCCGCGTTCCTGCCACGAATGCGTGACACGTTCACCGACCACCGGGTCCTCGAGCTGCCCGACGCCAGACACTTCATCCCCGAACACGAGCCCGGCAAGATCGCCGAAGCTATCGTCCAGCGTTTTCGCTGACGCCGCCCCGACCGCTTCCTCGCGAGGCAGCGGGGCACTCCGTCGGCAGCGGGCGGTGCGCCGGTTTCCGCGATCGACCGTGAGCGAATCGCTGGCTAATAAAATGTGACCAGATTGTGAATCTCCCGCGAGTCGCCGCCGAGAACGGCCGATCGCACGGTAGCGTCGCGGCCGCTAGGCCAATTGTTACTGCGTGAAAGGAATTGTTCGACATGGCATTCGAAGTCACTGGGGCTATCGGCGATCACTACAACGAAGCCGGTGGCGCGTCCAGCCCGCTGGGTGAGCCGACCTCGGCAGAGCAGGACGCCGCCAACGGTGGCAAGTTCCAGGAATTCACCGGCGGAGTCATCTACTTCAAGCTCCCGACCGGGGCCAAGACCGTGTACGGCGCCATCCGTCAGGCATGGGAAGCCGAAGGCGGCGCGGGCGGCCGGTTCGGCTACCCGACCTCCGACGAGCAGGACATCGAAGGCGGCAAGATCAGCCACTTCGAGAACGGCTCGATCAGCTACTCGATCGCCGATGACGCTGTGACGGTCAACGCGTAACTCGCGTTCCCGCTACGCCACGAG
>NZ_JBSGSS010000021.1:0-92189 GCF_053606985.1 Nocardia sp. NPDC055165
GTTGCGTAGGCGACGAAGGAGCAAGCAACGGCACCTGATCGACGGGACCGCCAGGGGCGCGAACTCGAGCGCGCCAGCGCTCCAAAAGTTACTGTGCGGGGATGGAGATAGCAGGCAAGGTCGCGATCGTCACCGGCGCGGGTGCGGGTATCGGTGCCGCACTCGCCTATCGTCTCGTCGCCGGTGACGCGAAGGTCGTCGTCGCCGATCTCGATGCGGACAGCGCGGCGAAGGTAGCGGCCGACCTCGGTGACAACGCGATCGCGGTCGGCGGCGATGTGGCCGACGAGCAGGTCGTGGCGGAATCGATCGCCACCGCCGAACGCGAATTCGGTCCGGTGGACCTGTATTTCGCGAACGCGGGCATCGGCGGCGGTCCCGGCCTGGACAGCACGGAGGCCCAGTGGGCGAGCACCATCGAGGTGAATGTGATGGCCCACGTGCGGGCCGCGAAACTACTCGTTCCCGGTTGGCTCGAGCGTGGCAGTGGCTACTTCGTCTCCACCGCCTCCGCCGCGGGGCTGCTCACCCAAATCGGTTCCGCCCCTTATTCGGTGACCAAACACGCTGCGGTGGGCTTCGCCGAATGGCTCTCGGTGACCTACGGCGACAAGGGCATTCGCGTGAGCTGCCTGTGTCCGATGGGTGTGGACACCCAGCTGCTCACCGGTGCGCTCATCCCCGACGACCCGGAGGCGGGCGCGCTGGCGATCAAGGCCGTGAAGACCGCGGGCGCGGTGCTCTCCCCCGAAGAAGTCGCCAAAACTGTCGTCGAGGCGATGGCCGCCGAACACTTCCTGATCCTGCCGCACCCCGAGGTACTGCAGATGTACCGCAACAAGGGTTCGGACTACGACCGGTGGATTTCCGGTATGCGCCGGTTCCAGACCATGCTGCGCGCGTGAACAGCGGACGGTGCGCCCGAAAAAATTCGGCGAGGTAGCGGCGAGATCGCTCGATTCCTGCCACGATAGTCTCCAAGCCGCCGGTCACGATCCGCTGATCGGTGAAGGTCTACGCGGAGATCCGGCGATGGCGCACCTGATGTATTTCAAGAAGATTCGCGACGAGCTCACCGAGGTCGAGTACCTATGGGGGCCGAGCCGAGAACAACTCGACTCGTCCCTGGTCATCGACAAGAAGACCTTCGCTGCCCTCTCCGGACCACCCGACTCGCCCGCGGGCCAGATCATCCTGCGCGCCCGCCGCGGCAGCGAGTGGCCCGAGGTCGGCGTCATTGCATCCTGAACGCTGTGCCACGACGGGCTTCAGAGTCGACATCGCCCCGAGGTCGGCGTCATAGCCTCGTAAACGCTACTCGGTGACGAGCTCCGCGGCTGCTGTCCGCACCACCTCGGGGATCGCCACCGGTTTGCGGGTGTCGGCGTCGACATAGACGTGGACGAATTCGCCGGTGGCGGCGAGCTCGAGCCCGCCGTCGCCCGCGCGGAAGATCGCCAGGTCGTAGGTGATGCTCGAGGTGCCGAGGCGGGCGATCCGCAGGCCCACCTGGAGCTGGTCGGGAAAGCTGACCGAGCCGTGGAATCGGCACGACGTCTGCGCGACGACGCCGAGCGCGGGCAGCTCGGTGATGTCGGTACCGGTGGCGCGCATCAGCCAGGCGTTCACGGCGGTGTCGAAGTAGGAGTAGTAGGTCACGTTGTTCACGTGGCCGTACTGGTCGTTGTCGGCCCACCGGGTCGGCATCGGCCACAGGACGGGATAGCTCATCGGGTCATCATGCCGCGCTCCCCTGCCGGTGGTCGCGCGGGCTCACCCCGAAGTGCCGTTTGAAGGCGGTGCTGAGGGCGAAGGCGCTGCCATATCCGACCTGGTGAGCGATGGATTCCACCGTCGCGTCGGATTCGGCGAGCAGATCGGCGGCGAGCGAGAGCCGCCATTCGGTCAGAAAGCTCATCGGCGGTTCCCCGACCAGCTCGCTGAACCGGCGGGCCAGCGCGGCCCTGGACATGCCGACCGCTTCGGCCAGGGCGACCACCGTCCACGGATGGGCCGGATTGTGCTGGAGCAGGCGCAGGGCCTTGCCGACCAGCGGATCACTGTAGGCGTGGTACCAGGCGGGGGCGTCGTCGCGGGCGAACCAGGCACGCAGGGCGGCGATGAGCAGCAGGTCGAGCAGGCGGTCGAGAACGGCGGTTTGCGCGGGCAGGTCCTTGGTCGCTTCGTCGACGAGCAGATCGAGCAGTCGGGTATCGAGCTCACCGCGCGGCAGCACCGCGACCTGCGGCAGCGCACGCAGCAACCGTCTGCTCACCGCGCCCGCGGATTCGTAGGTTCCGGTGACCATCAGCGTCTCACCGTCGATATCGGTGCCCCACTGTCGCACGCCCAGACTCAGTGTCTCGCACAGGATCTCACCCTCGGGCGTCGTGGTGACCTGCCCCGGCTGGATGACGACCTGGGGTTCGGTCGCCGGATCGTCGGCCACCGTATACGGCTGCGGCCCACGGAAAACCGCGACGTCGCCCGCGCCGAGTTGCCGCGGCGGCATGGAATCGGTGCTGACCCAAGCCTTTCCGCGGATCATCGCGAGCACCGTGAGCGGGGCTTCGTCCTGCACGCGCAGCGACCACGGTGGGTTCAGCAGCGAACACATGAGGAACGCACCGCGGGCGCGTGGACCTTCGAGCAGACCGGCTAACGCATCCACCACTCCACAGTAGACGACAACCCGTAGACGACAACGCATGTTCGTGAGCGGCACGACGATGTCGCCGCAGGCCGCGCGACGGTGTACTTGTCTTATGACAAACACCGCTTCTCACCAGCAGCTTTCCCTCATCACCGGCGCTACCGGCAAGACCGGCAGCCGGGTGGCGGCCCTCCTCGAAGCCGCGGGCCGACCGGTCCGCCACGGCTCACGCACCGCGGCGATCCCCTTCGATTGGACCGACCGGCAGACCTGGGCGCCCGCGCTCGCCGGCGTCGACTCCGTCTACCTCGCCTTCCAGCCCGACCTCGCCGTACCCGGGGCCCCGGACATCATCCGCGCGTTCACCGCCGCCGCCCGAGCCGCGGGCGCGCGCTCGGTGGTGCTGCTGTCCGGTCGCGGCGAACCCGAAGCGCTGGAATGCGAAGAGATCGTGCAGAATTCGGGTCTGAGCTGGACCATCGTGCGCTGCGCCTTCTTCGCGCACAACTTCAGCGAAGGCGCCTTCGTCGACGACGTGCTCGCCGGTGCAGTGGCGCTGCCCAACGGCGATGTGCCGGAACCGTTCGTGCACGTCGACGACATCGCCGAGGTGGCGGCGGCCGCGCTCACCGACGCGCGCCACGCGGGTCAGCTCTACGAACTCACCGGCCCCCGCGCCCTGACCTTCGCCGACGCGGTCGGCGAGATCGCCGCGGCCACCGGTCGCGAGATCGCCTTCGTTCCCGTCTCCCGGCCGGAATTCGTTGCGGCTCTGAGCGAATACCAGGTCCCCGATGACGTGATCAGCCTGCTCGACTACCTGTTCGGCACCATCCTCGACGGCCGCAACACCGCCACCGCCGACGGTGTCCGCCGAGCCCTCGGCCGCGAGGCGCGCGATTTCACCGACTACGCCAAGGAAACCGCCGCCACCGGCGCCTGGACGCCTCGGCAGTAGTCGGACAGTTGATCACCAGGCCCGCACCGAGACAGCGCCCGAACGGCGAACTCGTAGGGCCTGGTGATCTTGAATTGCCGGGTACCCCCGCGCCGAGGCGGTACCGTCGAAGTGGTGGGTTCAGCGACGATCGACCGCAAGTTTCGGACGGCCCGCGCCGCCGTGTTCGCGGCCTTCACGCTGAACGGGGTGCTGCTCGCGATGTGGGTGGTCCACATTCCGGCGATCACCGACCGAGCCGGGGTGTCGGCCTCGATGCTCAGCGTGCTCGTGCTACTGATGGCCGGCGCCGCGCTCGTCGGTATGCGGCTTGCGGGCCCGGCCGCCGACCGGTTCGGCAGCCGCACACTGGTCGCCACGGCCGCGTCGGCGATCTCGGTGACCGTGCTCGGCCCAGGACTGGCGACCAGCCCGATCACTTTGGCGATCGCTGTGGCGTGCTTCGGGTTCGGCATGGGCGCCCTCGACGTGTCGATGAACACCCAGGCGGTGTACGTCGAACGGGCGTATCACCGGCCGATCATGTCCGCCTTCCATGCGATGTTCTCGGCGGGCGGGTTCGTCGGGTCGTTGGCGGGCGCGGCCGCGCAATACGCGCAGTGGCCGCCGCAGCTGACGTTGACGTGCGCCGGGATCGCGGGATTGGGCGTCACCGCTGCCCTGGTGCCGCACCTGCTCGGCCGTCAACAGCCCGAATCACCCTCGCACCTCGAAGATTACGACAACGAGGGTGCGCGATCCGCGAACAGCGCGCGAGAGCGGCCGACAGCCGACGCAAGCGAACCGGCGGACCTGCGACACTGCACCGACGCGAGCAGCTCGACAGGTTCACTGTCCGGAACCTCCGGTCCCGCCGCTTCTGTTCGGCCCCGCGCCGAGAATCGCACCGACCAGCACGGCGAACGACACCAGCGGGCCCGAAAAGTGCTCTCGCTCGGGGCCGTCGCGTTCGTGCTGCTACTCGCGGAGGGCGTGGCGGCCGACTGGAGCGCGCTCCAGGTGCGCGAGCGCCTCGATACTTCCGAAGCCGATGCCGCCCTTGCCTTCGGCGCCTTCTCCGCGACGATGACCCTCGGACGATTCCTCGCGGACAGGGTGACCGGTGCGATCGGCCCGGTCGCCATCGTTCGCTACGGAAGTCTGCTCGCCGCAGCGGGATTCGCGGTGGTCATCGGATCGCCGTGGTTGCCACTCACCCTGCTCGGCTGGGCGATGTGTGGCCTCGGCCTGGCGGGCGGCGTCCCCCAGATCTTCTCCACCGCGGGCAATCTCGGCGGCACGACAGCAGCCACGGACATGTCGCGCGTCTTCACCATCGGCTACCTCGGCCTGCTCGCGGGCCCCGCGATGATCGGCTGGCTCACCGCCGTGATCCCGCTCACCGCGGCGCTGACCGTTCCGCTGGTCCTCACCCTGGCCTGCGCGGCCACGGCGAACGTCGTCAGTCGGTGAAGGTGATCCGGACCGAGACCGGCGTGCTCTGCAATGCGCGGAAGGTGGCCGCGGTCAGCCCGGCGAACACCGGATTGGGTGCGAAGGTGCGAGCCCGCGCGACGACATCGTCGGCCGGGCGCAGCTCCGCGGTCCCGGTTCGCCACCGCTTCCCCTGGCGGACCCGCACTGTCGGTTCCGCGCCGATATTGGCGGCCCACCCCGACCTGGTCCCGTGCTGGCTGATCACCCACGCGCCGCTGTCGTCGAACGCCACCGAGACCGGCACCACCCTGGCCTGCCCGGACTTGCGTCCGATCGTCTCGAGCTCGGTCGCGAACGAGGTGCGGATGCCGATCCGGCTCAGCGCGCGGACCGCCGGGTTGGCGACGTAGCGACCCACCGCCCGCTCGACCTCGAACTTGCGCCGCTTCGGGTCCTTGTTGTTCATGGTCGATCCCCTTCTGCTTCGGAACGCGTCGACGCCGTGATGCTTCAGCATGGCCGCTACCGTGAGCCACGGTGTGCGGTCGGGGTCGGGCTCGTCGCCCGCCCCGAGCAGATGCAGCTGATCAGTGTGCCACTGCAGGTCGAGGGCACCTTCGAGGCTCTTGACATTGGACAGTGTGGATACGCGCGCGGGCAGGCGCAGCGAGATCTGCGGGGAATGCAGTCGCGCGGTGCGCTCGTGCAGGATGTCACCCGCGGCATTCGGTGCCACCGCACTCGGCCTGCCGAGGCCGACCACATCGCACTCTCCCGACTCGACCGCGTCGACCATGGCCACGCGGGACCGGAATCCGCCGGTGACGGCCAGCGGCACCGACCCGGCGGCCGCCCGGACCGACTCGGCGTACTCGAGGAAGTACGCCTCGCGCGCGACGGTGCTCGCCGAACGCGCCGCCGGCCTGCCCATCATCGCCGGCGATTCGTAACTGCCGCCGCTGATCTCGATCAGATCCAGTTGCTCGGCGGCGAGGCGGCGCACCACCTCGCGCGACTCGTCCTCGCTGAAGCCGCCGCGCTGGAAGTCCGCGGAGTTGAGCTTGATCGCGACGGCGAACGACGTCGATACCTCGGCCCTGATCGCGCGCACCACCTCCAGCACGAATCGCGCCCGCCGTTGCGGGTCACCACCCCAGCGGTCGTCGCGCTGATTGGCCAGCGGCGAGAGGAACTGCGAGACGAGGTAGCCGTGCGCGCCGTGGATCTGCACGCCGTCGAAGCCCGCGCGCTCGGCGATCCGCGCGGTGGCGGCGAATCGGCCCACGATGTCGACGATCTCGGCTTCGGTGAGCGCGCGCGGCGCCGGGATGCCGGGCAGACCGAGCCCGATCGCCGAGGGCGCTACCGGCTGCGACCGGGTCGCGAGCGGATTCGCCTGCCTGCCGGGGTGATTGATCTGCATCCAGAGCCGGGCGCCACCGTCCTTCGCGGTTCGTGCCCAGCGGCGCAGGTCGTCGAGGTGGCGTTCGTCGGCGATCACGACATTGCCCGGCTCGCCGAGGTGGTCGTGGTCGACCATCACGTTGCCGGTGACCACCAGACCGAAACCGCCGGTGCCCCAACGGCTGTAGAGCCGCTCTAGCCGTTCGTCCGGCGCACCGGCGGCGGTACCGAGCCCCTCGCTGAGCGCGGCCTTCATCAGCCGGTTGGGCAGCACTTGGCCGCACGGCAGGGCGAGCGGATCGCTCAGGGCTGTCATCGTCGGCTCCTCCGCGGATCACGTCGAGTACACCGATCGGTGTACTTACTCGACGGTAGTACACCGATCGGTATACTTCAATCGGACCGATCGAAAGGATGTCGATGGCAGCGCGCGACGGACTCGTCCAGAGCACGATCGACCTGGTGCGCCGCAACGGCGTAGCCGGGACCGGTGTCGCGAACCTGCTCGACCACAGCGGGCTCTCCCGCCGGACTATCTACCTGAACTTCCCCGGCGGCAAGTCCGAGTTGATCACCGAGGCCACCCGAGTCGCGGGCCGGGCGATGACCACGCTGATCGAGACCTTCAGCAAGAACACCAAGCCGGAGGAGACCATCGCGTCGTTCGCCGACGCGTGGAAACAGGTCGTCGAGTCCAGCGACTTCCTCGCCGGCTGCCCGATCGTGGCCGCGGCACTCGGACGCTCGGAGTCACCCGCGGCGGCCGACGCGGCAGGCGAGGCGTTCGACGACTGGGAGCGGACACTGGAGACCCGGCTCCGCGCGGAGAACATCGACCCCGACACCGCCAGCTCCTTGGCGACGACCGTCATCGCCACGATCGAGGGCGCGGTGGTGATGTCGCTGGCCAAGCACAGCACCGAGCCGCTCGACCGCGTCGGCCGTCACCTCACCGAGCTGGTCAGGGCGCACATCCGCCCCGTCGGCACACCCTGACCCGCACGCCCGACGGCGCTCCGGCCGAGGCCGGAGAGGCCGTCTGCGCACGGGAACGCTAGAGGTACATGCCGACGTCGGTCGAGTGGTCGATGGTGGATCGGATCTGGATCCCGCCGTCGCGGTGGGCGACCAGTTCGGCCAGGGTCGCGCCGTCGGGAAAGCTCGACTCGGCGGGAACGCCGTCCTGGCGGGCCAGCCACTCGTCGGCTTCCGTCGCCGAGAGCCGGCCGACCTCGAGTTGGGCCAGGCAGCGGCCCGGCCGCACCACGGCGGGGTGCAGCCGGGAGAGGTCTTCGTTGGTGGTGATCGCGATCAGCACATTGCGGCCCTGGCCCAGCATGCCGTCGGTGAGATTGAGCAGACGCGAAAGCTTCTGCCCCGCTGCTTCTTTCGCCTCGCCACGGATCAGTTCGTCGCAGTCCTCCAGCACCAGCAGTCGCCAGCGGCCGTCCTCGTCGTCGCCGTCGGCGCCCGCCGCGACTTCCATCAGGTAGCCGGGATTGCTGAACAGTTCTTCTGGATCGACGACACAGTCGACCTGACACCACGGCGCCCACGACCGCGCGAGCGCACGTAGCGCGGTGGTCTTGCCGGTGCCCGGCTCACCGTGCAGCAGCACCAGCCGTCCCTTGATATCGGCGACGCCGAGCCCCATCAATCGCTCCATGCTCGCGGACACCGAACCGGTGTAGTTGCCACGGATCTCCGCCCACGCGGGCGCCGCGATCTGGCGCCGTCTGCGCGCGGGGCGCCGGACGTCCATGTGCCAGAATCCCATCTCGACCGTGGCCGCACTGTCGCGTGACAGTGATGCCCCATCGGTGGCCTGCGCCAGCACATCGACGGCGAGTTCGTCGCTCACCGCGGTCACTTCGATCGTGGCCGAACCGCTCGCCCACCGCACGGCCCGCAATGCCCAGCCGTCACCGGCCGCGAGCAAGGCGCTGCTGTCGTCGTCGGCGACCGAGCGCACGATCCGCGCGTCGGCGGGCCGCAGCGCCGCGTCGGGGCGCACCCGGTCGAGGTGGGCCTGGCGGGCGAACGGCTGGTCGCCACGCAGGAACGGGGCAAGGGCTAGCGCGTCGATCGCGTCGCGGGTCGAATAGGTGGAGTCGATGGTCGCCGACCACGGAAACGGCTCGCCCTGATCCTGCGGCTGACGCGGCGAATCGACGAGCCTGAGCTGTTCATTACGTGTGGACACCGAGCCCATGATCGTGGCCCTCGGCCCGGAATGTCCAATGACTTACGACGCGCACCGGCGCGAAAACTCGCTGGCACCGTAGGCGAAGGCGTCGGTACGGTCGTAGGGTGACGTCCACTCAGCGCGACCAGTCCCCGCCGGAATCCACCACGACGGCCGGGATCAAGGAGTGGATCGGACTGGCCGTCCTCGCCCTGCCGACGCTGCTCATCTCGATGGACCTGAGCGTGCTGTACCTGGCGATCCCGCGCATCAGCGAAGCACTCGAACCCAGCAGCTCCCAATTGCTGTGGATCCTCGACATCTACGGCTTCCTGGTCGCCGGCTTCCTCATCACCATGGGCACCCTCGGCGACCGCATCGGCCGGCGCAAACTCCTGATGATCGGCGCATTGGCCTTCGGCGTCGCCTCCGTGATCGCCGCGTACTCGACCAGCGCCAACATGCTGATCGGCACCCGCGCGCTGCTCGGCATCGCGGGCGCGACGCTGATGCCGTCCACGCTGGCGCTGATCCGCAACATGTTCCACGACGACCGCCAGCGCACCGCCGCGATCAGCGTGTGGATGACCAGTTTCATGGTCGGCATGGTGATCGGACCGCTCGTCGGTGGCGCGATGCTCGAGAACTTCTGGTGGGGTTCGGTATTCCTGGTGGCAGTGCCCGCGATGGTGCTGCTGCTGGCGACCGGCCCGTTCCTGCTGCCCGAGTACAAGGACCCGAATCCGGGCAAGCTCGACATTCTCAGCGCGGTCCTGTCACTGCTGTCGGTGATGGGCGTCATCTACGGCATCAAGGAGCTCGCCAAGGACGGCTGGTCGATCGAGGCCGTCGGCGTGCTGGTCGGCGGACTGGTACTCGGCACGGTGTTCGTCCTGCGTCAGCAACGCCTGACCGATCCGCTGATCGACCTGCGCCTGTTCGGCAATGTCCGGTTCAGCGGATCACTGATCGCGTTGATGGTCGCCATGCTGGCGATGGGTGGGCTGTTCCTGCTGCTCGCACAGTATCTGCAACTGGTGCTGGGCCTTTCGGCGTTCGAGGCCGGTCTGTGGACCGTGCCGCAGGCGGCGGCGATGGTCGTGGCTGCCGGGGTGGTGAGCGCGCTCGCGCCCAAGATCAGGCCCGCGTACCTGATGACCGGCGGCCTGATCATCGCCATGGCCGGGTACGCGCTGTTCACTCAGCTCGCCGGCGCCGACGACCTGGCACTGATCGTCACCGGCATGGTGGTGTTCTCCCTCGGCCTGAGCCCGATGTTCGTCCTCGGCCTCGACCTGATCGTCGGCGCGGTCGACCCGGCGCGCGCCGGTGCCGCCTCCGCCATCTCCGAAACCGGTCAGGAATTGTCGGCGGCGCTGGGCGTGGCGGTGATCGGCAGCATCGGTACCGCCGTCTACCGCGGGCAGATGTCGGAGCAGCTGCCCGCCGGACTCCCGCCGGAGGTCGCGCAGGTGGCCGAGGACACCCTCGCGGGCGCCCTGCACGTCGCGACGACACTGCCCGAAACGCTGGGCGCCGAGTTGTCCACCGTCGCCCGCGAGGCCTACACCCAAGCGCTGCAGGTGAACTCGGTGGTCGGCATCGGGCTCACCGCCGTCGCCGCCGGGCTGGTCATGGGGCTGCTCCGGCACATCCCCGCGCCGAACGAGAAGACATCCGACATCGACTGACCGAAGTGGTTCGGACACAACAAATCCCGCCCGATGCTGACCGGGCGGGATTCGTCTCTCGCTGAGTTGTCCCCTCCGCGAGGTTCGTAGTCGGCCGATTCGGCCGAGGCCCTGACCGCTACTTGGTGGCCGGGGCGGGGTTGTTCGGCATCGGGGAGTTGATGGTGGTGAAGTACTGCACCGCGGCCATGATCGCGACGGGGGCAGTGATGAAGATCTGGCCCGCGAGAGTGCCGAGCGCGCCGATGGCCATGATGCCGGCGATGCAGCCAACGGCCGCGGCCGGAATGAACGGGCCGAACATGCCGACGATGGTGGCCGAGGCGATGGTGGCGCCCGCGATGCCGCCGAGCACACAACCGATCGCGCCGCCGCCGAGGCCGCCGACCAGGGTAGCGATGCTGGCGCCCAGGGAGATGGTGCCGGTCATGCGGCTCCAGGCGGCCTGCTCACGGTCGTACTCGCTCTTCCACGGAGCCACGTTCTCGTAGGGCAGCGCGACCGGCTTGTAGGTGGCGTGCGCCAGGTCGAACTGCGGGGTCAGCGTGGCGGTGCGGCCGGAGATGTCGGCGGCGATCGGGAACACGAATTCGTCTACGCGGAAGGCCAATTCGGTACCCGCGACGGTGGTGCCGTTGGCGGCCTTGATCTTGAAGACGCCGTCCTCGACCACCATCGAGCCCGCGTCGGTGCCGATGATCGTCGAGGTCTCGGTGGTGGTGGACGTGTAGTTGATCGGCTCATCCGCGGCAGGTGCTGCGTGGCTGGTTCCGGCAGCGATGCCGAGGGCAACGCTGACGCTGGAGGCCAGCAGGGCGAACTTGGTGATTTTCACGGGGGTGAACCTTTCGTGTTCCTCGTGGTGAGATGCGCGGCGCACAAGCTGCGGTCCGGGCGAGATGTGACCATAGCGAGGTAAGCCTCACCTATCAAGACCTTGCTTAGGCTAACCTCCAAGACGACCCAGTTTCGCCGCGAGAGAGAACCCTGATGAGAAATCCGCGTTGGTGCGGGTGGCTTCTTGCCGCATTCGCGCTGGTCGCAGTCTGTGCTCTCAGCCTGCTGGTCGGCACGAAAGCCATTGCGATCGGCGATGTCTGGCAGGCACTGTTCGGCGTGAGCACCACTCCCGATCACGTGACCGTCACCGAGTACCGCGTGCCACGCACCCTGCTCGGACTACTGGTCGGGCTCGCGCTCGGCGTCGCGGGCTGCTTGATGCAGGGCCTGACCCGCAACCCGCTGGCAGACCCCGGCCTGCTCGGCGTCAACGCGGGAGCGGCCTTCGCGATCACCATCGCCGTCGCGATGTTCGGCGTGAGCGAGATCACCTCGTACGTCTGGTTCGGGTTTCTCGGCGCCGCCCTGGTGTCGGTGGTCGTCTACCGCGTGGGCACCGCCGGACGATCCGGCACCGACCCGGTGCGGCTGACGCTGGCAGGCGTCGCCGCCACCGCGGTTCTCGGCGGCCTGACCAGGGGCTTGATCCTGATGCACCCCAAGGCTTTCGACGAAATGCGTCAATGGGATTCCGGCGGACTCACCGGACGCGGATTCGAGATCCTCTACGGCGCGACCCCGTTCATCGCCGCGGGCCTGATCATCGCGGCGCTGTGCGCGCGCTCGCTCAACGCGGTCGCGCTCGGCGACGATCTGGCGCACTCGCTGGGTGTGCACGTGGGGCGCACACGCCTGTTCACCGCGCTGGCGGTGGTGCTGCTGTGCGGCACCGCGACCGCCGCGGTGGGCCCGATCGCGTTCGTCGGCCTCGCGGTTCCGCATGTGGCCCGGTGGCTGATCGGACCCGACCAACGCTGGATCTTCGCCTATTCGCTGGTGCTGGCGCCGATCCTGGTGCTGTCGGCCGACATCGTGGGCCGCCTCGTCATTCGTCCCGATGAAGTTCCCGCAGGCCTGGTCACCGCGTTCCTCGGGGCGCCGGTACTGATCTGGCTGGCCCGTCGCGCAAGAGTAGGTGCCGCCGCATGAGTTCGACGATCGATTTCGGCCGCGCGATGCTGGTGGTCCGGCCGCGCGGAACACGCTTCTCCGCACGGATCGGCGTGCGCACCCTGGTGGTTTGCGCTGTCCTGCTCACGATCTCGGTGGTGACAGCGGTGCTAGCCCTCGGCAGCGGTGACTACCTGATCCCGCCACTGCGGGTGCTCCGCGCGCTGGTGATCGGCGACGAGCGATTCGACCGGCTGGTGGTGTGGGACTGGCGGCTGCCGCGCATCCTGCTCGCGCTGATCCTCGGCGCCGCGCTGGGCGTGAGCGGCGCCATTCTGCAATCGGTGACCAGGAATCCGCTGGGCAGCCCGGACATCGTCGGGTTCAACACCGGCGCCTACACCGGCGCGCTGATCGCCATCCTGACCCTGGGTGGTGGGCACCTGCAGACCGCGACCGGTGCGGTGATCGGCGGGCTCGGCGCCGCGCTGGTCATCCATCTCCTCGCGTTCCGGCACAACGTAGCCGGGTTCCGGCTGATCATCGTCGGCATCGGCGTCAGCGCCATGCTCGCCTCGATCAACACCTGGCTGATCCTGCGCGCCGACCTGGACGCGGCGATGTCGGCGGCGGCCTGGGGCGCGGGCACGCTCAACGGACTCTCGTGGCCGCAGGTCGGTCCCGCGGTGGTGATCCTCGCGCTGCTGGCGATCGCGCTGATCCCCGCGGCCCCCCGCTTACAGATCCTCGAACTCGGTGACGACACCGCCCGGGCGTTCGGCCTCGACGTCAGCCGGGCGATGCTGTGGCTGATCGTGCTCAGCGTCGCGTTCACGGCGGTGGCGACGGCGGTCGCGGGCCCGATCGCGTTCGTCGCCCTCGCCGCACCGCATCTGGCGCGCAAGCTGGCCCGCACACCGTCGATCGCGCTCGCGCCCTCGGCGGCGATGGGAGCGATGTTGCTGATCACCTGCGACTGGATCGCCCAGCACGCGTTCGCCCCGACGACCGTGCCGGTCGGCCTCGTCACCGTCTCGGTCGGTGGCCTGTACCTGGCGTATCTGCTGGTCGCCGAGGCGCGACGGAACTAGGAAAGCGAAAAGATGAACGACACTTCACGCCTGCGCGCCGACCGGGTCCGCCTCGGCTACAAGGGCACCACGATCAGCGACCAGCTGTCGGTGGATATCCCGGACGGCAAGTTCACGGTGATCATCGGCCCGAACGCATGCGGCAAGTCCACGCTGCTGCGCGCGCTGGCCCGGCTGCTCACCCCCGAGTCGGGGACCGTGCTGCTCGACGGCAAACCGATCAGTTCCTACCCGGCGAAGCAGGTGGCCAGGCAGATCGGTCTGCTGCCCCAGACCTCCACCGCGCCGGACGGCATCCGGGTCGCCGATCTCGTTGCCCGCGGCCGCTATCCGCATCAGACGCTGCTGCGGCAGTGGTCGAAGGCCGATGAGGAAGCCGTCACCTCGGCGATGGCGGCGACCGGTGTCACCGAGTTGTCGGCGCGAATGGTCGACGAGCTGTCGGGCGGTCAGCGCCAGCGGGTGTGGATCGCGATGGTGCTCGCCCAGGACACCCCGCTGATCCTGCTCGACGAGCCGACGACCTACCTCGACATCGCCTATCAGATCCAGTTGCTCGATCTGTGCCGGTCACTGAACCGCGAATCCGGGCGGACCGTCGTGGCCGTGTTGCACGACCTCAACCACGCCTTCCGCTACGCCGATCACCTCATAGCCATGCGCGACGGGCGGGTGGTCGCGACGGGTGCGCCCGCCGACATCGTGACCGCCGAGCTCGTCGACGAGGTCTTCTCGTTGCGGTGCCGCATCGTCGACGACCCGGAAACCGGTACGCCACTGGTGATTCCGCTGGCGCAGGATGCCGCCAAGGTGCGCTAGAGCTGCGGCGATGCGGCAGCCGAACATAGGTATTCCACAATTAGTTAAGTTAGGCTACCCTAACTGATTGTGAATGTGACGAGGGAGGGAGTTGCCGTGACAGATGGTCTCGAGTTGCCGCTGACCGGACCGCAGCTCGGCATCTGGAACGCCCAGCGCTTCGATCCCGAGTCCGGGCGCTACCTGGTCGGCGAGGTCCTGGAGATCACCGGGGACGCGCCGATCGATGTCGACCTGCTGAGCGAGGCGATCCGTCGCACCGTCACCGAGGCCGAGAACATGCGGCTGCGGTTCACCGAAACAGCCGACGGGCCAAGGCAATTCGTGAGCGATGCCGAAGCGGTGCTGCGGCCGACCGTCGATCTACGGGCGGCTGCGGAGCCGATGGCCCTGGCCTATGAGGCTGTCGCACTGGAGCGCGAGCAGGCTGCGCAACGGTGCCGAGGCATGGTCGACCGGCAGCTGTACAACTACACGCTGATCCGGATCTCCGACTGCGTGGTCTGGTGCGTGCAGCTCTACCACCACCTCATCGTCGACGGTTACAGCGCGGCGCTGCTCTCGCGCCGAGTCGCCGCCCACTACACCTCCCTCCGACGCGGAACACCCTCGCCGAAACAAACTTTCGGAACCATCGCCGAGCTGGTCGCCGAGGAGCAGGCCTATCGGGCAGGCCCCGAATTCGAGGCCGACCGCGCGTACTGGCGCGACCAGCTCACACCGTGGCCCGATCTCGACGGCCGCGGTCGCCACCTGGGCGGTGCGGTCGAGCGGACGATCCGCGCCGAGGCCATCCTGTCCACCGAACTGCTCGCGGCACTGCGCGAGAGCGCCGAACGGCACGGCATCACGTGGGCCGACGCGCTCGTCGCCTGCTACGCCGCGTTCCTGCACCGCCAACTCGGCACCGCCGATGTGGTGGTCTCGATGCTGCTGATGGGCCGGGTCGGCCGCGCCGCCCTGCGCACACCGGCCATGGCGGTGAACGTGCTGCCCCTACGGGTCACGGTGAGCGCGGGCGACCGGCTCGGCGAGCTGGGCCCCCGCATCGCCGACATCCTGCGCGAGGTCCGCAAGCACCAGCGCTACAGCGGCGACGACCTCGCCCGCGACTTCCACGGCCACGGCGCGGGCGAACTCCTGCACGGAATCGGCATCAACCTCAAGGTCTTCGACTTCACCCTCGATTTCGACGGTGCGCGTGGCGTGCTGCGCAATGTGGCGGGCGGGCCCCCGGAGGACCTGGGGCTGACCGTCACTCCGCTGCCCGACGGCACGGTGCTGCTCGGATTCGAATCCGACGCGCGAACCAACGACGCGGACACGGTGTGCGGGCGGATCGCCCGGTTGGTCCGGGTGATCGAGTCTTTCACCGGGTCGGACAAGATCGCGGTGGGTGCGCTCGAGCTGCTCGATCCGGCCGAGCGCACGCGGCTGGTGGCCGCGCGCTCGACGGCAATGCAGCTCCCGGACAACGAAAACCGGGGTCTTCGCGACGACGAGCCGTCGGTCGCGACGGTCCCCGACCTTCTCGAACACGTGCTCGCCGAGCAACCGGATGCCGTAGTGCTGAGTTCGGCTCAGGCCGAGTACACCGCCGCCGAACTTCGAGCCCGGGTGAACCGGCTCGCGCGGTTCCTGCGCGGGGCCGGGGTCGGGCCGGATGCGATCGTCGGCCTCGCGCTACCCCGCGATGTGGAATTCGTCGTCGCGTTGCTCGCCGTCTGGCGCGCCGGTGGCGCCTATCTACCCCTGGATCCGGAACATCCGGTCGCCCGGCTGCGAGCGACGATCGCGGACGCGGGCCCCGCTGTGGTGCTCAGTGCCGGTGAGTTGGCGGCCCAGCTCGGTGCCGACGCCGTCGCGATCGACGACGCCGACTTCCGTGCGCGGCTCGACGACCACGCGGACACCGACTTCGCGCTCGCGGTGAGGCCCGAGCACGCGGCCTACGTCATCTACACCTCGGGCTCGACCGGTCAGCCGAAAGGTGTTGTCGTACAGCACGGCTCCCTGGCCGCGCTCGTCGCCGCACACCGCGCCGGAATCCATGCCGCCGCCGCGAGGCGCGCGGGCGACCGTCAGCTGACCATCGCGCACACCACCTCCTTCGCCTTCGACGCCTCGCTCGACCCACTGCTGTGGATGACCGCCGGACATCGGATCCACGTGTACGACAGCGATACCCGGCGTGACCCGGCCGCCCTGGTCGAGGCTTTCGCCCGGGACGGCATCGACGTCGTCGACGGCACTCCGTCGTTGGTCGCCGCCCTGCTCGAACACGGCTTGACCAGCGAACTACCGTCGCCGGCACAGTCGAGCCCGGTCGGCCGGATGTCGGCGACAGCGAGCACCGAGGTGATCGGGAAGATCTCGACAGCGACGGATCTCGCGAGCGCCGACAGCGCCGATGAGACAGCGCGCCCGCCGCTGACGCTGGTGATCGGCGGCGATGCGTGCTCGGCGGAGCTATGGGGCGCGATCGATCGTGGCGGGTTCGCGGCGGTCAATCTGTACGGCCCGACCGAGGCGACGGTGGATGTGATCGGGGCGCCGATCGATGGCGCTGGTCCACGGATCGGGATGCCGGTCGCGGGCTCGCGGGCTCACCTGTTGGACAACGGATTGCAGATCGTCGCCGACGGTCAGGTCGGCGAGCTGTATCTGGCCGGTCCGCAGATCGCGCGGGGCTATCTGGGCCGGTTCGCCACTACCGCACAGTCTTTCGTCGCCGATCCGTACGGCCCGCCGGGAGCGCGGATGTACCGCACCGGCGACCGGGCGCGCTGGGTGCCCGGGCTCGGCTACGAATACCTGGGCCGGGTCGACAACCAGGTGAAGATCCGCGGCCACCGCGTCGAACTCGGTGATGTGGCAGCGGCACTCGAAGGTCTGACCGAAATCCGCACCGCGGCAGCCGATATCCGGGACATCGCCGGGCGCCCCACCCTGATCGGCTACGTCGTCGCCGCGACCGGCGACCTCGATACCTCGGCCGCACGCACCCGCTTGGCCGACCTGGTCCCCGAGCACATGGTGCCGGCTCGACTCGTCGTCCTCGACGCCCTGCCCACCACGGTCAACGGCAAACTCGACCGCACGGCGCTACCGGACCCCGCGACCGACGAGTCCGGACGCGCACCGGCCACCGACGCCGAACATGCTGTCCACCAGGCGATCTCGAGGACCCTCGGCCTCGACACCGTCAGCATGGACGACGACTTCTTCGCCGTCGGCGGCGACAGCATCACCGCCATCACCGTCAGCAGCGGCCTGCGCGCCGAGGGCCTCACCCTCCTGCCCCAGCAACTACTGACCCGGCGCAGCCTCGCCGCGCTGGCCGCGGAGGCGGCCCCCGAGCCGCAACATCCCACGACCGCCGTGGGATTCGAGTCGCCGGCCGCTGTCTCGTCGCCGCTCCCGACAGCGCCCGGTCGCCTGATCGCAGCGCTCACGCAGAGCGACCTGGACGAGTTCGGCGCTACCTACGGACCGGTCGCCGACGTACTCCCGCTGTCGCCCCTGCAGGAGGGATTGCTGTTCCACGCACTGCGCGACGGCGCCGACGACGTGTACACGATGACGGCCCGCTTCACCCTCGACGGCATCGTCGATCCGGAGCGCATGGGTGCGGCGTTCGCGAGCATGCTGCGGCGGCATCCGAACCTCGGCGCGGCGTTCAGTTATGAACAGTTCGACCAGCCGGTACAGATCGTTCCGCGGGCACCTGGCGTCTCGTGGCAGGTCGAGGATCTGCGCGAGTCACCTGATCCCGCAGCGCAAGCACGGCTTTCGGTGCGGCGCGCCGGCGCCGCACCGTTCGACATCGATCGGCCGCCGCTGATCCGCGGCCTCCTGATCCGCCTCACCGATACCTCGCACTGGCTGGTTCTGATCGCCCATCACCTCCTGGCCGACGGCTGGTCGGTACCGACGATGGTCCGGGAAACCCTCGCCCTCTACACCGGCGAGACCCTCTCGGCCCCCGCCTACTTCGGCGACTACCTCACCTGGCTCACTACCCGCGACACCACTGCGACCCTGCACTGGTGGACCGAAAACCTCACCGGCCTGCGCACACCGACGCTGCTCGCCACCACCCCTACATCCGCAACCGATCCGGCCGCGTTCGCACCGGGCGGTGCCGTCGCGCCGGCGCCCGCCGTCTCGACGCCGGAGCCGACCACGAACGGCGGAGGAGCACCGCACCCGGCGGATACGGCGACGGCCCAGCGACAGCGTCCGGTCGGCCTGCGGGTTCCGCTCGCCGCCGACGTGGCGACAGCCTTGGCCGAGAGCGCCCGGCGGCACGGGCTGACCGTGAACACCGTGCTGCAGGGCGCGTGGGCGATGGTGCTCGCGGATCACTTCGGGCGCACCGATGTGGTGTTCGGGACCGTGGTTTCCGGGCGTCCCGCCGATCTCGCCGGAGTC
The DNA here is from genome assembly GCF_053606985.1 of Nocardia sp. NPDC055165. Lineage (NCBI taxonomy): Bacteria > Bacillati > Actinomycetota > Actinomycetes > Mycobacteriales > Nocardiaceae > Nocardia > Nocardia sp. NPDC055165. The sequence continues at coordinate 18,602 of NZ_JBSGSS010000021.1, forward strand.
GGCGGAATGGTCGGATTGTTCAGCAATACCGTGCCCGTGCGGGTGTCGCTCGGGGCTGGTCGGCCGGTGGCCGAGCAGTTCGGGGAGTTGCAGCAGGCCTCGTTCGACGGCCAAGCCCGGGGATACCTCGGGTTGGCCACCATCGAGCGGGCGCTGGGATTCGGGCGGCTGTTCGATTCGCTCGTCGTGTTCCAGAACTTCCCGAAAGCCGGTCTGTTGCAGCCCGATCCCGGTGGGGTTCAGGTGGTGGACGTCGATGTGGACGGGCTGACCGACTTCCCGGTCACGGTGACCGCGTTGCCCGGTGCCGAGTTCGCGCTGATGTTGCACCACGATGTGGCCGCAGTGCCCGGTCCGGTCGCCACGCGGCTCAGTGATCGCCTCGGCGCCGTATTGTCCACGCTGGCCGCCGATCTCGACGGTTCCGTCGAGGAAGCCATGGCTGCCGCGATGCCGTCGGAAACCCACGGCAGCACGCTGGCCGACTGGTCGGTGACGGCGACGATCTCCGCCGACGCGCCGGCCGTCACCGCGAACGGCGTGACGCTCTCGTTCGGCGCATTCGACAGCCGGGTCCATCGGCTCGCGCGCTGGCTCATCGACGAGGGCATTCGGCCCGAAACTGTGGTCGCGGTGGCGATGACGCGGGGGATCGAGTCGATCGTCGCCGCGCACGCGGTGTGCCGGGCCGGCGGGGTCTACCTGCCGCTGGATCCCCACAGTCCCGCGCAGCGCGCCGACAGGATCCTCGCAACATCGCGCGCGGCGCTGGTTCTCACCACCGCGGCCGACAACTTCACGACCGATCGCGCACCCGTGGCACAGGTCGAAGCATTGGATCTGTCCGGTTTCGCCGATACCTCGGTCTCCGACCTCGACCGACTCGCGCCCCTGCTCCCCCGCAATGCCGCGTACCTGCTGTTCACCTCGGGCTCCACCGGCGAACCCAAGGGCGTGAGCGTCTCCCACGAGGCCATCACCAGCACCTTCGCGTGGATGCAGCGACGGCACCGGTTCGGCACGGGCGACACCGTCTTGTACCGCACCGCGGCGACGTTCGACGCCTCCCTGCTCGAGCTGTTCCTGCCGCTGCTGGTCGGTGCGCGCGTCGTGGCGGCACCGGTGTCGGGTCGACTCGACCGCGACCCGCACTACCTGGCCGACCTGATGGCGACCGAGCGGGTCGGCATGGTCCAGCTCACCTCGTCGATGCTCACCGTGCTCGCCGAGGAAGCCGACCTGAGCGGCTGCACCGCACTGCGCTGCGTGATCACCGGCGGCGAACCGCTACCGCCGCCGACCGCGGCGCGGATCAGAGCGCTCACCGGCGCCCGCGTCCACAACCTGTACGGGCCCACCGAGGCCGCGGTGTGCATCACCCACCACGAGACCTCCGGCGCCGACCGCGGCAATGTCCCGATCGGTCTGCCCGCCAGCGGTGCCGATGTGCGTGTTCTCGACACCGAGCTGCGCCCGGTCGCGGTCGGTGTGATCGGCGAGTTGTATCTCACGGGAACGCAATTGGCGCGCGGATACCTCGCCCGCCCGGCCCGGACCGCGGGTTCGTTCGTCGCCGACCCGCTGGGACACGGCGAACGCATGTACCGCACCGGCGATCTCGTGAGCTGGGGCCCGCACGGCGAACTCGACTACGTGGGCCGCGCCGACAGCCAGGTGAAGCTGCGCGGGCAACGCATCGAACTCGGCGAAATCGAAGCGGCCCTGCTGAGTTGCCCGGGCGTGGCCCACTCCGCGGTAATCCTGCGCGAGGACACCCCGGGCGATCAACGCCTCGCGGCCTACCTGGTCGCCAAGGCGGACGCCGACATCGACATCAGCACAGTCCGTTCCGGCTTGCAAGCGCGGGTGCCCGCCTACATGGTCCCGGCCGCGTTCGTCGTCCTCGACCACATTCCCCGCACCACGAGCGAGAAGATCGACCGCAAGGCCCTGCCGGTCCCGACCTACACGGCCACCGACACCGAGAACCTTCCGGCCGCAGCGAGTAACGCTCGGTCGATGTCTGACATGCCCGCGCCCGGGGATACCCCACACGGGCCGCGGAATTCGCCGAGCACCCGCGATCTGAACGGCAACACCGCGACCACTACCGGCCGCGACCTGGTCAGCACCATCCGCACCGCGATGGCCGCCGTGCTGTCCATCGCCGACATCGCCGCCGACGCCGACTTCTTCGAGGCAGGCGGGCACTCGCTCACTGCCGTTCGGGTGATGGGCAGGCTCCGGCGGGCAGGGCTGGCGGTCGTCCTCGACGACGTCTTCGAAGCGCCGACACCACGCGCCCTGGCGGATCGGATCATCCAGAGCGACAACGGCTCTCCGGCAGCCGAGGCCGATGACACGGACATCGACAATGCCTGGGGTTCCCGGCTCGACCATGTCCTCGAACTCCGCACCACCGGTTCGCGCGATCCGCTGTTCTGCGTTCACCCCGTCGGCGGGACCGCCTGGCAGTTCGGCCCGCTCGCGAAACTCCTGCGAGCCGACCGCCCGATCATCGGCCTGCAACTACCGACCCTGAGCGACAACACCTTCCGGGCCGAGACCATCGACGACCTGGCCGCGCACTACGTGTCGACCATCCGCAGAATCCAACCGCACGGCCCTTACCACCTGCTCGGTTACTCCCTCGGCGGCACCGTCGCCCACGCCATGGCAGCCGCACTGACGGCCGCGGGCGAGCAGGTCGCCTTCACCGGACTGGTCGACGCGTTCGCCCTGTCCGATCTCACCGAACAGGCGACCCGCGCCCTCACCGACCCGGCCGATCTGGACCGGCTGTTGCCCGACATCCCGGACGACGCACCAGAACTGGCGACGAAACTGCGCGAGGCCGCGACGACCCTGCTCGGCATGGTCTCCGCTTCCACCGCGGCCGACTACGACGGCCCGATGGCGCTTTACGCCGCCGACACCGGAACCACACCGGGCCGCACCGAGGCGCAACTGGCGGGCTGGCAGTCCGCACGAGCCCGGCTCGTGGTGCGCCGACTGCCCTACTCCCACTTCGAGATCGTGTCGCCCACCGGCTGGGCCGAGGTCGCGGCACTTCTCGACACAGACCCGGTGATCGGCGGCTGAGCATGCAGCGCACCGCTTTTCACCGTTCGAAAAGAAAGATGAGGACAACCCCTTCCATGTTCACCACACGATCATCGGGCAGGCTCCGCGCCACCCTCGCCCTGCTGGTTCTCGCGCTGATCGCAGCGCTCACCGGCTGCAGCACCTCGTCGGGCGACACCGCCGCACCCAGCGGCCCCCGCGAGGTCCAGACTCCGAAGGGCCCGGTCTCCGTCCCCGCGGATCCGCAGCGCATCGTGGTGCTCAACGGCACCCTGGCCGGCTACCTCTACGACCTCGAGGCGCCGGTCGTCGCCGCCGACCCGCGGCTGCTCGGCGTCGCCAGCAAGCCGGGTGAGTTCCCGTCCGGCTGGGCCGAGGACGCGGCGAAGCAGGGCACCAAGGCCCTGCCCACCGGCGAGAACATCAACCTGGAGTTCATCGCCGCCCAGCGCCCCGACCTGATCATCGGCGGCGGCCAGGGCTACCCGGCGCAGCAGTCGGTGAACGCCTACGACCAGCTCAGCGCGATCGCCCCGACCGTGCTGGTGCCGACCGAGACCACCTACTGGCAGGACCAGCTGCGGGTGATCGCCGACGTGGTCGGCAAGCCGTCCAAGGTCGACCAGCTGATCACCAACTACAAGGACAAGCTGGCCAAGGCCAAGGCCGCCATCAAGGCGCCCGCGGGCAACACCGTCATCATGCAGTCGCTCAAGAGCCAGAAGCCGACCGCGTTCGTGCCCACCGCCGCACTGCCCACGCTGCTGTCGGAGGTCGGGTTCACCCTCGACCAGCAGCTCGAAGCCAAGGCGGGCAACCCCGCTCGTGAAGGCAGCGCCGACTTCATCAGCTTCAGCCCGGAGCTGCTGAACACCGCCGTCGACGCGCCCGTGCTGTTCATGATCCCGCTCAACGGCGGCCGGAGCCTGGCCGAGCTACGGGCCGACCCGATGTACGCGTCGCTGCCCTCGTTCAAGGCGAACACCGTCTTCGAGCTGCCCGCGACCAGCTCACGTCCTGACTACCGCACGGTCATGACCACGCTCGATCTGCTCGTGGAACGCTTCAAGTGACAGCGGTCGGCGGCCTGCTCATCGACATCAGCCCGCTGCGGACTTCGCGTCCGTTCCGGTGCGCGTTCGCGGCGCGGCTGGTGTCGGTGCTGGGGCTCGGGCTGCTCATGGTGGCCCTGCCGTTGCAGGTCTATCAACTGACCGGGTCGACCCTGCAGGTCGCCGGCATCGCGACGACCACCGCGGCCGCGTTGTTCGTCGGCAGCCTCGCGGGCGGTGTGATCGCCGACCGTTATGACCGGCGCAACGTGATCCAATGGTCGCGCAGCGCAGCCGGTTTCGGTTTCCTGATCCTCGGTATCAACGCGGTGCTGCCGGATCCGATGCTGTCGGTGATCTATCTGGCCGCCGTCATCGACGGACTCGCGGGCGGCGTCAGCGGCTCCGCGTTGATGGCTCTTGTCCCGATGCTGGTCGGTCGCGAGAAGATCGCGGCGGCAGGCGCTTTGACCGCGCTCACCACTGACCTCGGGACCATGATCACGCCCGCGATCGCCGGTGTGCTCGTCGCACAGGCGGGGGTGTCGGTCGCGTTCTTCCTGTGCGCGGGCGCCACCGTCGCCACGGTCGGGTTGATCACCGCGATCGGGCCCGCGCCGCCGCCTGCCCGCGACCTGCAGAACCCGGTGCGCGAGCTGGCGATCGGCATTCGATTCGCGGTGCAGCACAAAACCATTCGCATCATCCTGCTCACCGGCTTGCTCGCCATGCTGGTCAGCGGCCCGCTGGTGCTGCTGCCCGCCTTCGCCGAAGTCGAACTCGGCGCCGGCCCCGGCACCCTCGGCCTGCTCTACGCCGCGCCGGGCGCTGGTGCCGTGATCGGCTCGCTCACCAGCGGCTGGATGAGCCGCACCCGCTACAACGGGCTCGCTCTGCTGATCTCGCTGGCCCTCATGCCGCTGGGCGTGATCGCCGCCGGGCTGTGGTCACACGCGGCGCTGGTGTTCCTCGGACTGGCCGGATTCGGCCTGGCCAGGGCGGTGAACATCGTGTTGCGCTACACCCTGCTGCAACAGCAGGCGCCCGAGGAACTGCGCGGCCGGATGGCCGGACTTCTCATGGTGCAGTCGGTGACCGGCACCGCGATCGGTTCGATGGCCGCCGGATTCGTCGGCCAATTCTTCGCACCGGGTTCCGCGCTCGTGTTCTACGGCGTCGCGGTCCTGGTTCTCACCGGCGTGGTGGCGCTTGCCGCCGGGCCGCTGCACGGAAAGGAACAGCAGTGACAGATCGCAGTGGCTACGCCGCGCGCATCGCCGAGGTGCTCGCCAGTGAGCACGGCGCGAAGGTCCCGTATCCGATCGGATTGCAGGAAGTGGAGGTGATCCGCACGGTCGCGGTCGGGGCCGGGCTGCTCCGGATCACCTTCGGCGGGCCCGATATCGCGTCCTTCCACAGCTATGTGCCGGATGAGCATGTGCGCCTGGTCTTTCCGTGCGAGGACGGGGTACTGCGGCTGCCCGCACGCGACGGTCAGTCACTCGAGTGGGGCAACCCGCGCCCGGTGTCGCGCGAGTACACCGTGCGCCGCCACAGCGTCGCCGACAACGAACTCGACATCGATTTCGCGATCCACCCCGGCGGCTTGGCCTCGGAGTGGGCGACCACGGCGACCCCGGGCACCAAGATCCACATCGCGGGCCCTCCCGGTGGCGTCGTCGTCCCGGAGTCCTACGACCGGTTCCTCTTCGTCGGTGACATCACCGCGCTGCCCGCCATCGCGCGCTGGCTGGAACGACTGCGGCGGACCGCGCAGGGCTGGGCGTTCATCGAGGTGACCGGACCAGAGGAAGAGATCGAGATCGATGCGCCGGCGGGTATCGAGGTGCGCTGGCTGCACCGCGGCGACCTCGAGCCGGGCACCGGTGACGCACTGGAGAAGGCCGTACGTGGCGTGGAAGTGGCTGCCGGACAGCGGGTCTACGCCTGGGTCGCCGGTGAGGCCGGCTGTCTGCGCGGCATTCGCAAGGTGGTGCGCGGCGAACTCGGGATCGGGCCGAAGGACTCACTGATCGCCGGCTACTGGAAGCGCGGCGTCGCCGACTTCGATCGAGAGGAATGAGCGATGACCGACGAACAAGTCATCACGGATGTGGCAACGGCGCTCGGCGTCGACCGCTCGGAACTGGCCACCGACACCGACCTGCTCGATGCGGGCCTGGACTCGGTTCGCATCATGTCGCTCGTGGAGAAATGGCGGTCGGCCGGACATGCAGACATCGACTTCCCCACGCTCGCAGGTGATCCCGTGCTCGGGTCGTGGATCGAACTGCTGGCCTGATCGCGCTGTCCGGATCCGGGCCCGCGGTGGCAGTACGACTGTGCCACCGCGGGCCCGGCGCGATGTCGTGGGCCTCGTCAGCGAGAACCCTCCACCCGCGCGGGGCCGGTGCCTGTCAGCTGCCGTGCGCACCATCGGCGAGCGCCTGCCGCAGATCCTTGCGGCTGGTCTTGCCGACCCCGGTTTCCGGGAATTCGTCGACGACCACGACCGTGTCGGGCATCTTCCACGCCGCCACGCCGCGCGAGCGGACGAACTTGCGCACCGAGATCAGCGTGGGCCGCTGCCCCGGGTCGATCGGCTGAACGAACGCGCAAATCCGTTGACCCAGCACAGGATCCGGCGTGCCGACGATGACAGCGTCGCGGACCGCGGGATGTTCGAGCAGGTGCGCCTCGAGCTCTTCGGCCGATACCTTCTCGCCGCCCCGGTTCACCCAGTCGCCCGCGCGGCCCGCGACCACGAGATTGCCGTCCGGGCGCACGGACACGATGTCGCCGGTGCGGTACCAGCCGTCGGCGGTGAAGCTGCGGGCATCGGCGTCGGGGTTGTCGTAGTAGCCGCGAATGGTGTACGGGCCCTGCGTGATCAGGTTGCCGGTGGACCCCGGCGCCACCTCGGCGCCGTTGTCGTCGACGACGGCGAGCTGGTCGTACTCCGACATCGGGCGACCCTGCGTGCTGACCACCACGTCGATCGGGTCGTCGAGCCGCGTGTAGCAGACCAGCCCCTCAGCCATGCCGAACACCTGCTGCAGGGTCACACCGAGCGCGGGACCGATCCGGCGGGCGAGCTCGTCCTGGCACCGCGCCCCACCCACCTGGAGTACCCGCAGACTGGACAGATCCGCGGTCTCGCCTGCCTCGGCGCGCTCGGTCCACAGCCGCGCCAGCGGGGGGACCAGACCCGTGATGGTGACGCCGAATCGCTCGATCAGCGGAAAGGCCGTCGCCGGAGTCGGATCCGGCGTCATCGCCACCGCGCCACCCGCCCACAGCGCACCGAGGATGCCCGGCGAACTCATCGGGAAGTTGTGCGCGACCGGCAGCGTCGCGAGATAGACAGTGGCGCTGTCGAGCTCACAGATCTCGGCGCTGCGGCGCACGCTGTACAGGTAGTCGTCGTGGGTACGCGCGATGAGCTTCGGGATACCCGTACTCCCGCCGGACAGTTGCAGGAACGCCACATCGCTCGGCGACGGGCCCGCCAATTCGGTAGGGGTGTCCCGGAATTCGTCGATATCGTGCGCGTCACCGGGCAGCGACGGACAGTCGACCAGCACCAGGTGGCGCAGACTCTCGACCTCGCCGCGCACCTCGGCGGCCAGCGCCGCGTAGTCGAAACGCTGGTGCGTGCCGCAGGTGATCATGGCCTTCGCCCCGGCGGCCTCGGCGATCGGCACCAGCTCGGCCTTGCGATGGGCGGGCAGACAGAACACCGGCAGCGCACCGAGCTTGAACAGCGCGAAGATCGCCTCGACGAATTCCGCGCGGTTGGGCAGCTGCACCAGCACCCGGTCACCGGGCGCGATGCCGAGGCGGGCCAAACCGGTGGCGAGCGAGCGGGAACGATGCTCGAGTTCGGCGTAGGTCCAGCTGTTCGCGTCGTCCAGGACCGCGATCCGGTCCGGCGCCGCGACCGCGCGCGCGGTGAGCACGTCGCCGAATGTCTCACCGGTCCAACAGTTCTGCTCTCGATATCGTTGTGCCAGCTCAGCGGGCCACGGAGTGAATCCGGGGAGCACGGGATCGGTCAAGTCGAGCACCTCTTTCCAGCGGATCTTCGAAGTTCCTCGCCGGAAGCTGTAAGGGAAGCTAACCAACCGACGATGAAATCAGGTTAGGCTAACCTCATGCATAGTGGTGAGTCCAGAGGGCGAATCGTCGTCGTGACCGGCGCCGCCGGGGGAATCGGCGCCGCGGTCGCCGCCCGTTTCGCCGGCGAAGCGGGAGTTCTCTCGCTGTGGGACCGCGACCCCGCCGTCCACAAGGTCGCCGCCGAACTCACGGCACGATCCGCTCATGGCGTCGAACTGGATATCAGCGACGGCGCCGAAGTACAGGCCGCCTTCGACCGTCTCACCACGGAATTCGGAACACCCGATGTCGTCGTGCACGCGGCCGGGCTCATGGTCGGCGGCTCCGCACTCGAACTCGACCCACAGGAGTGGGCACGCTGCCTGACCGTCAACGCCACCGGCACGATGCTGATCACCCAGCGCGCAGCCGCCGAGATGGTCCGCGCCGGTCGTGGCGCGATCGTGGTCGTCTCCTCGAACGCGGCCGCCACGCCACGCGTCGCCATGGCCGCCTACGGCGCCGCCAAGGCCGCCGCCACCGCGTTCACCCGCTCGCTGGCCCTGCAAGTCGCACCGCTCGGCGTGCGGGTGAACCTGGTCTCGCCCGGTTCCACCGATACCCCGATGCTGCGTGAGATGTTCGGCGGCACCGTCGACGACGCGGCCGAGCATGCGCTGCTCGACGGCGATCCGAGTGTCTACCGCCTCGGAATTCCGTTGCGCCGCATCGCCACTCCCGCCGATATCGCGGGCTCAGTCCACTTCCTGGCGTCCGAGGACGCCCGCCACATCACGATGCACGACCTGCGGGTCGACGGTGGCGCAACGCTCGACATGTGACCGAGAGGAATGATCACCATCAGTACCGACAGCTCAGACCCCGCTTTCCTGCTGTCCCGTCCGCAGCGGACCGTGTCCGCCACCGCGGGCGGGACCGTCTTCCGCTCGGCACACGACGCGATCACCGCGCTGCGCAGTGGCCGGATCAGCCACATCGTCGGCGCGCTACCGTTCACCCCCGGCGCTCCGACCGCGCTGTGGGCGCCGGATTCGGTGACGATCACCGAGGCGCCGCACCAACCCGGTTCGCGGGCGCTGCCCCGCTTCGAACTCGATGCCGCGCTGCCCGCGCCGGAGGAACACCGCCAGCGCGTCGCCACCGCAGTCGAACTGCTCGGCAATCCCGCGCATCCGTTGCGAAAGGTGGTGCTGGCCCGCGCTGTTCGCGCTCGGACGACGAAACCTGTTCGAGCACTGGATATCCTGGACCTGATGGTCGCCTCGGACCCGATGTCCAACGGGTTCCTGGTCGACCTCTCCGTCGCGGGCGGACGCTATCCCGGCCGACACCTGGTCGGCTCCAGCCCCGAGATCCTGGTACGCCGCAACGGAAGTCAGGTCCTGAGCCACCCGCTGGCAGGCTCGGCCCGGCGAATCCTCGACGACAGCGGCGCCGACCGCACCGCCGCCGACGCACTGCTCGCCTCCACCAAAGACCATGCCGAGCACCGCTTCGTGACCGACCAGGTTTCCGCCGTGCTGCGTGACCGGTGCGCCGAAGTACAGACTCCCGCACCGGAACTCACGGCCACACCGGCGATGTGGCATCTGGGCACGCCGATCACCGCGACAGTCCCGCTCGCCGGACCGTCGGCACTGGAGTTGGCAGTAGCCCTGCACCCGACCCCCGCGATCTGCGGCACGCCCACCGCGGCGGCCGCCCGCGTGATCGCCGAACTCGAGGGCGAACGCGGCTTCTACGCCGGTGCGGTCGGCTGGTGCGACGCCGACGGCAACGGTGAGTGGATGGTGAGCATCCGCTGTGCCGAGCTGTCCGCCGACGGCACCACCCTGCTCGCGCACGCGGGCGGCGGGATCGTCGCCGCCTCCGACCCTGCCGCCGAATTGGCCGAGACCACCGGCAAATTCCAGCGCATCCTCGGGCCGCTCGGTATCGCCGACCTGCCCGTCACCGTCGGCTGACCCCGCCGACCCAACGCTCAACGGAGACTCCCCATGCCCATTCCCCCGATCGCGCCCTATCCGATGCCGACCGCGGACGAGTTCACCGCCGACCAGGTCGACTGGACCGCCGAGGCCGGCCGCAGCGCACTGCTGATCCACGACATGCAGCAGTACTTCCTCGACGCCTACGACCTCTACCGCGATCCCGCGCGCACCCTCATCGCCAACATCGCCACCCTGCGCGATCACTGCCACCGGTTCGACATCCCGGTCATCTACACGATGCAACCCGGCGACCAGCATCCGTCACGGCGCGGGATACTCGCCGACTTCTGGGGCACCGGCATGTCCGAGGGCGCCGATACCGAGGTGATCAACGCCATCGCCCCCGACCCACAGGACATCCAGGTCACCAAGTGGCGCTACTCCGCCTTCCAACGCACCGATCTGCGTGAGCTACTCGGCTACTACGGTCGCGATCAGCTCCTCATCACCGGCGTCTACACCCACATGGGCTGCATGCTCAGTGCCGCGGAGGCGTTCATGGGCGACGTGCGCCCCTTCCTCGTCCACGATGCCACCGCCGACTTCAGCCGCGACGACCACATCATGGCGCTGAACTACGTCGCTCGCCGTTGCGGTGCCGTCACCAGCACCGACGAGCTGATCCGTCAGCTCGACACCACGAACGTGGAATCCACCGAACGCCGATCCGCCTGATCGGTACCGACCAGGGGCCCTGCCGTTGCGATGAACGGCAGGGCCTTTTGCCCGCCGAGTCACCCCTGAACCTGCCCCGAAGAAGAAGGAACACCGTTCATGTCAGTTCATCGAATGACGGCGCGCATGCGTGCCGCCGTCGCGCTCCTGATCGTCGCGGTGGCCGCGACGGCAGCGGGCTGCGGCAGCTCCACTGCCGACCAGGCCGCCGACACCGGCACTCGCCAGGTGGAAACCGCCAAGGGCCTCGTCACCGTGCCCGCCGACCCGCAGCGCATCGTGGTCCTCAACGGCGCTCTCGCCGGATACCTCTTCGACCTGGATGCCAAGGTGAAAGCCGCGGATCCGCGCATTCTGGGCATCACGCTGAAGCCCGGCGAGTTCCCCCCGTCCTGGGCGGCGGATGCCGCGGAACAGGGCACCGAGGCAGTGCCCTCCGGTGACGACCTGAACCTGGAGTTCATCGCCGCCCAGCGGCCGGACCTGATCATCGGCGGCGGGCCCGGATACCCCGGCATGCAGTCGATCAAGAACTACGACAAGCTCACGGCCGTCGCGCCCACCGCGCTCGTACCCTCCGACGCCGCCAACTGGCAGGACCAGTTGAAGTCGGTGGCCCACATCGTGAACCGCCCCGACAAGGTGGACAGCATGATCACCACCTACGACGACAAGGTCGCGAAGGTGAAGTCCGGCATGAAGCTGCCACAGGGCGCGACGGCCGTGATGCAGTCCCAATCGGACGGCAAGCCCATCCTGCTGGCCCCCAACACCCCGCTGGCCACACTGCTCGCCGAGGTCGGATTCACCATCGACGACAAGATCGAAGCGAAGGCGGGCAACCCGCCCCGGCCCGCGGCAGCCGACTGGGTGACCTTCAGCCCCGAACTACTGAGCACCGTCGTCGACGCGCCGGTGCTGTTCGTGATCTCGGTCGACAACGGCCGCGATATCGCCCAGCTGAAGGCAGATCCGGCGCTCGCGATACTGCCTGCCTTCCAGAAGAGTCAGGTCTACGAGCTGCCCGCGGACAGCAAACGGCCGGACTACCGGGTTGCCATGGCGACCCTCGACCTGTTGGCTGAGCGCTTCAAGTGAGACAGCTGTCGGCGGCCGGCCGGCCTAGCGCGCCGACGAAGCCCAGGGCTCGGTGGCCAGCACCGTCTGGTCGTCGACGCGATCACCTGCCTGCTCGGCAGAGTGGGTGATCGAAGTCGGGATCTTGGGAAACGCGTGGGCATGGTGGCGCCCGATCCAGGTGAGCAGCTCCTCACGGACCGCGCAGCGCAGGGTCCACGCGTCGTCGGCATCGGCGGCCGACATCGTCGCGCGGACGACGATGTCGGTCGGCGTGCTGTCGGTTACCAGCAGATTCCAGTTGCGGCCGTCCCATTCCCGGCACTCGCGCAGGTAGGTGTGCAGATGCTCGCGCAGCGCGGGTACCGGGGTGCTGTGGTCGAGGTGCAGCAGCACTGTGCCGGTGACCTGCGAGCCGCCCCGCGACCAGTTCTCGTAGGGTTGGCTGTTGAAGTAGGACACCGGCATGGTGAGCCTGCGGTCGTCCCAGATCCGCACGGTCAGGAAGGCCAGGGTGATCTCCTCGACAGTTCCCCACTCCCCTTCCACGACAACGGTATCGCCGATCTTGACCGAGTCGCCGAAGGCGATCTGCAACCCGGCCATGAGATTGCTCAACGTCGACTGGGCGGCGACACCGACGATGATGCCGATCACGCCCGCCGAGGCCAGCATCGACGTGCCGAGGGTCCGCAGACTCGGGAACAGCAACAGGATGGCCACCGCGGCGGTGGTGACCACCAGCACCGAAGTGACGATGCGACGCACCAGTCCGAGCTGGGTGCGCAACTGGCGCACGCGCGAAACCTCGCTGGCGCGTTGGGCATAGCGGCCCAGCAGGCTTTCGGCCACCACATCGGTGGCCCGGATGACCAACCACACCGCGGCGATGATGGCCGCCGTCGCCAGGAAGCTCCGGATCACCACGTCCTGGCGCAGGTCGAGCTCGGCGAGCGGATAGACCGCGTGCAAGGTGACCGTCCCGAGCAGAATCTGCAGCGGCAGTTGCAGTCGCCGCAGCGATGGCAGATGGACGCTGGGACTGCGGCGCGCCGCGTAGCGCAGCACACGCTCTACCAGCAAACCCACCGAGACCGTGATCGCCGCCGTAGCGAGCAGCACGATGATCGGCCGTAATATCTCCTCCACGAGATCGAACTCCTCCCGTTGTCGGCTTGCCTCAGCTGCGGCATACCCACACCCACCGGCCACAGACATGACCGTCTGATTGCGAGTCGTGGAGTCGGCACAACAACAAGAGGCTCCGCTGTTCGGCGCGAACAGCGGAGCCTCTTGCGGTTGTCTTCGGCTGTCTTACAGCGCTTTCAGTTCCTCGGTGACCGCACCGACGGACTTCTTCGCATCACCGAACAGCATCGAGGTGTGGTCGGCGTAGAACAGCGGGTTGTCGATACCGGCGAAGCCGGAGTTCATCGAGCGCTTGAGCACGATGACGCTCTTGGCCTGGTCGACATTGAGCACCGGCATGCCGTAGATCGGGCTCGACTTGTCGTCGCGGGCCGCCGGGTTGGTGACGTCGTTGGCGCCGATGACCAGGACCACATCGGTACGGTTGAACTCACCGTTGATGTCGTCCATTTCCTTCATCGCGTCGTAGGACACCTCGGCCTCGGCCAGCAGCACGTTCATGTGGCCGGGCATGCGACCGGCGACCGGGTGGATCGCGTATTTGACCTCGACACCCTTGCCCTCGAGCAGCAGCGCCATCTCCTTGACCGCGTGCTGGGCTTGGGCCACGGCCATACCGTAGCCCGGGACCACGATCACCTGGTTGGCGTAGGCCATCTGGATCGCGGCGTCGGCGGCGGAGGTGGCCTTCGCCGTCTTGGCCTCACCGTCACCCGAACCCGCGACCGCGCCGCCGCCACCGAAGCCACCGGCCACGATCGCGGGGATGGAGCGGTTCATGGCCTTGGCCATCAGGTTGGTGAGGATGGTGCCCGAGGCGCCGACGATCATGCCCGCGACGATCATCGCGGTGTTGTTCAGCGCCAGACCCGCGGCCGCGGCCGACAGACCGGTCAGGGCGTTGAGCAGCGAGATCACGACCGGCATGTCCGCGCCACCGATGGGCAGCACGACCATCAGGCCGAGCACACCGGCGAGCACCAGCAGGCCGATCATCCACAGCTGCGAGACGCCACCGTTGTCGGCGCCGAGGCCGATCACGACGGCGCACACGATCGCGCCGACGAGCAGGATCAGGTTCAGCGGCTGCTGCAGGCGACCGACGCTGATCGGCTTGCCGGACAGCAGTTCCTGCAGCTTGGCGAAGGCGATGATCGAGCCCCAGAAGGAGATCGAGCCGATCACCGCGGCGAACAGCGAACCGATGATGATGTGGATGGTCGGTTCCTCGTGCAGCTGCGAAAAGCCCGCGCTGTCGACGAATTCGGCCCACGCGATCAACGCGACCGTGCCACCACCGACGCCGTTGAACGCCGCGACCAGCTGCGGCATCTCGGTCATCTTGGTGCGGATGGCGGGCGGAACACCCAGTGCCACACCGACGATCAGGCCGGCAGCGATGAGGATCCAGTTGAGCAGGGCGGCGTGGCGCACCGAGATCAAGGTGGCGACCACCGCGATACCCATACCGACAGCGGCGATCTGGTTGCCGCGGACCGCGGTCTTCGGGCCGGTCAGGCCCATCAGGCCGTAGATGAACATGGAGAAGGCCACGATGTAGAGGCCGTTGACCAGGTAGGTCATGTTGTCGACTGCGTGCATCACTCGGCCGCCTTCTTCTTACCCTTGAACATGCCGAGCATGCGGTCGGTGACCACGAAGCCACCGATGACGTTCAGTGTTCCGAACACCACCGCGACGAACAGGATCACCTGTACGAGCAGCGAGGGGTCCTTCACATTGCCCAGGGTCACCAGCGCACCGAGCACGACGATGCCGTGAATGGCGTTGGTGCCCGACATCAGCGGGGTGTGCAGGGTGTTGGGGACCTTCGAGATCACCGCGAAGCCGACGAAGCCGGACAGCACGAGGATCGCGATATTGGCGAGCAGTTCGGTGTACATCAGGCTTCCACCTCACGGGTGACGCAGGAATCCGCCAGGACCTGATCCTCGAAGTCGGGGGCGAGCTTGCCGTCGACCAGCATCAGTTCCAGCAGCGCCGAAATGTTCTTCGAGTACAACTCGGAAGCGTGCTCGGGCATCGTGGCGGGCAGGTTCAGCGGCGAGGCGATGGTCACCTCGTGCTTGACCACGACCTCGCCGGGCTCGGTGAGCTCACAGTTGCCACCGGTCTCCCCGGCCAGGTCGACGATCACGCTGCCGGGCTTCATGCCCTCGACAGCGGCCGCGGTGACCAGGCGGGGTGCGGGGCGACCCGGCACCAGCGCGGTAGTGATGACGACGTCGAAGCCCTTGATGGCATCTTCGAGCGCCTGCTGCTGCTGAGCCTTCTCCTCGTCGGTGAGTTCGCGGGCGTACCCACCCTCACCGGCGGCGTCGATCCCCAGATCCAGCCACTGCGCACCGACCGAGCGCACCTGATCGGCGACCTCGGGACGCACGTCGTAACCGGTGGTCCGCCCGCCCAGACGCTTGGCCGTGGCCAGCGCCTGCAGACCGGCAACACCCACACCGAGCACCAGCACGGTGGCCGGCTTCACGGTGCCCGCGGCGGTGGTGAGCATCGGGAAGAACCGGGTCGACTCCGACGCGGCGAGCAGCACGGCCTTGTACCCGGCCACGTTCGCCTGCGAGGACAGGGCATCCATCACCTGGGCGCGCGAGATACGAGGAATCGCCTCGACGGCGAACGCCTGCACACCGGCGGACTTCAGCGCGCCGATCTGATTCTCGGCATTGCGCGGCGCCAGGAAACCGATCAGGGTCTGCCCGGAGGACAGCTTGCCCACCTCGGCATCACTGGGCGGGGCGACCTTGACGACGACCTCGGCCGACCATGGGTCACCGATGGTCGCGCCTGCCTCTACATAGGCAGCGTCGGGAATGAGAGCGCCGAGGCCGGCACCGGCTTCCACGATCACCTCGACACCCTGCTTGGACAGGGCGGGGATGATCTTGGGCACCAATGCGACTCGCCGCTCACCCGGGCCGGACTCGCGAACGACTCCGACACGCGCTCCGCGCGGCGAACCCTCGCCCACGTTTTGCGTTGTCTCCACTAGTCAGACTTCCTTTTCGTGCTGGCTTCGAGCCTGGGAACAACGGGGCGCCGAAGTTACCTGTGAGTAAGTTCGACTGAAATCCTGGCAACTGTACTCGGCTCGCGGTGAGCCTAGCGGAGATGCCCGTCACAACGGAGAACTGGACTGACGACCACAAAACGGACACCGCGGCCCTCGTCAGCAGTGACAACCAGCTCCCGGCCCGGCGGACACCGGCCGGTGCCCACACCGAGATTCGTCACCGCAGGTGGGGACATGCAAGAGCGCACATCCACGTCGGTTACTTACCTCGACGTCCGGCTCCAGGCCGGGCACCCGCGTATCCGACGAGACGTGATGCGCGTCATGGTAGCGACCGGTTCGGGCTGTTGCGCGACCCAGATCACACCGTAGGGTCGAGGCCGTGAACGACTGCGCCTTCTGTCGGATCGTGGCGGGTGCCGCACCGGCAACCATGGTCTACTCCGATGACGCGGTCTGCGCGTTCCTCGACATCCGTCCCATCACCCGTGGCCATACCCTGATCGTTCCCAAGGTCCACGCGACCGAACTCGACGATCTCGACCCCGACCTCGGCGCCCGGATCTTCCGCACCGGCCACCGTCTGGCCCGTGCCCTGCGCCTGAGCGGGCTCGCGAGCGACGGCGCCAACCTCATCCTCAACGACGGCACCGCCGCGTTCCAGACCGTCGGCCACGTCCACCTGCACGTGGTCCCACGCAAGCACGGTGACAAACTCACCTTCGCCAAGGGTTTCCTCTTGCGTCGCCCGCACGAACCGAATTCGACCGCAGCGGCGATCCGCGCCGGCCTCACCGCGCTCGACCAGAGCGAAGCAGAAGGAGCACAGGGATGATCGAGACGCCGGGGCGCGAACAACTCACCGACCTGCTCGCCGAGCAGTGGGAAGCCATCGCGCTGCTGGTCACCGACCTCGACGAAAAGGCTTGGCGCCGAACGTCTCCGCTGCCCGGCTGGACCCTGTTCGACGTGGTCGCGCACGTGATCGGCACCGAGTCGTGGTTACTCGGTGAGACACCGCCGCCGCACGATCCCCTGCGTCCCAAGACCGACGTGCGAACCCTGCCGCATGTGCGCAACGAAGTGGCCGTGCTCAACGAGATCTGGGTCGACCGGTTGCGCCCGCTCTCCGGCAAGCGGCTGCTCGCGCTGTTCGACGAGACCACCGAACGTCGCCGGGCGGCACTGGCCGCCATGGACGACGACGCCTGGCAGGCGCCGACCGTCTCACCGGTGGGTCAGGTCCCCTACGGGCGGTTCATGCGGGTGCGGCTGTTCGATTGCTGGATGCACGAACTCGACCTCGCCGACGGGATCGGGCGCAGCGTGCCCGAGGGTGGCGCGCGGGCCGAGGCCGCGTTCACCGAACTGACCCTCGGACTCGGCCGTGCGGTGGTGAAAGGCGCCAAGGCGCCGGATGGTTCGCTGATCACGCTGGACCTGACCGGTCCGGTGACCCGGCAGGTACACCTGTCGGTCGCCGGTGGGCGCGGGTCGGTTCTCGACGAGGTTTCCGACGAGCCGACCACCGTGATCCGTGTGAACTCCGGGCTTTTCGCGCGACTACGCGGCGGGCGCACCACCGCCGACCGGCACCCCGGCGAAGTCGTCGTCGAGGGTGATACCGCGCTCGGTGAGCGGCTCGTACAGAATCTGGCGTTCACTATCTGATGCGACTCTTCCTGGCGTCGTACAGATTCGGCGGTTTCGCCGATCGGCTCGTCGGGCTCGTCGGCGCGCCGGGACGCGTCGCGGTGATTCCGAACGCGTGTGACGCGTGGCCCGATGCCTGGTCGGCGGCGGTGACGAGTGATGTGAAACCGCTGGAGCAACAGGGCTATTCGCCGGACGTGCTGGATCTGCGCGAGTACGCCGGACAACCGGAGCGGCTGGAACGGCACCTGCGCGGGTTCCCGATGGTCTGGGTGCGCGGCGGCAACACGTTCGTTCTGCGCGCCCAATTCGCCCGCAGCGGAGCCGATTCCGTGCTGCCCGCGTTGTTGCGCGAGGACACGCTGGTCTACGCGGGCTACAGCGCGGGCGCCTGCCTGCTCGGACCCGACCTGCACGGGCTGGAAACCATGGACGACCCCGCCGAGGTACTACCCACCACCGGCATCGAACCACGGTGGGACGGATTGGGTGTGGTCGATCGTCGCCTGATCGTCCACCTCGACTCCCCCACCGACCCGGATGGCGACTCCGCCGCGATGCTGGCCCACTGCGTCGCCGAGGACATCCCGCACTGGGCGCTCACCGACGACGACGTGGTCCTGGTCGACGGCGATCGCACCGAGGTGCTCCGGGGTTGACGCCGCCGGCACACCGACGCGCGATCACGCGGCGGTCGTCGCCGTCACCGCCGACCGGCGGCGGAAGACGAGCCAGCGCATCGCGCAGTACATGTACACGGCCTCACAACCGCCCGCGAGCAACCTGGCCAGGTGATACTCCAGACCGAGCGCGGTGAGACCCGAGCCGACGCCGAGGATGAACGCCAGGTAGTTCACCACGACCACCACCACATACACCGCGGCTTGCTTGCCCATCGGCGCGTGGGAGTGGAAGTTGAAGGTGCGATTGAGCAGGAAGCTCAGCCCGAACGCCACGATGTAGGCGAGGGTGATCGACAGCCAGACGGGCAAGCCGAAACCGCCGTGCAGCAGTGTGAGCAACAGCAGGTCGACACCGAAGGTGAAGCTGTTGATCAGCGCGAAGCCGAGGAACGTCGCGGGCACATACCGGTCGAGCCCCCACGGCAGCCGGGCGACGACCGCCGCACACCAACGGGTGAACCGGTCGGCCACCGATTCGGTGACACTCGCCTGATGCTGCACGCGGCCAGCCTGCCAGCGGCAGATGAAGCCAGGGTGAGCAACCGGCAAACGGGTGGGCCGAGCGGCTAGCGGCTGACCGCCGCGATCGGGCGAGTATCGAACGAGGCCCACGCGGCGAGGCAGCGGCGGCGGGTGAGCTCATCGGCCTCGGCGAGCAGAGCGTCACGCAGCAACGCGGGGTCGGCTGCCCAGCGTGCGGCGATCTCGGCCAACGCCCGGACATCGAACATCCCGGTCGACTCCAGCGCCGACAGCCATTCGTGATGTGCGCCGGTGTGCACACGATGTATCACCTCGGTGTCGATGCCCGCGTCGGCGAACTCCGCGGCCAGCAGAGCACCCACCAGCTCGCCGCGGTCCTGCGGTTCCTTCATCATCGCCAGTCCTCCCTACGAAAAGCGGTGCGGCGCAACAACGTCGCATGATCGATGCGCGCGGAGCGCACCCGTGGAGCAGAACTCGAAACACGCTGGGCGGCGAGGCGATTCACCGTCGAACACACCCTGTCAGGGCATTGTGACGGATTGGACGGCGTATATACCAACGGGGCGCGCCAGATCACATCGATGCGCGGATTTCCTTGTTCGGGCCCACATCACATCCGGTCGATCACCAGGCATTCTTCTGCCCCGGCGTGGTTCACCTGCGCGCCCGGTGCGCGATCGACCAGGACGAACTGCCCGCGACGGACGGGGTGCGCGGGTTAGCGTGAACAGGTGGACGAGCGCAGCGGTGACCTCGATTCGTTGATTTCGGCGTTGCCGGACGGGGCGGTCGTCATCGACCCCGATCTGCTGGCGGGCTACCGACAGGACTGGGCGCGCGATCCCGACGCCGGCACGCCGCTGGCGGTGGTGCGGGCGCGCGGTACCGCCGATGTCGCCGCCACGCTGCGGTGGGCGCACGCGAACAAGGTCCCGGTGGTGCCGCGCGGGGCCGGGACCGGCCTGTCCGGTGGGGCGACCGCGGTGGACGGCGGAATCGTGCTCAGCACCGAGCTGATGCGGGAGATCAGCGTCGACGCGGTGACCCGGATCGCGGTGGCGCAACCCGGACTGCTCAACGCCGAGGTGAAGCGGGCTGTCGCCGCGGAGGGGCTGTGGTATCCGCCGGACCCGTCCTCGTTCGAGATCTGCTCGATCGGCGGCAACGCGGCGACCAACGCGGGCGGGCTGTGCTGCGTGAAGTACGGCGTGACCACCGACTATGTGCTCGGCATGGAAGTGGTGCTGGCCGACGGGACCGTGGTGCGGCTCGGCGGGCCGCGACTCAAGGACTCGGCCGGGTTGTCGCTGACGAAACTGTTCGTCGGGAGCGAGGGCACGCTCGGCGTGATCACCGAACTCACCCTGCGCCTGTTGCCCGCACAGCCTCCGCAGTCGACCGTCGTGGCCAGTTTCGGCTCGCTCACCGCGGCGACCGACGCGATCCTGGCGATCACCTCGACCCTGCGCCCGGCCATGCTCGAATTCATGGACACCGTCGCGATCAACGCCGTCGAGGACGAGATGCGGATGGGGTTGGACCGCACCGCCGCCGCGCTGCTGGTCGCCCGCTCCGACGCCCCCGGCGAATTCGCCGCGCACGAAGCGCAAGTGATGGTGGGCCTGTGCGAGAAGGCCGGCGCGACGGAGGTTTTCCATACCGCCGATGCCACCGAAGGTGAGGCCTTCACCGCCGCACGACGATTCGCGATTCCCGCCGTGGAGAAGATCGGGCCGCTGCTGCTCGAAGACGTCGGCGTGCCGCTGCCCCGGCTCGGCGACCTGATCGCCGGCGTCACCGCCATCGGCGAACGCAACGACGTGCTCGTCTCGCTCATCGCGCACGCGGGCGACGGCAACACCCACCCGCTGATCGTGCACGACCCCACCGACCCCGACAACACCGCACGCGCCCACCGTGCCTTCGGCGAGATCATGGACCTGGCCATCGCCCTCGGCGGCACCATCACCGGCGAACACGGCGTCGGCCGCTTGAAAAAGGCCTGGCTGCCCGACCAGGTCGGCCCCGACGTCATGGCCCTGACCCGCCGCATCAAGGACGCACTCGACCCCGAAGGCATCCTCAACCCCGGCGCGGTCCTCTGACCGGGTTAGCATCCGAGGCATGACCACCAGGCTCGAGCACAACGTCGCCGACACCCGCTACGAGATCTACCACGACGATGTCCTCGCGGGATACGCCGACTACGCCGAACGCGAAGACCCCAGGGTTCGCGACTTCCACCACACCATGACGTTTCCGGAGTTCCGGGGCCGAGGAGTGGCGGCCGAAGTCGTCAAATACGGGCTCGACGACTCCCGCGAACACGGCTACCAGATCATCCCCACCTGCTGGTACGTCGAAAAATACATCGCCGAACATCCCGAATACGCCGACCTCGTCCCGTAACAGCTATCCGGCACTGCCCGCCACATTCGTGTTGTGTACCGAACTGACCCACCAGGTGTCGTTGTGTTCGGTGAAAACCCATGTGCCGCGGTTGGTTACCGAGAAACTCGGGGTGCGTAGTGTCTGCTCGACAGTGACGATCGCGTGCCCACCGGAAAGGAAGCGCGCGGCGAGAATCGTGTAATTCGCTTCGGCGTCCGGGCTGTTCCGCAGTGCGGTCCGGTGATAGGCATGCAATTCATCCCAGCTCAGAAAGACAGATCCCGCCGGATTGATGAAAGCCACATCGGCGGTGAAGACACTGTCGAAGGCGTCTGCGTCTTTTGCCGCGAGTGCGGCTTCGAGAGTTCCGAACACGCCGGTGATCGCGGCTAGTGCGACGTCCTGATCCTGGACGGCTACGGCAGCCTTCGGGCGTGCGCCAGGTGCATCAACAGTCATCGTCCCAACATACGTACGCCGTCTGCTCGCGGCCCGAATCCGCGTGCCCACACAGCAATCGACCGGGTGCTCCGGCCTACTCCTCGCAAACGGCCTGTAGACGGCCTGGACGAGGTGGCGTAGGCGATGTGGAACACCCGGTCGGTGCGGGAATCAGCCCTTGAGCAGGTTACGAGCCATCACCAGACGCTGGATCTGGTTGGTGCCCTCGTAGATCTGGGTGATCTTCGCGTCGCGCATCATGCGCTCGACCGGGAAGTCGGTGGTGTAGCCGGCGCCACCGAAGAGCTGGACGGCGTTGGTGGTGACCTCCATGGCCACGTCCGAGGCGAAGCACTTGGCGGCGGCGGAGATGAAGCCGAGGTTCTTCTCGCCACGCTCGGCGCGGGCGGCCGAGGTGTAGACCATCAGGCGGGCGGCCTCGATCTTCATGGCCATGTCGGCCAGCATGAACTCGGTGTTCTGGAAGCTGGCGATGGTCTTGCCGAACTGCTTGCGATCCTTGGTGTAGGCGATCGCGGCGTCGAGCGCGCCCTGGGCCAGGCCGACGGCCTGCGCGCCGATGGTCGGGCGGGTGTGGTCGAGGGTCTGCAGCGCGGTCTTGAAACCGGTGCCGGGTTCGCCGACGATGCGGTCGCCGGGGATGCGGCAGTTCTCGAAGTACAGCTCGGCGGTGGGCGAACCCTTGATGCCCAGCTTGTGCTCGAGCGGGCCGACCACGAAGCCCTCGTCGTCCTTGTGGACCAGGAACGAGGAGATGCCGTTGGCACCCTTGTCGGCGTCGGTCACCGCCATCACGGTGTACCAGGAAGACTTGCCGCCGTTGGTGATCCAGCACTTGGAGCCGTTGAGGATCCAGTCGTCGCCGTCGGCCTTGGCGCGGGTGCGCATGGCGGCGGCGTCGGAACCGGCCTCACGCTCGGACAGCGCGTAGGAGGCCATCTCGCCGTTGACGATGTCGGCCAGGACCTTGGTCTTGAGCTCTTCGGAGCCGTTGAGGATCAGGCCCATGGTGCCGAGCTTGTTCACGGCGGGAATCAGCGAGGACGAGCCACAGACGCGGGCGACTTCCTCGATCACGATACAAGTGGCGACCGAGTCGGCACCCTGGCCGCCGTAGGCCTCCGGCACGTGCACGGCGTTGAAGCCCGCGGCGTTCAGCGCGGTGAGCGCCTCCTCCGGGAAGCGGGCGTTGCCGTCGACGTCCTTGGCGTAAGGAGCGATTTCCTTCTCGGCGAGGCCGCGGATGGCGCCGCGCAGCTCGTCGTGGAAGTCCTCGAGCTTGAACAGATCGAAGTCGGGGTTACCAGCCATCGGGGGCACACTCCTGGTCGTGGTCGTGATCGCTGCGGTCTCACAGCGCGTGTGGCGTCGGCACGCAGTGCCAATCTACTGAGGATTATACGCGCGACACTCTATCGCTACATGCGGATATATGGGTGGCACTGAGTGTCACCGCTGAGCGCTTCGGCTCGGGGTGGCGCTCACAGGTTACCGAGGCGCGCGGTGAGTAGATCGGCCACCTTGCGTGGCGGCATGTCGCGGGGGAACACGGCGAGCACCAGGTCGTCGGACTCGCTCGGCGCCCTGCGCCCGCGCGGGATCATGGCCAGTTCAGTGCGCAGATCGGCGAGCGCAGCCCCCGATTCGCCGCGCACCATCCGCCGCAGCAAGTAGTTGTGCGTGGCGGTGACGGCGGCCGTGTACTGCACCCGGACCAGATCGGGCACCTCCGGCAACCGGCCGCGCAGGAACTCGGTGAACAGCCGCTCGTACCGGAACACCGTCACGATCTCGCGCTCGCGCAACGCGGGCACCCGCCGCACCACCTGATACCGCCGCGCCGCGATGTCGCGCCACTGCGTGAACCGCTCGAACACCCCGATCACGGCCTCGCACACCGCTTCCCACGGATCCCCGTCGACCCCTTCCAGGAATTCCTGCGCCGAGGCCAGCTGGAACTCGTGATCAGCGAAGATCACATCCTCTTTGGACCGGAACTGCCGAAAGAAGGTCCGCCGCGAGATCCCCGCCGCCACCGCGATCTCATCCACCGTCGTCGCCTCGTACCCCCGCTCGGCGAACAACCGCAACGCCTGATCAACCACCGTAAGCCGAAACTGCGCCGCATCATCGTGTGCCACGGGGAACAACCGTAGTCACTGCCGTGCGGCGCGATTCAGGCAGGCGAATGCGGCGGCACCGACTGCCCGGCGAATGCGGCGACCAGCCCGGCCATCCCACCGACGACCTGGTCGGGCGAGCCACCACTCGCGAGACGGCGCAACTGGAGGCCGACCAACGTTGCGACCGCCAGCGGCGCCGCCGATTCGGCGTCGGCGACACCGAGTGCGCGCAGGATCGACACGGCGAGGCGGTCGTAGATGTCGAAGAACTCAGCGGTCGCAGCATGCAGGGCCGGATATCTGGCGGCCTGAACGAAGAGTTCGAACCACGCGAGGTGGTCGCCGCCGAAGTCGGTATCGGTGACGATGCCGCCAAGGATCTCACCCGCCTGAGCCAGGTCGATCTCACCTGCGGCGGCGCGGTCGGCAAGCTGAGTGAACTTGACGGTCTCCGCGGCGACGAAGGCGGCCATTCCCGCTTCGACGAGGTCGCGTTGGGTCGAGAAATGGTAGGTGAGGGTGCCCAGCGAGATGCCCGCCTCGGTGGCGATCCGACGATTGGTCACCGCTGCCGCACCGTCGGCGCCCATGATCCGGACGACCGCCCGGATGATGCGCTCCCGAGTGGGCTCCGACTGTGACATGAGTCTCTCTTCCCGCGGCAACTCACGCCGCGCTATCGTTGATTCGTTCGTTCGAACGAACGATAGCAAAGGATCGGAGCATTCGATGGCCTCAGCCGTCCAGCCCACCCCCTTTCGGCAGGCGCGATTCCGGGATCTTCCCGCCAGCCCCGCCCGCCCGCATTCCTTTCTCCAGTTACCACCGATGGACCTGCCGATGAACTCGTCCGAGTACGGGCGGATTCGCATTCGATACCGCACCACCGGAACCGGGCCGCCATTGCTGCTCGTCCACGGACTGATGACCACGTCCTACTCGTGGCGATACGTCATGGCCGACCTCGGCGCACATTTTCGTGTGGTGGCGGTCGACTTGCCGGGCTGCGGCGGCAGTGACGCGCCCACGGGCGCCACATTCCGTTCCGCCGAGATCGGCGAATGGCTGGGCGAGTTCCAGCGCGCCCTCGGCATCGAAAGGTGTGCGGTGGTGGGCAATTCGCTCGGCGGGTTGCCGGTGCTGCACCGCGCGCTCACCGACGCCGATGCGTTCCGGAAGGTGGCGATCCTGCATTCGCCGCTACTGCCGGAAATCAAGCACCGCGCGCTCGCCGCCGCGCTGACGGTGCCCGGCGTTGCCACCGGGCTCGCGGCGTATGTGCGAAGACGGCCGTACCGGTGGGCACACCACCGCACGCACTATTTCGACGAAACCGTGAAGTCACTGGAGGAGGTGGGAGAATACGGTTCCCCGCTGGCGAGTGCCGCGGGCTCACGGGCCTTCGTTCGACATCTCCGTGACGGCCTGCGCCCCGACGACTTGGCCGCTCTCGGTCGCACACTCAGCGAACTGGACAGCTTCCCGGTACCGCTGCTCGCCGTCTACGGCACCGAACCCGATCCGATCGTGTCACCACGGGTAGCCGACACACTCGCGACCCACCTGCCGTCCGCGCGGATGGTGCGCGTCGACCGGACCTCCCACTTCGTTCAGGTCGACCGACCCGACGCGGTCGTCGACACCCTCGTCGAGTTCCTGCACCCTTGAAAGGACTGGGGCCATGGCTTCTTTCACGGACGAATCGGCCGATCGGATCCTGGATCTCACCCACGGTCGGGTGCGCGTGCGCATGGACGGACCGGGGGCGGCGCCACCGTTGCTGTTGATCCACGGCTCACCGTGCTCACTGGAGTGGTTCGATCAACTCGCCGCGCTGATGTGCGACAGCTTTCTCGTCGTGCGCGTCGACCTGCGCGAACCAGGTCGCGATGGTCACCGAAGTGCTCGACCGCCTTGGTATCGCCGAGATCGCCGCGGTAGCGCATTCCTTCGGCACCGATATTCCGATCGACCTGGCAGAGTCGGGGCGTGCGTGTGCTGTCGTACTGATCGATCAGGCACCCGACTTCCGCTGCGCGACTTACCCTCCCGGACTCATAACGGTATCCCGTCCCTCGCTGATCGCGATCGCGCAGCGGGCGCCGGCGTTCGCTGTTCGGCTCGGTTCGCGACAGGGTTTCGCGCCGGGGTTCCGGTATGCCTCGGTACCCGGATTCGCCGACGTCGTGGTGCGCGATTTCCGCGGCTTCACCCTGTCGGTGGGCCGGATCGCGCTGGTCGACCGCGCGCGGGAACTGGCCACCGACCCGCTCGACAAACGGATCCAGCGGCTGGGCGTCCCCGTGCTGGCGATCCATGGCCGCGAGGACCAGCTGTACGCCTGCGCACCGTCGATCGCCCGCTACTCCGCGGCGGGCGCGCGCACCGCGATCATCGAGAACGCCGGGCATTCTCCACATGTCGAAGCACCGCGAGCCGTGGCCGCCGTCCTGCGAGAGTTCCTCGGCTGATCGGTGCGGCGAACGTGCGCGGTGGTCAGCGCTATCGGCGTAGGCGTATCGCGGCAGCCGGCGAACGGGTCGATATCCTTCCGAATCGAGGTCCGAGAAGGGGTTCGCGGGCGATGACCCTTCCCAGCGCCGAATTCGACCCCACCCGTCGTCAACTCCGGCTTGCCGGTGTCGCCGCCATCGAGCGTCAGCTGCCCGGGTTCAGCCGCCGAGGAGTTTGGTGCGCAGGGCTTCGTCTTTGTCGAGGACCATTTTCTCGAGGCCGGCCTGGAACTGTTCCATGCGGGTGCGCAGGGAGTCGTCGGAGGTGCCGAGGATGCGGGCGGCCAGCAGGCCTGCGTTGCGCGCGCCGCCGATGGAGACGGTGGCTACCGGGACGCCTGCGGGCATTTGCACGATGGACAGGAGGGAGTCCATGCCGTCGAGGTATTTGAGGGGGACGGGGACACCGATGACGGGCAGGGGGGTGGCCGAGGCGACCATGCCGGGGAGATGGGCGGCGCCGCCCGCGCCCGCGATGATCACCTTCAGGCCGCGGCCCGCGGCCTCACGGGCGTAGTCGAGCATGCGCTGGGGGGTGCGGTGGGCGGAGACGACGCCTACTTCGAAGCGGATGCCGAATTCGGCGAGGGCCTCGGCGGCGGCTTCCATGGTGGGCCAGTCGGAGTCGCTGCCCATGATCAGGCCGACCTGGGGTCCGTTGGTGCTCACGTGGGTTCCTTAGGGGTCGAAAACTGTGGTGGCAGAAGTGGTGTCAGACGCCGTGCGGGTCCCAGCCGTCGGTCCAGACGGCGTGCGACATCCAGTGCGCCGCCCGCTCGGCCTTTTCCCTGACCTCGACGGCGTCGTCACCGAGGACGTTGAGGTGACCGATCTTGCGGTCGGGCCGTTCGCCCTTGCCGTAGAGGTGCACCTTGGCCTCGGGCAGGCGGGCGAACAGGTGGTGCAGGCGCTCGTCCATCGACATCTCGGGAGCCTCGGCCGCACCGAGGATGTTCGCCATCACCGTCACCGGGGCGAGCGGCGTCGTATCACCGAGCGGGTAGTCCAGGACCGCGCGCAGGTGCTGCTCGAACTGGCCGGTGCAGGCACCGTCCATGCCCCAGTGGCCCGAGTTGTGCGGGCGCATCGCGAGCTCGTTCACCAGGAGCTCGCCGTCGTGGGTCTCGAACAGCTCGACAGCCATGACGCCCACCACACCCAGACCCGCGGCGAGCTCCAGCGCCATGGTCTCGGCGCGCGCGGCGAGGTCCTCGTCCAGACCCTGGGCGGGGGCGATCACCACGGCGCACTGACCGTTGCGCTGCACGGTCTCCACGACCGGCCAGGTCGCGGCCTGCCCGAACGGCGACCGCGCGACCATCGCCGACAGTTCCCGCTTCAACGAGACCTTCGACTCGGCCAGCAACTGCACACCGTGCGCGAGCTGGTCGGTGACCAACCGGGTGGCCTCGGCCGCGTCGGCGGGCATCCACACGCCACGACCGTCGTACCCGCCGCGCACGGCCTTCAGCACGAACGGCCAGCCGTGCTCGTCACCGAAGGCCACCGCGTCCGCGGGCGCGGCGACCTCGACGAACGCCGGAACCGGCAGACCCAGCGCGGACAGCTTCGTGCGCATGGCCAGCTTGTCCTGGGCGAAGATCAGTGCCTGCGGCGGCGGCGCCACGTTCACGCCCTCGGCGACCAGCACGTCGAGGTGCTCGGTCGGCACGTGCTCGTGATCGAAGGTGAGCGCGTGCGAACCGCGCGCTGCCTTTCGCAGCGCGGACAGGTCGTCGTGGCTGCCGAGCACGACGTCGGGGGTGACCTGGGCGGCGGGGTCGTCCGGCCGCTCGGCGAGCACCCGTAGACGCTGGCCCAGGGCTACCGCGGCCTGGTGCGTCATACGCGCGAGCTGACCCCCACCGACCATCGTGACGGTGGGCATGGCTGACGGATCGAATGAACGTGCACTCACGTCGTGCAATGTTGTCATGTCGAATGCGAATGTTTGCGACCGGTACACTCAGAACTCGTGTCAATCGTCGACGACGTGGTCAGCGTCCTTCCCCCGCGCCTGCGAGAAATCGCGATCAGGCATAAAGAGCTGATCAAATTCGCCCTCGTCGGCGCCACGACGTTCGTGATCGACAGCGGCCTGTACTACCTCCTGAAATGGACGATTCTCGCCGACAAGCCGCTCACCGCCAAGATCATCTCGGGCGTGGTGGCGGTGATCGCTTCCTACATCCTCAACCGAGAATGGTCGTTCAAGAATCGGGGCGGCCGGGAGAAGCATCACGAGGCGCTGCTGTTCTTCGCGGTGAGCGGGATCGGGGTGGTCCTGGCCAATATCCCGCTGTGGATCTCGATCTACGGGCTCGATCTGCGCGAACCCCATGTGAGCTTCGTCGTCGCGAACGTGGCCGATTTCTTCAGCGCGTTCATCATCGGCAACCTGCTGCAGATGGCGTTCCGTTTCTGGGCGATGCGGCGCTGGGTGTTCCCCGACGAGATCGACGAGATCGTGGCCGAGTTCGAGGAACTGGTCGAAGAAGAGCACCTCGGCCGAGCCTGAGTCAGCGCGGCTCGGTCAGGGTCGCGTTCTGCGGGCGGTTGAGCTTGGAACCCAGGAACACCGCGAACAGGGCCGGACGGCGACGCTGCAGCTCGAGCCGGCCGCCGTCGGCCTCGACCAGCGCGCGGGCCAGCGCCAGACCGACACCGGTCGACCCGCCCGCGGAGAATCCACGATCGAAGATGTGGGGCGCCAGTTCGTCGCGCACACCCTCGCCCTCGTCGGACACCTCCACGCAGATCAGCGGGTCGCGAGAGCTCATCGTCGGGACCGTGCGCACCGAGATCGTGCAGGTGCCGCCGCCGTGCATCAGCGCATTGTCGACCAGCACCGCGACCGCCTCGCGCAGCCGCGAACCGGTGATCGGGGCCTGGAGGGACTCGTCGCCGAGCAGCAGCAGTTCGCGCCCGGTCTCGTGGAACGGGTGGGTCCACTCGGTGACGACACCGCGCAGTTCCGCCATCACCGGCACCGGATCGCGGTCGGTGGCGTCTTCGTCGCGGGAGGCGCGGACCAGGTCGTCGATGGCGTCGGTGAGCCGGTCGACCTGCGCCATCGCCTCCTCGGCCTCGTGCACCACCTCGGGGTCGGCGTGGGTGGACAACTCGTCCAGGCGCAGGCGAACAGCGGTCAGGCGGCTGCGTAGCTGGTGGGAAACGTCGGCCACCAGCGCGTGCTCGCGTTGCAGGCGGCCGGCGATCTCGACGGTCGCCGAATCGAGCACATCGGAGACCCGGTCCAGTTCGGCGATGCCGTGGCGGCGCGGATCGGGCCGGAAGTCACCCATCGCCAGCCGGGCCGCCCTGGCGGCCACGTCGCGCAGCGGGTCGGCGACGCGGCGCGCGGTCACCACCGCGACCGAGAACGCCGCACCCAGCGAGGCGAGCACGGCCAGCGCCACCGCGGCCACCGCCTGCTCCTGCCGGGAATGCATCGGCCCGGCGGGCACCTCGAGCCGCAGCGAACCGGACGTGCCCATCGACAGCGATTCGACCAGCGGATCCGCCACCTCCGCGACGCCGATATCGGTGCGCGCGGCATTGTCGTGCGGGGCCGGATAGACGATGGTGAGCTTGCCGCCCTCGGGGACCAGCGCGCTCATGGCGCGCACGTCGAGACCGTCGTGGACGGTCCCGTCGACCCGTTCCTGGGCGATCACCTCGGTCGAGATCCGATCGAGGCGACTCTGCAGATCGTTGCGGGTGATGTCTTCGACCCACAGCCACGCGGTGTAGATCAGCGGCACGCCGAGCACCACCGTGGTGATGGTCAGCACGGTCAGGATCGAGCGCAGGATGCGACGGCGCACTGCGGCGTCAGCCTCGGTGCGAGGTGGGGCCGTCGGTATTGAGCCGGAACCCCACACCGCGCACGGTGACGATGCGACGCTCCGCCATCGGGCCCTCGTCGCCGATCTTGCGACGCAACCAGGACATGTGCATGTCGAGCGTCTTGGAGCCGCGCAGGTCGGCGTCGCCCCAGACCTCGCGCAGGATGGTCTCGCGCGCCACCACCTGGCCTGCCCGGTCGATGAGGACCTTGAGCAGCTCGTACTCCTTGTTGGCCAGGTTCACCTCGGCCCCGTTGACCAGCACCCGCCGCGCCGCGGGTTCGAGCCGGATCGCGCCGACCTCCACCGCGTCGTCCCCGATTCCGCTGCGCCGCAACAGGGCTCGGACGCGGGCGAGGAGTTCGGCCAGCCGGAACGGTTTGCCCACGTAGTCGTCGGCGCCCGCGTCGAGGCCGACGACGAAGTCGACCTCGTCGGTGCGGGCGGTGAGCATCAGCACGGCCAGATCGGCCCCGCTCGCACGCACCTGCCGACACACCTCGAGCCCGTCCATGCCGGGCAGGCCCAGATCGAGGATCAGCAGGTCGTGGTTGCCCTCGAGGGCGCGGCGCAACACCGCCGGGCCGAAGCGTTCGACGGTGACGGTGTAGCCCTCACGCCCCAGTGCACGCGACAGGGGTGCGGCGATCGCCTCGTCGTCTTCGGCCAGCAGAACAGCGGTCATCTGCACAGGTTAAATGTTTCTGATCAGCGAGGACGGGCAGCTCACCGGTAGCCGCCGCCCCAGTGCTGCTCGTTGGCGGACCGTCCCGCCTCGAAGACCTGGTGGTAGAGCAGCGAATGGACCTGCTGGACCTGGGGCACGTCGTCGTACTCGAGCGGCTCCTCCGAGGAGGAGCCGATGATCAGGGTGCCGGTGCCGAGCGCCCGGTCGAGCAGACCGTGGCGGAACTGCACACTGGAGATCCGGCTGAGCGGGATATCGATGCCGGTATGGGTGAGCACGCCCTGGCGCACCAGCACCCGCCGACCGGTGACGATGAAATGCGTCGACTTCCAGGCGATCACGCGCGCGACGACCCGCCACGCGACCAGCCCGAGCCAGGCCAGCCCGATCAGGATCAGCAACACCGTGCGCACGTGACCGGTGGTGTTGCGCCAGGCCAGGCCGCCGAGGAATCCGGCGATCGCGGTCACGACGATGAGAGTGACGATGGGCCACACCAACATCTTCCAGTGTGGGTGGCGGTGCAGGATCAACTGCTCGTCGGGCGCGAGGACATCCTCCGGGTAACCCATGACCGAACAGTACCGCGCTGGGACGTCGGGTTCTGCGACAGTCGCACCGCATTTCTCGATGCCACGGCCGAGGCGATACTGTGGATTACACGCTAGATGCCAGGTTTTGCCCTTATCTGCTTGCTCGATACCGACAGTGGAGGCACGCGTGACCGAAGATCTGACTCAGCTCGAAATCCTCACGGCCCTCGAACCAGTGGCCGAACAGAACCTCAACCGGCACCTTTCCATCGCCAAGGACTGGAATCCGCACGATTACGTGCCGTGGGAGGAAGGCCGCAATTTCGCCGCGATGGGCGGAAGCGATTGGGAGCCATCACAATCCAGGCTCACCGATGTCGCCAAGGCGGCGATGATCACCAATCTGCTCACCGAGGACAACCTGCCGTCCTACCACCGCGAGATCGCCGAGAACTTCTCCCTCGACGGCGCGTGGGGCACCTGGGTGGGCCGCTGGACCGCCGAGGAGAACCGCCACGGCATCGTGATCCGCGACTACCTCGTCGTCACCCGCGGCGTCGACCCGGTGGCGCTGGAGGAAGCGCGGATGGTCCACATGACCCAGGGCGCGCACGCACCGGCGAACTGGGGTGGATTCCTGGTCAACGTCGCGTATGTGACGTTCCAGGAGCTGGCCACCCGGGTGAGCCACCGCAATACCGGTCGGGTCTGCGACGACCCGATCGCCGACAAGATGCTGGCCCGCGTCGCCACCGACGAGAACCTGCACATGATCTTCTACCGCAACCTGTGCGCGGCGGCGCTCGACCTGGCCCCCGACCAGGCGATGCCCGCGATCACCAAGGTGCTCACCAATTTCCAGATGCCGGGCGCGGGCATGCCCAACTGGCGGCGCAACGGCGTGCTGATGGCCAAGCACGGCATCTACGACCTGCGCCAGCACCTCGACGAGGTGGTGCGGCCGGTGCTCAAGCAGTGGAACGTCTTCGACCGCAACGACTTCGGTGCGCGCGGTGAGACAGCGCGCGATGAACTCGCGCTGTTCATCGACAAGCTGGAGAAGGACGTGCTGCGGTTCGAGGAGCAGCGCGACCGGCTGCTGGCGCGCGAGCGCGAGGTGGCCGAGCGCGCGACCGCGGGTGCGGCCGCACACTGATCCGTCTCGGCGACGGGCCCGGCTCCGGGCCCGTCGTCAGTACTGTCCGCGCAGGTGGGAAACGTCGCCGGCCGATACCGCCCGCTCACCGATGAGCAGCCGCCCGGTGTCGTCGACATCGCTCGCCACCCCGGTGAGCACCGTCCCGCCGGGCAGTTCGGCACGCACTTCCATGCCGATGGTGGCGCATCGCTCACGGTATTCGGCCACCAGATCGACGGTGTCCCAGCCCGACCGCTCCCACGCGGTGAAGCGGCGCGAGAACTCCGCCAGGATCGCCGCGACCAGCGCGGTGCGGTCGACGTCGGTCGCACCGGCCAAGCTCAGCGAAGTCGCATGGGCAACAGGCAGTTCCGATTCGGCGAGGTCGACGTTCATCCCGATGCCGACCACCACCGCGGGCGCGATGCCGGTCGCGGCCACCTCGGCCAGGATGCCCGCGAGTTTGCGGCCGTCGAGCAGAACATCGTTGGGCCACTTCAATTCCGGTGCGACACCAGCCGTGCCACGCAGCGCGTCGACCACCGCGATGCCGGTGAGCAACGGCAACCAGCCGAGCGCGGCGGGGTCGATGCCGGGCAGGCGCACCAGGATCGACAGCGAGATCTGCGCGCGGGGCGGACTCACCCACGCGCGGGCATGTCTGCCGCGACCGCTCACCTGCTCCTCGGCGAGCAGAGCCTGACGATCGGCGGACGGGTCGGCGGCGCGAGCAACCAGGTCGGCGTTGGTCGATCCGGTCGATTCGACTACATCGATCCGGTCGTAGAACGACAGGCCCGGCGAGCTGCGCAGACCCTGTACATCGATGGGTGCCCTGTTCATTCCCGGCAGGTTACTGGAGTTCTCTGTGAACGGTCATGACCATACCTAGCTGGGGTTTCTCTACTGGCCGGTAAGCGAGACTGCCGTGGTGCGCGGAGGTGTCACTCGTTACACTCGCAACCCATGACGAGTGTCCAGCAGCAGCCCGCATCGGAATCGGCGGGCGCCCCCGATATCCACACCACTGCCGGGAAGCTGGCTGATCTGCGGAATCGGCTGGAAGAAGCGCAACACCCGATGGGTGAGACCGCGGTCGACAAGGTGCACGCCAAGGGCAAGATGACCGCGCGTGAGCGCATCCTCGCCCTGGTCGACGAAGGCTCCTTCGTCGAACTCGATGCCCTCGCCAAGCACCGCAGCGTGAATTTCGGCCTGGAGCACAACCGCCCGCTCGGTGACGGCGTCGTCACCGGCTACGGCACCATCGACGGCCGCGACGTGTGCATCTTCTCGCAGGACGTCACCGTGTTCGGTGGCTCGCTCGGCGAGGTCTACGGCGAGAAGATCGTCAAGGTGATGGACCTGGCGATCAAGACCGGCCGTCCGCTGGTCGGCATCAACGAGGGCGCGGGCGCGCGTATCCAGGAGGGTGTCGTCTCCCTCGGGCTCTACGGCGAGATCTTCCACCGCAACGTGCAGGCCTCCGGCGTGATCCCGCAGATCTCGCTGATCATGGGCGCCGCCGCCGGTGGTCACGTGTACTCCCCCGCGCTCACCGACTTCGTGGTGATGGTCGATCAGACCTCGCAGATGTTCGTCACCGGGCCCGACGTGATCAAGACCGTCACCGGTGAAGAGGTCTCGATGGAGGACCTGGGTGGCGCGCACACCCACATGGTGAAGTCCGGTGTGGCCCACTACGTGGCCTCCGGTGAGCAGGATGCCCTCGACTACGTCAAGGACCTGCTGAGCTACCTGCCGAGCAACAACCGCGCAGAGGCCCCGCGCCACGCTCCGACCGACCCGATCAACGGTGCGATCGAGGATGCCCTCACCGATGAGGACATCGAGCTCGACACGATCATCCCGGACTCGCCGAACCAGCCCTACGACATGCACGAGGTCATCCGCCGGCTGCTCGACGACGACGAGTTCCTCGAGGTCCAGGCCGAGCGCGCGATGAACATCATCTGCGGCTTCGGCCGGGTGGACGGGCGCAGCGTCGGCATCGTCGCCAACCAGCCGACCCAGTTCGCCGGCTGCCTCGACATCGACGCCTCGGAGAAGGCCGCGCGCTTCGTGCGCACCTGCGACGCCTTCAACATCCCGATCATCACCCTGGTGGACGTGCCCGGCTTCCTGCCCGGCACGGGCCAGGAATACAACGGCATCATCCGCCGCGGTGCGAAGCTGCTCTACGCCTACGGCGAGGCCACTGTGGGCAAGATCACGATCATCACTCGCAAGGCCTACGGCGGCGCCTACGACGTCATGGGTTCCAAGCACATGGGCGCCGATGTGAACCTGGCATGGCCCACCGCCCAGATCGCCGTGATGGGCGCCTCCGGCGCTGTCGGATTCGTCTACCGCAAGCAGCTGCTCGAAGCCGCCAAGAACGGCGACGACGTCGATGCGCTGCGCCTCGAGCTGCAGAACGAGTACGAGGACACTCTCGTGAACCCGTACGTCGCCGCCGAGCGCGGCTACGTGGACGCGGTCATCCCGCCCTCACACACCCGTGGCCAGATCGTGTCGGCGCTGCGGCTCCTCGAGCGCAAAATGGTGACCATGCCGCCGAAGAAACACGGCAACATTCCGCTCTGAAAATGCGATATCCCGGATAGGCCGCGCACACTTGTTGTGGAAGACAACTATTGATCGGCGCGGCCACACCGGGAATGATCGCGTCAACCGCGCTGTGAAGCGAAGTAAGTGCAGGAAGGATCTGGCACTGTGACAACTGTGGCAGAAGAAGACGTGTTGACAGTCGCCGAGCTCGAGCTCGTCGTCGAACCACTCGTCGAAGAGGTCGACCTGCCGGCGGGCACGGTGGCGCAGGCCACCGTCGACGCTGCGGGCGAACCACTGTTCCGCATTCTCAAGGGATCGCCCACCGATCAGGACATCGCGGCTCTGGTCGCCGTCCTGAGCGCGGCGACGGCCGACGCACCCGTCGGCGGATCGAATGGACCGGCCGACGCATGGGGCACATCGACGATGATGCATCGGGGCACGAACCCGTTCTCGCCGTACGTGTACCCGATGCTGTCGCACCTGCGCTGAGGTGACCGAAGCTGGTGCGGCGGTCACCGGAGCCGCTGCTGCGGTGACCAGGCTGGTTCTGGCGTCGGCGTCGCCTGCCCGGCTCGGGATCCTGCGCACCGCGGGCATCGATCCCGTGGTGCGGGTCTCGGGCGTAGACGAGGACGCGGTGTCGGCGGCTCTGCCCGCCGGTACCTCCTCGCACGATGTCGTCGTCGCCCTGGCTCGTGCCAAGGCGGCCGACGTCGCCGCGTCGATTCCCGAATTCGGTGCCGACTGTGTCGTCGTCGGCTGCGATTCGATGCTGCTCGTCGGCGGGCAGCTCCAAGGCAAACCGCACACCCCGGAGGTGGCGCGCGAGCGCTGGGCCACGATGGCGGGGCGCAGCGCGGATCTGATCACCGGGCACTGCGTGCTGCGGCTGCACGACGGCGAAATCGTCGCCGAGTCGGCCGAATGCAGCAGTACCACGGTGCATTTCGCGAAGCCGACGCCGGATGAGCTCGATACCTATATCGCGTCGGGCGAGCCGCTGAAGGTCGCGGGGGCGTTCACCCTGGACGGGCTGGGCGGCTGGTTCGTCGACCGGATCGAAGGCGATCCGTCCAGCGTCATCGGGATCGGACTACCGCTGTTGCGCCGGCTGCTCGAAGACGTCGGTGTCGGTGTCACGCAACTGTGGCGGGATCCGCGGGACTGACGGCGCGATCACGTGCTCATCCCCCGGCTCCATGGCCGGGGTGCGGTCGGGCGCGGTCATCGTCAGATCGAGCCGGGCCGTGCACAGCTCGGGCTCGACGAAGGGGTGCAGCTGCACGTCCACCCGGCCACGGGCGCCGTTGCGTTCGAGCACCTCCCGCATGAGCCCCATGTGCACGCCGCACACCACTTCGGCGTGTGAGCGGGCCAGTTCCCGCAGCGGGCAGGCCGTCAGGTTGATCTGGACGTGCTCGGAGGTCTCACCGGCGGGTTCCTTCTCGGGTGCGAACCCGAGCTCCGACATCAGCGACATGGTGATGTCCCTGGCGTCGGCGAGGGTTTCCACCGGCTGGGTGCCGATGTCCATCCGGGCACCCCAGGCGCGACCAGCGGCCACGGCGGCGGCGGAACGGGCGATCGGATCGGGGCCGAGATGGTCTGCCAGTACCTGCGCGAGCTCCTGATATCCCACCGAGCGCTGCACCGCGCGATAGCCGATGCGCGGGCGGCCGCGGCCGCGTGGCGGTTGCTGGAACTGGCGAACCAGCGATTCGCGGGTGAGGACGTCGAGGTGGAATCGGACGGTGGTGACGTGCTGTCCGGTGATGCGGGCCAGTTCCTGGGCATCGAGGGGCTCGGTGGCGCCACGTAGGATCGCGAGCAGTCGCCGTCGCGGCCAAGAATCGGACATAGCTCACCCCTCCTCTCCAGAGACTTTATCGGACATCCGTGCGCTTTATTCGCCCATTGTGTCGATTCGTGATGTGCCACCACACACTTACCATCGGCTGCGACCACACAGTGGTCGCACCCACCCAACTCGCGTGAAGGACCACACCGTGCCCGTCGCCCCGGATCCGCACCCCGCCTTCGGTTCCTACGCAGTCCCGCATCGATTGGTAACCACAGAATGGCTGTCCGCAAACATCGGCGTGCGTGGTTTACGAATCATCGAGTCCAACGATGACATCCTGCTCTATGACATCGGCCATGTCCCAGGCGCGGTCAAGATCGACTGGCGCGGCGACCTGAGCGACCCGGTGACCCGCGATTATGTCGACGGCAAGCGCTTCACCGAGCTGATGCGCGCCAAGGGCATCGAGCGCGACGACACGATCGTGATCTACGGCGACCGCGGCAACGCGCAGGCCGCGCACACCGCCTGGATCTTCACCCTGTTCGGCCACGAAGACGTGCGCCTGCTCGACGGCGGCCGCGACGCCTGGATCTCCGAGGAACGCGACACCACATTCGACCAGCCCTACCCCACGCCCAGCGACTACCCCGAGGTCACGCGCGACGACACGACCGCCCGCTCGTTCCGCGAGGACGTACTCGCCAGACTCGGCGAACCCCTCGTCGATGTGCGCTCGGCGCAGGAGTACTCCGGCGAGCTCGAGGACAAACCGCGCAACCAGGAGTACGCCGCCCTGCGCGGCGGGCACGTGCCGACGGCGGTGAACATCCCGTGGACCGAGGCCGCCACGATCGACGGCCGCTTCCGCTCCCGCGCCGACCTGGACGAGGTCTACGGCACGCTTCCCGCCGACGACCTGGTCGTCTACAGCGGGGTGGGCGAGCGGTCCAGCCACACCTGGTTCGTCCTGGCATTCCTGCTCGGCCGCAGGTCGGTGCGCAATTACGACGGATCGTGGATCGAATGGGGCAACTCGGTGCGAGTACCGATCGTCACGGGCACCGAACCAGGTGTCGCGAATCGGATCATTTGAAACATGTTCACATCACTGGACGCCGCGTAGTGTGACCTGCGACCTACTCGACAGTAGGGCTAGCCGAGTTCGAGCAGGGTTGGCACACTGCCTACACTCGCCCGAGACGAAAGTTGTCGATACCGGGCACGGGGCCTAACCGGCGACCCGTTCCCCGACGCGACCAAAGATTGCACACAGGAGGCTCAGTGCCCAGCCATGCCAGCGCACGGATCACGAAGGTACTCGTAGCTAACCGCGGCGAGATCGCGGTTCGCGTGATCCGGGCTGCCAAGGACGCGGGAATCACCAGCGTCGCGGTGTACGCCGAGCCCGATGCCGACGCTCCCTTCGTGAAGCTCGCCGACGAGGCGTTCGCCCTCGGCGGTCAGACCTCTGCCGAGTCGTACCTCGTGTTCGACAAGATCCTCGACGCCGCGGCCAAGTCCGGCGCCGACGCGATCCACCCCGGTTACGGTTTCCTCTCCGAGAACGCCGACTTCGCCCAGGCCGTCATCGACGCCGGGCTGATCTGGATCGGCCCGTCGCCGCAGTCCATCCGCGACCTCGGTGACAAGGTCACCGCGCGCCACATCGCCGAGAAGGCGAAGGCGCCGATGGCCGCGGGCACCAAGGACCCGGTCAAGAACGCCGACGAGGTCGTCGCGTTCGCCAAGGAATACGGCGTCCCGGTGGCCATCAAGGCCGCGTTCGGTGGCGGTGGCCGCGGCATGAAGGTCGCCCACACCATCGAGGAGATCCCCGAGCTGTTCGAGTCGGCGACCCGCGAGGCCATCGCCGCCTTCGGTCGCGGCGAATGCTTCGTCGAGCAGTACCTCGACAAGGCCCGCCACGTCGAAGCCCAGGTCATCGCCGACCAGCACGGCAACGTGGTCGTCGCCGGTACCCGCGACTGCTCGCTGCAGCGCCGGTTCCAGAAGCTCGTCGAGGAGGCGCCCGCGCCGTTCCTGTCCGACAAGGTGCGCGCCGCGATCCACGAGTCGGCCAAGCGCATCTGCCGCGAGGCGGGCTACTACGGTGCGGGCACCGTGGAGTACCTGGTGCAGGGCGAGACCGTGTCATTCCTCGAGGTGAACACCCGCCTGCAGGTGGAGCACCCGGTCACCGAGGAGACCGCGGGCATCGACCTGGTGCGTCAGCAGTTCGCGATCGCCAACGGCGAGGAACTGTCGATCAAGGAAGACCCCACCCCGCGTGGCCACTCGTTCGAGTTCCGGATCAACGGCGAGGACGCCGGTCGCGGCTTCCTGCCCGCTCCCGGCCCGGTGAACGTCTACCGCGAGCCCACCGGCCCCGGTGTGCGTGTCGACTCCGGTGTGGTCCAGGGCAGCGTCATCGGCGGTCAGTTCGACTCGATGCTGGCCAAGCTGATCGTCACCGGCGAGAACCGTGAGCAGGCGCTGCAGCGTGCCCGCCGTGCGCTGGCCGAGTTCGAGGTCGAGGGTCTGGCGACGGTGATCCCGTTCCACCGCGCGGTCATCGAGGATCCGGCCTTCATCGGCGACGGCGAGAAGTTCGACATCTACACCAAGTGGATCGAGAACGAGTGGAAGAACACCGTCGAGCCGTACACCGCCGGTGGCGTGTCCGACGATGACGACGACGATCTGCCCCGGCAGAAGGTTGTCGTCGAGGTCGGCGGACGTCGCGTCGAGGTGTCGCTGCCCGGTCAGTTCACCCTCGGTGGCGGTGCGGCCGGTTCGGCGGGCAACGGTGTGGTGCGCAAGAAGCCGAAGGCGCGCAAGCGTGGCGGCGCCGGTGCCGGTGCCGCGTCGGGTGACGCGGTCACCGCGCCGATGCAGGGCACCGTCGTGAAGGTCGCGGTCGAAGAGGGCCAGACCGTCGAGGCGGGTGACCTGATCGTGGTGCTCGAGGCCATGAAGATGGAGAACCCGGTCAACGCGCACAAGGCCGGTGTCGTCACCGGGCTCGCCGTCGCGGCGGGTGCGGCGATCACCCAGGGCACGGTCCTGGCGGAGATCAAGTAGACAACTGCTAGCTGTCCACAACGGGCGTCGGTCTCCACGGACCGGCGCCCGTTGTCGTTCGCCGAGCGGCCGCGACGAACCGAGCTGACGGATTCGTGTCCGGTAACGCGGAGACGGATCGGTGAACGGGCGCGGAAGATCATGCGTCTCGCCCGGCTGGGTGGCCTGCTTCTGTCGTATCGTGGGTCGGGTGACCAGTACTGCGCACACCGATCTGGACCCGCTCTCGACGCCGGGTTCGGCAACGGTGGCCGAGGTCATCCAGGCTCGCCGGGAAACCGGTAGCCGTACTGACGGCAATCGTCTCGCGCTGGTGATCGAGGGCGGTGGCAGCCGCGGTGTGTATTCCAGCGGCATGGTGCAGGCGCTCGAGGAGCTGGGTCTGGCGAAGGTGTTCGACGCCGTGTACGGCACGTCGGCCGGGGCGATCAACGGCGCCTGGTTGCTGTGCGGGCGCGCGGCGACGGGGATGCGGTCGTGGACCGATCCGGCGATCATGCGCCGCGTGGTCGATCCGGTACGCATCTTCCGCGGTCGCCCCGTGTTCGATCTGCACTATCTCGTGCATCGCGTGTACGACGGCATCGAACCGATGGACTTCCCCGCGATTCTGGCCAACCCCACCACCTTCCATCCCATCGCGACCGATATCCGCACCGGGCAGTCGGTGGACCTCGGGCCCTACATCACCGACAAACAGAGCCTCATGACGGCGCTGCGGGCCTCTGCGGGCCTTCCGCTGCTGGCTGGACCACCGGTCGCCCTCGCGGGTGGCAGCTACTTCGACGGCGGCCTCACCGAAACCGTCCCGATCCGCACCGCCGTGGCCGCGGGCACCACCCACGCCCTGGTCCTGCGCACCCGCCGGACCGATGAAGTCCGCCCGCCCGCGCCCCTGCTGCACCGGGTGGTCGGCGGCGGCTACATGCGTGCCATCGCGCCCGGTGCGTTCCGGGCGTGGAGCAAGCGGCCGGGTCAGCAGGCGATGGAGGACAGCTACCTCGACGGCCTCGGCGATCATGTCCTCCAGGTCCACCCACCCGCCGGTTCCCCCGCCATCGACAGCGCGGCCCGCGACACCGACCTGCTCACCCGCGCGCTCGACATCGGCCGCACCGCGGTTCACTCCCTGCTCGGTGGCGGCACCCTCCGCACAGCCTGATTCCGGCTCGGCGACGACACCTGGGCCCGTACCCGGAGCCGCCGCCCGCGTGCGGCTTCGGCAGCGGTCGGCGGCCATGACCCAGCGGTCGAACACTAGGCTGCTCGCGTGGAACCGATCGAGATCAACGCAGGGTCCTGGTATCTGCGCGCGCTGCGCGCCGACGAGCGCATCGACGACCGACCCGCGCTGGCCGACGGCGGCATCACCGATCCCGGCTACGTGGCCACCCGGTCGGCGCAGTGGGCGGACGAGTCGCACTTCTCCTGGGCGGTCTGCGTTCCGACTACGGCCGAGATGGTCGCCGAGATCGGCGTGACGCCCGGCCCCGACGCCACCGCGGCGGTCACCGGGTGGGCCCGGCCCGGCGAGGACGAGGCACTGGCCGCCGGCCTGGCATCGGTCCACCGTTTCGTCGCGGGCGCACTCGGATTGACCGCTGTGCCCGCCTGATCACTGCGCCGCATCTGCCGACTGGGTACTGCGATCACGGACACGCGAGCGAAGACGGAAGTGGGCCGACGGCAATCGTGCCGACGGCCCAGCCCGGAATCCGGGGAGTTACCGGCGTTCTCGCGTGAGTACCGCGTCCAGTGCGTCGACGGCCTGACTCAGCTCGTCCTCGGTGACCGTCAGCGGCGGACGGAAACGGATGCCGCGCTCCCCCGTGCCGAGCAGCAGCACGTGCTCACGTTCGCGCAGTTCCGTCACCACCCGATCGCGCAGCTCCGGCGTCGCCAGTGTCACCGCGCACATCAGCCCACGCCCACGCGCCTCGCTGACCGCGTCCGGGTGCGCGGCGGCCAGCTTGCCGAGCCGGTCGAGCAGGAACGCGCCGAGCGGTGCCACGCCCTCGATCAGCCGATCCCGTTCCAGCACTTCGAGAATGCGCCGGGTGCGCACCATGTCGGTGAGGTTGCCGCCCCAGGTGGAGTTGAGCCGTGAGCTCACCCGGAAGACATTGTCGACCACCTCGTCGACCCGGCCGCCCGCCATGATTCCGCAGATCTGGGTCTTCTTGCCGAAGGCCACCACATCGGGCGCGATATCCAATTGCTGGAAGGCCCAGGTGGTTCCGGTCAGGCCGACGCCGGTCTGCACCTCGTCGAGGATGAACAGCGCGTCGTTGGCGTGGCACAGCCGCTGCATGGCGGCGAGGAATTCCGGCCGCAGATGACGGTCACCGCCTTCGCCCTGGATCGGTTCGGCGATGAAGCAGGCGATGTCGTGCGGGTTGTCGGCGAAGGCCTGTTCGGCCTGGGCCAGCGCCCGCGTTTCGAGGGCGGCGATGTCGGGGCCCGCGAAAGTGTGCGGTGTGTCGATGCGCGGCCAATCGAATTTCGGGAATCGCGCGGTCTTGACCGGGTCGGTGTTGGTGAGCGACAACGTATAACCGCTGCGCCCGTGGAAGGCGCCGGTCAGGTGCAGCACCTTGGTACCGAGTTCCGGTGCGCGACCGTGCGATTCGTTGTGCCTGCTCTTCCAGTCGAAAGCGACTTTCAGCGCGTTCTCCACCGCGAGCGCGCCACCGTCGACGAAGAACAGGTGCGGCAGGCGCGGATCACCGAGCACGCGGGCGAAGGTGTCGACGAAGCGGGCCATCTCGACGGTATAGATATCGGAGTTGCTCGGCTTGTTCAGTGCGGCGTTGGCCAGCTCGGCGAGAAAGCTCTCGTCGCCGGCCAGCGCGGGATGGTTCATTCCCAGCGCGTTGGAGGCGAAGAAGCCGAACATGTCGAGATAGCTGGTGCCGTCACGTTCGTCGACGAGCGTGCGACCGCGCGATTCGTGTAGGTCGAGCACAAGCTCGAAACCGTCCGCGAGGATGTGCGAGGACAGGATTTCGTGGACCCGGTCGGCGGGGATGACCGCCGCGCCAGGGCGCTCCAGTTCGATGGTCATGAAACCGACGATACGCAAATATTTACGGAAGTTCTACGGAATCACGAATCAAATTACGGAAGATCACTACCTGTCATAGAATGTCTGCAGGATGATCGTGCTGCGGGTGTGCACATTGGCCGTGGCCCTGATCTCCTGCAGCAGATGTTCCAGATGCCGAGGCGAGGCCACCCGAACCAGCAGGACGTAGCTCTCCTCGCCCGCTACCGAGTGGCACCCCTCGATGCCGGGGATGTGCTGCAGCAAGGCGGGCGCGTCATCGGGCTGGGACGGGTCGAGAGGAGTGATCGCGACGAACGCCGACAACAAGTGCCCGAGCGCTTCGGGGTCCACCTGCGCCGCGTATCCGCGGATCACGCCGCGCGCTTCGAGCCTGCGCACCCGCGATTGCACCGCGGAGACCGAGAGACTGGCCTTCTCCGCCAGATTCGACAATGTGGCGCGACCGTCTGCCATCAGTTCTTTGATCAATAGTCGATCGATGTCATCGAGCTGGGGTCGAGCCGGTGTATCCGCCATCAGCGAAGGCTAACGCAGCGTGGGGCTCGCGCGGGGAAAACTTCTTTCCGTTCCCCACCGAATTCTCCCGAACTTTTCCGTGAGTCGTACCAAACAGCAGAAGGTGAGCAGAGTACCGATGACGCAGACCGTGAACTTCTCCGAGCAGCTCTCGCTGCGAGCCAGGGCGCTCCTGCACGGCCTCGGCGCCGCGGTGCCGGAGCCCGGCCCGCTGCTGGCGCGCACGCCGATCTCCGGCGGTGTCCTGTTGCCGCTGGCCGTCGACGCCCCCGCCGACGTGGACGCCGCGATCGGCCGCGCCGCAACCGCGTTCGAGGCCTGGCGCACGGTCCCCGCGCCGGTGCGAGCGGGCCTGGTGCGCAGGCTGGCCCAGTTGCTGGTGGCCCATCAGGACGAGCTGGCGGAGCTGGTGACCCTGGAGGCGGGCAAGATCGGCCCCGAGGCGCTGGGCGAAGTGCAGGAGATGATCGACGTCTGCGAGTTCGCGATCGGGCTCTCGCGCCAACTCTACGGCGCCACCATGCCTTCCGAACGTCCCGGCCATCGCCTCATGGAGACATGGCATCCACTCGGCGTAGTCGGGGTGATCTCGGCGTTCAATTTCCCTGTCGCGGTGTGGGCTTGGAATACCGCGATCGCCCTGGTGTGCGGCGACACGGTGGTCTGGAAGCCGTCGGAGACCACGCCGTTGACGGCGCTGGCCT
Organism: Nocardia sp. NPDC055165; assembly: GCF_053606985.1. Taxonomy (NCBI): domain Bacteria; kingdom Bacillati; phylum Actinomycetota; class Actinomycetes; order Mycobacteriales; family Nocardiaceae; genus Nocardia; species Nocardia sp. NPDC055165. The sequence goes on from NZ_JBSGSS010000021.1 coordinate 63,062, forward strand.
GCCACACCCTGCTGCGTCGCGCAGCGGTGGATGTGGGCGCGGATCCCGAAGTGCACCAGCTGATCCAAGGGGACGCGACCGTCGGCTCGGCGTTGGTCGACGATGGCCGGGTCGCCCTGGTGAGCGCGACGGGCTCGGTGCGGATGGGCGCCACCGTCGCCCCACGGGTGGCCGGGCGTTTCGGTCGATGCCTGCTCGAGCTGGGTGGAAACAACGCCGCGATCGTCGCGCCGAGTGCCGATCTGGAACTGGCGGTGCGTGGCATCGTCTTCTCCGCGGCGGGGACAGCGGGCCAGCGGTGTACGAGTCTGCGACGGTTGATCGCGCATCGTTCGATCGCCGACCAGCTGGTCGAACGGCTCGCCGCGGCATACGGCCAACTGCCCGTGGGCAATCCACTCGACGACGGCATCCTGGTCGGGCCGCTGATCAACGAGCGCGCCTTCGCCGGGATGCAGAAGGCGCTGGTCGGGTCGGTGGCCGAGGGCGGCGACATCATCTGCGGCGGTGAGCGCGTCGAGACGCTCGGACCCGACGCCTACTACGTGCGGCCCGCCATCATCCGCATGCCCGCGCAGACCGAACTCGTGCGCGAGGAAACCTTCGCGCCGATTCTGTACGTGCTGACCTACGACGAACTCGACGAAGCCATCGCCTTGAACAACGGTGTGACCCAGGGACTTTCCTCGTCGATCTTCACCCTCGACCAGCGCGAGGCCGAACAGTTCCTCGCCGGTTCCGACTGCGGCATCGCCAATGTCAACATCGGAACATCGGGCGCGGAGATCGGCGGCGCGTTCGGCGGGGAGAAGAACACCGGCGGCGGCCGGGAATCGGGCTCCGACTCCTGGAAGGCCTACATGCGCCGGGCCACCAACACCGTCAACTACTCCACCGAACTCCCGCTCGCGCAAGGCATCCATTTCGGCTGATCAGACCAGCGATTTCGCCTTCCACCCCACCCCGTGTAAAGTGGTATTTGCAACGCGGGATGGAGCAGCTCGGTAGCTCGCTGGGCTCATAACCCAGAGGTCGCAGGTTCAAATCCTGTTCCCGCTACTACGAAGAAGGCCCCGGAGTTTCGACTCCGGGGCCTTCTTCGTTATCCGTTGCCGAGTCGCAGGGTCCAGTTCCCCCGGTAGTGCAGCCGGGTGACGCTCGCGGGCGGAACATCCATGCGCCAGAACGACTTCGCCGGTGCGTCGAGCACCACGAGCAGCGCGGCGCGCACCACGGCGGGGTGCGTCACCGCCACGGTGTTACGACCCGACGAGGCGATCTCGGCCAGCCAGAAGCGCACCCGCTCGACCAGATCGGTGATGGATTCCCCACCGTGCCCACGGAATTCGGGGTCGGTGAGCCAGGCGAACAACTGGTCCTGAGCGAGTTTGCCCATCTCACTGCCCCGCCACGACCCGGCATCGAGGTCCCGTAATCGCACGTCCTGTTCGCCGACCAGGCCCAATTCCTCCGCCGTCTCGCGAACCCGCCGCTCCGGTCCTGTCCGCACCAACGCTTCATCGAGCGGCACGCAGGCGCGCACAGCGGCCCGCCCCGACTCGTCAAGGGGTTCATCGACAGGAAATCGCGCCTTACGTACCGCCTCGGTAAGGCCATGGCCGACAAGGTCGACTCTCAGCACCGTTTGCACGAGAGTCGAGGGTAGCGACGAATGCGATCCACGCCACAACCCGGGCCGGGCGCCTCCCCGGTCATCGGCGTGTTCGCGCTGGTCGGGGCGCATGATGGCGACGAAGTTGTCGGTGGGTCGGTGCACACTTGGTGCTATGGATCGGTTCTCCCCCGCGACGGCACAGTGGTTCGACGGCGCCTTCCCCGGCGCGACGTCGGCCCAGCTCGGCGCGTGGGACGCGATCGCCGCGGGCGAGAACACACTGGTGATCGCGCCGACGGGGTCGGGCAAGACCCTGTCCGCGTTCCTGTGGGCTATCGATCAGCTGGCTCACCGGGACCCACCCGAGCCGGGAGCGTCCCGGGGCACGTCGGTGCTCTACGTGTCGCCGTTGAAGGCGCTGGCTGTGGACGTGGAACGCAATCTGCGGGCACCCCTGGTAGGAGTCACGCAGACGGCGAAACGATTGGGGCTCGACCCACCGGATATCTCGGTGGGGGTGCGCTCCGGTGACACCCCGCCCGCCCAGCGCCGGGCGATGTTGCGCACCCCACCGGACATTCTGATCACGACCCCCGAGTCGTTGTTCTTGCTGTTGACCTCGGCCGCGCGCGAGACGCTGGCCGAGGTCAACACGGTGATCGTCGACGAAGTGCACGCCATCGCCGGGTCGAAGCGTGGTGCGCACCTGGCCTTGTCGCTGGCCCGGCTGGATCAACTCACCGACAAGCCCGCGCAACGGATCGGGTTGTCGGCGACGGTGCGCCCGCCCGAGGAGGTCGGGCGATTCCTGGTCGGCAACGCGCCGATCACCATTGTGCGGCCGCCCGCACCGAAGACCTTCGACCTGTCGGTGCGGGTGCCGGTGGCCGATATGACCGATCCGGGGGGCGACTCCGATCAGCCGGGTTCGATCTGGCCGCATGTCGACGAGGCCATCGTCGACCTGGTGCTCGAGCATCGGTCCTCGATCGTGTTCGCCAACTCCCGGCGGCTCGCCGAACGGCTCACGGCGCGGCTCAACGAGACCTATGCCGCCCGTCTCGGCGAGCCGGTGGAGACCGAGCACAAGCCACCCGCCCAGCTCGGGCCGTCCACCGAGGTGATCCACGGGGCCGAGCACCTGTTGGCGCGCGCCCATCACGGGTCGGTCAGCAAGGAACAGCGCGCCATCATCGAGGACGACCTCAAGACCGGTCGGCTGCGCTGTGTGGTGGCCACCAGCAGTCTCGAGCTCGGCATCGATATGGGCGCGGTGGACCTGGTGGTCCAGGTGGAGGCCCCGCCCTCGGTGGCCAGTGGGCTGCAACGGGTCGGGCGGGCCGGGCACCAGGTGGGTGAGATCTCGCGGGGCGTGCTGTTCCCCAAACACCGCACCGACGTGATCCACTGCACCGTCGCCGCCCAGCGCATGCTCACCGGCGAGATCGAGAAGCTCCAGATCCCCGCGCACCCGCTCGATATCCTCGCCCAGCAGACGGTGGCGGCCTGCGCGCTCGAACCCATCGACGTCGACGCCTGGTTCGATCTCGTCCGCTCCACCGGCAGCTACGCGAACCTGCCCCGCTCGGCCTACGAATCGGTGCTCGACCTGCTGGCCGGACGCTATCCGTCCGACGAGTTCGCCGAACTACGTCCGCGCGTGGTGTGGGACCGCGACGCGGGCACCATCACCGGCCGTCCCGGCGCCCAGCGCCTGGCGGTGACCTCCGGTGGCGCGATCCCCGACCGTGGGATGTTCGCGGTGTTCATGGTGGGCGAAAAGGCTTCGCGGGTGGGTGAACTCGACGAGGAGATGGTCTACGAGTCGCGCGTGGGCGATGTGTTCGCGCTGGGTGCGACGAGCTGGCGGATCGAGGAGATCACCTTCGATCGGGTGCTGGTGTCACCGGCGTTCGGACTGCCCGGCAGGTTGCCGTTCTGGCACGGTGACGGGTTGGGCCGGCCCGCTGAACTAGGTGCCGCGCTGGGCGAATTCGTTCGCACGGCAGGTCAGGTACCAGCCGACGAGCTGACACGGGTCGTGGCGGACATGGGCGTTCCTGAGAAGAGCGCGCCGGCCGAGCCCTCGTCCGCCGAGCTGAAGAAACCCGCGACGCGGTTCGAGCACCTGCTGCGCACGGCCGGGCTCGACCAGAACGCGACAGCGAATCTGGTCGGCCTGCTCGAGGAACAGCGCAGTGCCACAGGCCAATTGCCGACCGATCGGACACTGGTCGTGGAACGGTTCCGCGACGAACTCGGCGACTGGCGCCTGGTGCTGCACTCGCCCTACGGCACCCCGGTGCACGCACCGTGGGCGCTGGCGGTGGGCGCGCGCCTGCAGGAACAGTTCGGCATCGATGCCGCTCCGACCGCCTCCGACGACGGCATCGTGGTGCGCCTGCCCGATACGACCGACCAACCACCCGGCGCCGAACTGTTCGCCTTCGAACCCGACGAGATCGACGACATCGTCACCGAACAAGTCGGCGGCTCCGCCCTTTTCGCGTCCCGCTTCCGCGAATGCGCCGCCAGAGCGCTGCTCCTCCCGCGCCGCGACCCCGGCAAGCGCGCGCCGCTGTGGCAGCAGCGGCAGCGCTCGGCCCAATTGCTGGACGTGGCACGCAAATTCCCGCAGTTCCCGATCCTGCTGGAAACCGTCCGTGAATGTCTGCGCGACGTATACGACCTGCCCGCCCTGCGCGACCTGCTCACCAAGGTGGCACGCCGCGAGATCCGCCTGATCGAGGTCGAGACCGCGAGCCCGTCGCCGTTCGCCGGCGCCCTGCTGTTCTCCTACATCGGGCAGTTCCTCTACGACGGCGACAGCCCACTCGCCGAACGCCGAGCGGCCGCACTGGCTTTGGACTCCAGCCTGCTCGCCGAACTCCTCGGCCGCGTCGAGCTGCGCGAACTGCTCGACCCCGCCGTCATCACCCTGACCGAACAAGAACTCCAACGCCTCACCCCCGAACGCCTGGCTCGCGACGCCGAAGGTCTGGCCGATCTGCTCCGTCTGCTCGGCCCCCTCACGCCCACCGAAGTCGCGGCTCGCTGCGTTCCCCGCCCCGGCACCGCATCCGCCGTTCGCCACGCCGAAGCGATGGAGACCGGCGCCCACGCACCCGATGAACCCTCGCACAGCACACCGGGTGAGGTATTCGAGTCTGCCGACGGCGATCTACTCGCCGATTCCGATGCGCCCGCGTGGTTCGCGGAACTGCGGGATTCGCGACGGGCGCTGGAGGTTTCGTTCGCGGGTCGTACCTGGTGGGTGGCGGTGGAGGACGCCGCTCGTCTGCGCGACGCGCTCGGAGTGCCCTTGCCGATCGGAGTGCCCGCCGCGTTCATCGAACCGGTGCCCGATCCGCTCGGCGACCTCGTCGGGCGCTACGCGCGCACCCACGCACCGTTCACCACCGCCGCGGTCGCCGACCGCTTCGGCCTCGGAACGGCCGTCGCCGCGACATCGCTGCACCGATTGCTCGCCGAAAAACGCGTGGTGGAAGGCGAATTCACGCCGGACACCGCCGGTGGCGAGTGGTGTGACGCCCAGGTCCTTCGCCGATTGCGCCGCCGTTCGCTGGCTGCCGCGCGGCACGAAGTCGAGCCGGTGTCCACCGCCGCGTTCGCTCGGTTCCTGCCGTCCTGGCAGCACGTCGGATCCGGCGAGCTACGCGGTGTCGACGGCGTGGCGACAGTGGTGGAACAGCTGGCGGGCGTGCCGATTCCGGCCTCGGCCTGGGAGTCGCTGATCCTGCCCACCCGAGTTCGCGACTACTCCCCCGCCATGCTGGACGAGCTGATGGCGACCGGCGAGGTGGTGTGGTCGGGCCACGGCGCGATCACCGCCCGCGACGGCTGGGTCGCCCTCCACCTGGCCGACCAGGCGCCCTTCACCCTGCCTCCCGCCGACGAGATCGACCCCACCGACATCCAGCTCGGTCTCCTGGCCGCACTCGGCGCGACCCTGGAACCGTGGCCGGTGGTCGATCTCGACGCAGCCGATCCCGGCGCCGCGAACCGTGTCCAGCGGCTGCCATCCACCTTGCGCGGCGGCGGCGCCTATTTCTTTCGCCAACTCGCCGATTCCGCGGGCTTGCTCGACGACAAAGCCGCCGGGGAGGCCCTGTGGCAGCTGGTCTGGGCCGGCTATGTCTCCGGTGACACCTTCGCCCCGGTGCGCGCCCTGCTGTCCGGCACCGCCCGCGCCACCACCGCGCACCGCACGCCACGTCGCGCTCCCCGAGGCCGCGCGTACCTGCCACGACCGTCCATGCCGACCCGGTCCGGTCCGCCCACAGTGGCGGGACGCTGGTCGATCCTGCCCGAACGCGTGCAGGACAACACCGTTCGCGCCCATGCCACCGCCGATCAGCTGATCGAACGCTACGGCGTGCTCACTCGCGGTTCGGTGCAGAACGAAGGGATATCCGGCGGTTTCCAGCTGATGTACCGGGTGCTCACCGAGTTCGAGGATCGCGGCCGCTGCAGGCGCGGCTATTTCGTCGACACGCTCGGCGGCGCCCAGTTCTCCACCACCGACACCGTCGACCGCCTGCGCTCGTTCGACACCGACCGGGACACCACCAGAGCGGGCGTCGCGCTCGCCCTCGCGGCGTGCGACCCCGCCAACCCCTATGGCGCCGCACTACCGTGGCCGAAGGGCGACGCCGAAGGCGGTCATCGACCGGGCCGCAAAGCGGGCGCGTTGGTGGTGATGGTCGGCGGCGAACTGGTGCTCTACTCCGAGCGCGGCGGCAAGACTCTGCTCAGCTTCACCGAGGACATCGGCCTGCGCCGGGCGGCAGCGTTCGCGCTGGCCGGGCTGGTACGCGATCGTCGGGTCGACAGCTTGGTGATCGACAAGATCAATGGAGACACCGTGCACGGCAACCTCTTCGCCGAAGTCCTGACCGAAGCCGGTTTCTCGATGACCCCGAGCGGCCTGCGGCTGCGCAGGCAGGTGTAGTCGAATGCCCGAGGGCGATACCGTCTTCCGCTCCGCCCAGCGCCTGCGCACGGCGTTGGTCGGTAAAACGCTCACCCGCAGCGATTTCCGGGTTCCGCGGTACGCCACCGTGGATCTGGTCGGCGAACGTGTCGAGGAGGTCGTCAGCTACGGCAAGCACCTGTTCATCCGCACCGACCGCGTGAGCATCCACACCCACCTGAAGATGGAAGGCGTGTGGCGGGTGTTCCACCGCGGCCAGCGCTGGACCAAACCCGCGGTCACCGCGCGAGTGGTGCTTGCCAACGACGAGGTCGAGGCCGTCGGCTTCTCGCTCGGCAAGGTTCAGGTACTGCTGCGCGCCGACGAACACACGGTCATCGACCACCTCGGCCCCGATCTCCTCGGCCAGGATTGGGATGCGGCCGAGGCCTTGCGCAGGCTCACCGAATACCCGCGTCGCGCCGTCGGTCTCGCACTGCTCGACCAGCGCAATCTGGCGGGCATCGGCAACATATACCGCAGCGAGATCTGTTTCCTGCGCAAAGTCCACCCCGTTACCCCGGTCGGCGACATCCCCGATCTCGTGGCGCTCGTCGACGAAGCGCACCGCGTTCTCGGCAAAGCCGCACACCAACCGCCATGGCGCGCCATGGTCTACGGCCGCACTCGCCGTTCCTGCCCCCGCTGCGGCACCCCGATCGCTTCCCAGTTGCTCGGCGAAGACGACCCCGCCGACCGCATCACTCAGCGCGAACGTGGCATCTTCTTCTGCCCGAACTGCCAGCCCCCTCCGTGAAACCCGTCGCTGGACAGCTGCTCGTCCGATACGATCTCGGGATTGTTTTCCGCTGCGGGCCAGGGAAGTTCGGCGACGCTACACGGTAGAGAGCAGGTTTCGTGATGGCATGTCGGATCAGTGAGCTCGTGCTCGGTTGCCGCGACCCGGAGGCGCTGGCCCAATTCTGGTGCGCGGTACTCGACTTCGTCGTACTCGATCGCGAAGACGACGGCACGCTGGAGATCGGCCCGCGCACAGGGTTCGGCGGTCCGCAGGCGACGATCATCCGCAGCCGCAGGCAGGAGCCCGAGCCGGGGAAATCCCGCCTGCACATCGACGTCAACCCCACCGACCGCGATCAGGACGCGGAGCTCGAACGTCTGCTCGCGCTCGGGGCGCGCCCCGCCGACATCGGGCAGACCGGCCAGGAGCAATGGCATGTGCTGGCCGATCCCGAGGGCAACGAGTTCTGCCTGCTCAAAGCCCGCATCGACCCGGTCTGAGGCTCAGCGGTCCTGCGGCACCGGTTCCAGCAACTGCGGTCGCGGCTCCGGAGCGGCGGCCCGCAGCGCGTCGGCCGACGTGTCGTCGGGTTGGGTCTGCGATTCGATCTCGGCCCGTACGCGCGCCTGGTACGTGGACACCTCGCGGTCGATCTCGTCCGCGTCCCACCCGAGAACGGGGGCCACCAGGTGGGCGACCTGCTCGGCACAGTTCGCGCCGCGATCGGAGTATTCGATCGAGATCCGGGTGCGACGGGCCAGGATGTCGTCGAGGTGCAGCGCGCCCTCCGCGGCGGCCGCGTAGACCGCTTCTACCTGCAGGTAGGCCGGTGCGTCGGTAATCGGTTGCAGGAGTTCGGGTTTGCCCGCTGCCATCGCGAGCACCTCGTCGACCAGCGAGCCGTAGCGGTCGAGCAGGTGCGTCATCCGGTACGGGTGGACGCCGTAGTGCTCGGCGAGCTGCACGGTCTGGTTGACCAGCGCGAAGTAGCCGTCGGCGCCGAGCAGCGCCACCTTCTCGGTGATCGACGGCGAAACGCGTGCCGGAATGTCTTGTGCGGCTTCGTCCATCGCGTCCGCCGCCATCACCCGGTAGGTGGTGTACTTGCCGCCCGCGATGCTCACCAGTCCGGGCGCGACCCTGGCCACAGCGTGCTCGCGCGAGAGCTTGGACGTGTCGTCGTTCTCCCCCGCCAGCAATGGGCGCAGGCCCGCGTACACGCCGTCGATATCGGCGTGCGTGAGCGGGGTGATCAGCACCTCGTTGACCCGGTCGAGCAGGTAGTCGATATCGGCCTTGGTCGCCGCGGGATGGGCGAGGTCGAGATTCCAGTCGGTGTCGGTGGTGCCGACGATCCAGTGCGCGCCCCACGGGATGATGAACAGCACCGAGGTGGTGGTGCGCAGGATGATCGCGGCATCGCTGACGATGCGGTCGCGCGGCACCACGATGTGCACACCTTTGGACGCGCGCACATGGAATCGGCCGCGTTGCCTCGACAGACTCTGCACCTCATCGGTCCACACGCCGGTCGCGTTGATCACCACATTCGCCCGCGCCTCGCCGGTACGCCCGTCCTCGGTGTCGCGCAGCTTCACCCCCACGACCCGGTCGGCTTCGCGCAGGAATCCGACGACCTGCGTGGAGGTGCGGATGACCGCGCCGTAGTGCGCGGCGGTGCGGGCAACCGTCATGGTGTGGCGGGCGTCGTCGACGACGGTGTCGTAGTAGGTGACGCCGCCGATCATCGAATCCCGGCGCAGGCCGGGGGCGAGCCGCATCGCGCCGTGCCGGGTCAGATGATGCTGTCCTGGAACGGATTTCGAGCCACCCATGGTGTCGTACAGGGTCAGGCCCGCGGCAACGTAGGGCCGCTCCCACACGCGATGGGTCAGCGGATAGAGGAACCGCAGCGGCTTCACCAGGTGCGGTGCGAGCGTCGACAACGCCAGCTCACGTTCCTTCAGCGCTTCCCTGACCAGGCCGAATTCGAGCTGTTCGAGGTAGCGCAGGCCACCGTGGAACATCTTGGACGAGCGGCTCGATGTGCCCGACGCGAGATCGCGGGCCTCGACCAGCGCGACCGACAGCCCCCGTGTCGCGGCATCGAGCGCGATACCGGCGCCCACGACGCCGCCGCCGACCACCAGGACGTCGAACTGATCCTTGCCCAGCCGTTCCCAGGCGGTCCGCCGATGTTCCGGCCCCAGATCGCCGGGTCCGAGCCGATCCCTTTTCCCGCCCGCAACCAACTCTCCCGGGTGCAGGAACGGAAACTCCGGTGTCTGCGACATGCTCGACTCCTCGCCGCCGACCGATTCCGGCCGGTCCCAGCCGACAGTTGGGGCAAACGCCGCGTTCCCGGCGCCGCTGCGTACAGGCTAAACGTAGTCCGCACTCGTCGCTGGGGACGTGCGCGGCGAGGCGTGGGTCCGAAATTCGTCGCCGACCACAAATCTTGCGGTCGCCGGCTCCACTTTCGGTAACCTGCATCAATGCGTCGCTATGTGGCTGCCATCGATCAGGGCACGACTTCGAGTCGGTGCATCATCTTCGATCGGCAGGGTCGGATCGTCGGAACCGCGCAGCGCGAGCATCGGCAGATCTTTCCCAAGCCCGGCTGGGTGGAGCACGATCCGGCGGAGGTATGGCGCAATACCGAGTCGGTGCTCGGTGCGGCGCTGGGCACCAGCCGGTGTTCGGCCGGGGATCTGGCCGCGGTCGGGATCACCAATCAGCGTGAGACCACCGTGGTGTGGGATCGGACGACCGGCGATCCCGTGTACAACGCGATCGTGTGGCAGGACACGCGCACCGATCAGCTGTGCACCGAGCTCGCGGGTGATCAAGGGCCGCAACGCTATGCGGACCGCACCGGTCTGCCGCTGTCGACCTATTTCGCCGGTCCGAAACTGCGCTGGATCCTCGACAATGTCGACGGCGTGCGGGCGCGCGCCGAGGCAGGCGACCTGTGTTTCGGCACCATGGACAGCTGGGTGCTGTGGAAGCTGACCGGTGAACACCTCACCGATGTCACCAACGCCTCACGCACCATGCTGATGGATCTTCGCACCCTGCAATGGGATCCACAGATCTGCGCGGATTTCGGCATTCCGATGTCGCTGCTCCCGCAGATCCGCAGCTCGTCGGAGGTCTACGCCGACATCACCTCCGGGCCGTTCGAGGGCATTCCGGTCGCCGGCATTCTCGGCGACCAGCAGGCGGCCACCTTCGGCCAAGCGTGCCTGTCCCCCGGCGAGGCCAAGAACACTTACGGCACAGGCAATTTCATGTTGCTCAACACCGGCACCACGCCGGTGTTCAGCAAGCACGGCCTGCTCACCACCGCCTGCTACCAACTCGGTGACACGCCGGCGGTGTACGCGCTCGAAGGCTCGATCGCTGTCACGGGCTCGCTGGTCCAATGGCTGCGCGACAACCTCGGCATCATCTCCTCTGCCGAAGAAGTGGAACCCCTGGCCCGCAGCGTCGACGACAACGGCGGCGCCCACTTCGTCCCCGCCTTCTCCGGCCTGTTCGCCCCCCGCTGGCGCCCCGACGCCCGCGGCGTCATCGCGGGCCTGACCCGCTTCGTCACCAAGGCCCACTTGGCCAGGGCGGCACTGGAATCCACCGCCTTCCAAACCCGCGAGGTTGTAGACGCCATGCGCGCCGACGCCGCCGCCCAACACCTCGACCTGGAACTCACCACCCTCAAGGTCGACGGCGGCATGACCGGCAACAACCTCCTCATGCAATTCCAAGCCGACATCCTCGACGTCCCCGTAGTCCGCCCCGTAGTCCGCGAAACCACTGCCCTCGGCGCCGCCTACGCCGCCGGCCTGGCCGTGGGCTACTGGTCCGACCTCGAAGACCTCCGAGCCAACTGGATAGCCGACCAGACCTGGACCCCTTCCATGCCCGAAGAGGAACGCACCCACCGCTACGCCGACTGGAACAAGGCCGTAGAACGCACCTACAACTGGGTCTGAGCAGCGCGCCGGTCGCTAGCCGATCGCCGACGACAGTCTATCGACCGCTTCGGTCAGGGTGGCCTCGTCGGAGGTGGTGAAGCACAGGCGCAGGGAGTTGTCGGCGGTGCTGGAGACGGCGAACGCTGCGCCGGGGACGTAGGCGACGCCGGAGTCCAGGGCGGTGGGGAGGAGGGTGGCGGTGTTGGTGTTGTCGGTGAATTCGGCCCAGATGAACATGCCGCCGGTGGGGTCGGTGCAGTGGAGGCGGTCGGCGAAGGTGGTGCGCAGGGCGGTGGTCAGGGCGCGGGCTCTGGTGCCGTAGGTGGCGCGGATCGCATCGATGTGGGCTGCCAGCCAGGTGGTGTCGGTCAGCAGGTCGGTGGCGATCTGCTGGGTGAGCGAGGAGCCGCAGAGGTCGGCGCCTTGTTTGAGGAGTTCCACTGCGCGCGAGACTCTTTCGGGGGCGATCATCCAGCCGACGCGCAGGGCGGGAGACAGGATCTTGGAGACGCTGGAGAGGCGGATCACCTGGGGCGAGTACGAGGCCACCGGCGCGGGGGCGGGCTGGTCGAACCACAGTTCGCCGTAAGGGTCGTCTTCGATGACCCAGAAGCCGTGCGCCTCAGCGAGTTCCGCGAGCCGACGGCGACGTTGCGGCGCGAGGGTGACGCCGCCGGGGTTGTGGAAGTTCGAGACGGTGTGGACGAGCGCAGGGCGTTCGCCCGCGGCCAGCAGGTCTTCGAGGATGTCGAGGCGCATGCCGTCGGAATCCAGGGGAACGGCGACGATTCGGGCACCCGCGGCTCGAAACACTTGCAGCGCACCGACATACGCGGGATCCTCCACGATCACGAGGGCGCCGGGGTCGAGGAGCACTTCGGCCAGGAGCGAGAGAGCTTGCTGGGAACCGTGGGTGATGAAGACTTCGGCGACGGGCACCGAGCGGCCGATCTCGGCCGATTCCCGGGCCGCGATCACCTCGCGCAGCGCAGGCCAGCCGGACGACTCCGTGTACTGGAGCACGGCGGGATCACGCAGCGCGGCCTCGGCGGCGAGGGCGATGCGTTCGCGCGGCATCAGGGCGGCGTCGGGCAGCCCGCCCGCGAGGCTGATGATGTCGTCGCGGGCGGTGAGTTTGAGCAGATCCCTGATCGCCGAGCTCTGTAGACCGGCGAGCTTGCCCGCCAATGCTGGAATTGTCAGCGACATGGGAACCTCCGGGGACGCCGAGAGAAGCAATCATCCTACGATTGCATATCGTCCACCAGAATATGAAATTGTTGTCTCATACAATGAGACGCTACCGAGCGGTGATGGACTTGACCTGCCACTTTCCGTCGGTGTTCGTGGTGATGATCTCCTGCTTGTAGACCACGGCCGAGCCATCGGGGTGCATTTCGCGCAGTTCGACGTCGTAGCGGCCCGCGCTGGTTTCGCGCATCTTCACGCAGTGAGTGGTGCCCGCGGGGATCTGACCGTCGATCGCCTGCTGGATGGTCTCGGCAGGTGAGATGTTCTCGGCGTCGGGCGCCACGAACTCACGCACCTTCGCCCCGGAGCGGTCGGTGTAGAAGGCGTACTGGAAGCCGAGGATGGCCCTGGCACCGGTGCTGGTGTCGCCCGGTCCGTTGCCGACGGTCACCGACTGTTCGGCGACGGACTGGCACTCGGTGCCCGACGCGACCGAGGGAACCGGCGCGGCCGTGACACCGGGATCGGCGCCGCCACCACGCTTGACCAGCCCGATCGTCAGGACCAGCGCCACCACGAGCAGAACCGCCGCGGCCACACCGCCGATGATCCAGCGCAGGCGCTTGTTGTCGGGTTCCGTCTCCACCGGCGCCGGGGTGGCCGGCGTCTTCGGCGCGAGACGACGCGCGATCGGGTCGTCGGCCCACGACAGGCCGGGTTCGGATGGCGGCTTGGGAATCCCGCCGTCATCGTCGGGGTTGTCCCACCACGCCTTGTCGGCGGCGGGCCTCGGCTTGTCGGGAACCAGCGGAGTGCGGGAGCCCTCGGGCGGCCGCACGGTGTCCGCGGCGGGCCCGCTCTCGCGTGACGGCGGCTGCGGCGCAGGATCTTTGGGGCCGGGGCGACCGCGACGGATCACCTCGGTGAGTTCGCGACCGGACGTCACCGGCACGGAATCACCGAAGACCGAGTCGCCGAAGACCGAACTCTCACCGCGCGGCGGCTCACCACCGAAACGCACAGTCGGGTCGGCAGCGGGCGGACCACCGGGAGTGGGTCCGCCGAACGGCGCGGGGGGACCCGGACGAGCGGGCGGCGGCGTCGCTACCGCGTCACCGAAGACGGAAGTCGGCGCGGAACGGCGACCGTCGGGCAACCGAGGCGGCGCTTGACCGCTGCCCGGCGCCGAGCCTTGATCTGTCGGCGTGGAGCCCGAAGGCGGAGCCGAGAGCCGCGCGGGCGGACCGGGCGGCACCGAGCCGACGAACGGACCGGCAGGCGGCGGAGCAACGGGCGGCTGACCGGCGACGGGCCCACCGAACGGACCCGGCGCGGGCGCACCGGCCGGCGGACCGAACGGGCCGGGCGGTGCGCCGGCAGGCGGTTCGGCCGGTCGCCAACCCCGCTCCGGAACCCCGGACGGCGCGGGCGGAGGCGTGGCGGGAACGGGCCCACCGAAGCCGGCGTCATCGACCGGCGGTCCGAAATCTCCTACGGGAGAGCCGAAATCCGCGGCCGCTCGTTGTCGATCGCCGCGTTCGTTCTCGTCGCCCTCGGTGCCCAAGTCCAATCCTTTCCCGGGACACACGTGTGGGGCGGTCGAAGGCGACCGCCCCACACGACAAACTGCGTGTCAGTACTGGATCGAGCCACCCCACTGGGTGTTCACACCCGCGACGTTCACCGTCTGAAGCAGCTCCCCCGGCACGGGCAGTGTAGCCTTCGCGGCCGCATCGAGCGCGGCGTTGCCGCCCGGCTGCGCCTTGATCCAGTTCTCCACCGCGGCCTTGGCCAGGTTGGCCTGCGTGGTGTCGAGCACCGTCACGGTGGTGTTGTCGCTGCGGCCGTCGCCACCGTTGAAGGTGGTGACCTTGACCTCGTTCGCGCCGACGTACTCGACCGAGATACCGGCGTCACCGAAACCGCCACCCGGCGTCCGGTAGCCGACCGTGCCGACGTAGCCCGAGGCGTTGTTGTAGTGGTGGGTGTTCGCCAGGATTCCGGCACCGTCGACGGTGACGCCGATTTCCTGACGCGGGCCCTCCATCTCGACGACGGGCGCGGCGGGCGCGTTGGCCAGGCGCGGCGCCTGCCAGGCCGGCTCCTTCGGCTCCTGGACGAGGGTGTCCGGAGACTCGACCTCGGCCTGGGTGCCGGTCCCGGTGCCCTGATCGGACGGCACGGTGGGCTGCGTCTGCTGCTGGCCCGGCGTGGCGCCCGGCTGGCTCGGCGTGGTGCCCGTCTCCGGCTTGGTGGTGCCCGGCTGGTCGGGCGTCGCGCCCGCGCGCTCCGGCTGGACCGCAGGCTGCGCCTGACCGGGGACCGGCAGCGGCGCGACACGGGGGCTGGTGACGCCCGGCTGGCTCGGCGTCGGCTTGGCGGGGGTGCCCTGCTCCGGCTGACCGGGCGCGGGGCTGGTGACACCCGGCTGAGCCGGCGTGGGCTTGGTCTCGCCCGGCTTCGTCTGACCCGGCTTGACGTTCTCCGGGGTTTCCGTTTCCGGGGTCGCCGGAGCTTCTACTTCACCCGAAGGCTGGCCCGGCTGCGCAGGAGCCGGAGTCGCGGGTGTGGTCGGCTGGTCACTGGGGACCGCGCCGGCCGGAGCCGCGAGGAGGGTTGCCACGGCTGCCGCGGCGGCCAAAGGCAACGACGTGCTTGCCATCGCTCGCTGCGCCCGACTCGGCTTACGATGCTTCACTTTTCGTAATCCCTTTCCCGGAGGGAATCCCCCACTGCTCCACCACGCGATCACAACTGATCGCGCCTCGGCGGTGAGTCAACCACATGAGCGCGGGACAGGCAACGCAGCACCAGGTTTCGCTTTCACCCGGTTCCGCCTGCGCAAACACCTGGTGTGACAGTTGCCCGGAAGCGACGAGCGCCGTTGGCGAACAACACAATTCGAAACCTGAAACGCATTGTGATTCGTTTCACAATACGGTGTCAGGGGCTCAGTCGAGGTCGTCGTGGCGCATCAGCAAACGTCCGGCTTCGGTGAGCGAGCCGGTGAGCGAGGGGTACACCGAGAACGTCTGCGCGAGATCGGTGACCGTCAGATTGTTCTGTACCGCCAGCGCGATCGGCAGGATCAGCTCCGACGCGATCGGCGCGACCACCACACCGCCGATCACCACACCGGTCGCCGGGCGGCAGAAGATCTTGACGAAGCCGCGCCGCAGCCCCGACATCTTCGCGCGCGGATTGGTGTTGAGCGGCAACATCACTGTGCGCGCGGGGACCTCACCGTTGTCGATGGCGGTCTGACTGACACCGACGGTCGCGATCTCCGGGCGGGTGAACACCGCCGAGGCCACCGTCTTCAGCCTGATCGGGCTCACCCCCTCGCCGAGCGAGTGATACATCGCGATCCGGCCCTGCATGGCGGCCACCGAAGCCAGCGGCAGCAGACCCGTGCAGTCGCCGGCGGCGTAGATGCCGGGCACCGACGTGCGCGAAACCCGGTCGACACGAAGGTATCCGCCGCGGTCGAGTTCGATACCGACCCGGTCCAGGCCGAGGTTCTCGGTGTTCGGGGTGGAACCGACGGTCATCAGGGCGTGCGAACCGGTGACGGTACGGCCGTCGGACAGCTTCACCACGATCCCGTCGGCGGTGCGCTCCACCGCGTCGGCGCGAGCGTGCTTGACCAGCTCGACGCCGCGTTCGGCGAGGGCTTCCTCGAGCACGAGGGCAGCGTCGGCGTCCTCGCCGGGCAGCACGCGGTCGCGGCTCGACACGAGCTTCACCCGCACACCCATCTCGGTGTAGGCGGACACGAATTCGGCGCCGGTGACACCGGATCCGACGACGACCAGCGTCTCGGGCAGTTCCGGCAGGTCGTAGAGCTGGCGCCAGTTCAGGATCCGCTCACCGTCGGGCTCGGCGCCGGGGAGCACCCGCGGGCTCGCGCCGGTCGCGATCAACACGACCTCGGCCTCGAACTCCTCGGAGCTCCCGTCGGCCAGGTTCGCGCGCACGCGATGGGCCAAACCCGGTGCGGGCCCGACCAATTCGCCATAGCCAGGAAGTAGTTGCACACCCGCGGCCTGCAATTTGGCGCGGATATCGGAGGACTGTGCCAGTGCGAGCGCCTTGACGCGCGCGTTCACCTCGGGCAGATGCACCTTGGCCTGATCGGCATCGATATTGATGCCGAGGTCGCGCGCGCGACGCAGGTCGGTGCGCAGGCCCGTCGAGGCGATGAAGGTTTTCGACGGCACGCAATCCCACAGCACACAGGCGCCACCGATACCGTCGGCGTCGACCAGGGTCACCGTGGCCCCGTGCTGAGCGGCTACCAGCGCCGCCTCGTATCCGGCCGGTCCACCGCCGATGATCGCAATCCGTGCCACCAGTCACGCTCCTTGTGCTCGCCTGATCGGACCTGCCCCTTGTGAGGGCTCGTCCGTGCTGTCGCCCCATCATTTCAGGTGCTCTGTGACGTGCCCGGGTCGGATCGGTGAACAACGGTGCGCGTGTTCTGTGCCACGTTCGGCACCACCGGCAAGTGTGACCGTCAGCCGATCTGGGTGGGAGACAGGAATTCCACCGTGGTTATTGGCTACAGTTCGATGGTGCCGATCTATGCCGCCTACGGGTCCAACATGGACTCGACGCAGATGCTGGAACGCTGCCCGCATTCGCCCATGTCCGGGACCGGGTGGCTGGAGGGTTGGCGCCTGACCTTCGCCGGTGACGACATCGGCTGGGAAGGGCCGTTGGCCACCGTCGTCGAGGATCCCGGCTCCCGGGTGTTCGTCGTGCTCTACGACGTCTCCCCCGAGGACGAGGACAGCCTCGACCGCTGGGAGGGCTCCGACTTCGGCATCCACAAGAAGATCCGGATCCGGGTCACCGGCACCCAGGGCGAGTCCCGCCTGGCCTGGCTCTACGTCCTGGACGCCTACGAAGGCGGCCTCCCCTCGGCCCGCTACATCGGCGTCATCGCCGACGCGGCCGAAAAGGCAGGCGCCCCAGAGGACTACGTCCACGCCCTGCGCACCCGCAACAGCAAGAACGTCGGGCCCGGCGCCTGAGCTGTTCCGCCGCCCCGAATAGTAAAGCCGGACCCGCCGGCCGCTGACGTCGTGTCGGCGGCCGGCGGTCGTGAGTCAACTGGGTCAGCCCGTACTGCTATGCCTGCAGGACGATGTTCGTCAACGTCCGAACACCCACGGCCAAAGCGCGCTCGTCGATGTCGAAGGTCGGCTGGTGCAGGTCCAGCTGTTCGCCGACGCCGGACCAGACACCCAGCCTGGCCATCGCGCCGGGCACTTCCTCCAGGTACCAGGAGAAGTCCTCGCCGCCGCCCGACTGCGGGGTGTCGGCCAACGCGTCCTCGCCCATCCCCAGGATCGCGTTCTCGAACATCAGCGCCGACGTCGGATCGTTGACCACCGGCGGCACACCACGCTTGTAGTTGAGCTGGTAGCGCACGCCCGTCGGCGCGAGCAACCCGTCGACGATCTCGCGGACCAGCGGTTCCAGCAGCAGCCAGGTGGCGTGATCACCGGTACGCACGGTGCCCGTGAGCATGCCCGTCTGCGGAATCGCGTTGGGCGCCTTGCCCGCGCTCACCGCACCCCAGACCATGATCGTGCTGGTTCGAGGATCGACGCGGCGGCTCAGCAATCCGGGCAACCCCGTGATGACGGTGCCGATCGCGTAGACCAGGTCGCTGGTCAGATGCGGGCGCGAGGTATGCCCACCGGGCGAATCGAGCACCAACTCGACCGTGTCGGCCGCCGACGTGATGGCCCCGGTTCGTACCCCGACCTTGCCGACCTCCAGACGCGGATCGCAGTGCAGCGCGAAGATCCGGTCGACCCCGGTCATCCCACCGGCCGCGACCACATCGAGCGCACCACCGGGCATCACTTCCTCGGCGGGCTGGAACACCAACCGCACCCCGACCGGCAGCTTGTCCTGTGCCTCGGCCAGCGCGAGACCGGCACCGAGCAGCACCGTGGTGTGCGCGTCGTGCCCGCAGGCATGCGACACGCCGGGCACCGTCGAGGCGAAGGTCAGACCGGTGAACTCCTGCATCGGCAGCGCGTCCATGTCGGCGCGCAAGGCGATCCGCGGCCGATCGGTGGGGCCGAAGTCGCAGATCAACCCGGTGCCGCCCGGCAGCACCTCCCAGGTCAGCCCGGCCTTGGTGAGCCAGCCCGACACGAACTCGGTGGTGGTGAACTCCGCCCGCGACAACTCGGGGTTGGCGTGGATATGTCTGCGCCATTGCACCAGGTCGCCGGTGTGCTCGGCCAGCCATGCGTCAACGATCTCGGTTCCCGACATCAGAGTTGGTTCGGTGTCCGGCGTGGTCGGACACGCTGCGGTCTCGCGCGCCATCGAGTGGGTACCCACACCCATCGATAGCGCGTCGGAGCCTGCGCGTGCGGTGCCCGGATGGCCGGAAATGGTCACCGAATGTCCTCCTGTCGTTCGATCAGCCGTTGCAACAACCTGTCCCTGTGTACTTCATCGCCCGCGATAGCGACAGCGGTACGCGCCAGCGCCAGCGCGCCGTCGAGCACCGCCCGGTCCGCCGAGGCGTTCACCGCGGCGGCGGCGAACGCGGGCTGGTGGGTTGCCGCACCGCCCGCGTCGATGCCGATCACCGGGTGGATACCGGGGACGACGTTGGTGACGTTGCCCATGTCGGTGCTCCCGAGCGGCCGCAACACCTCGAACTCGGGCGCGATCGGCACCCGTCCCAGTCCGGTGATCTGCGCGCGGTAGGCAGCGGAAAGAACCGGATCGGGGGTGAGCTCGGTATAGGTGGGCGCGAGCGTCCGTATGTCGTGGGTGCAGCCGGTCGCCAGGGCGCCCGCTTCGAAACACGCCTTCGCTCGCCGCATCAGGTCGTCGAGGGAGCCGGAATCCGCCGCGCGGAGGTAGTACAGCAACTCCGCGCGTCCGGGCACGATGTTGGGGGCTACGCCACCGTCGGACACTATACCGTGCAGCTGCTGGCCGGGTCGCAAATGCTGACGTAGCAAGCCGACAGCAACCTGGGTCAGGGTTACCGCGTCGCCGGCGTTGCGGCCCAGTTCGGGCGCGGCGCTGGCATGCGCCTCGCGGCCGTGGAAGACGATGGCGAGGTCGGCCAATGCCAGTGAGCGCGCGCCGACGATGTCGGCAGGCCCAGGGTGGACCATCATCGCCATCGCGATGTCGTCGAAGGCGCCCGCTTCCAGCATGAGCACCTTGCCGCCGCCGCTCTCCTCCGCGGGCGTACCGAGCACCACCACGGTCAGGCCGAGCGCGTCGGCCACGGCGGCCAGCCCGATGGCCGCGCCGACAGCGGACGCGGCGATGATGTTGTGCCCGCAGGCGTGCCCGATCTCGGGCAGCGCGTCGTATTCGGCGCAGATGCCGACGGTGAGCGGGCCGCTGCCGTACACCGCGCGAAACGCCGTCGACAGCCCGGCGACGCCCGTCGTGACGGCGAATCCGCGCTCGACCAGCGGCGCGAGGACCTTCGCGACGCTACGCGTTTCGGCGAAGGCCAGCTCCGGTTCGGCGTGAATCGCGTGCGAGAGCCCGATCAGCTCGTCCGAGGCAGCGACAATCGCGGCGTCGGAGGCGGTGGCTGTGAGTTCGCCGGTGCGCGAGGGTGCCATACCCCCAGTCTTGCATCAGTGCCCGACAGCGGCGCACCGGCGAGCGAGGTCAGTTGCCGAAGGGAAGGTTCTCCGGGGTGACCGGCGTGGCCAGCGCGGCGAGCGTCTCGGCGTGCAGCGCGGTCTTGATGATCGGGGTGATCGGCTTGCGCAGGCTGGTGAGCGCGGCGGCGCGGGCGATCGCGGCGGGCAGCACCTCGTCGGCGTCGGCCTTGGCATCGGCGATGCCGGCGGCGATGGCCTCGTCGGCACCGAAACGGTGCCCGGTGGTCATCGCCTGGACGCACACCTGGTTGCTCAGGCGACCCTTCAGCAAGCCGTTCATACCGATCGTGAACGGCATGCCCAGATGCACCTCGGGCAGCGACCAGAAGCCGCGGTCACCGCGCATCACGCGGGAATCGTGGGAGGTGGCCAGCATGGCGCCCGCGCCGAACGCGTGGCCGTTGACCGCGGCGATCGTGGGCATCGGGAAGGTCAGCAGGCGGGTGTAGAGCGAGTGCACCCGGTCGAGGTAGCCGTGGATCTTGTCCAGGTTGCCGAAGACGTAATCGGTGTCGAGGCCGTTGCTGTAGTACTTACCGGTCGCGACGGTGACCAGCGCGGCCGCACCCTCGGACGCCTCGACCTCGTCGAGTGCGGCGTGGAAGGCATCGATCCAGTCCGGCGAGAAACGGTTCTCGTTGTCTGTCTCACCCTCGTTGCCGAGGTACAGGACGAAAACATCACCAGAGCGCTCCAAATACGGCATGCAGGGGAGAATAGTCCGGACCTGAACCCTCCCCTACTCGCGGGTAGGCACCTTCCCGGCCCGCACGACCCGACCTCGAGGAGGGTCCGCCGCGCAGCGGCGGTTCGCGGCCGTCCCGACGATCAGGTGCCGTTGCGTAGGCGACGAAGGAGCAAGCAACGGCACCTGATCGTCGGGACACCCGTGGCCGCGAACTCGAGCGCGCCAGCGCTCCAATAAACTCAGCCCATGACTGCCGAACAGGCCGCTGCGGCGATTGCCGAACGTACGGGAGTGCCGCGTCATCGCGTGGCCGTGGTGCTGGGATCGGGGTGGCAGGAGGCAGCAGCCGAGATCGGCGCGCCGCGCGCCTCGATCCCCATGACGGAGTTACCCGGCTTCGGCAAACCCAGTGCGCAGGGGCACGGCGGCACGGTGCATTCGGTCACCGTGAACGACAACAACGTGCTGCTGCTGATGGGCCGCCAGCACCTGTACGAGGGCTACACACCGCAGCAGGTGGTGCACCCGGTGACCGCGGCGATCGCGGCGGGCGCCGAGATCGTGCTGCTCACCAATGCCGCGGGTGGGCTCAGGGCGGGCCTGCGGGTGGGTGAGCCGGTACTGATCGCCGACCACATCAACCTCACCGCGCGCACCCCGCTGGTAGGCGCGCGATTCGTCGACCTGGTCGATGCCTGGGATCCCGAATTGCGGGCGCTGACACGGGAAATCGACCCGAGTCTGACCGAGGGTGTGTACGCCGGGCTCATCGGTCCGCAGTACGAGACGCCCGCCGAGATCCGCATGCTCGCGACCATCGGCGCCGACCTGGTCGGTATGTCGACGGTGCTCGAGGCGATCGAGGCGCGTTCACTGGGCGCGAAGGTGCTCGGCATCTCGCTGGTCACCAATCTGGCCGCGGGCGTTACCGGCGAACATCTTTCGCACGCGGAGGTGCTGGCCGAGGGGCAAGCCGCGGCGCCCCGGCTGGGCAAGCTGCTGCGCGGCATTCTGGAGCGCGTGTAGATGCTGCGCTTCGGGACCGCCGGCCTGCGTGGGCCGTTGCGTGAGGGCCCGGACGGGATGAACGTGACGACGGTGTCACGGGCCACCGCCGGGCTGGCCGACTGGCTGCGCGAACGTTGCCTCGGCGGTGGCGCCGTGGTGGTCGGGCGGGACGCGCGGCACGGGTCTGCGGATTTCGCCACGGCGACCGCTGAGATATTCACTGCCGCAGGCTTTCCCGTCACGGTGCTGCCGGATCCGGTGCCGACTCCGGTGGTGGCGTTCGCGGTGCGTGAGCTGGGTGCGGTGGCGGGGGTGCAGATCACCGCCTCGCACAATCCGCCTGCCGACAACGGTTACAAGGTGTACCTCGACGGCGGGTCGCAATTGATCGCGCCCGCCGACAGCGAGATCGAGAAGCGCATCGAGGCGGTTGTCGAACCTGTTGCACGGGAAGCTGTTTCGACCTCCGGTGCCGATCTGGTCGATCGCTATCTCGAGCGGGTCGCGGAATTGCCCCGGCTGCTCGGCGGTCCCGGCGAACGGGCGGATGTGCGGATCGCGCTGACCGCGCTGCACGGGGTCGGCGGTGAACTCGCGGTGCGCGCACTGGCCGCGGCCGGGTTCACCGATGTGCGGGTGGTCGAGGAGCAGTTCGCCCCCGACCCCGACTTCCCCACCGTCTCCTTCCCCAATCCGGAAGAGCCGGGCGCCGCCGATCTGTTGCTCGCGCTGGCCGAGCGGGTCGATGCCGACGTGGCGATCGCCCTCGATCCCGATGCCGATCGGTGCGCGCTCGGAGTGCCCGGCCCGGATGGTTGGCACATGCTGCGCGGCGACGAAACCGGTGTACTGCTGGCCGACTACGTGCTGCGCACGCACCCCACCGACCCGCTGGTCGCCACGACCATCGTGTCCTCACGCCTGCTGTCGAAGCTGGCCGCCGCGCGCTCGGCCCGCTACGCCGAGACCCTCACCGGCTTCAAATGGCTGGCCAGGGCGGGCGACGGACTCGTCTACGCCTACGAGGAGGCCATCGGGCACTGCGTCGACCCCGCCAAGGTCCGCGACAAGGACGGCATCTCGGCCGCGGTGGCCGCCGCCGACCTCGTCGCCCTGCTGAAGGCCCAGGACACCACGCTGCAAGGCGAACTCGACTCCTACGCTGTCGAATTCGGCCTGCACGCGGGCGGGCAGGTCTCCCTGCGTCTACCCGACCAGGCCGCCGCGAGCGTGCTGGTCGCCGCCCTGCGCGCGAACCCACCCAGCGACATCGCAGGCACCCCGGTGAAATTCACCGACCAGGCGCAGGTCCGCGGCCGGCTCCGCACCGACGCACTGATCTTCGACGCCGACGACTTCCGCATCGTCGTGCGTCCCTCGGGCACCGAACCCAAACTCAAGTGCTACCTGGAGGTATTCGCCCCGGTCGCCGACCGGGACGATCTGAACGACGCGAAACAGCTCACCGCCCAGCGCCTCTCCCAGCTCACCACGTTCTGCCGGTCGCTGGCAGCGGGCGAGCAATAGTTCAGCGGGGGCCGAACTGGCGGTCGCCCGCGTCGCCGAGGCCGGGGACGATGTAGGCGTTCTCGTTGAGTTTCTCGTCGATGGCGGCGGTGATCAGGCGGACCGGGAGGCCCGAGGCCGCGAGGGCGGCAACGCCTTCGGGTGCCGAGACGACGCAGATGGCGGTGATGTCGGTCGCGCCGCGGGCGGCGAGCAGTTCGATCGTGTGGCGCATGGAGCCGCCGGTCGCCAGCATCGGATCGAGGACGAAGACGGGCAGGCCGGTGAGGTCGGCGGGCAGCGACTCGAGGTAGGGCACCGGCTCGTGGGTCTGCTCGTCGCGGGCGATGCCGACGAACCCGACGCGGGCTTCGGGCACGAGTTCGGCTGCGGCGTAGACCATGCCGAGCCCGGCGCGCAGCACCGGAACGAGCAGTGGGGGCGCCGCCAAGCGGACGCCCTCGGTGACCGCGACCGGCGTGTCGATGGGCTCGCGCACCACCGGCGCGTCGCGCAGCGCCTCGTACATGAGGATGCCGGTGAGATCGGCCAGAGCATTGCGGAAAGTGGCGTTGTCGGTCCGGGCGTCCCGCATGGTGCTGAGCAGGGCCGCGGCGAGTGGATGATCGACGGTGTCGGTGCGCATGAAAAGACGATAGGGTCGCTTGGCGCTTCGCGCCTACGACCGCTGGGGAAATTTTCGCGGTAGTAGGGAACCGAATGCGGCGTCGGTGCGTCCAAGATACTGAGTGACGTACTCTGCCCGGGAACTCGAGGATTGGGGGAAGTTCGATGACGAAAAAAATGTCGGCCGATGCCGAAGGCATCGTCGCGTACAGCGCAGCTGCTGAGGTGATGGCCACGGAACTGGCCACGGCGGCGGCTGGTTCGGTTGCCTCCGACCCCACCCTGCTCGGCCCCATCATGGGTCTCATCGGCGGCGATTTCACCGCCGCCTACTCCGCCGCGCATGCCGGTCACGTGGCGTCGATCGCCCAGCTGTCGGCGGTCATGGGGAGCATGGGGCTGGCCACCGCCAGCGCCGCGACCACCCTCGTCGAGACCGACCTGAACAACGCGGCCGGGCTCAGCGCCGCCGCGGGCGACATCGGTACCGAAGCATGATCGACCTCAGCGGCCTGGCTCAGCCCCTCCTCGATCTGCTGTCGAGCTTCGGCACCGGCGTACTCGGCACCGGCGGCGCATCCGACGGCTTGCGCTCGACCTCGACCAACCTCGACCAGATCTATCAACAGGGCCGCAGCAGCATCAACAACGTGAACACCGCGTGGGACGGCCAGGCCGTCGACGCGGCCACCGCCAAGGCGCTGCGTGTACAGACCTCCTCGGCGACTCTGAGCGACAACGGCACCGAGATGGCGACCGTCGTCGACCAGGCCGCCGCCTATGTGGAGACCGGTCAGAAAGAGCTCGACGGAATCGTCAACTCGTTCCTGTCGCAAGTGTCCGCGCTCAGCCCCACCCTGGGCACCCCGGCCGGTCTGACCGCCGTGGTGAGCTCGGCGATCGATCACATCGGTCAGGGCATGGGCGTCGTCGGCCGGGTACAGGACGAACTCGGCACCCAGACCTCCGCGATCCAGGAGCTCACCCCCGCGCCGTCGAGTACGTCGCTGGCGAGCGTCTCGTCCGGCGCGAGCAACCTCGTGTCCTCGGCCTCGAGTTCCGGCCTGCTCTCGACCGCGGCGAGTACCGGCAGCACAGTGCTCAGCGCCATGGGTTCCGGCCTGTCGACAGCGATGGGCGGCAGCAACAGCAGCAGCAGCTCCTCGAAGTCGACCACCACGGGTGGGACCTCCGCGGGCACGGGCGGATCGACGGGGTCATCGACCGGTTCGTCGACAGGGTCCGGTACCGGCGTCAAGATCACCCTGCCCGACGGCAGCACCGTCGAGGCGCCCAACGAGAAGGCCGCGACCGCGGTCCGCTCGGCCATCGGCGCCGTCGGCACCCCGTACGTCTGGGGCGGCAACGACCCCCAGTCGGGCATCGACTGCAGCGGGCTCACCAAGTACGCCTACGGCGAGGCCGGGGTCGAACTGCCACGGCTGGCGCAGGAACAGCACATCGGCAATCCTCAGGTATCCCCCGGTGACCTGATGCCGGGCGATCTGGCGGTGTGGGACGGCCATGTCGCCATGGTCGTCGGCAACGGGCAGCTCGTCGAGGCGGGCGATCCGGTTTCGATCAGTTCCATCCGAACGGAGAACAGTGGCATGGAGTTCTACGGCTTCTACAGGCCTACCGAATGAGCGGCACGCCGATCCCCGAGGTTCCCAATGTGGAGTCCGCGGTCAGTACCAACCGCTCCGGCACGATCTCGGTCCGCGCGACCAGCATGGGTCTGCCGATCGCGCTCAAGTTCGAACGCAGTGAATACCAGTTCGGCGCACAGGCGCTGGCCGACGAGATCCTGCGCCTGACACGGCGCTCGACCATCGCCGCCGCGGCTCGCCTGCGCGAGGTCTACAGCGAGCAGGCGCAGATCCCCGACGAACTGCTCGACAAGATGAACCTGCCCACCCGGCGTCAGGCGGTCGACGAGCTCGATCGCATCGACGACGCCGACACCGGTCAGACGAGTTGGATGAGGCCACTGTGAGTGCGGAAATGGATGCCCTGGTCGCGGGCGTCACCGGAAAACTCGAGGCGCTCGAGGCCGCGCTGTACGGGTTGAAGCAGGTCAACGGGCGTTTCACCACCGAGGACGGGCTGGTCACCGCCGAGGTGAACAGCGACGGCGCCCTCGTCGCCCTGACGCTGGACGAAGCCATCACCACGCTGGCGCCCACCGAGGCCGCCGCACTCATCCTGTCGGCCTGCAAGCAGGCCACCGAGACCGCCGGTGAGGCACGTTCCAACATCATTGCGACACTGAACGAATCGCTCGCCGGCCCGAGTGCACAGCCCGACGGGCAATTAGCACCCGGGCCGGATAGTGCCCGGCGCTCGAGCTAGCTAGGCTTCGCGTCATGGCTTCTGGAGACATCGTCCCGATCGAGCTCGGTCTGACCGATGGCGATCTCGTCACCCTGTGGGCACCGCGCTGGCGCGACGGTGACGACGAGTGGGAGGCGTTCCTCGGTCACGAGGACGACCTCTACGGATTCGAGTCCGTTGCGGAGCTGGCGGCGTTCATCCGCACCAACTCCGACAACGACCTCGTCGACCACCCGTCCTGGGCGGTGATCGCCGGACTTTCGGCCGCTGAGCTGGAGCCGGAGGAGAATTTCAGCTTCGATCTGGTCTCCGTGCCGGAACTGGCGGCGGGCGACCCGGACGTCGACGTCGTCGGCGAGCTCGAGGACACCCTGGCGATGGTGCGCAATATCGCCGAGGTGTGCGAGCTCGACGTGGTGACCAAGTTCTTCGGCAACAACCCGGTGCTCGGTGCGCTGGCCAGCGGGGCGAGCACATTCGTCGGCCGCGACGGTGAAGAGCTGTGGGACCAGGTCGGTGCCGCGATCGTCAAGGGCTGGGACGACGTGCTCGACGCGATCGACAGCGTCGTCAGCACACCCAACGTCGACGCGGCCGCGGTGGCCGTCGCCGAGGCGGAGCTGCTGGCGGCCGAGGAGAACGAGGTCGACGCCGACGATGCCGCCGAGGAGGAGGAAGAGTTCGAGAACGTCGACCTCTCCGCGGCCGACGAGGACGAAGAGGAATCCTTCTGGGACGAGGTCGGCATCGACCCCGTCAAGATCGTCACCTCCGACGGCGAGCAGTTCACCCTGCGCTGCTACCTCGACGACGAGCCGATCTTCCTCGGTGACGGCAGCACCATCACCGTCTTCGGTTCCGAGCGCGCACTGGCCCGCTACCTGGCCGACGATCACGAGCACGAGCTGTCGCGGGTGTCGACCTACGCCGAGGTGCAGACCGCGGCGGTGGACGGTTCGCTCGAGGTCGAGGTGACCGACGAGAACGTCTACGTGCTCACCGGTCTGGTCGACGATCTGGCCGAGGGACCAGAGGCGGTCGATATCGAACAGCTCGACCTCGCGGTCGAACTGTTCAGCGACGCGGCCGACTACGCCGATGACGACAGCGTGGAAACGGCTCTCGCACAGTCGAACCCGCTGGGCTGGTACGTCTCGTACCTGCTCAACCCGGATCCGAACCGGATGGCGCCGAACCCGCCGTACGCGTCGGAGGCCCAGCAGTTCCGCGACTTGCAGCGTGCGTTCGAAGCACGCCTCGTCAGCGAGTAGTTCTCGACAGATCAGGGGTGGCACCGATACGGTGCCACCCCTGATTCATGTCAACCGAGCAGGACCGCGTAACCCGGCTTGATCACTTCGTCGATGATCTTCAGCCGGTCCGGGAACGGGATGAAGGCCGACTTCATGGCGTTGATGGTGAAGCGTTCCAGGTCGCTCCAGCCGTAGCCGAAGGTGTCGACCAGCTTGAGCATCTCCTCGCTCATGGAGGTGTCGCTCATCAGGCGGTTGTCGGTGTTGACGGTGACCCGGAAGCGCAGGCGGGCCAGCAGGTCGAACGGATGCTTGTCCAGCGAGGGCACCGCGCCGGTCTGTACATTCGACGAGGGACACAGTTCCAGCGGCACCCGCATATCGCGCACGTAGTTCGCGACGAGGCCGAGCTGGGCGTCCTCGATGTCGCCCGGGACGCTGATGTCGTCGGTGATGCGCACGCCGTGGCCCAGCCGATCGCAGCCACAGAACGCCAGCGCCTCGTGAATCGACGGCAGGCCGAACGCCTCACCCGCGTGAATCGTGAAGTGCGCGTGATTGGCTCGCAGATACTCGAACGCGTCCAGGTGCCGGGTGGGAGGAAATCCCGCCTCGGCGCCCGCGATGTCGAACCCGCCCACCCCGGCATCCCGGAACCGCACGGTCAGCTCCGCGATCTCCCGCGACCTCGCCGCGTGCCGCATCGCCGTGAGCAGACACGTCACCCGAACGACGTTGCCCTGTTCCGCCGCGATCGCCTCGCCCTCCCGGAACCCCGCGAGGGTGTGCTCGACCACCTCGTCGAGCGTGAGGCCCTTTTCGAGGTGCTGCTCGGGCGCGAACCGCACCTCCGCGTACACCACTCCGTCAGCGGCGAGGTCGATCGCGCACTCCCGCGCCACCCTGCGCAGCCCCTCCGGGGTCTGCATCACCGCGACCGTGTGCGCGAACGTCTCCAGATACCGCTCGAGCGATCCGCTGTCGGCGGCGTCACGAAACCACGCCCCCAAACCCTCGGCATCGGCAGCGGGTAATTCGTCATAACCGCAATCAGCGGCCAGCTCTAGCACCGTCGAGGGCCGCAGACCACCATCGAGGTGATCATGCAGCAAGGCCTTCGGTGCGCGTCGGATCGAAGCAAGGTCAAGGGGCGCCGGTCCAGTCATGTATAGACGGTAGCCGCCCACGCCGATCCCGGCAGCGAAGTCCCCACGTGGCAACCGTCTCGTTGATTACCCGCCCCGCAAACGACTATTACGAGCCACCCACCGCATTCCCCACACCCCACACCCAGCCAGTCCCCCTCCCCACCAACCACTCCGCACACCCAGCCTGTCCCCCTCCTCAACAACCCACCGCCCACACCCAGCCCGTCCCCCTCCTCAACAACCCACCGCCCACACCCAACCCGTCCCCGTCTTCAACAACCCACCCAACCCAGCCACCGCACTCCCGACCCCTAGGGAGGGACGGCCACGAAGTGGCCGGTCCGCGGCCGGGCCGCCGGTCAGGCGCCGGGGCGTAGGC